>DATGQE010000052.1:0-76433 GCA_035304345.1 Woeseiaceae bacterium | reverse complement strand
TCGTTCATGCCGATGTCGAGGTCCGACAGGACGATGACCGGCGTCTGCAGCCGCTCCGCGAGATCGAAGGCCTGCACCGCATGGTGGAAGCACTCCTCCGGGTTCGCCGGGAACAGCAGCACGTGGCGCGTATCGCCGTGCGACGCATAGGCGCACGCGAGCAGGTCGGCCTGCTGCGTGCGCGTCGGCATACCCGTGGAAGGGCCGGCGCGCTGCACGTCGAACACGACCGCGGGCAGCTCCGCGTAATAGCCGAATCCGAGGAACTCACCCATCAGCGAAATGCCGGGCCCGCTCGTCGGCGTGAACGCGCGCGCGCCGTTCCAGGTCGCGCCGAGCACGACACCGATGGCCGCGAGCTCGTCTTCCGCCTGCACGATGCAGAACTTCTTGCCGCCCGACTCGTCCATGCGGTACTGCTTGCAGAACGACTTGAAGGCGTCCATCAGCGAGGTCGACGGCGTGATCGGGTACCAGGCGCCGACCGTCGCCCCGGCGTAGACGCAGCCGAGCGCCGCCGCCGTGTTGCCGTCGATGATCACGTGCCCCTTCGTCTTGTCCATCGGTGCCACGCGCGCCGGCAGCGGACAATCGAAGTGCTCCCTGGCGTAATCGTAGCCGAGCCGGATCGCCTGCATGTTCGCGCCGAGGAGGTGCTTCTTCTTCGCGTACGTCTCCTCCAGCAGCGTCGTGATCACGGCGAGATCGAGGTCGAGCAGCGCGGCCAGCACGCCGACGTAAGCGATGTTCTTCATCAGGATGCGGGCACGGGCGCCGTCGAAGTGCTCGTTGCACATCTTCGACAGCGGCACGCCCAGCACCGTGATGTCCTCGCGGTCGAGCAGGCGGCTGCGCGGCCACGTGGAGTCGTAGATGAGCCAGCCGCCCGGTGCCACCTCGGCCATGTCGTGCACGTAGGTCTGCGCGTTCATCGCGACCATGATGTCGACGCGATCGGCCCTCGCCTGGTGGCCGTCCGCGGTCACCCGCACCTCGTACCAGGTCGGCAACCCCTGGATGTTCGAAGGGAAGTAGTTCTTGCCGACCACCGGCACGCCCATGCGGAACACCGACTTCATGAGCAGGCCGTTTGCGCTGGCCGAGCCGGTGCCGTTTACCGTGGCGATCTTGATGACGACGTCGTTGACTCCGGGCACGGCAGCTCGAACCTCGCGATTACGCTGGAAAATTCACCCTATGGGAGCGCGCATCGCGCGCGACCCGGATCGCGACGCCCACGACATCGCCATCACCCCCCCGAAGCCTCCAGGCGCTGCGGCTCCGGGGTCGGGGTCTCGTCGGCGGCGTACGGGATGAGAATGGTCGCTTCCTGCATGTCCCAGGCGCCGGTAGGGCAGCGCTCGGCGCACAGGCTGCAGTGCACGCACAGGTCCTCGTCCTTGACCATGACGCGGCCCGTCTGCGGCAGCGGCTCGGAGACGAACAGCGGCTGGTCGAGATTCTCGGCGGGCGCCGACAGGCGGGTGCGCAGCTCCGCTTCCTCGCCGTTCGCCGTGATCGTCAGGCAGTTGACCGGGCATACGTCGATGCACGCATCGCACTCGATGCAGAGTTTCGCCGTGAACACGGTCTGGATGTCGCAGTTCAGGCAACGCTCCACTTCCTGCATCGTCTGCTCGGGCGTGAAGCCGAGCTCCACCTCGATGTCGATCTTCTTGAACCGGTGCTTCAGATCGACGTGGGGCACGAGCCGGCGCTCGGTCGGGTCGTAGGCGTTCGAGAAGCTCCACTCGTGCATGCCCATCTTCTGGCTCGTTAGCTTGAGCCCGGGGCGCAGGCGGTCGTGCAGGTCGCCGCCGAAGCAGTACTTGTGGATCGAGATCGCGGCCTGGTGACCGTGCTCGACGGCCCAGATGATGTTCTTCGGGCCGAACGCCGAGTCACCGCCGAAGAACACGCCTTCCCGCGTGCTCATCATGGTGGTCGGATCGACCACCGGGCAGTCCCACTGGTCGAACTCGATGCCGATGTCACGCTCGATCCAGGGGAACGCGTTCTCCTGCCCGATCGCGAGAATGACGTCGTCGGCCGGCAGCATCACCTCGTCGACCGGTGTGCCCCGGTCGAGGCGTCCGTGCTCGTCGACGGAATACTCCATGCGGTCGAACACCATGCCGACGAGCTTCCCGTTCTCCACCACGAAGCGCTTCGGGGAGTGGTTGACGACGATCTCGACGTTCTCTTCCTCGGCGTCCTCGAGCTCCCACTCGGACGCCTTGAAGTAACCGCGCGGCTTGCGCGCCATCACCTTGACGTCCTCGGCGCCGAGGCGGAGCGCGCTGCGGCAGCAGTCCATGGCGGTGTTGCCGACGCCGATGATCAGCACGCGCTTGCCGATCGAGTCGGTATGCCCGAACGCGATCGACTCCAGCCAGTCGATGCCGATGTGCACGTTGTCGGAGTCGTGGCGGCCCGGAAGATCGAGCTCCTTGCCGCGCGGCGCGCCGGTACCCACGAACACTGCGTCGAACTCGCGACTGTCGAGCAGCGCCTTCAGGCTGTCGATCCGGTGGTTCAGCTCCAGCCTGACGCCCATGTCCAGGATGTAGCCGATCTCCTCGTCGAGGACCTTTGGCGGCAGCCGAAACTTGGGAATGTTGGTGCGCATGAGCCCGCCGGTCGTCGCGAGCTGCTCGAAGAGGGTGACATCGTAGCCGAGGGGCAGGAGATCGTTGGCGACCGTGAGCGAGGCGCAGCCGGCGCCGATCAGGGCGATCTTCTTGCCGTTCTTCGTCGCCGGCGCTTTCGGCAGCCGGTCGCGGATGTCGCCGCGCTGGTCCGCCGCGACCCGCTTGAGTCGGCAGATGGCGACGGGCTTTTCCTCCACCCGCCCGCGTCGGCAGGCCGGCTCGCACGGCCGGTCACAGACGCGGCCGAGGATGCCCGGGAACACGTTCGACTGCCGGTTGAGCATGTAGGCATCGTCGAACCGCCCCTGGGCGATCAGCCGAATATAACCGGGCACGTCGGTGTGCGCGGGGCAAGCCCACTGACAATCGACGACTCGGTGGTAGTAATCGGGGTTGGAGGTGTCTGTAGGCTTCATTCCCATGCCGCGCCGAGCCGCGTCCGTCCGCCCGGTCCGGGAGTGCCGGCAAGCATAGCCGGATCAACCGGAAAGTAAACACTTTCCTCGCGGAAGCGTGCAGCGCGTCCACTACGTTGATTGGACCGCATCGAGCGCCTCCCGTTCAGGGTCCTCGTGCGACACGCCCCACGCCACCGGACCTGCTCCGCCCTCCCGGCCGCGGCCGGCCGGGAGGTGTGACGCAGCACACGTCGCCGGGCCGCCCCGGCGGCTCGGGGCGCACGGGCGGCGGACCGTGCCGGCCCTCAGTCGCGACCGCGCGTGAAGGCCAGGCGCTGCCCGGCGATCTCGTCCGTGAGCCGGCCGTCCTGCCAGGCGATCCGGCCGTTCACGATGGTCGTGTCGATGCTCGCCGAGAACGTGTGCCCCTCGAACGGCGACCAGCCGCACTTGTACAGCAGGTTGTCCCGATGCACGGGCTGCGGGCGCTCCGGGTCCACCAGCACGAGGTCCGCATGATAGCCCTCTCGTACGTAGCCGCGGTCCGCGACGCCGTAGATGTCAGCCACCGCGTGGCTCGTGCGCTCGACCACCGTCTCCACCGACAGCGCACCGGCCCGCACGAGGTCGAGCAGGGCGACCAGCACGTGCTGGACCAGCGGCAGTCCGGCAGGCGCCCGGAAGTAGGACTCTGCCTTCTCTTCCGCCGTGTGCGGGGCATGATCCGTCGCGATGACGTCGAGGCGGCCGTCGTTCACCGCGGCCAGCAGCGCCTCGCGATCCGCGGCGCTCTTGATCGCCGGGTTGCACTTGATGCGGGTACCGAGCTCCGGGTAGCGGCTCTCGTCGAACCAGAGGTGGTGCACGCACACCTCGCCGGTCACGCGCTTCTCCCGCCGGGGGCCGGGCGAGAGCAGCTCCATCTCGGCCGCGGTCGTCAGGTGCAGGATGTGCAGCCTCGCGCCGTGACGCTGCGCGAGCCCGACGGCGGTCGCGCTCGACCGGTAGCAGGCTTCCGCGGAACGGATCGCCGGATGCTCCGTCATCGGCACGTCCTCCCCGAAGCGTTCCCGCGCCCGTGCCTCGTTCTCCCGTATCGTCGGCGAATGCTCGCAGTGCGTGACCACGAGCAGCGGCGCCCCCGCGAACAGGCGTTCCAGCGTACCGGCATCGTCGACCAGCATGTCGCCGGTGGACGCGCCCATGAACACCTTGATGCCGCACGCCTCCCCGACCTCGAGCGCGCGGATCTCGTCGAGGTTGCGGTTGGTGGCACCGAGGTAGAACGCGTAGTTGGCACGGGCGCGGCCGGCGGCGAGCGCGTACTTCGCCGCGAGCGCTTCCCGCGTCGTCGTCTGCGGCAGGACGTTCGGCATGTCCATGAAGCTGGTGACACCGCCCGCTACCGCGGCGGCGGATTCCGTCGCGATGTCGCCCTTGTGCGTCAGCCCCGGCTCGCGGAAGTGCACCTGGTCGTCGATCATGCCCGGCAGGAGCCAGCGGCCCGCCGCATCGAGCACGCGCGCCCTCGCCGGCGCCCGGATGCCGCCCGCCACCTGCTCGATGCGGCCGTTGCGCACCAGCACGTCGCCCTCGACGGTCCGCCCGTCATTGACGATGCGCGCGTTGCTGATCAGGAGGAAGTCGGTCAAGACGCCGCGAACCTGTCCGTGGCCGAGACCAGCTCATGGACGTTGCCGGGCTCGAACGCCGCGTGCCCGGCATCCGGGACGATGCGCAGGGTCGCCTCCGGCCACGCCTGTGACAGGTCGTAAGCCGACACCGGCGGACAGACCACGTCGTAGCGTCCCTGCACGATCACGCCCGGGATGTGCCGGATGCGGTCGATGTCGCGAAGGAGCTGCCCTTCCTCCATGAAGCCGCCGTTCACGAAGTAGTGGGATTCGATGCGGGCCATCGCGAGCGCCACCCGTTCCTCCTCGAACGTTCTCCGGACCTCGGCGCTCGGCAGCAGCGTGCTCGTCGAGCCCTCCCAGACGGACCAGGCCTTCGCCGCACGCACGCGGGTATCGTGGTCGTCGGCCGTCAGCCGCCGGTAGTACGCGCCGAGCATGTCGTGGCGCTCGTCTTCCGGGATCGGCTCGAGGAAATCGCGCCACAGGTCCGGGAACAGCAGGCTGGCCCCGCGCTGGTAGAACCAGTCGATCTCCTCCCGCCGCAACAGGAAGATGCCCCTGAGGACGAGCTCGGTCACGCGTTCCGGGTGCGTTTCCGCGTAGGCGAGCGCGAGCGTGCTGCCCCACGAGCCGCCGAACACCTGCCAGCGGTCGATCCCGAGGCGCTCGCGCAGCTTCTCGATGTCCGCCACGAGGTGCCAGGTCGTGTTCGCCTCCAGGCCGGCGTGCGGCCGGCTCTTGCCGGCACCGCGCTGGTCGAAGAGCACGATCCGGTACGCCCGGGGATCGAAGAACTGGCGCATCTTCGCCGTGCAGCCGCCGCCCGGCCCGCCGTGCAGGAACACCACCGGCTTGCCCGTCGGGTTGCCGGATTCCTCGTAGTACAGCTCGTGGCCGTCGCCGACGTCGAGCCAGCCGGTGTGCCGGGGCTCGATGGCCGGGTAGAGCTTGCGGCGGATGTTGACGTCACTCATGGCTGCATTATGGAAGGCCCATCGCCGTGCGGAAAGCCTCGCATCGAGCGGCCGCATCGCATAGGCTAGTCGAAAAGCCAAATCCTGCCAGCATGTCCACCGCTGTCGATTACCCGGCGCGCATCCGGGATGCGCGCGTCTACGAGGTTGCGATCGAAACGCCGCTGGAGCCGGCGCGCGCGCTGTCGGCCCGGCTGAAGAACCGCGTGCTGCTCAAGCGGGAGGACCTCCAGCCGGTCTTCTCGTTCAAGCTCCGCGGGGCGTACAACAAGCTCTCCCGGCTGCCGCCCGCCGCGCTGGAGCGCGGCGTCATCTGCAGCTCGGCCGGCAACCACGCCCAGGGCGTGGCGCTCTCGGCCCGGCGGCTCGGGACGCGCGCTGTGATCGTCATGCCCGTGACCACGCCCTCGATCAAGGTGGACGCGGTGAAAGCCCTGGGCGGCGAAGTCGTGCTGCACGGCGACAACTACGACGATGCACAGGCGGAAGCGCGCCGGCTCGAGGCGGCGGAGCAGCTCACCTTCATCCACCCGTTCGACGATCCCGACGTCATCGCCGGGCAGGGCACGATCGGCGTGGAGATCCTGAAGCAGTTGCCGGAGCCGCCGGATGCCGTGTTCGTCCCGGTCGGCGGCGGCGGCCTGGTCGCCGGCATCGCGGCCTATATAAGGAGTGTCGCACCGGGCGTGCGCATCGTCGGTGTCGAGCCCGAGGACGCGGCGGGCATGCGCGAATCCCTCGCCGCCGGGCACCCGGTCACCCTCGAGCACGTGGGCATCTTCGCCGACGGCGTCGCGGTTCGCCGGGTCGGCGACGAAACGTTCCGGCTTTGCCGGGAGTACGTGGACGAGATCATCACGGTCGATACGGACCAGCTCTGCGCCGCGATCCGCGACATCTTCGAGGACACGCGCTCGATCGCCGAGCCCGCCGGCGCGCTCGCCGTGGCCGGCATCAAGCGCTGGGTCGCGCGCGAGAAGCAACGGGATGCCGCGCTCGTCGCGCTCGTCGGGGGCGCCAACGTCAACTTCGACCGGCTGCGCCACATCGCCGAGCGCGCCGCGGTGGGTGAGCAGCGCGAGATGCTGATCGGGGTGGAGATCCCGGAGCGTCCGGGCAGCTTCCGGGCGTTCTGCGAGGCGATCGGCCGCCGCAGCGTCACGGAGTTCAACTATCGCTACAGCGACCCGAACCGTGCCCACATCTTCGTGGGGGTAGAGCTCCGGCACGGCGCCGCGGAGCGGGCGCACCTCATCGAGCGGCTGCGCGAGCGCGGCTATCCCCTCGAGGACCTGAGCGACAACGAGCTCGCCAAGCTGCACGTGCGGCACATGGTCGGCGGCAGCGGGCGCGTCATCGAGAACGAGCGGCTGTTCCGCTTCGAGTTTCCCGAACGTCCCGGTGCGCTGCTCGATTTCCTGAACGCCATCGGCACGCGCTGGAACATCAGCCTGTTCCATTACCGGAACCACGGCTCGGACTACGGGCGCGTGCTCGCCGGCATCCAGGTGCCCCCCTCCGAGTCAGCGGAGCTCGAAGCGCATCTCGCCGAGCTGAACTACGCGCACCGGGAGGAAACCGACAACCCCGCCTATCGCCTGTTCCTCACCTGAGGACGGTGGCTGCAGGAGCGCGCATCGCGCTCTTATGCCAAAACGTTCGCAGCGGCCGGCCTTCCTGCCTGCAACCATATGTCGGCGGCGCGCATCCAACCAGTGGAGCATCAGGAACGGACCGTTCGCCGGCCTCGTGCTTCGACTCTCCAAGTGACGTAACGAAACAAACCTATCCCCTTATGCAGTTTGTTTCGTAGTTTGGGACGGTGGTCCGCCACCGTCCCTTTTTTTGCGCGCGGCCCGGGGGCGCGCTCAGCCGCGGCCGTAGGCCTGCGCCCGGATGTGGCTGATCTTCTCGTTCTGGGACAGGCGGTAGAAGCGGCGCAGCTCGGCGAGACCCTTGTCGCCGTCCTGCCGCAGCCGCTCGACGAGCCCGTGGCAGAAGCGGGCCGCGTAATCGTTGGCCGCGCGGTAACGCTCCGCCTGCTCGCGATCCAGGCGGGGATTGAACCGGACACGGTCGAACAGCCAACCATGCAGGCGCCGCGCAAGCTCGTGATCCCCCTGCTGCAGGGCGAGCAGCCAGGTAGCCACGAACTTGTCGACCTCCGCCTGCATCTCGAGCTCGAGCAGCTTCACTGGCTTGTCCTGCTGCGCACGCCAGCAGATGTAGTTGAAATGGCTGATGCCCTCGAGCACCTTGCAGAGGTCGTCCAGGTGCTCGGGCCGGAGCTCCCTCAGGGGATCGGCGCTTTCCAGCCGCGCGAGGACTTCCTCGTCCAGGTAGACCGACACCGCCAGCCCGTGCCCGTCCTGGCAGAGGAGCACGGATTCCTCGGTGTCGGGAACCATCCGCCCGGAGCCCAGCACGGCGGCGAGCGCCGGGTCGGTGATCAGGAAATCCGTCACCGACAGGCCGGGATCAGTGCGGTAGATGTCCGTGAGATAGCGTTGGAGTACGGCAAGCACGACTGGCGTCAGTGGCTGCTCCGGCTGACCGCGTTGGGCATCGGGATCACGCCGTGCTGGCGCAGCAGGTTCTCGGCCCGCTTGCTGCCGGTCTTCAGCCATACCTCGTAGGTGCGCAGCACGTCGATGTCCGACGACTTGCGCGCGCTGTCGCGCACCTCGTTGAGCACGTCAACGAGAACCTGGAACTTTCGCGCGAGCTCGCGATAGACGTGCGCCATCGCCTGTCCGCGCAGCGTGCCCCGGATCTCCTCGGAAAGCGACCCGTAGGCGTTCCCGCCCATCCGGATGTAGTAATCGAGGTCGACGAGACGGTGCGCGAGACTGTCCGCGAAGAAGCCGGCGATGAACAACGACACGTCGCCGATGCGCTGCAGCGAGAAGGTGCGCTGCTCCGCGGTCGCCGCTTCGACGGCATCGACCAGCATCAATGCCAGCGGCTTCAGGCCGTACGTGTCCCCGTGGTCCTCGTACAGGTCCTCCGACCGCGCGAACAACGTCAGCAGGTTCACGACGTAGTGCGCCGCGTGCGGATCGACCTGCACTTTCTGCCGGCTCATCGCCTCGTCGATGGACCGCCGGAAGTAGTCGCGCAGGTCTCGAACCGGGACGACATACTCGGTTGTACGGTCATTCATCACACCTTCACCTCACACCTCTTCGAACGGTGTGCCCGGTCAAGGCGACGGCGCCACGCTGATTCCCTTCAGCGGTGCGGGCGCCGCCGACGGGCTCACCGCACCACGTTGTACGCCCACCAATTTCGCATGAGCGACATCCCGTGTATAGCCGTTTTAGAGCCCGTCCTTCGTGACAAGGTTCACGAACGCGCCAAAATCTCCTGTGCATTCCGGCACATCTGCGACGCAATCGGTCACCAGAGCGCACGTATCCGGGCCGCCACGTCGATGCGCACGGCGCCCGCGGGCCCGGCCGGGTCGGCGCCTTCCCGGACACCGTGGAAGCGCCGCTCCATGGTCGCCAGCACCCCCTCCGTGAGGAACCGGCTGCGCGCCCCGTAGACATGCCGGTCGCCGTTCCGCGGCTGCTGCGTGACGTAGAAGCGCAGCGGCGCGAGCAAGTACAGCGAGCTCTTCGCGCGCGTCATCGCCACGTACAGCAGGCGCCGCTCTTCCTCGACCAGCGCCGGCTTCGCCGTCGCGAACTCGGATGGGAAATGGCCGTCGACCACGGAGAGCACGAACACCGACTCCCATTCCTGGCCTTTCGCCGAGTGCACCGTCGACAGCACCAGGTAATCCTCGTCCAGCAGCGGATCGCCTGCGCGATCGCCCGCGGCGGCGGGCGGATCGAGCGTGAGCTCCGTGAGGAACCGTTCGCGCGTCGGATAACGCGCCGCGATCTGCTCGAGCTGCTCGAGATCGGCATCGCGCGTCTCCACGCCGTCGTACAGGCGCTCGAGGTGCGGCCGGTACCAGCGGCGCGCGAGCGTGAGCTGGTCGTGCCATGCAGGATCCTCGGACTCGCGCGCGGCGAGCGCCTCCAGCAGGGAATGGAACGCCGTCCAGTCGGGCGCCGCGACCCCGCGCGGCCGGCTGCCTCTCAGCGTGGCGAAGTCGTGTCCCGCGAGCTCGAGCCCATCGCAGACGCGCGCGGCACCGGCAGGCCCGATCCCGGGCAGGAGCTTGAGCACCCGGAAAGCGGCAATGCGGTTCTTCGGGTTCGCCGCCCACTTGAGTATCGCGAGCAGGTCCTTGACGTGCGCCGCCTCCAGGAACTTGAGTCCGCCGTACTTCACGTACGGGATGTTGCGGCGCGTGAGCTCGACCTCCAGCCGGTCGCTCACGTGCGCGCCACGGAACAGGACGGCCTGCCGCTTGAGCTCGATGCCGGCCTCGCGGTTGGCGAGGACGGTGTCCGCGACGAACTCCGCTTCCGCGTCGCCGTCCTCCACGGTGACGTACCACGGGCGGGCACCGCCCTGGCGTGCCGCCACGAGCCGCTTGCGATACTGCATCGTGCTTTCGGCGATCAGCGCGTTCGCGGCATCGAGAATCGGCTGCGTCGAGCGGTAGTTCCGTTCCAGCGTCACGATGCGGGCGGGCGGCGTGAACCCACCGGCAAACTGCAGGATGTTGTCGACCTCCGCCGCCCGGAACGAATAGATCGACTGCGCATCGTCGCCGACCACCGTCACTCCCGCGCCGTCGGGCTTCAACGCCGCGAGGATCTCCGCCTGTAGCCGGTTCGTGTCCTGGTACTCGTCGACGAGCACGTGGTCGAACATCCCGCCGATGGCCGCCGCGAGCTCTCCATCGTCGACGAGCCAGCGCCAGTAGAGGAGCAGGTCGTCGTAGTCGAGCACGTTGCTCCGCTGCTTGCGCTCGCCGTAGCAGCGGAAGAGCTGCCTCAGCTCCGCCTCCCACTCGGCGCACCAGGGGAAGCTCTCCTCGAGGACCGCAGGCAGCGGCAGCCGCGCGTTCACGCAGCGCGAGTAGATCGCAAGGCAGGTGTCCTTCCCGGGAAAGCGGCGCCTGGTGCCCGACAGGCCGAGGTCGTGCCTGAGCACGTCGAGCAGGTCCGCGGCGTCGCCGCGATCCGCCACGGAGAATCCCGGGTCGAGCCCGAGATTGGCCGCGAAGCGCCGCAGCAGCCGGTTGGCGATCGAATGGAACGTGCCCGCCCAGGGGAGCCGCGTCGGCGTGCCCGCGAGGCCGCGCTTGCACGCGGCGGCACGCACGATGCGCTCGGCGCGCCGCGTCATTTCCTCGGCCGCGCGCCGGGTGAACGTCAGGAGCAGCAGGCGCTCCGGCGCGACGCCCTCGAGCACGAGGTGCGCCACGCGGTGTGCGACGGTCATGGTCTTGCCGGTACCGGCGCCGGCGATCACGAGCAGGGGACCGGCGCGGAAGCCGCCCTCGCACCGCTCGCCGTGGGTCACCGCGGCGTGCTGCGCGGGATTGAGGGAAGCCGGCTCACGTGCCGTCTCGTGCATGGCGCGTCGTTCCGTTTTGCGACGGCCTGTATTTGTATACAGTGGCCGGCGCGGTGGCAAGCCGGGGGCTGTCCGCTGCCGGCGACATCCGTGAGCGCTGCGCGCGATCGCCGCAAGAAGGCCGCGGCAACGGTTACAATGCGCGGTCCCCGTGAGCTGCCCGCAAGTGCCGAACCTGGAAACACGAATCTCGCCTCCCTTTCGATGACCCTCGAGATCGCACTGGTTCTGGCCATCCTGGGCACCGCGCTGGTTCTTTTCATCAGCGGCCTGATCCGCATGGACCTGGTCGCCCTCCTCGTGCTCGGCACGCTCGCGATCACGGGGCTCGTGACACCGGAAGAAGCCTTCGCCGGCTTCAGCAACGGCGCCGTGATCACGATCTGGGCGATGTTCATCCTGAGCGAAGGCCTGGCGCGAACCGGCATCGCCAACATCATCGGCCGGCAGGTGCTGCGCATCGCCGGCAGGCGCGAAACGCCGATCGTCGTGGTCATCATGCTCACCGCGGCGTTCCTTTCGATGTTCATGAACAACATCGGCGTCGCGGCGCTGATGCTGCCGGTCGTCATGGACGTGTCGCGGCGCGCGCGGGTCTCGCCGTCGCGGCTCCTGATCCCGCTGGTTTTCGGCACGCTGCTCGGCGGGCAGACCACCCTGTTCGGCACGTCGCACAACCTGATCGTGTCCGAAGCGCTGCGGACTGCTGGGTACGAGCCGTTCTCCGTGTTCGATTTCATCCCCGTCGGCGGCGGCATCGTGATCACCGGCGTGCTGTTCATGGCGCTCGTCGGCCGGTTGATGCTGCCCCGGCACACGCGCGTCGAGCGCGGCCGCTACCGCAGCCAGCGCAGCCTGCGCTCCCGCTACAAGCTGGCGGAGCAGACGTTCATGCTGCGGGTGCCGGTCGACTCGGTGCTCGTCGGCAAGACGCTGGCCCAGAGCCGCATCGGCGCGGCCACCGGCCTGATCATCCTGGCGCTGATCCGTTTCGGGCGCAGCGAAACCCTGCCCTCCCGGCAGACCGTCCTGCGCGCGGGCGACAGCCTGCTGGTGCAGGGGCGCCTCGACCAGTTCCGCGAGCTGCAGCGCTGGAGCGACCTCGTGATCGAGCGGGAAGCGCCGGTGCTCAAGTCGATGGTGGCCTCCCGCGTCGGCTACGCGGAGGTGACGCTCGCCGAGGGCTCGCCGCTGGTCGGCGAGCTGATCCGCGAAGCCGGCTTCCGCAACCGCTTCAACGTCAGCGTCGCCGGCATCTGGCGCCGCGATCACTACCGCTTCACCAACCTCGCGTTCGTCCCGCTCCGGGCCGGCGACCGCATACTCGTGCAGGGCGAGAAAGCCACCCTGGAGGAGCTGCACAAGTTCTCGGATTTCAGCCAGGTGGTGCTGAAGGACGAGAACGATCTCAGCGCGGAGTACAAGCGCGACGAGCGCATGTTCGTCGTCCGGCTGCCGAAATACAGCGACCTCGCCGAGGTGACGCTGGCGAAGAGCCGGCTGGCCGACGTGTTCGATTTCCGCGTGATCGCGATCTTCCGTGACGGCAAGCTGAACGTGATGCCCAAGAGCGACGAGGTGCTGCTCGGCGGCGACCTGCTGCTCATCGAGGGTCAGCACGAGGACCTGGACGTGCTGCGCGGCCTGCAGGAGCTCGAGATCGAGACCCAGGTGTCGCGCAATCTCGGCGCTTTCGACTCGGAGCGCCTGACCCTCATGGACGCCACCCTGGACCCGCGCAGCCGCTTGGCGGGCAGGACGGTGGGCGAGCTCAACTTCCGCGAGCGCTACGGCATCGAGCTCGCCGGCATCTGGCGCGAAGGGGAGACGCTCGAGAGCAACCTGGCCGAGGAGCGCCTGCAGGTGGGTGATGCCCTGCTGCTGCTCGGGCCGCGCGACCGGCTGCAGCTCCTCGCCCGCGATCCCGATTTCCTGATCCTCACGCCGCTCGGCCAGGAGCCGCCGGACACCCGCCGTGCGCCGCTCGCCGCCGCCATCATGATCGGCGTCGTCGCGTCCGTGATGGCCGGCTACGCGACCCCGGCCGTGGCGGCCGTCGTCGGCGGCAGCATCATGGTGCTGACCGGCTGCCTCACCATGGAGCGCGCGTACC
Source organism: Woeseiaceae bacterium (assembly GCA_035304345.1). Lineage (GTDB taxonomy): Bacteria > Pseudomonadota > Gammaproteobacteria > Steroidobacterales > Woeseiaceae > IDS-8. The sequence goes on along the minus strand of DATGQE010000052.1, from coordinate 63,179 downwards.
GCGCCATCGACTGGCGCGCGATCTTCCTCATCGCCGGCATGCTCCCGCTCGGCACGGCGATGCAGCAGACCGGCACCGCGGCCTGGCTCTCCGGCCAGCTCGTCGACGCGCTCGGCGACTCCGGCCCGTGGGCGGTCGTGATCGGCTTCTACCTGCTCACGACGCTGTTCACGGTGGTCATCCCGTCCGCGGCGCTAGCGGTCCTCATGGCGCCGCTCGTGCTCTCGGCGATGGCCGACATGGGGGTCGCGCCCCAGTCCGCGATGATGGCGGTAGCCATCGCGGCCGGCGCGAGCTTCGCGAGCCCCATCTCGCATCCCGCCAATACGCTGGTCATGGGTCCGGGCGGTTACCGCTTCTTCGACTACACGAAGGTCGGCCTGCCGCTCATGGTGGTCGTGTTCATCACCGCCTACTTCCTGATGCCCAGGGTCTGGCCCCTGGTCCCCGCCCCGTAGCGCGCACGCTCCTTACGGGACGAGGATCGACGAGCCGGTCGTCCTGCGCGCTTCGAGGTCGCGGTGCGCCTGGGCGGCGTCCGCGAGCGCGTAGCGCTGGTTGATGGCGACCGGCAGGCGGCCGTCGCCGACGAGTTGGAAGAGCTCGCCGGCGGCGTTGAGCAGCCGCTCGCGCGTGTCGATGAAATCGAACAGCACGGGCCGCGTCACGTACAGCGAATGGCGCTTCGCGAGCTCGGCCGGCGCGAACGGCTCGACCGGCCCGGACGAGTTGCCGAAGCTGACCATCACCCCGTGGGGTCGCAGCATGTCCAACGACTGGAAGAACGTGTCGCGCCCGACGGAATCGTACACGGCGGCGACGCCCTTCCCGCCGGTGAGCTCGCGCACGCGCGCCGCGGGATCGGGTTCGGTCATCAGGATCACGTCGCGGCAGCCGTGCTCGCGGGCGAGCTTCGCCTTCTCCTCCGTGCCGACGATGCCGATCACGTGCGCGCCGAGCAGGTGCGCCCAGCGGCTCGCGAGCGAGCCGACGCCGCCCGCCGCGGCGTAGATGACGACCGGGTCGCCCTCCTTCACCGGGTAGCTGCGCCGCAGCAGGTACCACGCCGTCAGTCCCTTGAGCAGCACGGCGGCGGCCTGCTCGTCGCTGACACCGTCCGGGATCGGGACCAGCCGCTCGGCCGGGAACACGCGCGCCTCGGAATAGGCGTCGGGGGGCCGTCCCGTGTAGACGACGCGATCGCCGGGCGCGACCTCGGTCACGCCGGGGCCGACCGCCTCGACCACGCCGGCCGCCTCGCTGCCCAGTCCGGACGGCAGCTCGAGCGGGTACAGCCCGCTGCGATGATAGGTATCGATGAAATTGACGCCGATCGCGGTATGGCGCACCCGCGCCTCCCCCGGCCCGGCTTCCGGCAGATCCACGGTCTCCAGGCGAAGCACCTCGGGTCCGCCGTGCTCGTGAAAACGTATCGCTTTGACCTGCATGCGCCTCCTCCTGCGCCGAATGTTAGCCGAGCCGCGCTCCACATGCTGGAACCGCAGGCGCTCCGACTGGCGCCGGTGGCGCCGGGAACGGCATCATTGTCGTGAGTCGTCCAAATTCGTTCCATGGCAAGCAGAGTCGTCATCGCAGGCGCCGGCCACGCCGCCGGCCAGGTCGTCGCCAGCCTGCGCCAGAAGCAGCATCGCGGCGAGATCGTGCTGGTCGGCGAGGAGCCCTGGCTCCCCTACCAGCGGCCGCCGCTGTCGAAGAAATTCCTCGCCGGCGAGCTGCCGGTCGAGCGCCTGTACGTGAAGCCGTCCTCGTTCTACGAGCAGCCCGGCATCACGGTGATGCCGGACACGCGCATCGAGCGCCTCGACCGGGAAAGCAAGGTGCTCGTGACCGCCGACGGCAAGCGCATCGGCTACGACACCCTCGTGCTGGCGACGGGCTCGCGGGTGCGGCGCATCGACCTGCCCGGCGTCGAGCTGGAAGGCATCCACTACCTGCGCAACGTCGCCGACGTGCGCGCGATCCAGGCCGACATGGGCCGGGGCCGGCGCCTCGTCATCGTCGGCGCGGGCTACATCGGCCTCGAGGTCGCCGCGGTCGCGACGAAGCTCGGCCTCGAGGTCACCGTCGTCGAGCTCCTCGACCGGGTGATGAAGCGCGTGGTCTGCCCGGCGGTCTCCGACTTCTACGCCGCCGAGCATCGCGCGCACGGCGTCGACATCCGGCTCGACACCGGCATCGAGGCCTTCGTCGGGGATGGCCGCGTGCGCGGGGTGCTGCTCGCGGACGGAACGGAGATCCCGGCCGATCTCGTCGTGATCGGCGTCGGCATCGTCCCCAACACCGAGCTCGCCGGCGGCGCCGGGCTCGCGGTCAACGACGGCATCGTGGTGGACGAGCGCTGCAGGACGTCCGACCCGGACGTCTTCGCCGTCGGCGACTGCACGTTCCATCCCAACCCGGTGATCGGCCGCAGCGTGCGGCTGGAGTGCGTGCAGAACGCGCTCGAGCAGGCGCGCACGGCCGCGGCCGTGATCTGCGGCGAGGACGCCCGGTACGCGGAGGTGCCGTGGTTCTGGTCCGACCAGTACGACCTCAAGCTGCAGATCGCCGGGCTTTCGCAGGGCTACGACGAGGCGGTCCTGCGCGGCGACCCGCGCACGCGTGCCTTCTCGTGCGCGTACCTGCAGGAGGGGAAGCTGATCGCGCTCGATGCCGTCAACAACCCGAAGGATTTCCTGCGCGCGCGCCAGGTGATCGCCGCAGGCGGCCGGGTGGAGCGCGCACGCCTCGCGGATCCGGAGGTGCCGCTCGAGGCTACTGGCTGAGTCCGACCGGCGGGGGTCCGGGCAGGGCGATCATGAGGCTGCCCTGCATCGCGACCGGTCCCTGCTGCGTCGAGTAGGCACGCGCGTTCCAGGTTTCGACGGCTTCGGCGTCCAGGTCCGCGAACCGGCCGCTGCCGCCGACGAGGCGTGCGGTGCGCAACGCGTTGGGGCCGGCGGTCACGATGCCGAACCACGTGCCGCGCCAGCTGTCGGCGGAGCTCCAGCGCGCCGGGATGACGACGTCCCGCAGGTAGCCCCACAGGTTCTCGGTCTGGTCCACGAAGAAGGTGCCGCGGCCCGGCAGGTACACGTGCCACGCGCTGTCGACGAGAGCCTCCGAGCGGAGCAGCCGCGTCGCTTCGGAATCCGACGAGAACTTGACGCCGATGCCGGCGGGCTCGCCGCGCTCGGTCATGACCGTCACGAGCACGCGCGTGCGGCTGATCGCCGGCTCCCACAGTTCCGCGATCCCGGCAGGATGCGGCGCCGGCGTCGACTCGCCGTCGTTCGTGAACGCGATCGACTCGGCCGCGACGGCAGGGAAGCTGAACTCGCCGAGGAGCTGGTCGGAAATCGCGATCGCCGCTGCGCCGCGGGCGTCGGCGAACGGGTTGTGATAGAGGCCGGCGAGGCACAACGCCGCGCCGAACAGTGTGCCCACGATGAAGCCGAACAGGTACTTCATTCCGGCTCTCCCATCGCCACCAGCGCCGTGGTGAGCTCGATGCGGCCGCCGTCGTCTCCGGCGGACTCGAAGCGCTCGGTCACCGTGCCGCGCAGGCGGGCGAACTCGCGCGTGCCGGCGCGCAACGCACCGTCGCGGTAGCCGTCGGCCGTCGAGCCCGGCCGCAGGGTCGCGTAGACGGTGCCGCGAGCAGGAAGGTGCAGCGCCCACTCCAGCACCGACCCCGTCGCGTCGCCGGGCCCGCTGATGCGGCTCGCGACGCCGACCACCACGCCGTTCGCGTCACGCAGCTTGTACAGCTCGGCCTGCACGCCGGCGAGGACGGGCGCGGCGGGCCAAGCGAGGGATTCCGGCAGCAGCGTCGCGCCATCCGGGCTGCGCGCCAGGATGCGGTCTTCCGGGAGGTTGACGTGGAAGACCTCGCGATTGCCGCCGTTCGGCTCGACCGTCACGATCGAGGGCTCGCGATGCTGGTCGACCACGCGCACGAACCACAGCGCGGCAACCGTCGCCGCGATACCGAACACGATGCCGAAATAGAAGCTCTTGACCACTCCGCTGTCCCGCCGGATGCACGCGCCTGCGACGGGAAGAATAAGTCAGGTGCGGCCGCGCGCTCAGGCCGGAAGCGGCGAACTGTGATGGAGCGCACACAGGCGGGTGCCGGCGGGCGTCAGGTGCCCGCGAAGTAGCGCGCGAGGTATTCCTCGAAGCTCAGGCGATCGGCGGCCTCGATCTCGCGCTGGCGGCGCACGGAGTCGCGTGCCTCCTCCTCGAGCTGCGCCTGCCGTTCGGGGTTCATCGGTGCGAGCGACAGGAAATAGTCCCGGTGATTGCGGGCGGCGGCCAGCCCGAGGTCGAAGAAGCCACCGCCACTCTCCTCGAGCGCGGCGAGCAGCCGCGCGGACGGCGTGGCGGCGGGATCCGCGATCTTCCGCTGCTGGTGCTCGACGGCCTGCACGTAATCGCTGCCGCCGGTCGCGCTGTCGACGAGCTCCGCCACGGCGCGCACGCGCGCGACGATCTCGCCGGCCCAGTCCACGAGGCGAACCGCACGGCCGTCGCGCTCCAGCTCGAGACCGGGCTCGCGCCCGCGCCGCGCCACCCGCGACTGGTTCGAGGCGGCCTCGTCCAGCCCGCGGTCGTCGAACGGCGGGCTGTCCTCCAGCAGGCAATAGAGAAGGAACGCCTCCATGAACCGCATCGTGTTCTGGTTGATGCCGGCGGGATCGAAGACGCTGATGTCGAGCGAGCGGATCTCGACGTACTCCACCCCCGCGCGCAGCAGCGCCGCGGTGGGCCGCTCGCCGGTGTAGGCGGTGCGCTTCGGGCGAATCGGGCTGTAATACTCGTTCTCGATCTGCAGGCGATTCGCGCTGAGCTGCCGGTATTCGCCGTCCACCTTGACGCCGATCCGGACGAACGCGGGCTCCGGGGTGGTGATGGCGGCGACGAGGTCGCGCACGTACTCGTCGAGGCTGTTGAGGGAGATGTTGATCTTCGCCTGGGTGCGATTGCTGTAACCGAGGTCGCTCATTCGCAGCGACGTCGCGTACGGGGCGTACAGGGTGGTTTCGTCCCAGGATTCGAGGCCCGCGGAGCCGGCCGGTGCGAACGAGCGGCACAGGGCGGGCGAGGCGCCGAACAGGTACAGCACCAGCCATCCCAGGCGCCGGAAGTTGCGCGCGAGCGCGAAGTAACCTGCGGACCGGAACGCGCCGAGATCGCCGCGCACCTTCTCGAGCTCCTGCCAGGCCGGCCAGAACGCCTCCGGCACGGAATAGTTGAAGTGCACGCCCGCTATGGTCTGCATGCTGCGCCCGTAGCGATGAGCCAGCCCCCGGCGGTAGATCGTCTTCATGAGCCCGACGTTGGAAGTCCCGTACTGCGCGATCGGGATGGCGTCGTCCTCGGGAATGCGGCAGGGCATGCTCGCCGGCCACAGCAGCTCGTCGTCCAGCCGCTCGCAGGTGAACCGGTGGATGTCGCACAAGAATCCCAGCGTTTCCCAGGTTTGGGCGAACGCGGGCGTCACGAATTCCAGCAACGCTTCGGAAAAGTCGGTGGTGATGTAGCGGTTGGTGAGCGCGGAGCCGAGGAGGCGCGGATGCGGGCGGTCCGACAGCCAGCCGTCCGGGCGCACCCGCAGGGCTTCCTTCTCGACTCCCTTCAGTCCACCGGCAAGATTGGTCGCAATCCCTCCGCCGACCAGCGCGCCGATCCTGTCGTCGAATGTCCCTGGGCCTGTCAACGATTGCTTCATGTTCCTGCCGGCCGAGCGACTGACAACGGGCGCGGTACGTCACTATACCGACCGGTAACACGGACTGACAACGCGATTCGCCGGCGCCGGCCGCGATTCAGGCAACGTTCAGCGCGGTGTCTTACAATGTGAACTCGAGGTAGCGCCATGACCCCCACCATGCGCAGCACGATCACCGCCGCAATCCTCGCGCTCGGCGCGTTGCTCCTGAGCGCCCCGGCGCACGCGCTGCGCTGCGGCGACAAGGTCGTGCGGGAGGGCATGCTGGATGTCGAGGTCGTCGCGTACTGCGGCGAGCCGACGGCCGTCCGCGACCGCGGTTTCGTGGTGCGTGCGTACACGCCGTTCGAGATGCTGAGGCTCAAGGGTGCCGAAGGCGTGCGCTTCGGCCCCGGCAACTTCTACCACCACGTGCAGGTCACGGAATACATCTACAACTTCGGGCCGCGGCGCCTCGTGCGCAAGCTGCGGTTCGAGGGCGGGGAGCTCAAGGACATCGAAACGCTCGGTCACGGCTGGCGCGAAGCGGACGACTGAGCGCGAGCGGCCCGCGGCGGCACGCGCCGCGACGCAGTGCCAACCCCGTCACAACCCGCGCCGCCGAGGCGCGATAATGTGCCGTTTCCGCCCGAGGGGAGAGAGGGGAGACGGCCCGCATGAACGACTCGAAGAAACGCCGCTTTCGCGACCGCCAGACCGGCCCGGTCAGCCTGATCAACGAAGGTTGCAAGGTCACCGGACAGCTCTCGGGCACCGGGGATTTCATGATCAGCGGCGAAGTCGAGGGGGACAGCGATCTTTCGGGCTCGGTGGCCATCACCGCGAAGGGTGTCTGGCGCGGGTTCCTGCGGGCGCGCTCGGTGATGATCGCCGGCACCGTCGAAGGCGACATCGAGGCGACGGGGCACGTCGAAATCGCGGATTCCGCCCGCATCACGGGCACCGTGACCGGCGAGGCGATCGCCGTCGCCGCCGGCGCGGTGGTCGAGGGCACGATGCGGACCACCGGGCGCAGCGAGCCCGTCGAATTCGTCGAAAAGCGCCAGTCGTAGCGGCGCGGCGGCGGTCCACGCCGCGTGCCGTGCCGGGCGGCAGGCACGCTCAGCCCGACGGCAGCAGGGTGATCTCCACGCGCTGGTTCGCCCGCGCCGCCTGGTTCCAGCTCCCGGCGGACACCCCGGCCACCAGCGGCGGGTACGGCACCGCCGGCTGCGCATTTCCCTGGGACACGATCACGAACCGTATCCGCCCCTCCGTGGTTTCCTCCGTCACGTTGACGAAGTTCGCGAACGCGACGGACTGGCGCAGCCCGAGCTCGAGCGCCTCGCTGGCGCTGAAGCCGATCTGCTCGCAATCGGCGACGTCGAGCTCCGCCGGCGCGAGCTCCAGGCCCTCGCCGCCGCCGACCATGCAGAAATCGCCGACGTGTGTCTCCACCAGCACCTGGCCCTCGAAACCCATCTCGAGCAGCCGTGCCGTGAGGCCTTCGAGCAGCGCGACGCGCCGGTCGCCCAGCGGCAGCTCGTCGAACTCGTACGGACCGGACCGGTTGACGGCCCACTCGACCGTTTCGATCACGGGCATGAGGTCGGGCGGCGGAGCCGTGGCGTCCTGCACGGACCCGGGGGCCGTGGCCGGTGCGCTGCGCAGGGCTTCGAGCGTGGCCGCGAGCTCGGTGGCGCGCGCCTCGGCCAGCCGGTAATCGCGGTCGCGCTCGAAGAACAGCCATGCGAACGCGATGCTGGCCGCGAGCAGCGCGGCGACCGCGACCTTCAGCACCGCCGGCACGCCCGCGGGGGCCGGCACGGCCGGCGGCACCTCCACGGATTCGGGAGCGCGGATCTCGTCCGCGACCCGGCGCGCGATCGTCTCGTAGCTGTCGAGCAGGTCGCGGCGAATGACGGCGCGCTGTTGCGCGAACAGGTCGCGGATGAGCTCGCGCAGGTCGTCGTCGAAGCGCGCGAGCTCGGCATCGTCGCCCGGCTCGCGGCTGTCGCCGGCGCTCGCCGCGCGCCGCTCGCGATCCGCGTGATCGCCGATGACCCGCAGGGACTCGAGCACCTTCGACACCTCGACGGGACCGACCTCCTTGGGCAGCACGCCCACCGCGCCCAGCGCGCGGGCCTGGCCCACGTACACCTCTCCCTTCTGGGAGGTGTACATCATGATGGGGATGGTCGCGGTCTCCGGGTTCTTCTTGATCGCGCTCACCGCCTCGAACCCGTCCATGCCGGGCATGAGGTGATCCATGAAGATCACGTCGGGGCGGTGATCGTTCAGGTATTCGAGCGCCTCCTCGGCGGATTCCGCCGTCGCGATCTCGAGGTCGTGGACCTCGAGCATGCGCTTGAGCACCAGCCGCGCCGATTTCGAATCGTCGACAATGAGTGCGCTCTTTCTCACGGTCCCCCCGGGGAGGCGGCCGGGCGGGCCCATTCCGCCCCTGCCGCGCCTCGATTATGTCACGGCAGGGCACGCCGTGGCGGGCCCCGCGCCAGCGGCGCCGCCGCGCGGGCAGCCGCGCGCTCGAGGGCACAAAACCGGTCATTTCGGGCGCTTTCACAGGTGGCCACGGGCGGGCGACCGGCCCATGGTGAAAGCGCTTCTGTCCCCCGGAGACTGCGGGTAGACTATCCCGAGTGTCCTGGGACGCTGATGCGGCCACAAGGGGACCGTATGGGTCGACCGATGACCGTACGCGCCAATAAGACGAAGAACAATCATGGGCGACGCTTCCGCTGCCTGCGCGCTGTGAGAAAGGCCCCGGCCTCCATACATCCACCAGGGTCTCATTGAAGGATGACCGGACGGATCCTACCCCGATACCTCGTGCTCGCGGCGGCACTCTCCGTGGTCGTCGCGGGCCTGATGCTGTCCATCTTCTACGGGCAGTATCGCTGGCTGGCCGGCGGCATCGTCGATGCCAGCGTGGACGAGCACCTTGCCAGCCTTTCCGCCAGCTTCGAACGCCGCGCGCGGGGGCGGCTGCACCGCATCGCCGACGATCTCGCGGAGCTGTCCCCTCCGGATGCGACGCACATCGAGCGGCTCCTCGCGGATGCGGTGGCGGTGGCGGGTGACGAGCTCGTCGGCCTGCGCTACGAAACCGGCGACGGCGCGGTGTTCGAGCGCGGCAGCATCGCGCGCGGAGCCGGCTCCCTGTCGCCCGAGTGGACGCCGGAGCGCCTGCACCTCACCTACCCCGTGACGCCCGAGGACCTGCCGCCCGGGCGGCTCGTCGGCAGCTTCGAGCTCACCGACCTCGCGACCGAGTCGAGCGCATTCGAGCAGCGGCTGCTCGAGCAGGAGACGCGTTACCGCCGGCAGACGTTCATCTGGGTCGGCGGTGCGACCCTGGTCGCCCTGGCCCTCTGCGCCCTGGTCGTCTGGAGCATCTCCCGCTCGCAGGCACGGCGCATCCGGGAGCTGACCGTGCAGGCCGAGAAGCTGTCGGAGGCCGACTTCGGCGAGCCGATCACCGTGACCAGGGGCGATGCGCTGGGCGACCTCGCCGAGGTCTTCAACAACATGCGCGAGAAGCTGCAGAAGACCACGCTGTCGCGGAACTACGTCGATCGTGTGCTCTCGAGCATGAACGAGGCCGTCATCCTGACGAACGCCGACGGCATCATCACGCGGGTCAACGAAGCGACGATGCGGATGCTGAACTACAGCGAGGAGGCGCTGATCGGGCAACCGCTCGACCTCATCGTCGACCGGCAGAAGGGGGGAGACCTGGAGGTCGATTCACCGGCCGGCATGCCGCGCGAGGCGTTCCTGCTGACGCGCAGCGGCGAATCCGTCCCGGTGTCCTACACCGGGTCGACGATACCCGCCGAAGATTCCGGCCCGGGCGACCGCATCTACGCGGCGCAGAACATCACCGAGCGCCGGCGCGCGGAGCAGCGTATCCGCTACCTTGCCCGCATCGACGCCCTCACCAAGGTGCCGAACCGGATGCAGTTCCAGCACCTGCTCCAGCGCGCCATCGCCCGGGCACGCCGCGCCGGCAGGTCGCTCTACCTGTTCTACATCGACATCGATCACTTCAAGGAGATCAACGACACGTTCGGGCATCTCGCCGGCGACACGACGCTGGAAACGGTCGCCGACCGCCTGACTTCGGCATTGCCCGAGGACTCGGTCATCGGCCGGCTCGCGGGGGACGAGTTCGCGGTGATCGTCGACGCCGACGAGGAGCGCGACGACCAGCGGGCGCACCTCGACTGCCTCGCGCGAATGCTGCTGGACCGCCTGGCCGACCCGTTCTACGTGCAGGGCCACGAGGTTTTCATGACGGCGAGCATGGGCATCGCCTGCTACCCGGACGACGCGCCGAACGTCATCGACCTGATCCGCAACGCGGACGCCGCGCTGTATCACGCCAAGAAGAACGGCGGCAACATCTTCTCGTACTACGTACCGGAGATGAACGAGGCGGCCGTCGAGCGGCTGATGACGAAGAGCAAGCTGAAGCGCGCCTTCGAGCGGGACGAGCTCCTGGTTCACTACCAGCCCAAGTTCAATATCGAAACGGGTGTGGTCGTCGGCGCGGAGGCGCTGGTCCGGTGGGAGCTGCCGGAACGGGGCATCATCCTGCCGTCGGATTTCATTCCGCTCGCAGAGGAGACGAACCTGATCGTCGAGATCGGCGAGTGGGTGCTGGAACGCGTATGCGGCGATTACCGCTTCTGGCAACGATCCGTGGCCTACCCGGGGCGCGTGTCGGTGAACCTGTCGCTGAAGCAGCTCCGGCAGCCGAACTTCATCAGCCGCATCAACTCGATCCTCAAGAAGTACGAAGTCTCGCCGACCTCCCTGGAGCTCGAGATCACGGAGACGACGCTGATGGAGAACCCGCGGCGCACGATCCGGCTGCTCGACGAGCTGTATGCGCTCGGCCTGCACCTCGCGATCGACGATTTCGGCACCGGCTATTCGTCACTCAGCGCGCTGCAGCAGTTTCCGATCAGCACGCTCAAGATCGACCAGTCTTTCGTCAAGGACGTCGCCACCAATGCGGACGATGCGACGATCGTCGGGACGATCATTCACATGGGCCGCAGCCTGAACATGGACGTCGTCGCCGAGGGAGTGGAGTCGGAGGAGCAGCTCGGCTTCCTGCAGTCACTGAACTGCACGTATGCGCAGGGCCTGCTGTTCGGCGACCCGATGAGCTCCGACGAATACCTGGAGCTGTTGCTCCAGCAGGCCGAGGGCACCGACCGGCATCGCGCGTTGTTCGCCTGAGCGAGCCGCGCACGGGAAGGCATCTTCCTTGCCGGCATTTGCCGGCCCGTGCTTAAATAGCCCTCCGTTCAGCAACACCGGTAACACCCGTATGAAGAAGTCGCTCCTGTTCGCCTGCTGCCTTTTCATGCTGCCCGCGCCCTTCGCGCTGGCGTGCGAGTATCCGGGGCAGGCTCCGGCGGTGCCGAACGGCAGCACGGCCAGCAAAGAAGAAATGCTCGCCGGCAAGAAGGAAGTCGAGGAGCACATCAAGCAGCTCGAGCAGTACCAGCAATGCCTGATCCAGGCGGAACAGGCGGCGCGCGCCGAGGCGGAGTATTCCGAGGAAGAGCTCAAGCGGCGCGACGACGTGCTGACGAAGAAGCACGATGCCGCGTACGAGGAGATCGTGAAGCTGGCCGCGGCATTCAACGAGGAACTGAACGAGTTCCAGTCGCGGAACAACCAGTAGCATCCGACACGGCCGTCCGCGAATCTCGCGTCGCGGCGCGGCCCGCGTGCGTCACAAGCTGTCGATCGTCTGCTTCAGGTTAACGCGGCTGTCGGTGACGATACGCTCGAGCACCTCCACCCGTTCCTGCAAAGCGTCGAGGCGCTTCATCATTTCGTCCAGCTCCTCGCTCGTCTCGGTCCTCCCCTTGCGCTGCTCCAGCCAGGTCCGGACGACACCGGCGCAGAGCGCGACGGTGACGATGAGGAATACCATGGTAAAGACGCTCATCCGTTCCTCCCCTTCCGATCGCGCCGCTTACAGTTTCTTGAATTCCTGGTCCAGGTCGTAGCGCGACGACGTCACGTAGCGCTCCAGCCGCGCGAGCCGGCTGTCGAGCGCCTGGAAACGCCGCTTGACGTCTGCCAGCGTTTCCCTGGGTGACGAGCGCACCGCGCGCCGGAACTCCGGATCGTAATCCGGCCGCCGCCGGCGCTCGTCGTGCTCTGCCGGAACCAGCAGCACGGTCCCGAAGTACACGAACAGCGTGACCGGCGGCGCCATGAAGAGTGCGATCACGGCGAGCAGGCGCGTGACCTTCAGGTTGAAGCCGAAGTAGTCCGCCAGCCCGGCGCAGACGCCGGCGATGACCGCCCGGTCGCGACTGCGATAGAAGCGGCGGCGCATGGATTCGTATCCGCTCACGAGTGTCTCCACTGGTCACGGCCGTGACGTCGCCAGAATTCGTACTCGTGGCAACGCCCGTACCAGGTCAACGGCTTGGCGCGGAACAGCAGGGTGGCAGCAGCGTACGCGAGCACCGTCGGCCAGAAGAACAGGAACAATCCGACGACGGCGATCACGCGCACGACCACCGCGCTCACGTCGAAGTAGTCCGCAATTCCCGCACACACGCCGAACAGCCACCCGTTCTCCCGGTCCCGGTAGAACCTGCGCGGCCGGTGGCCACCGTCGCAGACGTGTTCGCCACTGCTCATTGCCTCTTCCTCCACTCCGGCTGTTCGTTGTCCAGTATTCTCTCGAGGGACTCCAGGCGCTCCTCCAGCCGTTGCGAAAGCACCCACAAGTCCTCGAGCATGCGTTCGTCGCCTCCCGAGATCTCGCGCGCCTCCTTCCATCGCGTGATGAAGTACAGAACGATGAACAGCGGCGCCGGTATCGCGATGAAGACGATGAGCGCGATGCCGATGAATTCGCTCATTCCGGCGGCTCAGACCGTGTCGGTGCGGCCGGCCACCTTCCTGCGAAGCTCCTCGAGCTCGCGCGTGACCGACTCGTCGGCTTCCAGGGTGGCGAACTCGTGCTTCAGGTCCTTCGGCAGGCCCAGGTCGTACGCCTCCACGCGGCCTTCCACGTCGTCGATGCGCCGCGTGTACTGCTCGAAGCGCACCAGCGCGTCGTCGATCTTGTAGTCGTGGATGCGGCGCCGCGCGGCGAGCCGGCTGTTCGCCGTCTTGTGGCGCGCGAGCAGCGCCTTCTGCCGCGCCTTCGCGTCACCCAGCTTGCTCTCGAGCCTCGCGATGTCGTCGTTCAGCTTGGCCAGGCCCTCGTCGATGGACTCGTAATCCGCCTTCACGGCCTCGGCCGCCGCCGCGGCACGCTGCTTCTCGACCAGCGCCGCCTTCGCGAGATCGTCCCGGCCCTTGCGGATCGCGAGCTCGGCCTTCGCCTCCCAGTCCCGCTGCTCGCGCTCCAGCGCCTCGAGCTTGCGGTTCAGGTCCTTCTTGTCGGCAATCGACCGCGCCGCGGCCGACCGCACCTCGACCAGCGTGTCCTCCATCTCCTGGATCATGAGGCGGACGATCTTCTCCGGGTCCTCGGCCTTGTCCAGGATCGCGTTGATGTTGGAGTTCACGATGTCGCTGAATCTCGTGAATATGCCCATGGTCTGTCCTCTCGGGTCATTTGGGTTCGGGTCGCCCCGGATTTTGCAGGATGCGTGCCAGCTCGCCGGATTGCCGCAAATAATTGAAAAACAAGCAAAATTGCCATAATCCGTCGTCGTGGCCATTAGCCTGTTTCACCACTCTTTGACATTTTTCGCCAACTTTTGGTGAAATGCATCCCATGAGCACCGACCGCCCCGTGCAGCCGATCATCGGCGAGGCACCCGCCTTCCTCGCGATGCTGGAGCACGTCTCGCGCGCGGCACCGCTGTCCAAGCCGGTCCTCGTGGTCGGCGAGCGCGGCACCGGCAAGGAGCTCATCGCCTCCCGCCTGCATTTCCTGTCGGCCCGCTGGGAGCAGCCGCTCATCAAGGTCAATTGCGCGGCCCTCACCGAGTCGATCCTGGAATCCGAGCTGTTCGGTCACGAGGCCGGGGCGTTCACCGGCGCGGTCCGCACCCACGTGGGCCACTTCGAGCGGGCGGACGGCGGCACCCTGGTGCTCGACGAGCTCGCGACGATCAGCCTGCGCATGCAGGAGAAAATCCTCAGGGTGATCGAGTACGGCGAGCTGCAGCGCGTCGGCGGCACGGAGACCATCCGCGTGGACGTCCGGATCGTGGGATCGACCAACGCCGACCTGAAGGCGCTCGCCGCCGAGGGACGATTCCGCGAGGACCTCCTCGATCGCCTCGCGTTCGATGTCATCACCGTCCCGCCGCTGCGCGAGCGCCCCGAGGACATCCTGCCGCTCGCCTACGCCTTCGCGGTCAACATGACGAGCGAGCTCAAGCGGCCCTACTTCGCGGGGTTCAACCCGCAGGCGGCTTCGGCGCTTTTGCGCCACGACTGGCCCGGCAACGTGCGCGAGCTCAAGAACGCCGTGGAGCGCTCCGTCTACCGCTGCACGGAGCCCGACCGCCCGATTGCGAAGATCGCCTTCGATCCTTTCGATTCGCCGTTCCGGCTGCGCGAGAACCCGACGCCGGCAGGCGCGACGAAACGCAGCGAGGCCGCGCCGGCGCCGGCGCGCCGCGCGCCGCTGCTGCCGACGGATTTCAAGGAGCGCATCCGCGAGACGGAGCGGATGCTCCTCGAAGCCGGGCTGGCGAAAGCGCGCTACAACCAGCGGATGGCCGCCGACCTGCTCGGCCTCACCTACCACCAGTTGCGCGGCAAGCTGCGCAAGCACGGGCTCGACCGGGCCACGGCGGACTGAGCCCGCGACGGGCGCGCTAGCTGTCGTCCCGGTAGCGACGCAGCCAGACGGCGCCGGCCGAGAATACGGCGCAGGCGACGAGCCCGGCCCAAAGGCCCGGGCTCGCCAGGAAACCGCCGAGGTCCAGCCGGGCCAGGAGATCGAGCTCCGCGCGCCCGCCGCCGAAGATCAAGGCGCGGAAATCGAAGCCCGAGAACAGCGGCATCTCGAACGGGCGCCGCAGGAACGCGTTCGTGAGCACGCTCGTGCCGACCAGGGTCTTCTCCAGCATCGGCAGGACGAGCATCGGCAGGAAGGCGACCAGCAACGGCGCGCGCCGGGCGAACGCGGAGACGAGCAGGAACCAGCCCACGTAGGGCGAAAGCCACAGCGGCAGTGCAACGAAGTACGCCAGCGTCACGAGCCCGACCTGGCCGAGCGGCGCCACCGTCCAGATCACGTTGGCGACGTCGGCACCGCGCGCGGCCAGCCAGACACTCGCGCTCGAGAGCACGACGAGCTGGGTGGCCACCGTGACGGCGAAAGTGACGAGCGGGATCGCAATGAGCGCGGTGACCAGCTTCGACACGACCGTCTCGGCATCGGTCACCGGCATCGAGCGCCAGAACAGGATGCTGCGATCGCGGCGCTCCGCGTACAGCGCGTCCAGGCCGTAGAAGACGAGGAGTATGACCATCGCGAGCGCGAGCAGCATTGCCACGCCGATGGCGGTGGCCGCGATCAGCGCGGCCCGCTCCTGCGGGCCGAGGCTCGATATGCCGAACAGTGCGAGGTTGAGCACGTGGTCGTTCGCGGAGACGGTCGCCTGTCCCGTGACGGCCATGAGCGAAACCAGAAAGCCGATCACCAGCGGCGTCACGTAGATGGAGCGGTGCTCCCACAGCTCGCGCCTCACGAGTGCAACCTGGGTGCCGGTCACGCCGCCGCTCCTTTCACCTTGGCCACGAACAGGTCGGCGATGCCGGGCGTCCTGAGCTCGCCCAGGCCGTGCAGGAGCTCCCGCCCGACGCCCTCGAACGTCAGCACCTTCCTGCCGAACACGTCACGCTCGAATATCGGGTTCAGGCGCCGGGCGCGCTCGGCGTTCTCCCCCGACGTCATCAGCTCGACGTAGCGCTCGGGCAGCGCCTCCGTCGACGCCTGGAGCACGATGCGGCCCTCGTTGATGAAGATCACGTCGGTCAGCAGGTGCTCGACCTCCTCCACCTGGTGCGTCGTGATCAGGATCGTGCGTTGCCCGTCGAAATAATCCTCGAGCAGGGTCCCGTAGAACTCCTTGCGGAACAGGATGTCGAGCCCGAGCGTCGGCTCGTCCAGCACGAGGAGCTCTGCATCGATGGCGGTGATGATCGAGAGGTGGAGCTGCGTCACCATGCCCTTCGAAAGCTCGCGCACCTTCGCATGCCGCGGGATCTTCGTGCGCTCGAGCATCGCCTCGGCGCGCGACCTCGAGAACCGCGGGTGCACCGCCGTGACGAAATCGAGGAGCTGCGACACCCGGATCCAGCGCGGCAGGACCGCGACGTCCGCGATGTACGAGATCCGCTGCATGAGCTTGCGGCGTTCGCGGAACGGGTCCAGCCCGAGAACCGTGAGCTCGCCTTCGCAACCCGTGAGGCCGAGCACCGCCTTGAGGAGGGTCGTCTTGCCGGCGCCGTTGGGGCCGATGAGGCCCACGATCCGGCCCGGCCCGATCTCGAAGGAAACGTCGTCCACGGCGCGCAGCCTGCCGAAACGCTTGGTCACGCTGCGCGCGCGGACGAGGCTAGTCATCGCCGTCTCCGCGGCTCGCACCCTGCCCATCCGCGGCGTCGAGGAGCTCGCGGGGATCGAGCCCGAGCCGCTCGATGGTCGCCAGGATCTTCGGCCATTCCTGCTCGACGAAGCGGTTGCGCTCGAACTTCAGGAGCTTCCGGCGCGCTCCCTCGGTCACGAACATGCCGCGACCACGCCGCTTCTCGACCAGCCCTTCCTCGACCAGCTCCTGGTAGCCCTTGAGCACCGTGAGCGGGTTCAGGCGGTACTCGGCCGCCACGTTGCGCACGGACGGGAGCGCGTCACCGTCGGACAGCACGCCTTCGAGAATCATGGCGACGACGCGGTCGCGGAGCTGCCGGTAGATCGGCAGGTCCTCGCTCCATTTGGGGTCCATGTGCTCAGTCTATCGCGCGTCGCCCGCCGCCAGTGAAATACTGTTGTAGTAGACTATAACACCTTGCACGGTTTTGCAACGGGGTCGGCGCAAGGCCCTCCGGGCCGTGTAGAATCGCGGGCCGCGGTCCGTTGCGACCGGGACCTCGGGCGGCCGTCCGCCGCCCGGTGTTGCCACTCGATCCAGGATTCCCGATGAAGTCACCCGTTCGTGTCACCATTACCGGCGCCGCCGGCCAGATCGGTTACCAGCTCGCGTTCCGTATCGCCTCCGGGCAGATGCTCGGCGAGGACCAGCCCGTGGCGCTCCAGCTCCTGGAGATCCCGGCGGCGCTCCCCGCGCTCGACGGCGTGGTGATGGAGCTTGCCGACTGCGCCTTTCCGACGCTCGCCGGTGTCGTGGCGACCGACGATCCGGCGAGGGCCTTCAAGGACAGCGATTATGCCCTGCTCGTCGGCGCCCGCCCCCGCGGCCCCGGCATGGAGCGCAAGGACCTGCTCGAGGCCAACGCGAAGATCTTTTCCGTGCAGGGGCGCGCCATCAACGAGCATGCGAGCCGCGGCATTCGCGTGCTCGTCGTCGGCAACCCGGCGAACACGAACGCACTGATCACGCAGGCGAACGCGCCGGACATCGACCCCGCGCAGATCACCGCCATGACCCGCCTCGATCACAACCGCGCGATCGCGCAACTCGCGGCAAAAACCGGTTACCACGTCAGCGAGATCCGGCGCATGATCATCTGGGGCAATCACTCCGCGACCCAGTATCCCGACCTCGACCATGCCACCGTGGCCGGCAGGCCGGCACGCGAGCTCGTGGACCAGGACTGGATCGAGCGCGATTTCATCCCCACCGTGCAGCAGCGCGGCGCCGCGATCATCAAGGCGCGCGGTGCCTCTTCCGCCGCGTCCGCCGCGTCCGCGGCCATCGATCACGTCCGCGACTGGGTTCGCGGCACGCCGGACGACGACTGGGTGAGCATGGCGGTGCCGGCCGACGGCAGCTACGGCATCGCGGAAGGCGTCATCTACTCGTTCCCGGTGCGCTGCCGCGACGGTCGCTACGAGATCGTCCGCGATCTCGAGATCAGCGAGTTCAGCCGCGAGCGCATGCGCGCCACCGAGGGTGAGCTGCGGGAGGAGCGCGCCGCCATCGCGGACCTGCTCTGAGCCGGGGCGGCGCGAGCCGCGCCCGGGCGCCGGCCGCGGGCGCGGCATGCAAATCCGTGCTGCTCGACTCCGCGGAGGGGCGCCCGCTTCTGTAGAATGACCGCACGCGGCTCGCGTGCCTCGATCGGCGAGAAATGCCGGTCGCGTCCAAAGGCCTCGTGAGCTAGCTTCCAGCCTCGTCCCGCATCGCAGGAGGGCGCAAGAGTGTCGGGATTCGTCGTCGGTCTGTCCTGGTTCCTGCTGTTCGCGGGCGGTGGCATCTATCTCGCCTACAACCGCATCGGGCTGCGCCAGTCGACCATCGCGACCGGCATCGCGCTGTTCGCCTACACGGTCCTGGGCGAAGGCGGCTTCCTGTGGCTGCTCCTGCTGTGGCTGCTGTTCGCCGGCATGGTCTCCCTGAACTTCAAGGAGTTCAGGCGCGACAAGATCACCCGGCCCGCGCTCGATTTCTATCGCACGATCGTGCCGCACATGTCCGAAACCGAGCGCGACGCACTCGAAGCGGGCAACGTGTGGTGGGACGGCGAGCTGTTCTCCGGCATGCCCGACTGGGACCGGCTGATGTCCTGCCCCGCACCGAAGCTCTCAGCAGAGGAGCAGGAGTTCCTCGACGGCCCGTGCGAGGAGTTGTGCCGCATGCTCGACGACTGGGAGATCTCGCACGAGCGCGCCGACCTGTCGCGGGAAATCTGGGATTTCATCAAGCAGCACCGCTTCTTCGCGATGATCATCCCGAAGAAGTACGGCGGGCTCGAGTTCTCCTCTTACGCCAACGCGATGGTCATCGCGAAGCTTGCGAGCCGCAGCACGACGGCGTCGTCTACCGTCGGCGTGCCGAACTCGCTCGGCCCGGCCGAGCTGCTCCTGCATTACGGGACCGAGGAACAGAAGGAACGCTGGCTGCCGGGCCTCGCCCGCGGGGACGAGATTCCCTGCTTCGCCCTCACGTCGCCGCAGGCCGGGTCGGACGCGGCGGCCATCATCGACAAGGGCATCGTGTGCAACGGTGAATGGAACGGTGAAGAGATCGTCGGCATGCGGCTCACCTGGAACAAGCGTTACATCACGCTTGCGCCGGTGGCGACGGTGCTCGGACTGGCCTTCAAGCTGTACGATCCGGACCGGCTGCTCGGCGACCGCGAGGAATACGGCATCACCGCAGCACTGATCCCGGTCGACACGCCCGGGGTCGAGATCGGCCGGCGCCACCTGCCGCTCGCGACACCGTTCCAGAACGGGCCCACCTCCGGCACGGACGTGTTCGTGCCCCTCGATTACATCATCGGCGGCCCCGCGATGGCCGGTCACGGCTGGAAGATGCTGGTGCAGCTCCTCTCGGTCGGCCGCGCGATCACGCTGCCGGCGACCGCGGCGGGCGGTGCGCAGGCGGCCGCCTACGCCACCGGCGCGTACGCCGCCCTGCGCAAGCAGTTCAACCTGCCGATCGCCCGGTTCGAGGGCGTCGGCGAGGCGCTCGCGCGCATCGCCGGCCATACCTACATCATGAACGCGGCGCTGTCGGTCACGTCCGGCGCGATCGACCAGGGCGAGAAGCCGGCGGTGCCGGCGGCGATCCTCAAGTACCACTGCACCGAGCTCGGCCGCAAGGTGGCGAACGACGCGATGGACGTGCACGGCGGCAAAGGCATCATGATGGGCCCGAAGAATTACATCGGCCGCGGCTACATGGGCACACCGATCGCCATCACGGTCGAAGGCGCCAACATCCTCACGCGCAGCCTGATCATCTTCGGCCAAGGCGCGATCCGCTGTCACCCGTACGTGCTCCGCGAGCTCAACGCGGCACAGGATCCCGATCGCCAGCGCGG
The DNA here is from genome assembly GCA_035304345.1 of Woeseiaceae bacterium. Lineage (GTDB taxonomy): Bacteria > Pseudomonadota > Gammaproteobacteria > Steroidobacterales > Woeseiaceae > IDS-8. The sequence goes on along the minus strand of DATGQE010000052.1, from coordinate 43,483 downwards.
TCTCGTCGAGTTCGACGATGCCCTTTTCGGGCACATCGGGTACGCGATCAGCAATCTCGCGCGCGCTTTCTTTCTCGCGCTCACGCACGCGAAGTTCAGCCGCGTTCCGCTGAACACGCCGACCCGGCGCTACTACCAGAACATCAACCGGTACAGCGCGGCGTTTGCGCTGGCCGCCGATGTCGCGATGCTGACGCTCGGCGGCAAGCTGAAACAGAAGGAGCTCCTGTCCGCGAGGCTGGGCGACGTGCTGAGCTCGATGTACCTCGCCTCGACGGTCCTCAAGCACTTCGAGAACCAGGGCCGCCGGGCCACCGACCTCCCGCTCGTCGAATGGTCGGTGCGGACGCTCATGTATCACGCGCAGGAACAGCTCCACAGCTTCCTGCGCAACTTCCCGAACCGCCCCGTGGCGGCTTTCCTGCGTTTCTTCATCTTCCCTCGCGGCCGTACCTACTCCTCGCCGGCCGACGAGCTCGGCGCGAAGATCGTGGACCTCATCACGCACACCGGCGAGGCGCGCGAACGCCTGTGCGAGCAGGCGTACACGACGATCGAGCCGGGCAACCAGGTCGGCCTGCTGCAGGAAACGCTGCTCGTGTCCGAGCAGCTCGCGCCGCTCGAGAAGCGGCTGCGGCAGGCGCACAAGGAAGGGCTGATCCGCTCGGAGTACCTGGGCCACCAGATCGAGGAGGCCGCCGCCGCGGAAGTCATCTCCGCGGAGGAGAAGCAGGCGCTGCTCGACTATCACGAGAAACTCTGCGCGATCCTGTCGGTGGACGATTTCGCGCCCGACGAGCTGGCACGCGCCGCGCGCGAGGACGCGGGACGACCCGCGGCACGCCAGGCCGCCAAGTCCAAGGTCACCGGCCGGAGGAAGACGGCACGCCCGGCAAGGCCGGCGCCTGCCGGCAAGGCGGCGCCGGAACCGGCGCCACCCGCCGATCCGGCCCCCGCCGCGGACGCAGACCCGGCGAACTGACCCGCACATGGCCACGGCTCCTGGCCCGGTCTACGAAGTCACGCTGAGCATCGACCGGGACGTCGCCGAGGCGTTCGACGCCTGGCTCGCCGCGCACGTGCGCGAGATGCTGGAGCTGCCGGGCTTCGTGCGCGCGGTCACGTGGTCGGCGGAGGACGAGGACCCGCAACGAGTGCGGCGCGTGGTCCAGTACTTCCTCGAGGACGCCCAGGCACTCGACGCTTACCTGTCCGGGCCTGCCGAACGCATGCGCCGCGACGGCCTCGAGCGCTTCCCGGACCGCTTCACGGCGACGCGGCGCATCCTGCACCACGCGGACACCGTCGATGAGGTCGCGGTACCCGTTCCGTCCTGCCTCAACTGCGGGACGCCCCTCAGCGGCCAGTACTGCTCGGCCTGCGGCCAGCGGGCGAAGAGCCGGCTGATCAGCATCTGGGAGCTCGTGCGGGACGCCGTCGGCGACCTGTTCGAGCTCGACTCGCGGCTGTGGCGAACGCTCATCCCGCTCGTCACGCGCCCGGGCCGCCTCACGCACGAGTACCTGATGGGCCGGCGTGCGCGGTACATGCCGCCGTTTCGCACCTACCTCCTCCTGTCGCTCGTGTTCTTCCTGGTGGCTTTCTTCGATCCGCACGAGCAGTTCGGCCTGCTGCTCGACCCGGCGGCAGCCGAGGCGGAACGCACACGGGCGCGCGAGGAAATGCTCAGGGACCTCGAGGCAGAAGGCATCACGATCGGCAGGCGGGCAGGCGAGGCTGCCGAAGGGGGGAACGCAGGCTCGGGGCTCAACGTGCATTGCTCCCTGGAGGACCTCGAAAACATGGAGCTGCCCGCGTGGCTCGAGCGGCGATTGACGCCTGCCCGCCTGAAGGAGATGTGCGAGCGGGTGACGGCCGACGACGGGCGCAGCTTCGCCCGGCAGCTCCTCGACAACATTCCCGCGTCGCTGTTCGTCCTGCTGCCGCTGATGGCGCTGGTCCTCAAGATCCTCTACCCCTTGTCGAAGCGTTACTACGCCGAGCACCTGCTCTTCGTGCTGCACTTCCACGCGTTCCTGTTCCTGATCCTCACGCTCGACATCCTGTTCTCCCGCCTGCTCGGGGTCGTGCGCGCACCGGAGTTCGTTACCTCGCTGGCCGGCTTCGCGGTCGGCATCTACGTGCCGGTCTACCTCTACAAGTCGCTGCGCCGCGTGTACGGCCAGGGACGCCTGGTGACGGTGTTCAAGTTCATCCTGCTGACCGTCACGTACTTGACCGGCCTGCTGCTCGTCTTCCTCGTGGTGATGCTCTACACGGCGCTGTCGCTGTAGGTCGACACTCGCAGAGGCGAAGACCGCCGGCGGGTCGGGCGTGCGAAAAGGTTCGCGCCCGGCTGCTTGAGCCGCACCCCGGGGAGAACTAGAATTTCCGGGCTCCGCGATCCAGACAGGCGGCCCCCGTAGCGAACCTCAGCCGGCTCAATGAAGAAGAATTCCATCGGAATCAGCGGCTTGGCCGCTTATGTCCCGCCGTATCGCGTGTGGCTGGACGACTGGTGCGAGTGGACGGGCAACCACTGGCCCAAGATTCGTGAAACAGTCGGACGAAGCTTCCGGGTGCGCGGCCCGCAGCAGAGCGTCTACACGCTCGCAGCGACCGCGGTCATGCGGCTCATCCGCCAGTACGACGTCGATCCGGCCCGGGTGAAGTTCCTCGGGCTGGGCACGGAATCCAGCACCGACAACTCGGCCGGCGCGATCATCGTGAAGGGCATGGTCGATCGCGCGCTGGTCGCCGAGGGCCTGCCGCCGATCGCGAGAAGCTGCGAGGTTCCCGAGTTCAAGCACGCCTGCCTGGGCGGCGTCTACGGCATGAAGGGCGCGATCCGCCATCTCGCGCACGACGGCAAGGGCAGCCAGGCGATCGTCGTGTGCGCCGACATCGCGGAGTACCGTCGCGGCAGCAGCGGCGAGCCGACCCAGGGTGCGGGCGCGGTCGCCATGCTGCTCGAGGAGAACCCGAAGCTGGCCGAGGTGGATCTCGTGCGTTCCGGCTCGGCCTCCGATTACCGCATCATGGATTTCCGCAAGCCCATGCTGCGCTTCTGCGGCCAGGACCGCAGCGAAACGCACCAGGTGCAGGATTTCCCGGTCTTCAACGGCAAGTACTCGACGACCTGCTACATCGACGAGACGCTGCACGCGCTGAACGACATGTACGAGAAGCGCGGACTGTGCCCGGCGGAATACCTGCGCTCGCTGAAGACCGTCTTCATGCATCGCCCCTACCGCAAGATGCCGGAAACGGGCTGGGCCGTCGCGTACCTGTTCGCACTCGCTCGCGGGAGTGCCGAGGACCGTGCCGAGCTCGCGTCCTATTGCTACGAGGCAGGCGTCGATCCGGAAGCGGTGCAGAAGGAAATGATGAGCCAGCCCGAGATCGTGGACCTCGCGCACCCGGAGCGAGTGAGCTTCGAGGTCTACCCGCTCACCATGGCGGTGTTCAGGATTTTCCGTGCTTCGCGCCGCTACCGCCGCGAGATCCTGGACAAGCTCGCGCTGGGCTCCGACACGATGCTGGACCTCGGCAATCTTTACACGGCGGCGCTGCCCGCCTGGCTCGCGGCCGGGTTCGAGCAGGCGCTCGAGGAGGGACGGGAGCTCGCCGGCGAGGAGCTCCTGACGCTCGGCTACGGCAGCGGCGATGCCGCCGAGGTGATTCCCTTCTTCGTCTCCGAGCAGTGGCGGGAAGCCACCCGGGCGATCGGTTTCGCCCGCGCCATGGAATTCGCCATCGACCTCGACCAGGCCCAGTACGAGGCGCTGCACGACGGGCGCCGCGTGACCGGCCTCGATTACGAGCCCAGCGACGAGTTCGTCATCGAGCGGGTCGGCCAGAGCGACGACCGCCACTTCCAGGACATCGGCATCGAGTACTACCGCTACGCCGGGCGGCGGGCGGGCTGATCCCTTCCCCCCGAACTTGCACGGCGCCAGGGTAAGAATTACCGCGCCCGTGTAAGCCCTGCGCAAGCGCGGGCGACCGGCCGCTCGCGGTTGCCGCCGTACCGGTGGCGCACCGCCCGCAGCGCCTTCCCGGTATGCGCCCCGTGGCGTGCGCCGGCACGGCACGGAAGTTGCACCACGCGATCACCCGTCAGTGCGAACCAGAAGGAGGTAGACGTCGTGGGCTTGCTGACCTGGATCATCCTGGGCGCCATCGCGGGCGCCATCGCCAAGTGGATCATGCCGGGCGAGGATCCCGGCGGAATCATCGTCACCATTCTGCTCGGTATCGCCGGCGCCCTCATCGGCGGTTTCATCGCCTCGGCGATGGGGCTCGGCGGGGTGGAAGGACTGACGATCGGGAGCATCATCATCGCCATCCTCGGTGCCGTGCTGCTCCTGTTCCTCTACCGGCTCGTCACGGGCAGGCGCGCCCGGCCGAGAACCTGACGCTGGAGGTGGAGCGGGCAGGCCGGCGCGCGCGGCCGCCCGCTCAGCGGCGCGCCGCGGCGGCCGGCTGGGCGTAGCGGCGCAACAGCTCCGGCCAGTCCCGTTCCAGGCGCTGCCATTCGAGCCTGAACCATGGCGTGAACGCCTGCGGGTCGCGCGCGAGCTCCGCGCTCACGCGGTCCGCCGGCAACGAGCGGACCGCCGCGATCTCGTGACGGTTGGGCACGGCACGGTCACCGGTGCGCCCGAGGAACACCCAGCACAGCTCGTTCTCGGATCCCGATTCGCCGAAGCGGGCCGTATAGGCGAACTTGTAGACGAACTCGAGCTCCGCTTCGATGTTCAGCTCCTCGCGCAGGCGGCGGGCCGTCGCTTCCTCGACGGTTTCGCCGTAGCGCGGATGGCTGCAGCAGCTGTTCGACCAGTAGAGCGGCCAGAGGCGCTTGCCGGCACTGCGCTGCTGCAGCAAAAGCTCCCCGGCCGCGTCGAAAACGAACAGCGAGAACGCCCGGTGCAGCACGCCCTCGCCGTCGTGGCAGGCCGCCTTGTCGAGACTGCCGATCTCGCGGTCCTGCTCGTCCACGAGTATCAGCCGCTCCTCTTCCGAGGAGACGACGCGATGAAGATGGTGGGACATCAGCTTTGCGGGATCGTGAGCACGCGGCAGCCGGCGCGCTCGAGCGCGCGCGCCACCTCTGCCGTGTTGCCGGGCGCCAGGGCGACGATGGAGCCGCCGCCTCCCGCCCCGGTGAGCTTCGCGCCGAGCGCGCCCTGCGTACGTGCGACGTGCACCATGTTCTCGAGCTCCGGTGTCGAGACCTGCAATGCGTTCAGCAGGCCGTGACATAGGTTCATCAGGTCGCCGAGAGCGACGTAATCCCCCGTCGCCAGCGCGCGCGCCCCGGCGACGGCGATTGCGTCGATCTCGTCGAAAATGGCATTGTACCGGTCGCGACGGCCCGCGAAGCGTGCCCGCACCGCGGCGACCTGCTCACGCGTGATGCCACGCGCGCGCCCGCAGGCTACCACGAGCGGGGGTCGCGCGGCCTCCGACAGCGTTTCCACGCACCCCGCCTCCCGGCGGTAGAGCATCGGCCTGCCGAAGGTCGCCACCGTGTTGTCGATGCCGGACGGCGTTCCGTGGGCCAGCTTCTCGCACTCGAACGCCAGCGCGTTCACCTCGGCGTCCGAAAGCGCGAGCCCGAGCACGTGATCGAAAGCGCGTGCCAGCGCCACCGCGACCGCGGCCGATGCGCCGAGACCCATCCCCGGCGGCACGCGCGTCTCGAGCTCCACGTCGAAGTGCCGGCCTGCGGCACCGAGCTTCCGGGCGAGAAAGGCGACGAGCTCGCTCACGTGCCGCTCGACGACGCCGGAATCGGCACCCGCGTCACCGTAGAGGCGCACGCGGCCGGGCCGGTCCGTTTCGGCCAGGCTCGCGCGCACCGCGTCCGGGATCGGCAGCGCGAGGGCGTGACGCCCGTACACGACCGCATGCTCGCCGAGCAGGATCACCTTGGCCGCCGCGCGCCCATGGACCGTCGCGGGACCCGCCGCGACCCGCGCCTCCTGCTGCAGCCCTTCGAGGATCTCCCGCGCCTTGTCGGGCCGAATGTCGCCGCCGTCCACCAGCCCGGCCACGACGCGCTCGAAAAGCTCCGGCGGCGTACCGACGCTCGCCGCCACGCTGCGCGCATGCAGTCGCATGTGGCCCTTCTGGATGCCGTGCGTGACGAGCGCGCGCAACGCGGCCAGGTTCTGCGCGAGGCCGACGGCGCCCATCACGCCCGCCAGCTCGCCCGCGGACTCCACTCCCAGGAGCGCGAGCGCGAGCCGGGCGCCGGGGTTCGCCAGCAGCGAGCCGCCGACGATGCCGACCTTGAGCGGCATCACGAGCCTGCCGGCGAGCCGCCCGTCCGGGTCCACGGTCCAGCTCGTCAGCGAGCGATACGCGCCGTCCCGCGCCGCCCACGCGTGCGCGCCGGCCTCGATGGCGCGCCAGTCGTTGCCGGTGGCGATCGCCACCGCGTCGACGCCGTTCATCACGCCCTTGTTGTGCGTCGCGGCGCGCCAGGCATCGGCGTTCGCGAGCTCGGTCGCCTGCACGATCGCGTCGCGGACGCGCTCGCCGGACCGGCGGCCCGCTGCCAGCAGGTCGGCAGGAATCGCCGCGGTGGCCGTGACGAGCGCGCGGTCGGCGAGGTTGGACAGGATCGACATCACGGCGCGACCGCCGGCGATGCGCTCCACTTCCGGCGCGATGCCTTCGCACATCGTGTTCACGATGTTGGCGCCCATGGCATCCCGCGTGTCGACGACGAGATGCAGCACGATGGCGATCCCGCCGGCGAGCGCCCGCCGGTGCACTTCGAGCGAACGCGCGCCGCCGCCGCGCGCGACCAGCGACGGTTGCAGCGCGTTCGCGCGCGCGACGAGCTCCGCGGACGCTTCCTCGAGGGCGCGGACCGCGCGCCCGGGATCGCCCACGTCGACGACGTGGACCTGGCCGACGAGCAGGGGCTCGGGCGGCTCTGCGACGAAGCCACCGCCCGCGCGCACGAGCCGCGCCGCTGCCGACAGGCCGGCCACCACCGAAGGCTCCTCGATCGCCATCGGCACGACGTAGTCGCGGCCGTTGACCACGAAGTTCGGCGCCACGGCGAACGGCAGCCCGAACACGCCGATCACGTTCTCGACCATGCGATCGGCGATCGCTTTCTCCAGGAGCGCCGCGGATTCGCGCAGCCGCGCCGCATCGGTCGGGTCGAGCCAGTCGCGTTCGGCCAGCGCGTCGATGCGCTCGGCGATGCTCATCCGGTGCAGCCCCGGAAGGCGCGACTCTTTCATACCGCCTGTGACTCCAGCGTCACGCCCCGCGCCTCGAGCGACGCGGCGACCCGTGCGAAGCCCCGCTGCGCGGCCCATGCCGCGAACGCGTCCAGCGCCCCGCGATCGCGGGCGAACGCGGCGCCGGTGTCGCCCGCTCCCGCCCCGCAGGGCTTGTACACGAGCCCGCGCCGCGACGCCTCGTCGTACAGGGCCTCGTGCCCGGCGCCGAAGACGTCCAGCCGGCAGTCGCGGGCGAAACGGAACAGCGCGCCCGCCCACGCGGAGAGTGCCTCGAGCGCTTCCGCCGCGCCGCGAGCCCACCCCCGGTAAGCCGCCTCCGCCGCCGCGACGAGCGAGGCCAGCGCGGGAGCCGCCTCGGCGCGCGCCCGCGCCAGGCGATCGATCGCCGCCGGCGTGTCGGCAGCCCGCCCGCTCCACAGGAGGCAGACTTCGAGCCCGGCGGGCCAGGGCAGGTGTTCCACCTGTGCGGACTCGCGACGATACCCGACCACGCCGCCGTGGGCGGCGGTGGCGATGTCGACGCCGCTGCCCCGCCCGCCCTGGAACGCCATGTGGGCGCGCCGCGCCGCCTCCCGGACGGGCTCCGGCGCCGCTTCACCCGCCAGCGCGGCCGCGAGCGCCACGGCCAGGGCGGCGCTCGAGCCGAAACCCAGCTTGGCGCCGGTCACGGGATCGTAGAACGCGCGCGTGTCCAGGGTGAGCACGAGGCTGCCCCGCGGCTCCGGCCGTACCGCTTGCCACACGTGCTCCACGAGGGCGAACGCCTGCGCGTCGCCGTCCTGCCACGCGAGCCCTCCGCCCGGCATCGGACCGAAGCGCGCCCGGGCGCCCGAGTTCAGTGACCGGACGGCGTGCCCCGGCCCGTTGCCCGAGGCGAGGCCGACGCGGGCCCGGCGATCGAGCGCCATCGCGACCGCGGGCGCTCCCTCCAGCACCGCGTATTCCCCGATGAGCACCGCCTTGCCGGGCGCGCTCGCCCCGCTCGCCCTCACCGGCTCTCCAGGAGCCGCGCGCCGGGACCGAGGCCCGAGTGCAGGATCTCGAGCACGCCCGGGACCGAGCCCAGCGCCTCGCGCACCCGCGCCGCCTCGTGCGGCAGCGTCACCGCCTTCACCTGCGGACCCGCGTCGATGGTGAAGAAGACGGGACACCCGTCCGCCGCGAGCTCGCGCACGGCCTGCATGCAGCCGACGGTTGCGTCGTTCCAGTAGACGATCGGCGGCCGCGAGGTCCACATCAGCGAGTGCATCTTGAGGCAGTTCTGCTCTGCGACCGCGCCGAGCGCCTCGAAATCGCGCGCCGCGACCGCCCGCCGGGCCGCCTCCAGGTCGGCTCCCTGCCGATCCACCCAGTAGCGGTAGAACGGCGAGGTCTCGGCGCAGCGCCGCATTGCCTCGGTGGAGCCGATCGGCTTCGCGTTGCGGTCGGTGATCGCGACCAGCACCTCGAGCGGCCAGTCGCCGCGCGCCGCGATGCTTTCGACCCGCACGTCGTCCGGGCCCGGGTCGAGCGCGACGACACCCTCGAACAGCGAGCGCGCGGCGGAGCCCGACTGCCGGCCGGCGAGGCGCGCCAGGGAGAGCGTGTCGAGGCTCACCCCCGCGGCCCGGCTCGCGGCGACGACGAGCGCCGCGAACGCCGCGGCGGAAGACGCGAGACCGGCGCCGACGGGGAAATTGCTCTCGCTTTCGATCCGCGCGCGCGGGCGGTCGCTGCCGGCCACCATGTCCAGGCAGCGCACGACGCGCGGGAGGAGGTCGGGTGCCTCGCGCCCGCCGACGGCGAGGGAGTCGGCTTTCGCCGACGGGTCGAATTCCACCGCCATGCGCGTCCACAATGCGTCCAGCGTCACGGACAGCGAGCCGGTCGCCGGCAGGTTGCGCTCGAGGTCGCGCTTGCCCCAGTACTTGACGAGCGCGATGTTCGGTTGCGCCTGGGCCACGATCCGGCCGGTGCGGTACGGCATTCAGCGTCCTCCGGGGGCGTTCTGGCGGGGAACACCCGGTGCGCACCCCGGCGGGCGCGGCGGCGGCGCGGCGAACAGCGGCAGGGGTGGCCTGCGCGGTGGCCCGTCCTGGCAGGGTACTCGAGCTCGCATGGCGGTTCCGGAGAAGGGCGCGCGGGGCATGCCGGGGCAGTGCGGCGCCATTTCGAGGGCCGGCATTATAGCTCACGGAGGCGCCGAATCGGTGTAGGCTTGTCCGCCTGCCCGGGAACGGAAGCGAAAAGGAACACGGATTGCCGGAGTCATTCGCCCAGCGGCGCCCGGAGTACACGCGTCGCATCGCCGACTGCCTCGATCGGGTGCTGCCGGGCGCGGACGCGCCGCCGGAACGCCTCCACCAGGCCATGCGTTACGCGGTGAACGGCGGCAAGCGGGTGCGGCCGCTCTTGGTGTACGCGACCGGGGAATGCCTGTCGCTCGACCCGTCGCTGCTCGATGCCCCGGCCACTGCGATCGAGCTGCTGCACGCGTTCTCGCTGGTGCACGACGACCTGCCGGCGATGGACGACGACGACCTGCGGCGCGGCGAGCCCACGGTGCACCGCAAGTTCGACGAGGCCACGGCGATCCTCGCCGCGGACGCACTGCAGCCGCTCGCGTTCCAGGTGCTGACGGACGCGCCCGGGCTCGATGCCGGGCAGGTGGTCGACCTCGTGCGCCTGCTCGCCTACGCCGCGGGATCGCTCGGCATGACCGGCGGGCAATCCATCGATCTCGATTCCGAGGGCCGCCGGCTGAGCGCCGAGGAGCTCGAGCGCATGCACCGGCTGAAGACCGGGGCCCTGATCCGGGCCTCGGTGCTGTCGGCCTGCATCGTCTGCCGCGAGCTGCCGCGCCCGTCGCGCGACCGCCTGGTGCGCTTCGCGGAGCTCGTCGGGCTCGCGTTCCAGGTTCGCGACGACATTCTCGACGTGGAGGGCGAGACCTGCGTCATCGGCAAGCAGGCCGGGCAGGACGAAAAGCGGGCGAAAGCCACCTGGCCTTCCGTGTTCGGGCTGGAAGCGGCGCGCGAGCGCTGCGCCGAGCTCCTGGCGGCTGCCCTCGCCGAGCTCGATGCGTTCGGGCCGCGCGCGGACGGGCTGCGCTGGGTGGCGCACTACATCGTCGAACGCCGGCAGTGAGCCCGCACGAACGCCGCATCCTGCACGTCGACATGGACGCGTTCTATGCGTCCATCGAGCAGCGCGACGACCCGGCGCTCCGCGGCAAACCCGTCGTCGTCGGCGGGCTGAACCGCGGTGTCGTCGCCGCCGCGAGCTACGAGGCGCGGCGCTACGGCATCCGTTCCGCGATGCCGATGCGCGAGGCGCTCGCGCGCTGCCCGAGCCTCGTGCGCGTGCCGGTGCGCATCGCGCACTACCAGTCGGTGTCGCGGCAGGTCTTCGCCATTTTTCACGAGTTCACGCCGCTCGTCGAAGGGCTCTCCCTCGACGAGGCTTTCCTCGACGTCACGGGCAGCATCGGGCTGTTCGGGCCGGCCGAGGCCATCGCCGCGAACATCAAGGCACGGATCCGTGAAGCGACCGGGCTCACCGCGTCCGTCGGCGTCGCGCCCAACAAGCTCGTGGCGAAGATCGCGTCGGATCTCGGCAAGCCCGACGGGCTCGTCGTGGTCGAGGCGACGAACCTGCACGCGGTGCTGGATCCGTTGCCGGTCGAGGCGCTGCCGGGCATCGGCCGTGAAACCCTCGCCCGCCTGCACGCGCGCGGGATCCGCACCGTTGCCGGGCTGCGGCGCGCCCCGGATGCGGAGCTCGAGCCCGTGTTCGGCCGTTACACGCAGCGGGTGCGGGAGCGCGCCGCCGGGCGCGACGACCGCCCGGTCGTGCCCTCGCGGGCCGCGAAGTCGATCAGCGCCGAGGAAACGTTCGCGACGGATCTCGACGATCCCGCCGCGCTGCACGCGGAGCTCCTGCGCCTCACCGAGCGTGCCACCGCGCGCATGCGGGCCCATGCGCTGGCGGCTGGAACGGTGCAGGTGAAGATCCGCCGCGCCGACTTCATGACCTGTACGCGGCAGCGGCCGCTGCAACCGCCGGCGAACGGCACCGGCCGCGTGTTCGCGGTCGCCCGCGACCTGCTCGACGCGTGGCTCGCCGCTTCCCCGGGCGCCCGGGTGCGCCTGCTCGGTGTCGGCGGCACCGACCTCGTGCCGGCCGCCCAGGCCGACCTCTTCGCCGACGCCGCCTGCGACTCTTCCGTCGACCGCACGGTCGACGCGATCCGCAACCGCTTCGGTCACCTCGCGCTCGCGCGCGCCCGCACGCTGCCGCGCCGCCCGTAGGCGCACGCGCCGTGCGCCGCCCGCGCTCACCCGGGTCCACGGCGCATGGTGCACATGCTGGGAGGCGAGGTTGCCCGGCAGGGCCAAGGCGTGTCACTTTTCCCGCAACAACCCGAATCAAGAACGAGCGGGTCGACCCGCCCGCCATGACTGGAGACGTCGCCATGCGTTCACCTTCTCTCACCGTCGCTGCCCTGGCCGCGGCCGGGCTCGCCGCCGCGCTGCCCGCCGCAGCGGCCGAACCCCCGGCGCTGGAGGAGATCGTCGTCACCGCGCAAAAGCGCGAGCAGTCGAGCGAAGACCTCGGCATGGCGCTGTCGGTGCTCGACCGGTCGGCGCTCACCGAGCAGCGCATCCTCGGGCTCGCCGACGTCAGCCGCCTGGTGCCGTCGCTCGACGTGTTCCGCGGCAACGGCAGCAACAACCCGACGATCACGCTGCGCGGCATCGGCACGACCAACCCGTGGGTGAACAACAACCCGTCCGTGGCGGCGCACGCCGACGGCGTTTACCTGCCGATGAGCGCCTATCTCACGTTTCCGCTGTTCGACCTGGAGCGCGTCGAGGTGCTGAAGGGCCCGCAGATCGGCCTGTACGGGCGGAACAGCACGGCGGGCGCCATCAACTTCGTGAGCCGCCGGCCGGGTCCGGAGCCGTCCGCCTACGTCGACGGCAGCTATGGCAACTACGACGCGCTCGACCTGCAGGCGGCCGTGGGAGGTCCGCTCGGCGAGCGCGTGCAGGGACGGATCGCGGCGCTCTATCAGAGCGGCGGCGGCTACATGGACCGACCGGGCACGGTGGGTTCCACGGCCGGCTTCAGCCGCGCGCCCGGCGTGGTGCCGGGCGTGCCCGCGGTGGAAGCACAGGACGACTACGGCGACAAGGACGTGCTGGCACTGCGCGGCTCGCTCGCGTTCGCGCCGCGCGACGACTTCGACGTGTTCTTCAGCGTGCACTACGCACAGGACGACTCGGAGATCATCGGCTCGACCAGTGTCAACGGCGACGCGCTCGGCCTCTTCATGCCGCCGAGCGACGACGCGTTCAAGGACTACGACAATGCACGGCTCGAGAACGACAGCGAGCAGCTCGGCGGCGTGCTGGAGCTCACCTGGCAGCTCGGCGACTACCAGCTCGTCTCCGTCACCGGCATGGAGACCCTCGAGCGCGCGTACGACATCGGCGACATGGTGCCGCTGCGCCTCGCCGAGGCGTCCTTCGACGAGGACCTCGAGAGCTTCTACCAGGAGCTGCGCGTCGACTACCAGCCGAGCGAAGATTTCCGCTGGCTCGGCGGGGTGTCCTACACGAAAGACGAGATCGATTACGCCCGCGTGCTGACCGCCTACGACTTCCTGCTGGGCGCGCTGGGCACGGCGTTCGTGCAGGAGGACGAGTCGTACGCGGCCTTCACGCAGGTGGAGTGGCGCTTCGACCCGGCGTGGCAGGTGACGGGCAGCCTGCGTTACACCGACGAGCAGAAGAAGTACGACGGCGGCTCGTTCGACATCGATCCGTTCGGCGTATCGCTGATCGGCGTCGGCTTCCCGAACGTGGTGCCGGACGGCCTGTTCGACAGCCGTACCTACGATGACGACGACCTGTCCGGACGCGTCGCGCTGCAGTGGGAGCCGACGGACCGGTCGCTCTATTACGTGAGCGTCGCGCGGGCGTTCAAGAGCGGCGGCTTCGACGGCTCCGGCATCACCGAGCCGGCCTCGTTCACCCCGTTCGGCGCGGAGACGCTGTGGGCGTACGAAGTCGGCGCGAAGCGGCGCCTGCTGGACGAGCGCCTGTTCGTCGCCGGCTCGGCCTTCTACTACGACTATTCCGACAAGCAGGTGCTCTCGCTCCAGGACCTCGGCGGAGGCATCGTCGAGGCCATCATCCAGAACGCGGCCGAATCGGAAATTTACGGCCTCGACCTCGAGCTCGACTGGCTGGTCCTGCCGTCGCTGACGTTCTCGCTGCGCGGCACCTGGCTCGACTCGGAGGTGACCGCCTGGGACAGCGCCGATCCCGCGGAGATCGCTGCGCGCGTCGGCGCCGAGCTGCCCGGCACGCCGGAGCTCGCCTTCACCGCCGGCATCGACTGGCAGCGGCCGCTGGGCGACCGGTCGCTCGGCGTGCGCGCCTGGGCCACCTACACCGACGAGGCGTATCGCGACATCGAGAACACCGCCGAGCTGCTCTCCGACGACTACGCGATCGCGAACGTCCGCCTCTCGCTCGCCGACCCGGGCGGCTGGGAGGTGTACCTGTTCGCGGAGAACCTGTTCGACGAGGAGTACGTCACCTCGCGCCGCAGCCTCGTCGGCATGCTCGGCGAGTACCACGGCCCGCCGCGCACCTGGGGCATCGGCCTTCGCTACGAGGTCCGCTAGGTCCCCATCCGTGTGCAGGCGAGATCGCCCACCCGTGATGCACGAAGCCGCCGCATGATCGGGAAACGCCTGCTCGCCGCCACGCTCCTCGCCGCGGCATCCGTGGCGGCGGGTGGCGAACCGGCGGCGACGGCAAGCGAAGTGCGACTGCCGTCGGCGGAGCAGGTCGTCTACTGGCACTGGCAGAAGGAGCGCTTCGGCCCGGCGCTCACCGGCAACGCGAGCTGGCGGCATTTCCTCGCCTTCCTGGAAGACGAGCTCGCGGCCGCCGGCGTGGTCGACCTCAAGCGTAATGCCTGGACGTTCGATCGCTGGGAGACCAGCCACTGGCCGGACGACTCGCGCTGGGGGCTCGAGGTGGAAGGCGAAGCCGTTCACGTGGCGAGCTTCGGCGCCAACTCCGGGAGCACCGGCCCGCAGGGGGTCACCGCGCCGCTCGTGGCGTACCGGTCGGGAGACCCCGTGGGGCGGCTTGCCGGCAAGATCGCCGTCATGCGCACGGTGTTCGATCCGGCGCTCGCGCGGCAGCTCGCGGAAGCCGACTACGAGTACCGGGCGCCGCCCGCGGCGGACCCGGGCGCGGACGCCTCCGTGAGCTTTCGCATCTTCCCGCAGCTCATGCAGACCCGTGAGCTGATCGCCGCCGCCCGTGCCGGCAACGCCGCCGGGCTCGTGCTGGTCCTCGACGCGAACCGCGAGCTCGCCACCGGCCTGTACACGTTCCCGGTGCCCGAGCTCTACGACGTGCCGACGCTGATCCTCGACCGGGCCGCCGGCGACGCGGTGTGGCGCGCCGCCGAGGCCGGGCGCTCGGCGACGCTGCGCCTCGAAGCCGAGGTCGTCGAGAGCGAGGCCTGGCAGCTCATCGGCTACCTGCCGGGCCGCGACTACGGCACGCCCGACGACGAGGTCATCCAGCTCGTCACCCACACCGACGGCCCCGCGGTCTCGCAGGACAACGGCGCCCTCGGCCTGCTCGCGCTGGTGCGCCACTTTGCCGCGATTCCGCAGGCGGAACGCCCGCGCACACTGATGCTCTACCTCGACTGCCGGCACTTCATGCCGGGGCAGGAGGAGGCCTTCGCCGGTCAGGATTATTTCGCGCGCCATCCGGCGGCGCGCGAGAAGGTGGTTGCCGTCGTCGGCATGGAGCACCTGGGGCAGGTGGAGTACCGCGAGGAAGGCGAGCGCCTCGTGCCCACCGGCCGCACCGACCCCAGCATGATCTGGACGAGCGACGACCCCCGGCTGCTCGGCGCCGCGGTCGCGGCGGTGAAGGCGCACCGGCTGCCCTCGGCGGTGATTCGCAACGTCGCCCGGCCCGGCGTGCACGGGCGCAGCCAGGGCCGCTGGTACGGCATGGCGAGCCCGGCCCGCACCGGCGGGCTGCCCGCGGTGGCGATCATGGGCACGATGGGCGGCTACTGGGGCACCTCGGCGGGCGTCGAGCGGCTCGACCCGGAGCTGTTCCGCCGCCAGGTCGCGGTGTTCGTGCAGCTCACGGCGGAGCTCTTGACGCTGGACGAGCTGCCGGCACGGCGCGCGCACTAGCGCTGCTGCTCCGAGGCGGACGCGCGCCCCCGGCCGGGCGGCACGGCCGCAGGTGGGTTGCGCTAGAATCGGCGGGCAGGGCCGCCGGCTTCCGGGCCCCTGGCCGCCGAGAATCTGCCCACACGAGGAGATGCGGTTCCGGCCTGTTTCCACCGCGCCCATGTACACGAAATTCTTCGGCCTCAACGAAAAGCCGTTCGCGATCACACCGGATCCGCGCTACCTGTTCATGAGCGAGCGGCACGGCGAAGGGCTCGCGCACCTCGTCTACGGCGTGACCGAGAGCGGGGGCTTCATCCAGCTCACGGGCGAGGTGGGCACCGGCAAGACGACGCTGGTGCGCACGCTGCTCGGCCAGATCCCGAGGGAAGTCGACGTCGCCCTCATCCTGAACCCGAACCTGACGTCCACCGAGTTCCTGGTGGCGATCTGCGAGGAGCTGCGCATCCCGCCGCCCGAGGAACGCCACAGCATTCGCGCGCTGGTCGACGCGCTCAACCGGCACCTGCTGGACGCGCACGCCCGCGGCCGGCGCACGATCCTGCTGATCGACGAGGCGCAGAACCTTTCGGCGGAAGTGCTGGAGCAGCTCAGGCTGCTCACGAACCTCGAGACGACCCGCCAGAAGCTCCTGCAGATCATCCTGATCGCGCAGCCCGAGCTGCGGGACATGCTGTCGCAGACAGAGCTCCGGCAGCTCGCGCAGCGTGTCACCGGGCGCTATCACCTCGAGCCTTTGTCGCGCGAGGAGACGGCGCGCTACATCGATCACCGCCTGAAGGTCGCGGGTGCGCTGGCGGAGATCTTCGATCCCGCGGCCAAACGCGAGGTGTACCGGCTTTCGGGCGGCGTGCCGCGGCTCATCAACGTCATCTGCGACCGCGCCCTGCTCGGCGCCTACAGCCGGGAATCGCGCCGCGTGGACCGGCGCACGGTGCGACGCGCGGCGGCCGAGGTCTCGGGGCAGCGGCTGACGCCGGCGGCGCTGCGCTGGATCATGCCGGCGGCCGGGCTCGTGTGCGCCGCGCTCATCGGCGCGGGCGCCTGGTCCGTGCTCGCGTCCCGCGACGTGTCACCCGAAGCCGAAGCCGTCGATACCGCGACGGTGCCGCTCGAGCAGGCGGCCGAGGCCGACGACGCCGCGCCGGCCGCCGCGCCCCTGGACGCGGCGGCGGCCGGGCCGCAGCCCGGCCTGGAGGAGGTGCTGCAGTCCGCCGGCGATGCCACGGACGCGGCCGCCGCCATGGCGACGCTGTTCGCGCTCTGGGGTGCCGAGTACGTGGACGGGAACGGCACCGCCTGCTCGCAGGCCGAGGCGGCCGGGTTGCGGTGCTACTTCGATCGCGGCTCGCTGAGCGGCATCCGGCAGCTCGACCGGCCCGTGGTGCTCACGCTGACCGACGGGGACGGGCGGGAGCACCAGGTGGTGCTGGTCGAGCTCACCGTCGATACGGGCACGCTGGCCATCGGCGAGCGCCGCTCCACCTGGCCGCTCGAGCAGATCTCCGACCTGTGGTTCGGCCAGTACCTGCTCGTGTGGCGGCCGCCGGAGGGCATCGAGGAGGTCATCCGTCCCGGCATGACGGACGAGAACGTGGTGTGGCTGCGCCAGAGCCTCGCGGCGATCGACCCCGACTACCGGCCCGCGAGCCTCGACTCCAGCTACTTCGACGACGAGCTCGCCGCGCGCTTGAAGGAGTTCCAGCGCAGCCGGCGGCTCCGGGTCGACGGCATCGCCGGCGCCCGCACGCAGATCCTGATCAGCTCGCTGCTCGGGGCCGAGGGGTCCCCGCGCCTCGTGCCCGGGAACTGACGCGCGATGTCGTTCATCCTCGACGCATTGAAGAAATCGGAAGCCGAGCGCCAGCGCGCGCGCACGCCCGGCGTGGCCGACATCCCGGATGCTCCGCCGCCGTCGCGGACGCCCCGCTGGCTGTGGCTCGTGGCCGGGCTGCTCACGGTCAACCTCGCCGTGCTCGCGGCGCTGCTGCTGCGCCCCGGCGCAGAGGCCGGGCCAGCGGTGATCACCGAGCGGCTGCCGGTGCCGGACACGAAACCGGCCCCGGCGTTCTCGGAGCTGGTGGCCGAGGCGAAGCAGAGCCGGCGTTCGGTCGCGACCGAAGAGCCCTCCGAGCCCGCGACGGCCGAAACCGCGGCAGAGCCGCGGGCGGAGCCGGCCGCCGCCCCGGCACCGGCCCGCGCGGCGACGCCTCCCCGGCGGCAGCCGGTCGATTTCGGCACGCTCCCCACGTTCGACGAGCTGCGCGCGCGCGGCGAGCTGTCGCTGCCCGACCTGCATCTCGACCTGCACGTGTACGCGGAGCGGCCGGCGGACCGCTTCGTGGTCGTCAACCTCGGGCGCTACCGCGAGGGCGCCGCGCTCTCCGAGGGGCCGATCGTGCGCCAGATCGAGCCCGCCGGCGTCGTGCTCGAGCACCAGGGCAAGACCTTCTTCCTCCCGCGCCTGTAACCCGCCGCTCGCCCCGGCAGCGGGCCCACGCGGGAGCGCGCACCGCGCATCGGAACCCGCCGCTGAGCATCGTGCATGCCCGGCCCGGAAACCCGAGGCGGAGCCGTGGCCGGGGGGTGTCCGAAGCCCGAAACAACACCGCAAGGTGGCGCGCGGCGCGGCTCCTCGAGGACCGGCTCGTGCGTGCGCTTCAGCGGGCGTCGACGACGTCGCCGACCGGCTCTATCAGCTCCGGGCCCTCGTTCTCCGCGCGGTTGACGCGCCGGTCGACCGGCCAGGCACGCAGGGCGGGCGGGTTCGCGGCGGCCTCGACGAGCACGGCGTCGTCACCGGCGAGCCAGCGGTGGCCCTGCTCCCGGGAGAGCACGACGGGCATGCGGTCGTGCAGCTCGGCGACGAAGCCCTGGGCGTCGGTGGTGACGATCACCGCGGTCTCGAGCCTCTTGCCGGTCTCGCGGTCGCGCCAGCGTTCCCACAGCCCGGCGAACGCGAACGGCTCGCCGCTCGCGAGCGAGACGAACCAGGGGGTCTTGCCGCCGGGTCCGGCGCGCCATTCGTAGAAGCCGTCGGCGAGCACGAGGCAGCGGCGCTTGCGGTAGGCGTCGCGGTACGCGGGTTTCGTCGCCAGCGTTTCCGCCCGCGCGTTGATGAGGCGGTTCCCGATGGAGGGATCCTTGGCCCAGTAGGGCACCAGGCCCCAGCGCAGCACGACGAGCTCGCGCCGCCCGGGCTCGGGCTGCCGCACGGCGGCGATCTCCTGGGTCGGCGCGATGTTCCAGCGCGGCTCGACGCTGGCGACCGGCTCCGCCCCGAAGAGCTCGGCCATGGCCTCGCTCGACGAATAGAACGCGAACCGGCCGCACATGTGCGCACCCTACTCTCGGATGCCAATGCCGCGCTTGAGCAGCGCGAAGGAGAGCGCGAACAGCAGGACGACGAACACGGACACGATGACGTAGGCCAGGCGGATGTCGATGTCCGACGTCCCGAGAACGCCGAACCGGAACGCGTTGACCATGTACAGGATCGGGTTCAGGAGCGAGATCTTCTGCCAGACCTCCGGCAGGAGCGATATCGAGTAGAACACGCCGCCGAGATACGTGAGCGGTGTGAGCACGAAGGTCGGAATGATCGCGATATCGTCGAACTTCCTGGCGAACAACGCGTTGATGAAGCCGCCAAGGGAGAACACGATGGACGTCAGGATCACCATCGAGGCGGTCACGAACGGGTGCTCGACGCTGAGCCCGTCGGTGAACGCGAGCGCGACCAGCGTCACGAGGCCGCCCACCATCAGCCCGCGGATGACGCCGCCCGCCACGTGGCCGACGATGATCGTCGCATACGACATCGGCGACACCAGCATCTCCTCGATGTGACGGCCGAACTTGGCGCCGAAGAAAGAAGACACGACGTTGCCGTAGGAGTTCGTGATCACCGACATCATGATCAGGCCGGGTGCGATGTACTGCATGTAATCGAAGCCTTCCATCGTCCCCACGCGCCGGCCGATCAGGCTGCCGAAGATGACGAAGTAGAGCGTCATGGTGATGGCAGGAGGCACGATCGTCTGCAGCCAGATCCGCACGATGCGGTTGAACTCCTTGAGGACGATCGTCTCGAGGGCGATGCGGTTCAGCCGGAGATCCACGATCGATCCTGTCCTCAGGCCGCAGAGCGCGAGGCCTGGCGCCCTTCCACCAGCCCGAGGAACAGCTCCTCGAGGCGATTCGCCTTGTTGCGCATGCTCAAGACCCGGATGTCGCGCCGGTTCAGCAGCTCGAACAGCTCGTTCAGGTCGTGCTCGGCGTCCACCGTGACCTCGAGCTCGTAGTCGTTCGTCCGCACGACCTCGAAGCCTTCGAGCACCGGCGCGGCGGGCAGCGGGTCCTTGAGGCTCAGCACGAAGGACTCGCGCTGCAGCTTCCTCAGGACCTCGCCCATGCTCGCGTCCTCGATGATGCGGCCGCCGTCGATGATCGCGACGTGGCGGCACAGGTTCTCGGCCTCCTCGAGGTAGTGCGTCGTCAGGATGATGGTCGTGCCGGCGGCGTTGATCCGCCGCAGGAAGTCCCACATGGAGCGGCGGATCTCGATGTCCACCCCGGCGGTCGGCTCGTCGAGGATGAGCAGCTTCGGCTCGTGCGCGAGCGCACGCGCGATCATGAGCCGCCGCTTCATGCCGCCGGAGAGCTCGCGGGCCGGATCGCGCCGCCGATCCCACAGCCGGAGCTCGGACAGGTACTTCTCGGCGCGCTCGCGTGCCAGCCGGCGCGGAATGCCGTAGTAACCGGCCTGGTTCAGGACGATGTTCTCGACCGAGTCGAACAGGTTCAGGTTGATTTCCTGCGGCACGAGGCCGATGCAGCGTTTCGCCGCCTCCGCCTCGCGGTCGATGTCGTGCCCGAAGACCTCGACCGTACCGCCCGATTTCCGGACCAGCGAGGTCACGATGCCGATGGTGGTGCTCTTGCCGGCACCGTTCGGACCGAGCAGCGCGTAGAAATCGCCGGCTTCGACCTCGAAGTCGATGCCCTTGAGCGCCTGCACGCCGTTGCGGTAGGTCTTGCCGAGGTTGCGGATCGAGAGGGCTTTCATAGAGCGGCGTATTGTATAGGTGCCGCGCTCGCATTGCGGCCCGGCGGCACACCGGGCCGCGCACGCGCCGTTCCGGCGGCCCGTTTCGACGGGCACCGCCCTCCGGTCAGCCGTCGTCCGCCACCTGCAGCGAGGGCACGCGCGTGGCGCAGGCGGCCGCGGGCCAGGCGCGCGCCGGCAGCCATGCCCGCGTCAGCACCGTCTGCAGCGCCGTGATGTGCGCCGCCCGCCGCACCTCCGCGTCGTGACTGATGCCGTCCGTGAGGAGCTTCGACCAGAGCTCGCTGTCCTGCGCGGCGCGTACCGTCAAGAGCTCCTCGTCGCCGGCGGCGAGCGCGAACAGGTGCAGGAACGGGAGCTCGGTCAGCCGCTCGCACCAGTGAACGCCGGCGCCGCAGACCAGCCGCGCGGCGAACGGGTTGTGGCGCGCGAGCTGCCACAGGAAGCCGAGCCCGGCCGCCGCCAGCCGCGCGAGATCGTCCGCCGCGCGCGTAGCGAAGAGGTCGGGGGTCGCCTGGCGCGCGAACGCGGCCTCCCACAGGCGCTCGTCGCGCTCCCGGAAGGACATGAGCAGGAACGGCGCCGCCGCCAGACGCTCGGCCTGCACCGCCGTCAGCGCCCGCAGGCGTGCGCCGAGATCCTCGCGCAGGCCGCCCAGGCAGCGCCGCGGCGCGCGCGGGACGAGCGCGAGGAAGCCCCGGTTCAACGACGCGACGTTCTCGTAGTCGGCGGCACTCGGCCCCAGGAAGTCCATCGCCGACCCCCCGTTCGATTCTCCCCGATCCGGCCAGTTACGTTATGTTCTATTGGCAACCCATGCCTGATCCAATAGTGTGTCATGAGACTACATATGTGGCAAATTTAGCACGAAAGGGGAGAATCATGCGCCTCACCGACAACCGCTACGCCACCGAAAGGCTGCAGTTCGAGCTCGCGCTGCGCATGATCCGGCACGAGGCGCGCACCCGCACCATCAAGACCTGCACGGGCCTGTCGGACGACCGTATCCGCAAGCTCTACGCCACGTACTTCCGCGACACGGGCGCGTCGGGCATCCGGCGCCGGCGGGGCAAGTCGCCGCGCCAGGTGTCCCTGTTCGTGAAGCATCCCCTGAACCGGCTGGAGGCCACCACGCTCATCGCGCTGTTCTGCGCGAGCCTGCTCCTCAAAGTCGACGCGGCTCACCGCATCCGGCCCTGCTGGCCGCGCCCCGACGTGGAGTACGGGCACCGGGTGTGCCGGGCGTTCGAGACCTACCTGCTGCTGCATCCCTCGCCGCGCATCACCTTCGAATGGGCCTGGAACCTGCTGCAGACGGTTTCCTACGACGACGAGCTGTACCTCGCGCAGTGCCGCGAATGCCGCGCCGCGTACGTGCAGGACGCCTACGCGCTCGACCACAAGCGCTGCCCGAGCTGCGAGATCGCGGGGCGCGGGCCGCGGCGCGTCGCCGGGCGCGGCATAACCGGGTGAATGGCGGGTAAATGCCGGCTGTGCCGGCCGGGCCGCGGCCGTAACCTGTGCGCCTGCGGGAGCCGGGCCCCCAGGCCCGCTTCCCGCGGGGGTGCAGGCAGGGAGGCGATGCGGCAGGGAGCGCGCGAGACGAGCCGCCCGGTGCGCACGGTGCGCCGTGCCGCGGCGGGCGTCGTGCTGCAGGCGGAAGCGGCCGAGTGCGGGCTGGCCTGCATCGCCATGATCTGCCGGCATCACGGCCGCCGCATCGGGCTGCGCGAGCTGCGCCGGCGGTTCCCGCTGTCGCTCAAGGGCTCGTCGCTGCCCGATCTCATGCGGATCGCGGCGGCGCTCGGCTTCCGCCCGCGAGCGCTCCGCGTCGAGCTCGGCGAGCTCGGGAAGCTCGCCCTGCCCGCCATCCTGCACTGGGACCTCGATCACTTCGTCGTGCTCGCGCGCTGCGGCCGGTCACGGGCCGTCGTGCTGGACCCCGCGACCGGGCGGCGGCGCCTGCACCTGCGCGAGGTGTCGTCCCGCTTCACCGGGGTCGCGCTCGAGCTCGCGCCCGCCGCGGGGTTCGTGCCGGGAGGACGCGCCGACGACGTTCCGCTCGGGCGCGTGCTCGGGCGCATTCGCGGTCTCGGGCGGGGGCTGGCCCTCGTCGGCACGCTGTCGCTCGCGCTGCAGGCGCTGGCCGTGCTCGGGCCGTTCTTCCTGCAGTGGGTGGTGGACCAGGTGCTCGTCTCCGCCGACCGCGACCTGCTCGCGGTGCTCGCGACCGGCTTCGCCCTCGTGCTCCTGCTCGAAGTCGCCGTCGGCACGCTGCGCGGCTGGACCGTGACGCACCTGTCCGCGAGCCTCGCGCTGCAGTGGACGGGCAACGTGTTCGCGCACCTCGTCAGGCTGCCCCTCGAGTTCTTCGAGCGGCGCCACCTGGGCGACGTCGTCTCGCGCATCGGGAGCGTGCGCGCGATCCAGCGCACGCTCACCACGTCGTTCGTCGAAGCGCTGGTCGACGGGCTGCTCGCGGGGCTCACGTTCCTGGTGATGCTGCTGTACAGCCGCAGCCTCGCCGCGCTGGCGCTTACGGCCGTCGCCGTGTACGCCGGCGTGCGCGCGCTCGCCTTCCGCGCGCTCCGCGAGAGGACGGCCCGGCAGCTCGTCGCCGGCGCGAAGCAGCAGTCGTACCTGCTCGAATCGATACGCGGCATCCAGTCCATCCGGATCGCCAACGTCGAGGCGGAGCGCGACGCCGTGCACGCGAACGTCCTCACGGAGGCGGTGAACCAGGAGCTCGGGCTGGCGCGGCTGTCCGTCGGTATCGCGGCGGCGAACCGGCTCGTCTTCGGCCTCGAGCGCATCGCGGTGGTCTGGCTGGGCGCCCGGCTCGCGCTCGACAACGCGTTCTCCGCGGGCATGCTCGTCGCCTTCCTCGCCTACCAGGACCAGTTCGCCGCGCGCGTCGCGGCGCTCGTCGACAAGGGCGCTGAGCTCCGCATGCTGCGGCTGCATGCCGAACGCCTTGCCGACATCGTGCTCACGGAGCCCGCCGCGCCCTCGTGTGCAACGCGGCCCGCGCAGCGCCTGGAGAGCGGTGCGATCGAGGTGAGCGGAGTTGCATTCCGCTACGCGGAGGGCCAAGCCTGGGTGCTGCACGGCGTCGATTTCACGGTGGCCGACGGCGAGTGCGTCGCGATCGTCGGGCCGTCCGGCTGCGGCAAGACCAGCCTCGTCAAGCTGCTCGCCGGCCTGCTCGCACCGACGCGCGGCCGCATCCGCATCGGCGGCGCCGCGCCCGCCGCGACGGGCGCCCGCGAAGGCGGCATCGCGGCGGTCATGCAGGAAGACCACCTGTTCGCCGGCACGATCGCCGACAACATCGCGCTCGGCGACCCGGTGCCCGACCGCGGGCGCATGGAAGCGGCGGCGCGGCTCGCCGCGGTGCACGAGGAGATCGCCGCGATGCCGATGGGATACGAGAGCCTCGTCGGCGACATGGGCACGAGCCTGTCGGGCGGGCAGAAGCAACGCGTGATGCTCGCGCGGGCCCTCTACCGGCGCCCGCGCGTGCTGCTGCTCGACGAGGCGACCAGCCACCTCGACCTCGGCCGCGAGCGTGCCGTCAACGCCGCCATCCGCCGCCTGCCGATGACCCGCGTCGTGGTCGCGCACCGGCCGCAGACCATCGCCGCCGCCGACCGCGTGCTCGTGCTCGAAGGCGGCCGCATCCGATGCGAGCACCGCCGGCGCGCAGCGCGCGCCCGCACCGCGGCGGCCTGAGCCCGCGATGCCCGCGCTGTTCCGGCCCGAAGCCGTCGAGGCCCGTGCCCGGCACCGGCTCGGCGAGGTCTCGCTCGCGCAGCCGCCCGGCACGGGGCTCCTGGCGACGCTCGCCGTGGGTGCCGTGGTCCTGGTGCTCGCCTGGCTGGCCACGGGTGAGTACACGCACCGCTCGCGCGTGGCCGGGCAGCTCGTGCCGGATCGCGGTCTCGCGACGCTTGCCGCACCCGAAGCCGGCACGGTGCTCGAGGTGTTTGCGGCCGAGGGCACGGCCGTGACCCGGAACGCGCCGCTCGTCGTCGTCGCCACGGCCCGGGTGACGCAGACGGGCGGCGACACGACGGCCGCGCTGCTCGCGCGCCTCGACGAGCGGCGCCGCGCGCTGCTCGCACGTTACGCGTCCGGATTCGAGCGGCTGGACGCGCAGGCGGCCGGCGCCCGCCGGGAGCTTGCCGCCGCCCGCCGCGAGCTCGCGCAGGTCGAAGCCTCGATCGCGCTCGGCGAGCGCCGGCTGGAGATCGCCGGGCGCGTGCGGGACGAGCTCCGCGCGCTGGCGGAACGGCATTTCGTGAGCCGCCTCGAGCTCGCGCGCCAGGAGCAGGCGGTGCTCGAGCACGCGGCCGCGCAGCGATCGCTCGAGCGCCTCGCGGCCTCGGTCGAGCGCGACATCGTCGCGCTCGAGCGGCACCTCGCCGAGCTCGGGCTGCAGCGCCGGGCAGACGAGGCCGCCCGGGCGAGCGCGCTCGCGGAGCTCGAGGCGGAACGCCTGCGCGTGGCGGCCGCCGGCGAGGCGCTGCTCGCCGCACCCGTCGCGGGAAGCGTCGCCAGCGTCCTCGTCGAGCCGGGCCAGCCGGTGCGCGACGGGCAGGCGCTCGTCACGCTGGTCCCGGCCGGTTCCCGGCTGCAGGCGCGGTTGCTGGTGCCGAGCCGCGCCGTCGGCTTTCTCGAGCCCGGCGACGAGGTCCGCCTGCGCTACCCGGCGTTTCCGCACGCGAAGTTCGGCCACCACGCGGGCACGGTCGTCGCGATCTCGGGCGACGCGCTCGCCGGCCGCACCCTGGCCGAGCTCACCGGCATCGCGGCGGCCACGGAGCCCGCGTGGCGCGTGCTCGTCGACCTCGAGCGGCAGTACGTGGAGGCGTATGGCGAGCGCCGGCCGCTCAAGCCCGGCATGCTGGTCGAAGCCGACATCCTCGGCGAAAGGCGCCGGCTGGCGGAGTGGCTGCTCGAGCCGCTGTACGCGGTCAGCGGACGCCTGTGACGCCGCGCCTGATCCGCGCGCGCGGATTCCGGTAGACTTCCCGGGCCGGTGCCGGCATGCGCATGATCGACAGACTTGGAGATCCGTGAACGGACACAACGTCTTCGCGGGCGCCTTCGTCGACCGCTCCGGGCATCGCCGCCAGGACGCGGCATGGCTGAAGTCGGCGCTCGCGGCGGCAGACACGGTGTTCGTCCCCGTTTGGGGCGACAAGTGCCTCGCCACCGGCGAGCCGCTCAGGGCCGTGCTCCTGTCCCGCGAGGACATCGAGCCATGGCTGCGCGAGCCGGAGGCGATTTTCCTCGGCGTGTATCGCGGGCGACCGGCCTTCGCGGTCGAGATCGACGGCGCGAGCGACGCGCCCTTCGAGCACATCGGCCAGTTCCACGACCTGCGCTACCTCGGCAACTCCCTGCCGGTCGACGAGGCGAACCTCGTCGCCCAGGCACGGGCGCTGGTCGTCTGGCACCAGTCGCAGCAGTACTGCGGCCGTTGCGGTGCCCTGTCGCGCGCGGAATCGGGCGGCAACACCCGCGTGTGCATCGGGCCGAACTGCGGCATCCGCATCTTCCCGCGGGTCGATCCGGCGATCATCGTCCTCGTCACCGACCGCGACCGCTGCCTGCTCGGGCGCCAGGCGAACTGGCCGGAGGGCCGCTACTCGACGATCGCGGGCTTCGTCGAGCCCGGCGAGAGCCTGGAGGACGCCGTGCAGCGCGAGGTGCTGGAGGAAACCAACGTCGCCGTGCACAACATCCGCTACCACAGCTCGCAGCCGTGGCCGTTCCCCGCGTCGCTGATGCTCGGGTTCACGGCCGATGCGCTCACGGACGAGATCGCGCTGAACGACGGCGAGCTCACCGACGCGCAATGGTTCACGGTCAAGGAGCTCCGGTCGGGCTATCCGCTCTTGCCTTACCGTCTCTCCATCGCGCGCCGCCTGATCGACGACTGGCTCGAGGCGCACGATCACCGTCGCGAGCGGCGGCGCTGACGGTCGTCTCATGTGCCTGATCGTGTTCTCGTGGCAGGCGCATGCCGACTATCGGCTGGTGCTGGCCGCCAATCGCGACGAGTTCCACGAGCGCCCCGCGGCGCCGCTCGCGTGGTGGGCGCACGAGCCGGACGTGGTCGGCGGCCGCGACCTGCAGGCCGGCGGCACCTGGCTCGCCGCGACCCGCTCGGGCCGTTTCGCGACCGTCACCAACTACCGCGAGGACCTGCGGCCGCAACCCGGGATCCGCTCGCGCGGTGAGCTCGTTCCGCGTTTCCTCGCCGGCGACGAATCCGCCCGGGAATACGCCGAGGAGGTCGACGGCGACCTGTACGCGGGCTTCAGCCTGCTCGTCGGCACGCTCTCCCCGCAAGAGGAGCTCGTGTACTGCTCGAATCGCGGCGACGCGCCGCGCGCGCTCGCGCCCGGCGTGTACGGGCTCAGCAATGCCTCGCTCGACACGCCGTGGCCCAAGCTCCTGCGCAGCAAGGCGAGGCTCGAGGCGGTGCTCGGAAGCGCCGTCCGCGTCGAAGCGCTGCTCGCCCTGCTCGCCGACCGCGAGCCGGACGGCAACGAGGATTTCGGCGACGCGATCGCCGACGACCTGCCGGAAAGCCTGCGGCGCGCCGTCGCGGCGCCGTTCGTCGTCACCCCCGCGTACGGCACGCGCTGCTCCACCGTGCTGCTCGCCCGCAACGACGGCCACGTGACGATCCACGAGCGCCGCTTCGATCCCGCCGGCAGCGCGACCGGCGATACCCGCCTCGAGTTCCGCATCCCCCTGTAGACCGCGCACTGCACGACCGCCCGGGGCTCATTCTTGCCTCGGTGCATCGACTACCGGCAGGCCATCGTTCATGCCCGGCCACCGGCCGCACCGCGGAGCCGTGGCCGGGGGGTATCCCTAGGGGAAATAAAGCGGACCGAGGACACGGCGGAGCAGCGCGGCGCGGGACGCAAAGCTTGCGCGATGCCCGCGCTGCTCCGCCGTGTCCGCATGGGAGCCATTCCCCCAGGGATACCCCCCGGTCGCGGCGGAGCTTAAGCCCCGATCACCAAACGGGCATGAACGATGCTAAGGGGCGGCTCGCCGGCCCGCGGAGGGCGCATTGCCCGCCATCGTCGGTCGCCCGGTGCCTATAGGTCGAGGACGGCGACCAGCCAGCGGCGGATGTCGGCGATCTCCTCGGCGCACACGGCATGCGCCATGGGGTACTCGTGCCATTCGACCGGGAAGCCGCCGCGGCGCAGGGCCTCGGCGGAGCCTCGGCCGTACTCGATCGGGATCGTCGGATCGAACGTGCCGTGGGCCATGAAGACGGGCAGCTCCGCGGCCGGGAACGCGCGGTTCGCGAGCGCCTCGGCGGCGAAGGTCGAGGCGAGCGGGAGCCACGTAGACAGCCCCATGATGCCCGCGAGGCGGCGGCCGAAGCGGGTTCCGGCGTGCAGCGCGATCGCGCCGCCCTGCGAAAAGCCGGCGACGACGATGCGCTCGTAAGCGACGCCGCGCGCGTGCTCGCGCTCGACGAGCTCGCCGAGGAGCGCGGCGCTCTCGCGGATGCCGCGCTCGTCCTGCGGCCCGTCCCGGTCGAGGCTCAGGATGTCGTACCAGGCGCGCATCGGCATGCCCATGTTGATCGTCACCGGGCGCACCGGGGCGTGCGGGAACACGAAGCGCACGCCGGCCGGGCCGAGCGCGAGCTCCGGCACGATCGGCTCGAAATCGTGCCCGTCCGCACCCAGCCCGTGCAGCCACACCACGCTGCGCGCAATGTCCGACCCGAGCTCGACTTCCACCGTCTCCGGCAGCGCCATGTCCCGCCTCCGTGAAGCAAAGGCCGGCATCTTACCAGCCGCGGCGCGCACCGGGTCTTGACCTTGATATGCGCATGCTGTTAGGTTTATGCGCATAATTATGCGAGATCGCCATGCCCCTGTCTCCCCGTGCCCGCGCCGAGAGGCGTGAAACGCTGCGCCGGCTGCTCGAGCAGGGTCCGGCCGCCACGCAGCAGGCGCTGGTCGATGCGCTCGTCGCGCGCGGCTTCGAGGCGACGCAATCCAGCGTCAGCCGGGACCTGCGCGACCTCGGGGCCGTGAAAACCCCGGCCGGTTACGAGCTGCCCGGCAGCGAGCCGGCCGATGCCGCGATCGAGGAGGTCGCGGGCCTGTTGCGCGACGTGCAGCCGGCCGGCGCCAACCTGCTCGTGATCAAGACGGCGATCGGCGCCGCGCAACGGGTGGCGCTGGCGCTCGACCGCTCGGGCTGGCCGGAGATCGTCGGCAACGTCGGCGGCGACGACACGATCTTCACGGCGACGCCCAACGCGCGCGCGCAGCGCGCGCTCATGTATCGCCTCCAGCGCGCGACCGGTCGCGCCTGACGCCATTCGACACTGACAAGGAGCGACCCGTGGGCCGCCAGGCATCCCCCATCATCCTCGCGTTTTCGGGCGGGCTCGACACGTCTTTCTGCGTGCCGTGGCTCAAGGAAACCTACGACCGCGACGTCGTCACGGTGACGGTCGACACCGGCGGCATCGACGCGGCGGCCGCGGCCGACCTCGAGGCACGTGCCCTTGCGCTCGGCGCGGTCGAGCACGTGCTCGTGGACGCGAAGCAGGCGTTCTTCGACGAGGTGCTGAAGTTCCTCGTGGCCGGCAACGTGCGCCGGGGCCACCTCTATCCCCTGTGCGTCGGCGCCGAGCGCGGGCTGCAGGCGGCGCGCCTTGCGCGCGTGGCGCAGGAGCGGGGTGCCGCCACGGTGGCGCACGGCTGCACCGCGGCCGGCAACGACCAGGTGCGCTTCGAGGTGGCGTTGCGCACGCTGAACCCGGAGCTCGAGATCCTCGCGCCGGTCCGCGACAACCGCTGGGCGCGCGCCGACCAGCTCGCGTACCTCCAGCGCCACGGCTTGCCGCTCCCGCCGCAGGGCTCCGCGTATTCGATCAACCGCGGGTTGTGGGGCATCACGATCGGCGGCCGCGAGACGCTCACGTCGGAGCACTCGCTGCCGGAGGACGCCTGGGTGCTCTCGCGGGACGCGTACACGGAGCCGCGGCCCGCCTCCGAGCACTCGCTCGCGTTCGAGCAGGGGATCCCGGTTGCGCTCGACGGCGAGTACCTCGACCCGGTCGCGCTGATCGTGAAGCTCGAGCAGCTTGCGGGCGCGTACGCGATCGGCCGCGGCATCCACCTCGGCGATACCGTGCTCGGGACGAAGGGCCGCGTGGCGTTCGAGGCGCCGGCCGCGGAGGTGCTCATCACCGCGCATCGCGAGCTCGAGAAACTCGTGCTCTCGGCGCGACAGCAACGCGTGAAGGACCAGGTCGCCGCGATCTACGGCGATCTCGTGCACGAGGGGCAGCAGCTCGACCCCGCCTGCCGCGACATCGAGGCGCTGCTCGCGTCGTCGCAGGCGCGCGTCACGGGCGAAGTGCGTTTCGTGCTGCGCCCCGGCAACCTGTTCGTCACCGGCGTGATCTCGCCCTACTCCCTGCTCGCGGCCACCCGCGGCGTCTACGGGGAGGCGGCCGGCGAGTGGACGCCCGCGGACGCGCAGGGCTATGCGCGCATCCTGTCCCTGCCCGGCATGCTGCAGACGCGGGCGGCCAGGGGGGCGGCGCAATGAGGACCGTGTTCGCGGACAAGATCGCGTCGGTCGCCCAGCACGCCAACCTGGGGCGCGAGCTGCGGGTGGCGGACGACATTCCCTGCGAGGAGGGCGTGCTCGTCGCAGTGCGGGTGAAGAACAACAAGAACCGCTACAACCAGCTCGAGCTCACCAGCGGGCGCATGGCCAAGGTGAACCAGGGCGACGTCATCGTGGGCGCGCTCGGTCACCGCAAGGCGCTGTTCGGCTATTCCGGCCACCTGCCGGAAGCGCTGTCCGTCGGCTCCTCGGTGAACATCCTCAACATCGGCGGCGTGCTCGGCATCTGCGATTCGGTCAACCCGGAGGTCGGCGAGCCGTTCGACTGCGAGGTGCTCGGTACCGTGCTGCGCTTTCCCTATCTCGGCGAGCGCATCGGCGTGCCCGCCCGCGCCGGGGCCGCGGCGCTCGACCGGGAGGCGCCGCTCGACGTGCGCGGCGTGCCGGTGATCGCGCTCGCCGGCACCTGCATGGATTCCGGCAAGACCGCGGCCGCCTGCGCGATCGTCGGCCGGCTGCGCCATCACGGCCTGCACGTCGCCGCCTGCAAGGCGACCGGCGTGTCGCTGCGCCGTGACATCCTCGCGATGCAGGACGCGGGCGCGGCGGAGATCATGATCTTCTCCGACTTCGGCATCGTCACGACGACGCGCGACAACGGCCCGCCGCTCACGCGCGCGCTGCTCAGCGCCCTCGCCCGCCACGAGCCCGACGTGATCGTGGTCGAGCTCGGCGACGGGCTGCTCGGCGCCTACGGCGTCGATGCGATCCTCGCCGACGCGGCGATCCGCGAAGCGTTTTCAGTCGTCGTGCTCTGCGCCAACGACCCGGTCGCGGCCTGGGGCGGGGTGAAGCTGCTGCGGGAGCAATACGGCATCGAGCCGGCCGTCGTCAGCGGACCCGCGACCGACAACGCCGTGGGCGTCCAGCAGGTCCGGGACCGGCTCGGGTTGCCCGCGATCAACGCGCTCACCGACGGCAGCGCGCTCGGCGACCGCGTGGCGGAGCTCATCGGGTTCCCGAACGCGCAGGAGGCGGGCGCATGAGCATTCCGGCCGTCGTGCTCGGCGCCACCGGTTACGTCGGCGGCGAGCTCTTGCGCCTGCTCGCGCAGCATCCCCGGTTTCGCCTCGCGGCCGCGGTGTCGGGCAGCCGCGGCGGCGAGCCGATCGCCGCGACGTTCCCGCACCTGGCACCGCTCTACCCGGCGGAACGCTTCGCCGGCACCGATAGCTGGGCGGACGCGCTCGAGCCCGGCACCCCGCTGGCGGTGTTCTCGGCCGCGCCGCACGGCGCGTCGGCGCCGCTCGTGAAGCACGCGCTCGCGGCGGCTGCGGAGCGCGGTGTGGACGCCCGCGTGGTCGACGCGTCCGCGGATTTCCGCTATCCGGACGCCGGCGCCTGGGAACGCGTGTACGGCGAGGCGCACGGCGCACCCGAGCTGCTCGGCGAATTCTGCTGTGCGTTGCCCGAGCACCTCGCCGAGGCGACGGCGCGCCACGTCGGGCACCCCGGGTGCTTCACGAGCGCCGTCCTGCTGGCCGCGGTGCCGCTGGTGCGTGCCGGCGCCGTCGACGGGGACCTGTACGTCTGCGGCACGACCGGCAGCACGGGCTCCGGCCGCTCGCCGCAGGCGGGCACGCACCACCCGGAGCGGCACTCGAACCTGTACGCGTACAAGGCGCTCGCGCACCGCCACGCGCCGGAGATGGAGCACCTGATCGCGGCGGCCGCCGGTCGTGACGCGCGCGTGCACTTCGTGCCGCATTCCGGGCCGTTTGCGCGCGGCATCTACGTCACGCTGCAGGCCAGGCTCGCGGCCGGGGCGGCGCCCGGGGAGCTGGTGCAGCTCTTCCGTGACGCGTACCGCGATGCACCGTTCGTGCAGGTGGTCGACGGCGTGCCGAAGCTCAAGGACGTCGTCGCGAGCAACCATTGCCGCATCGGCGTCGCGGCGGCGCGCGGGCAGGTCGTCGTCACCTCCGCGCTCGACAACCTGTTGAAAGGCGCAGCGGGCGGCGCCGTGCAATGGATGAACCGGCTGTTCGGCCTGCCGGAAACGGAGGGGCTGCTCGCACCCGCCCCCGCCTGGACCTGACCAGAAGGAACCACGATGAAAGCCTTTCACGATCTTGCCGACTTCTCCGACGAAGCACTCGGCGAGCTGCTGGCCCTCGCCGGCCGCCTCGAGCGGAAACCCGAGCCGCACGCGCTCACCGGCAAGGTGCTCGCCATGCTGTTCCTGAGCCCCTCGCTGCGCACGCTCGCGTCGTTCCAGGCCGCGATGACGCGCCTGGGCGGCGGCTCGTTCGTGATCTCGCCGTCGATGTCGATCCACGGGCTCGAAACCCGTCCCGGCATCGTGATGGACGGCGCCGCGGCCGAGCACATCAGGGAAGCCGTGCCGGTCATCGCGTCCTACGGCGACGCGATCGGCATCCGCGCGTTCGCCGAGCGCCGCAGCCTCGAGCACGACCTCGCGGACACGGAGTTCAGGGCGATGGTCGAGCTGGTCGACACGCCGTGGATCAACATGGAATCCGCGATGCAGCACCCCTGCCAGAACCTGGCCGACTGGAAGACGCTGGACGACTTCGACATCCCGGCGCAGGGGGGACGCTTCGTGCTGAGCTGGGCCTACCACCCGCTCGCGCTGCCGCTCGCCGTGCCGGCTTCCACGCTCTACATGGCCGCGCGGCGCGGCATGGACGTGACGGTGCTGCGCCCCGAGGGTTTCGCGCTGCCCGACCCCGTGATGCAGAAGGCCCGCGCGGCCGCGCAGCGCGCCGGCGGCAGCGTGCGCGAGACGGACGATCGCCGCGAGGCGATGGAGGGCGCGCACGTCATCTATGCCAAGTCCTGGTCGTCGACGACGCACTATGGCGACAAGCTCAAGGACCAGGAGCTCCGCCGGCGCCTCGAGGACTGGTGCGTCGACGAACCCTGGTTCGAGAACGCCGCGGCCGACTGCCGCTTCATGCACTGCCTGCCGGTGCGCCGCAACGTCGTCGTGATGGAGCGCGTCCTCGACGGACCGCGCAGCATCGTGATCCACGAGGCTCGCAACCGCATGCTGGCGCAGATGGCGGTGCTGTACACGATGCTCGGGGGTGGATCGTGAGGTCGGGTCAGGAGCGCGCGGTCGTCGTCTCGGCGCTCAAGCACGCGGCGCCGTACATCCGCCTCTACAAGCGCAAGGTCTTCGTGCTCAAGGTCGGCGGCGAGGTATTCGCCGACGAAGGCGCGACCCGCGGCCTGATGGAGCAGGTCGGCATCCTGCACCAGGTCGGCATCCGGCTGGTGCTGGTGCACGGCGGCGGCCCACAGTCGAGCAAGCTCGCGGACGCGCTGGGCCTCGACACGAAATTCGTCGGCGGACGCCGGGTGACGGACGGAGCGTCGCTCGACGTTGCCACGATGGTGCTGAACGGGCTCGTCAACACCCGGGTGCTCGCGGTGTGCCGCGACCTCGATATCCCGGCGGTGGGCATCAGCGGCGTGGATGCCGGGCTGATCCGCGCGCACCGCCGCCCCCCTGTCGTCAGCGACACGGGCGAAACCGTCGACTACGGCTTCGTCGGGGACATCGACGCCGTGGACGCGGACGTGCTCAGGAAGCAGCTCGACAACGGCCTGATGCCCGTCGTGAGCCCGCTGTCCTGCGACGAATCCGGCACGCTGCTCAATATCAACGCGGATACCGTCGCCGCCGCCATCGCGGCGGCCCTCCGGGCGGAGAAGCTGATCCTCGCGACCGGCGCTCCCGGCATACTGGAGAACCCCAAGGATCCGCAGTCCCTGATCTCCTACATCGACCGGGCCGAGCTGCGCCGGCTGCGCGACCGCGGCTCTCTCGCCGACGGCATGCTGCCCAAGGCCGCGGCGATCGAGTCGGCACTCGCGGGCGGCGTCGCCCGCGTGCACGTCGTGTCCTGGAAGCTGCCCGACGCCCTGCTGCTCGAGGTGTTCACGAACGAAGGCACCGGCACGCTGGTGGTCGACGACATCGGCGCCCTCACGCCCGCCGAGCAGGCTTCCGCCGGGGAGCGCACGTGAGGCTGTGGGAGAAGGGGCTGCCGCTCGCCGAGCGCGTGCTGCGCTACACCGCGGGCGAGGACTACCGCCTCGACGAGCGGCTGGTCGCCTACGACGTGCGCGCGTCCATCGCGCACGCCGAGATGCTCGCGGAAGCGGGCCTGCTCGACGCGGAGGACTGCCGCCGCATCCGCGAGGGGCTCACCGAGCTCGCGGCACGGCATGCCGCGGGCGAGTGGCACATCGCGCTCGAGGACGAGGACGTGCACACCGCCCTCGAGACGCGGCTCACGGCGCTCGTCGGGGAAGCCGGCGCGCGCGTGCACCTCGGCCGCTCGCGCAACGACCAGGTGCTCGCGGCACTCCGGTTATACCTGCTCGACGCCGCCGGCGACCTCGCCGCTCGCCTCGCGTCGGTCTGCGACGCCCTGCGCGAGCTCGCCCGCCGCCAGGGCGCGCTCGTGATCCCGGGCTACACCCACATGCGGCAGGCCATGCCGTCGTCCGTGGAGCTCTGGTCCGGCGGCTTCATCGAGGCGTTGGAGGACGACGCGGCGGGCCTCGAGAACGCCCGCAGGCGGCTGGACCGGAACCCGCTCGGCAGCGCGGCCGGCTACGGCACGCCCGGCCTCCCGATCGACCGCGAGGCCACCACCGCGAAGCTCGGCTTCGCCGCCACGCAGGCGCCGGTCACGGCCGTGCAGCTCTCGCGCGGCAAGGCGGAAGCGACGCTGCTGTTCGAGCTCGCGCTCGCGATGCAGGACATGGGCCGCCTCGCCTCCGACCTGCTGCTCTTCTCCACCGAGGAGTTCGGCTTCGTCGAGCTGGCCGCCGAGACGACGACGGGCTCGTCGATCATGCCGCAGAAGCGCAACCCCGACGTGCTGGAGCTCGTGCGCGCGGGCAGCGCGACGGCGATCGCCTGCCTCGACGAGTGCCTGATGATCACGGCCAAGCTGCCGTCCGGCTACCAGCGCGACCTGCAGCGCATCAAGGCGCCGCTGTTCCGATCCCTCGACCTCGTCGCCGCGAGCGCCGACGTCCTCGCGTTCGTGCTGGCGCAGGTGCGCTTCGTCCCGGAGCGCATCCGCCTCTCGCCCGGCCTCCACGCCGCCGAGGAGGCGAACCGGCTGGTCACGACCGAGGGCATCCCCTTCCGCGAGGCGTACCGCCGCGTCGCCGAGCGTTACAAGGGCTGAGCCGCCCGCCGCCGGTGCAGGCGCCGGCGCGTGGGTTATGCTATGCGGCTTTCGCCGACCCGCCTGCTTTCATGAGACCCGGACCCGCAACCGTGCTCTGCCTCCTCCTCGCCGCCGCCGGCTGCGGCCAGAAGGGACCGCTCTTCCTGCCGGGCGACCCGCACGAGGGGCGCATCGTGCTGCCCGAGGAGCTCGGCGGCCCGCCACGGGACGAAGCGGCGCCGGACGCGGAATCAGAAGGGGAATCAGAAGACGGCGAGGAACCCCGCAGCACGGACGACGGGCAGGACGATGAGCAGTAACCGGCTGGTCCTGGTCGACGGCTCGTCCTACCTCTACCGCGCCTATCACGCGCTGCCGCGGCTGACCACGTCGCGCGGCGATCCCACGGGCGCACTGTTCGGTGTGCTCAACATGATCAACAAGCTCGCCCGCGAGGAGCCGAGCGAGCACTTCGCGGTCGTGTTCGATGCCCCCGGCAAGACCTTCCGGGATTCGCTGTTCGAGGAGTACAAGGCCAACCGCCCGCCGATGCCGGACGACCTGAGCCCGCAGGTCGAGCCGCTGCTCGCCGCGGTGCAGGCCATGGGGCTGCCGCTCCTGCGCGTCGACGGCGTCGAGGCCGACGACGTGATCGGCACCCTCTGCCGGCTCGCGAAAGCACAGGGCATGGAGGTGATCGTCTCCACCAGCGACAAGGACATGGCGCAGCTCGTGGACGACCATGTCACGCTCGTGAACACGATGACGGGCTCGGTGCTCGATCGTGAGGGCGTCAAGCGCAAGTTCGACGTGTGGCCCGAGCAGATCATCGATTGGATTGCCCTGGTCGGGGATGCCTCCGACAACATTCCCGGCGTACCGCGCGTCGGTGCGAAGACGGCCGCGAAGTGGCTCAACGAGTACGGCTCGGTGGAAGCGATCATCGAGAACGCCGATGCCATCGGCGGCAAGGTCGGGGAGAGCCTGCGCGAGAACATCGACCGCCTGAAGCTGTCGCGTGAGCTGGCGACGATCCGCAGCGACGTCGCGCTTCCCTTCCAGCCGCAGGAGCTCCGGCGCAAGCCGCCGGACCTCGAGAACCTGAGGCGCCTGTACACGACGTTCGAGCTGAAAGCGCTGCTGCGCCAGCTCGACGAGCAGCTCAGCGCGGAGATGGGCGAGGTCGCGGCGAAAGTGGAGCCGGTCCCGCGCGACGGCCGCTACGAGACCATCCTGGCTTCGTCCGAGCTCGAGGCCTGGCTCCGGAAGATCGAGGCGGCGCCGCTCGTCTGCATCGACACGCAGACGACGTGCGCCGACTACAGGACGGCGGAGCTCGTCGGCATCGCGCTGTCCGTGAAACCGCGGGAAGCCGCCTACATCCCGCTGGCGCACGGCTATCCCGGGGCGCCCGAGCAGCTCTCGCGGGACGCGGTGCTCGCCAGGCTGCGGCCGTTCCTCGAAGACCCGGCACGCCGCAAGGTGGGCCACGGGCTCAAGCACGACGCACACGTGCTCGCCCGCTACGGCATCGCGCTCGAAGGCATGGCGTTCGACACGATGCTCGAATCCTACGTGCTGAACAGCGTGGCGATCCGCCACGACATCGACGTGGCGGCACGCCACTACCTCGGGATGGAAACGGTTCGCTACGAGGACATCGCGGGACGCGGAGCGAAGCAGCTCGGCTTCGACCAGGTGGACGTCGGTATCGCCTCCGCTTACGCGTCCGAGCACGCGGACGTCACGCTGCGGCTGCACGAGCACCTGTGGGGCGAGCTCCAGAAGGTCGAGTCGCTGCGGAAGCTGTTTCTCGAGATCGAGCAGCCGCTCCTGCCGGTGCTGCTGGCGATGGAGCGCGCCGGCGTGCTGATCGATCGCGAGATGCTGAGGATCCACAGCCGCGAGCTGACGGAGGAGATGGCGCGCATCGAAGCGCGCGCACACGAGCTGGCGGGCGGCCCATTCAACCTGGGCTCGCCCCGGCAGCTCCAGGAGATCCTCTACGAGGTGCAGGGCCTGCCGGTGCTGCGCAAAACGCCCACGGGGCAGCCGTCGACGGCCGAGGACGTGCTCGCCGAGCTCGCGCGCGATTTCGAGCTGCCCCGGCTCATCCTCGACTATCGCGCGGTCGCCAAGCTCAAGAGCACCTACGCCGACAGGCTGCCCGAGCAGATCTCGCCGGAGACGGGCCGCGTGCACACCAGCTATCACCAGGCGGTGGCGGCGACCGGGCGCCTGTCGTCCACGGATCCCAACCTGCAGAACATCCCGATCCGCACACCCGAAGGAAGGCGCATCCGGCAGGCCTTCATCGCGCCGGAAGGCAGCCTGCTGCTGGCCGCCGACTACTCCCAGATCGAGCTGCGCATCATGGCGCACCTCTCCGGCGACGAAGGGCTGCTGTCCGCCTTCGCCAACGAGCTCGACATCCACCGGGCGACGGCCGCGGAAGTGTTCGGCCTGCCGCTCGACGCCGTGACACCCGACCAGAGGCGCGCGGCGAAGGCGATCAATTTCGGCCTCATGTACGGCATGTCGGCGTTCGGCCTCGGCCGCCAGCTCGGTATCGGCCGCCACGAGGCGCAGGAATACATCGACCTGTACTTCGAGCGCTACCCGGGCGTGCGGCGGTTCATGGACGACATCCGCGTGCAGGCGCGCAGCGCGGGTTACGTCGAAACGCTGTTCGGGCGCAGGCTCTACCTGCCCGAGATCAACGACCGCAACCCGCAGCGGCGCCAGTACGCGGAGCGCAGCGCGATCAACGCCCCCATGCAGGGAACCGCGGCCGACATCATCAAGCGGGCGATGATTTCCGTACACGAGTGGCTGCGCTCCCGCGACCTTCCCGCGCGCATGATCATGCAGGTCCACGACGAGCTGGTGCTCGAGGTCGCGGAGGACGCCGTCGACGAGGTCCGCGAGGAAGTCGTGCGCCGCATGGCCGGCGCCGCGACGCTCTCGGTGCCGCTCAAGGTCGATGCCCGCGCGGGGCGCAACTGGGACGAAGCCCACTGACACCGGCCGCCGGGCGGCCGCGAGCGACCCCGGCAACCTCCCCGGGCGGAAGTCTTCCCCGGGGAACTTTCCAAAACGGCCCCGACTCAAAGCTGCTGAGTGCATCTGTCACTCGCCTGCTTTCCTCCCTTTGCAGGCACGCAGTCGGTCACCCCAATCCGGCTGCTCGACCTTGTCCCGGGCCTCTCAGGCCCGGGATTTTTTTGCCTCGTCCCCCTGGGGTCGTTCGCCGGGGGCGCCGGACGCCAGCATCGCCTCGAGGGCGCGGCGAGCTTCCTCCACGCCGCGGCCGTCGACCGGCGAGAACAGGTGCACGCCGGTACCCGGGCCCGTCTCGCCCGCCACCGCGGCGCGGGCCCGGCTCGCCTGGGCCCGGCTGAGCTTGTCCGCCTTGGTCAGCAGGATCTCGACCTCGAGCCCGCGCGCGGCCGCGAGCTCGAGGAGCTGCCGGTCGTCGTCGGTGAGCTGCCGGCGGACGTCCACGACGAGGAACAGGCCCTTCAGGCTCCGCCGCTCGAGGAAGTAGCGCTCGAGCAGCCCGCCCCAGTGCCGCCGGGTGGCCTCGGAGACCCGGGCGTAGCCGTAGCCCGGCAGGTCGACCAGCCGCTGTCCCGGGCAAAGCTCGAAGAAGTTGAGGAGCCGGGTGCGGCCGGGCGTCCTGCTGGTCCGGGCGAGCTTGCGCCGGCCGACGATCGCGTTGATGGCGCTCGACTTGCCGGCATTGGAACGCCCGGCGAACGCGACCTCCGCCCCGCGGTCGGGCGGGAACTGCCCGGGAGCGTTGGCGCTCGTCAGGAAACGCAGGGCGGGGTAGTGCGACATGGGACAGGGCCCGGATCTGTGTATAATTTCCGCCTTTGAACGCCGGGGGCGGTCGTGCCTGGCGGTGCTACGGGTGCCCGGGGTCGGCCGTTCGGGTCAGGCCAGGCGAGGCGGGCCAGCCGCGGCCCGTCCGCCCCGATTCTGCACACGGACGAGGAACGAATCGGGACATGATAGTGAAGTACATGGCATTGGCAATCGGCGCGCTGTCCTTCGGCACGCTTGCGCACGCCCAGGTGCTGGTCGAAGGGTCGGTGGAGGCCGGCCAGGCGAAGTCGGTCCCCTGCGCCGCCTGCCACGGCCCCGACGGCAACAGCGTGAACCCGCAGTGGCCGAGCCTCGCCGGGCAGAGCGCCCGCTACATCGTGCAGCAGCTTCAGGCCTTCAAGAACGGGGAGCGGTCGGATCCCCTGATGACGCCGCAGGCCATGATGCTCAGCGAAGAGGACATGCGGAACCTCGCCGTCTATTACGCGGCGCAGGAGCCCGCACCGAAGACGGTGGCCGATGTGTCCCTGCTGGAAAAGGGCCAAGCGCTCTATCGCGGCGGCGACCCGGAAAGCGGTGCCGCAGCCTGCAGCGCCTGCCATGGCCCGACGGGACGCGGCAACCCCGCCGCGGCCTACCCCATGCTGCGCGGCCAGTACGCCCCGTACGTCGCGAAGCAGCTCCGGGACTACGCGAGCGGCCAGCGCAAATCCGACCAGCCGACGCGCATGATGCGCGAGATCGCCGTGCGCCTGTCCGAGGACGACATCGTCGCCCTGGCATCCTACGTGCAGGGCCTCAAGTAGCACGCATTCGGGACGGACCCATGCAACGACTCCTCGCCGCCTCATTCATCCTCATGCTCGCGCTCGCCGGCTGCGGCGAGCCCGAGCCCCCGGCGCCGGTTGCGGAGCCGGAGTCCGTCGCCGAAGAGGCGGCGCCGGAGGCTCCGGCCGCCCCCGAGGAAGACGCGACGGCGGACGAGACGCCGACCCAGGTGCTCGAGGAATCGGCCACCATGCCGGAGGAGCCGCCGGGGAACGAGCCCATCAAGCTCGCGCGGGCGAACGTCGGCGAGCCGCAGCGCGAGTGGCGTTTCCGCGAAGGCGTGCATTTCGAGCGCCTGGTGCCCACGCAGCCGACGATCGGCGGCCCGGACAAGATCGAGGTCGCCGAGGTGTTCTGGTACGGCTGCCCGCACTGCCGCGACTTCGAGCCGATCATCAACGCGTGGGCGGAGCGCGCGCCGGCGAACGTGCGTTTCGTGCGCATCCCCGCGGCGTGGAACCCGCTGATGAAACTGCACGCGCAGCTCTACTACACGGAGCAGGAGCTCGTCGCCAAGGGCGCCATCGCCAACCCCGAGAGCTTTCGTGCCGCGGTCTTCCGCGAGTATCACGAGCGCCGCAATCGCCTGACGTCGGTGGACTCGATCCGCTCGTTCTTCGAGCGCACCGCGGGGATCACGGCCGAGCAGTTCGATGCGGCGTGGAACTCCTACGGCGTGAAGCGCCAGCTCGACATCGCGCTGGACCTGACGAGCGCCAGCGACGGCGTCGAGTGCGACGGCGGCCGCTACTGCATCACCGGCGTGCCGGCCATGGTGGTGAACGGCAAGTACAAGACCGGCCCGACGCGCGAGATCGACCTGAACGGCATGCTCGCCGTCGTCGACGAGCTCATCGAGCGCGAGGCGCTGCGCTAGCGGCATGCGGCCGGTCCTCGTGTCCCGCCGCGACATTCCACGGCCATGAGGATTCTCCCCGCCTGCGCGCTGCTGCTCG
This sequence comes from Woeseiaceae bacterium, assembly GCA_035304345.1. Taxonomy (GTDB): domain Bacteria; phylum Pseudomonadota; class Gammaproteobacteria; order Steroidobacterales; family Woeseiaceae; genus IDS-8. The sequence continues at coordinate 2,453 of DATGQE010000052.1, read as the reverse complement.
CCTGGGCGGCCGCGGCGGCGGCATCCCCGGCGGACGAGGCGTTCGAGGCACTCGCCCGGGACTGGCTCGACGACCTGCCCGAGTTCTCCCCGGTGACCGCGACGGGGATCGGGGATCATCGCTTCGATCACGTCCTCGACGAGGTGGACGCCGCGGCCCGCGAGCGGCGGCGGCGCCTCTACCGTGACTATCTCGCGCGGCTCGACGCGATCGACTGGACGGCGCTCGGGCGCGCGAACCAGGTCGACGCGGAGCTCCTGCGGGTGGAGCTCGAGAGCGGCTTGTGGAGCCTCGAGGTGCTCCAGGAATGGGCGTGGAACCCGTTGCTGTACGTCAACCTCGCCGGCAACTCGCTGTACGGGCTCATGGCGCGGGACTTCGCACCGCTCGAGGAGCGCCTGCTGGATGCCGCGGCGCGGCTGGAGCAGTTCCCGCGTTTCCTCGCGCAGGTCCGCGAAACGCTGGAGCCGGCGCGGGTGCCGAAGGTGCATGCCGAGACGGCGCTCAGCCAGAACCAGGGCATCAACGCGATCATCGACACGATGATCGTGCCGCACGCGGGCTCGCTGCCGGAGCCGCACGCGGAGCGCCTGAAGGCGGCGATCGCGACGGCCCGGGATGCGCTCGCCGAGCACCAGGCCTGGCTCTCGACCCGGCTCGTCGGCAACGCCAAGGGCGACTTCCGACTCGGCGCCCGGCTGTTCGACCAGAAGCTGAAATACACGCTGCACTCGCCGCTCTCGCGCCGGGAGATCCGGCGGCGTGCGGAACACGAGTACGTCGCCGTTCGCGACGAGATGTACCGGATCTCGAAAGAGATCTATGCGAAGCAGCACCCGTACACTTCGTTTCCCGACGATCCCGACGAAGCGTTCAAGCAGGTCGTCATCCGGGCCGCCCTGCAGCAGGCGTACCAGCACCTCCCCGAGCCCGACCGCATCGTCGACATCGCGCGCGAAACGCTCGAGCAGGCGACGGCCTTCGTGCGCGAGAAAGACCTGGTCAGCGTGCCCGACGATCCGATCGAGATCATCGTGATGCCGGAGTACCAGCGCGGCGTGGCGGTCGCGTACCTGGATCCGCCGGGACCGCTCGACGAGGGGCAGAAGTCGTTCTATGCCGTCGCACCGCTGCCGGCGGACTGGTCGGAGGAGCAGGTTCTGTCGTTCCTGCGCGAGTACAACCTGTATTCCATCCACAACCTCACGCTGCACGAGGCGATGCCCGGCCATTACCTGCAGCTCGCGCACAGCAACCGTTATCCCTCGATCCTGCGCGCGGTGCTCTGGTCGGGGCCATTCGTCGAAGGCTGGGCCGTCTACGCAGAGCGCATCGCGATCGACGCGGGTTACCTCGATGAAGACCCGCTGATGCGGCTCATCAATCTCAAGTGGTACCTGCGCACCGTGACGAATGCGATCATCGACCAGGCGATCCACGTGGAAGGGATGACGCGCGACGAGGCGCTCCGCCTCATGATCGAAGGCGCGTTCCAGGAGGAGCGCGAAGCGGCGGGCAAATGGACGCGCGCGCAGCTCACCTCGACCCAGCTCTCCACCTACTTCGTCGGCTACCAGGAGCACCGGGACATGCGCCAGGCGGCCGAGCGCGCCTGGGGTGACGCGTTCGAGGCCAGGCGCTACCACGACCGCGCGTTGTCGTTCGGCTCACCGCCGGTCCAGTACGTGCGCGCCCTGCTCCTCGACGAGCCGATCCCGCGCTAGCGTTCCCTCATAGCCAATCAATCTAAGCGCACGCCGTCGTCGGCGAGGACGGCCGGCGAGGCTGTTGTGCCTGCGCCACAGGCGTGTGCCGACCGCTTGCCTCACAAGCGTTTAGACTCAATCTCGACGGCCGCGCGGCGCGCGCGCAACAGCGAAAAACGGCCCTTGGCACCGTTCCCGGGGGCCGGCGTGGTTTTTACATAAGTTTGCACCGGCGGCCTCGCCCGCCGTATCATGCTCACCACAGGGCGTTCGCCCTCGTCCTAAAGTTTTCACCCCGTCCGCGCCCGGGCCTCTCGCCCGCGTGCCCCTTTTTTCCACCGGTACACGTGCGTCCGTGCGCGTGCTTGTCTCTTGGAAGGAGTACGTCGATGAACAGCCGTTACACGATACGCAAAGCCATACGCCACGCGCTGTGCTTCGGTGCCGTTGCTTCGGCGGGCGGCTATGCGGCACAGGCCGCGGCCCAGCAGCCGGAGCCGCAGCCCGGCCAGGAGCTCGAAGAGATCACGGTCACGGGTTCGCGCATCGCGACCGATCCCAACCTCATCTCGTCGAGCCCCGTCTCCCAGGTCAGCGCGGAAGAGCTCACCTATCGCGGCATCACCCGCGTCGAGGACCTCATCAACGACCTGCCGCAGATCACGCCGGAGCTGTCGGCGAACGAATCGAACGGCGCGACCGGCACCGCCACCCTGGACCTGCGCGGCCTGGGATCGGACCGCACGC
>DATGQE010000051.1:0-46682 GCA_035304345.1 Woeseiaceae bacterium | reverse complement strand
GCGGAGCTTGAGCGCCGATCCCCGCGGGCATGAACGATGCGGTGCCAGAGGTTGGTGCCACCGAGGCAAGAATGAGCCTCGGCGGGCCGCGTCAGGGCATGAGGGCGCGGAACGTCCCGGTGGTGCCGGTCCCGAGCACCTGCGGCGGCTCGATGAAGTTGCCCTGCATGAAATCGACGCCGTGGTCCCGCAGCCAGTCGAAGTCCTCCTGCTGCTCGACCTGCTCCGCGATCACCCGGAACTCGAGCGTGCGCGCGAGCTTGATCATGGCGGAGACCATCTCACGGTTGACCTGGTCCGTCGCGAGGTTGCGGGTGAACACGCCGTCGATCTTCAGGTAGTCCACGGGCAATGCTTTCAGGCTCGAGAATGCCCCGAGCCCGTTGCCGAAATCGTCGAGCGCGAACTCGCAGCCGATGCCGTGCAGCACCTCGATGAACCGCAGCGCCTGCTGGACGTTGGTGGAGATGGTGCTCTCGGTCACCTCGAAGCAGATGCTGGACGGGGCGACACCGCTGTGATCGAGCGCGTCCACCACGAACGACAGGAAGCCTTCGTCGCCGAGCGTCTGCCCGGAGAGGTTGATCGAGCAGCTCCGGCCGCCCGGCAGCCGGATCTCGCCGGAGCCGATGGCCGACAGGGTGGCGTTCACGACCCAGCGGTCGATCTGCGGCATGAGCTGGTAGCGCTCGGCCGGGCGCAGGAACTCGGCGGAGTTCGTGGAACGGCCGTGCTCGTCGGGCATGCGCAGCAGCACCTCGACCGCCGGTCCCGAGTCCTGCCCCGGCGCGGTCGTGATGATCGGCTGCATGGCGAGCTCGAAGCGGTTCTCGTGCAACGCCGTCTGCATCTTGCGCAACCAGTTGATGTCGCCGCGCTCGCGCGCGATCGCCTCGTCGCGGGCCGAGTACACGTGCACCTGCCCGCGGCCGCGCTGCTTGGCGACGTAGCAGGCGGAGTCGGCCGCACTCATCAGGTCCTCGAGCGCACCTCCCGCCAGCGCGGGCGCGATTTCCACGACGCCGATCGAGATCCCGATGTCGAAGATCTTGTCCTGCCACACGAAGCGATAGTCCGCGACCGCGCGGCAGATGTCGTCGGCGATCTGCCGCGCCTTGTCGAGCGGGCAGCCGATGAGCAGGGTGCCGAACTCGTCCCCGCCCAGGCGCCCGACGTGGTCCGAATCCCGCACCTGCTCCTTGATGAGCCCGGCGACCTCCCGCAGCATGCTGTCGCCGGCGAGGTGCCCGCAGCTGTCGTTCACCGCCTTGAAGCGGTCGAGGTCCATATAGAAAAGTATGTGCACGCCGTCGCCGGCGCGGGCGGAGTCCATCGCCTCTTCCACGCGCCGCTCGAACTCGCGCCGGTTGATCAGCCCGGTCAGCGCATCGTGGGTCGCCTGGTAGCTCATCTGCCGGGTGAGCCCGCGGATCTCGCTGACGTCGTGCAGCACGACCACCGTTCCGGTGATGCCGGACCCGGGCCCGCGGACGGGTGACGCGGTGACCTCGACGGAATGCTCCTGTTCACCGTTGCGGCTGACGAGCAGCGCCCGCCGCCCCATGTTGACGCGCCGCCGCATCGACAGGCAGCGCTCTACCGGGTCGCCGAGAGGCCGGCGGTCCAGCTCGTCGATCAGCGTGAAGATCTCGCCGATGCGACGGCCCGCGGCGGCGCTGCGCTCGGCCCGCGTCATCATCTCCGCCGCGCGGTTCATGTAATCGATGCGCCCCTCGTTGTCGGTCGTGATGACGCCCTCGGCGATCGATTCCAGCGTGTACTGTGCCTGGCGCTTGCTGCGGCTCAGGCTGACTTCGAGGCTCTTGCGATAGCTCACGTCCCGCGCGATGGTCAGGATCGCCTGCCGGCCGCGGTACTCGACCAGCGAGGCCTGCGCCTCCACCCAGAGCCCCTGCTCTTCGCCGTTGATGAGCTGGATCTCGAGACGCTCGGGGACGTTCTCGCCGGCAAGGCGCCGGGTGACGTTGTTGCGGAACAGCGCGCGATACGCCGGCTTGACCAGGTCGGCGACCTCGCGGCCCTCGAGCTGCCGGGGCTCGAGCCCTACCAGGGCCGCCGCGCTCGCGTTCGCGAGCAGGATGCGCTCGTCGTGCAGGAGCACGATCTCCGGCAGCGTGCGCACCAGGTCGGCGAGCAGCCGGTCGCGGTCCTGGAGCTCCTCGTCGCGCTCCCCGAGCGCATCGAACAGGCGGTTGATCGTCCGCGCGAGCGCGCCGATGTCGTCGCCGTAGCGCGCCGCCTCCAGGCGCCGGCCCACGGACGCGTCGCCGGCGACCGCCACCAGCTCGAAGTTGAGGTCCGCGAGGCGCCGGCCGAGCGCGCGCCCGCGCCGCCACAGCACGAAGGCGGCCGTCGTCGCGGCCGCGAGGAGCCCGGCCAGGAACAGCGCGATCACGAACGAGGACATCGAGCTTGCGGCTGCAAACGGCAATCCGGGCCGGGAGCAGCCACTCCCCCACAGTCAATTGAACGGCTGATGCGCGAGCTCCCTCAGTTCCCTTTGCGGCAGGCACGGCCCGTGACGTGCCGGTGCTGCCGCGAAACGATCATTTGTTATTATTGCGGCTCCTGACAGGCGCTCCGTCGCTGGAGCTGCGCGGTGGCACGAGGTCATCACCTGGTGCACCCGCTCAAGCATATCGCGGCGGGGAAGGCGCGCTGCCACGATTCACCATAATTCGGCCCGGCTCGCCCCGCGCAGCCGTGCGAGGCGCGGCTGCGTCGCGAGGCCCGGCCGGGCCGTTGCCGACGTGAAAATGAGCTGTAATGCCGACTGAACACAATATCGAATTCGCCCGCAGGCAGATGGTCGCACAACAGGTGCGAGGGTGGGAGGTCCTCGACGAGCGCGTTCTCGAGGTGCTGAGGCAGGTACCCCGCGAACACTTCGTTCCCCCGGAGTACCGCTCCCTGGCGTTTGCGGAAACGTTCATCCCGCTGCCGCACGGGCAGGTGATGATGCCGCCCAGCCTCGAAGGCCGCCTGTTGCAGGCGCTGGAGCTCGAGCCCGACGACGAGGTGCTGGAGATCGGCACCGGCTCGGGCTTCCTGACCGCCTGCCTCGCCCGGCTCGCCCGGTCGGTCGTGAGCGTGGACATCTTCCCGGACCTGGTCGAGGCGGCCGGCCGGAAGCTCGAAGCGCTCGGCATCGACAACGTGCAGCTTATGGCCCTCGATGCGACCCGCGAGCTGCCGCCGGGCCGCTTCGACGCCGTCGCGGTGACGGGCTCCCTGCCGCTCTTCGACACGCGTTTCGTCGAGGTCCTGAAGCCCGGCGGCCGGCTGTTCGTGATCACCGGCAGCCCGCCGGTGATGGAGGCACAGCTCGTCGTGAAGGGCGCCGACGACGGCGTGGAGGTGCGAAGCCTGTTCGAAACCAACGTGCCGCCGCTCGTGAATGCGCCTGCGCCGCCCGCGTTCCGCTTCTGAATGAGCGTTCGCGGCCTGCAACCGCCCTGCCCCGAGCGGCATCTTATTGCGGGGGAAAGCTTTCCATGGTCGAGCAGATAACGCCGGTCGAGTTCGTGGAGCGCTGCCGGCAGGGCGAACTTTGGCAGCTCGTGGACGTCCGAGAGGCGTGGGAGCTCGAGACCGCCCGCATCGCCGACACCCTGCACGTTCCCCTGCGCGACCTGCCGGCGCGCCTGGGTGAGCTCGATCCGGCACGGCCGGTGGCGTTCATCTGCCACGTCGGCGGTCGCAGCGGGCGGGCCGCGGAGTACTGCGCCGCGCGGGGGTTCGCGCGCGTCGCGAACATCGCCGGGGGCATCGACGCCTGGTCGGTTACCGTGGATCCGGCGATCCCGCGGTACTGACGGCCGACTGATATAGTGATATATTCGACCATAACACTACGGACCCGCCAAATACCAACCCGCGATACCAGGGGACCCGAGAACATGAAGAAATCGCCCGTATTCCGCTGCCTGGCCGTCACCGTCGCCGCCCTTGGCGTGTCGGCCGCGAGCGAGGCCGCTTCCTTGCTCGAGGTGTACCAGCAGGCGCTGCAGAGCGATCCCCTGATTCACGAGGCGGAAGCGCGGCGGCTCGCGGCGCTCGAGGCCAAGCCGCAGGCGCGGGGCTTCCTGCTGCCGCAGCTCAACGCGAGCGGGTCCTACACGACGGGCACGATCGACGGCGAGCAGAGCCTGCCCATTGCGGGCGTGGTCGTGTCCGAGCCGTTCCGGACGGATTTCGATTCCCGCGAGTGGGCGATCGACCTGCGCCAGACGATCTTCCGCTGGGACCAGTTCATCAGCATGCGCCAGGCCGACAAGATCGTCGCCCGTGCCGACGTGGCCTACGAGGCGGCGCAGCAGGACCTGATGATCCGCGTCGTGCAGCGCTACTTCGACGTGCTCGCCGCCGAGGATCGCCTCACCTCGATCCACGCGGACCGGCAGGCGATCGCCCGCCAGCTCGAGCAGGCGCGGCAGCGTTTCGAGGTGGGCCTCATCGCCATCACGGACGTGCAGGAGTCGCAGGCGGCGTACGACCAGGCAGTCGCGGCCGAGATCCGGGCCCAGCGCGATCTCGCCACGGCCCGGGAGCTCTTGCGCGAGATCACGGGCGAGCGCGTGCGCCAGCTCGCCGCCCCCAAGGAGGAGTTCCCGCTGGCTGCCCCGAACCCGGCCGAGGTGGACGCCTGGGTGGACCAGGCGATGGAACAGAACCTCACGCTGCTCGCCGCACGCTTCGACGAGCGCATCGCCCGCGACGAGATCTCGTTCCGCCGCAGCGGGCACTACCCGACGATCGACCTCGTGGCGCGCCGCGCCAGCCAGGACCAGAGCGCCGATTCCGAGACGATCCGGGAAGGCGTTCCGGTGTTCGCCCAGATCGACGACATCCGGAACGACGAATTCATCGGCGTGCAGGTCACGGTGCCGCTGTTCTCCGGCGGCCGGACCTCGTCGTCGGTCCGGGAAGCCGTGTACCTGCACCGGGCGGAGATGGAGGCGCTGCAGCGCATCGCCCGCGAGACCGAGCGCGCCACCCGCGACGCCTATCTCGGCGTGCTGTCGGAGATCAGCCGGGTGAACGCGCTGGAGCAGGCCGTCCGCTCGAGCCGCACCGCGCTCGAAGCGACCCAGGCGGGTTTCGACGTCGGCACGCGCACCATCGTGGACGTCCTCGAATCGCAGCGCGCGCTGTACGAGGCGATCACGAACTATTACCAGAGCCGTTACGACTACGTCCTCAACGTCCTCCGCCTCAAGCAGGCGGCCGGCACGCTCAAGGTGCAGGACCTCGAGCAGATCGACCGCTGGCTCGAGGAGCGCAAGCCGCCGGAGGAAGTCATCCGCGACGAAGCCGAGACCTCGTAGCAGCTCCCCTGGCTGGAGCGCACCGCGCGCGGCGCCGCACCTTCAAGCCGTGCCGGTAACGCGCTTCTCAGGAACCAGCGGCGCGATCAGGTCGAGCAGGCGCGCGAGCGCGCCGCGGTTGTCGAGCACGATGCGGCGGCCGGCCTCGCCCATGCGGGCGGCTTTTGCCTCGTCGTCGAGCAGCGCCGTCACGGCGCTTGCGAGCTCGACGTCGTCGTGCACGAGCTCGAGTGCCCCCATGCGCCGGAACAGGTCGGCGATCTCCTGCGTGTTGAAAAGATGCGGGCCGGTGACGACCGGGCGCCCCAGCGCCGCCGGCTCCAGCAGGTTGTGCCCGCCGACCGGCACCAGCGTGCCGCCCACGAACGCGACGTCCGCGGCCGAGTAGAACAGCGGCACTTCCCCCATCGTGTCGCCGAGGAGCACCGCGGTGTCCGGGGCCGCCGGCCGGCCATCCGTGCGCGCGATCCACGGGAGCTGCTCGCGCTCGAGGAACTGGCGGACCGCGTCGAAGCGCTCCGGATGCCGCGGCACCAGCACCAGCAGGGTGTCGGAGTGCGTCTCGCGGATGCGCCGGTGCGCGGCGAGCACGAGCTCCTCCTCGCGATTGTGCGTGCTCGCCGCGACCCACACCGGCCGCGATCCCAGCATGTCCTCGCGCAGCGCGCGCCCGCGCGCGGCAAGGTCGGGATCGAGCTCGATGTCGAACTTGATGTTGCCGGTGACGCGCGTTCGCTCGGGAGGTGCCCCGAGTGACAGGAAGCGCTCGGCGTCCGTCTCACTCTGCGCGGCGATGACGATCCCGTAGGACAGCGTCTCGCGAAATAGCGGCAGGAGCTTGCGGTAGCGGTCCACCGATTTGGGCGAGATGCGCGCGCTGACCAGCACGAGCGGGATGCCGCGCGCGCCGCAGGCGTGGTAGAGGTTGGGCCAGATCTCCGTTTCCATGATCAGCGCGATGTCAGGCTTCGTCGCCGCAAAGAAGCTGCGAACCGCGTTGGGCGTCTCGAACGGGATGTACGAGTGCCGCACGCTGTCGCCGAAGACCGTCGCAACCCGCGCCGCGCCGGTCGGTGTGACCGTCGTGACCAGCATGGTGCGCTCCGGGTAGCGGCGCATCAGCGCGCGGATCAGCGGCACTGCAGCCTGCACCTCGCCCACCGAGACTGCGTGGATCCAGATGCTGCCCGACTCGATCTCGGGATAGCCGAAACCGAAGCGCTGGCCGAAACGGTCCCAGTAAGCGCGGTTCACGAACCCCCGCGAGAGCCAGTACAGCGCGTATACCGGCATCAGGAGGTAGGTCAGGAGGGCGTACAGGACCCTGATCAATGGATGCGAGCGCAGCCGTGGCCCGCGCCGGCCGGCGCCGTCATTGCGCGAGCTTGTCGATGATGCGGGTCGAGGAGTGACCTTCACGGAACGCGAGCACGCGCACTTCTCCCCCGCTTTGCAGCACCGCCTCGCCGCCCGCGATCTCCTCGACGCGATAGTCCCCGCCCTTGACGAGCACGTCCGGGCGCACGGCCTCGATCAGGCGTGCCGGCGTGTCCTCGGAGAACGGCACGACCCAGTCGACCGCCGCGAGTCCGGACAGCACCGCCATGCGATCGGCCAGCTTGTTGATCGGCCGCTGCGGACCTTTCAGGCGGGTGACCGAGGCATCGTCGTTCACGGCCACGATCAGGCGATCGCCCAGGCTCTTCGCCTCCTCGAGGTACGACACGTGTCCCGCGTGCAGGACGTCGAAGCAGCCGTTGGTCATGACGATCCGCTCACCGCGGCTGCGCGCCTCCGCCACGGCGGCGAGCAGCTCGGCTTCGTTGAACAGGCCGCGGCCGCCTTCCCCGCGCTGGTGCAGCGCCACCTGGAGCTCCCAGGGCGAGGCCGATGCAACGCCGATCTTGCGCACGACGAGTCCCGCTGCCAGGTTCGCGAGGGCAGCGGCGGTTTCGAGCGCGGCGCCGCTCGCCAGCGACGCGGCGAGCGTGGCGATCACGGTGTCCCCGGCGCCGGTCACGTCGTACACCTCGCGCGCGTCGGCCGAGAGGAACACCGGCTCGCTGTCGGTGGCGACCAGCAGCATGCCTTTCTCGCTGCGCGTGACCACGAGGGCGTCGAGCTCGAGCCGCGCAACCATGTCCCGCGCCCGCTCGACGAGCTCGGCTTCCGTGCGGCACGCGCCCGCGACCGCCTCGAACTCGGCCTGGTTCGGCGTCATCAGCGTCGCCCCGCGGTACCTGTCGAAGTCCGTTCCCTTCGGGTCGATCAGCACCCTCAGCCCGCGCTCGCGGCAGGCCGCGATCATGCGCTGCACCTCGGCGAGAGCGCCCTTGCCGTAATCGGACAGCACCACGACGTCGCTGCCGTCGAGCTCTCCGATGAAGAAATCCGCCAAACCCTCGTCCGTGCCGCCTCCCGCCGGCTCCTCGCGATCCAGGCGAATGAGCTGCTGCCCGCGGCTCTGCACCCGCGTCTTCGTGATCGTCGGGCGTCCCTTGCTCTCCACGAAGCGGCAGTCGATGCCGCCGCGCGCGAGCAGCCCGCGGAGCAGCTCCGCTTCCGGATCGCACCCGACGACGCCGAGCAGGGTCGTGCGGGCGCCGAGCGTTGCCAGGTTCACGGCCACGTTCGCCGCGCCGCCCGGGCGGTCGTCGCTCGTGTGCACGTGGACGACGGGAACGGGGGCTTCGGGTGAGATGCGGCTCGTGCCGCCGAACAGGTAGCGGTCGAGCATCACGTCGCCGGCGACGAGCACACGGGCGACGGAAAAGTCCGGGATTGCGAGCGTCACGGCGGCATACTACCCGTACGCACGGGACCGGGAAAGCGGCGGCAGCGACACGCGGTCACAGGTTCGCGACGAACAGCGCGAGGATCGCCAGCGGGCAAAGCAGGCCGACGACGAGCCGGTAGCCCCGGAGCAGCCCTCCCCGCAGGCCGAGCTCGTCGCCGACGACGCGGGCGGGCAGACGCCACGCGACGAAGACGCAGGTCAGGAGCGCGCCGACCGGCAGCAGCAGGTTGGCCGAGGTGTAATCGAGCAGCTCGAAGATGCCGGTGTCGGCGAATGCCGGCACCGCGGCCAGCGGCCGCACCCCGGCCCAGGCATTGAACGACAGCACCGCCGTGAGCCCGGCCAGCCACATGGCGCCGCCGACGACGGTTGCGGCGGTACCCCGCGACCATCCCAGCCGCTCGCGCAGCACCGCCGCCGAAGGCTCGATGCCGGCGATCGCAGAGCTCAGCGCGGCGAAGGCGAGCAGCACGAAGAAAGCGGACCCGGCCCACTGCCCGCCCGGCATGGTCGCAAAGATCGTGGGCAGGACCACGAACGCGAGCTCCGGGCCCTGCGCGGGATCGACGCCGTGCCGGAACGCGAGCGGGAAGATGACCAGGCTCGCCAGGATCGAGGCAACGATGATCGACGTGCTGATGACGGCACCGGAGCGCAGCAGCGAAACCTCGCGCGGGACGTACGCGCCGTAGGCCAGCATGATCCCCATGCCGATGCCCGTCGCGTAGAAGGCCTGGCCCACCGCGGCGAGCACCACCGCCGCGTCGAGCTGCGACCAGTCGGCACGGAAGATGAACGGTGCGCCGCGGGCCATGTCGCCGGTCGCAAACGAGTAGCCCACGAGCGCGATCAGCAACGCGAACAGGCCGGGGATCATGATCTTGTTTGCGAGCTCGATGCCGCGTGCGAGCCCGGCGGCGGAAATCGCGACGGTCAAAGCCATGAACAGCAGGTGCCAGGACGCCAGCGCCCGGGGATCGCCCAGCAAAGCGGCAAAGCGATCGCCGATGGCGGCGGCATCGAGCCCGCGGAGCCCGTCACCGGCGAAATCCGCCGCGTACGCGAGCACCCAGCCGCCGATCACGCCGTAGTACGTCATGATCACGAACATCGCCAGCGTGCCGAGCCAGCCGATCGACGCCCACGACGGCGCGCGCCCTGCCATCGTGGCCACCGCGCGCGTCGCCGCCGGTGGGCTGCCCCGCCCGCGACGTCCGAGCAGGAACTCCGCGGCCAGGATGGGCGTGGTGATCAGGGCGCAGGTCGCGATGAAGACGACGATGAAGGCGCCGCCGTACTGGCCCGCGAGGTAAGGAAAGCGCCACATCGAGCCCAGCCCGACGGCCGCGCCGATGGACACGAAATAGAACGCGATCCGCGATGACCAGGTTTCGCTGCGCACGGGGTGCGACGATTCTAGCCGGCCGGCGCTGGTGCCGCGACTGCCGTTTCGCCTCCGGGGTTACGATGCGAGCGCGCCACCGGGGCGGCACCGCGGCCAATGGACGGCCGCACGCGGCGAGAACCGGCCGCGGCACGGCCTCCGTGGCGCAGTCGGACAGGGACCGTGTGCGCTTTACACGGCGCGCGTGGCGACGGCCGGCGGCACGAGGCTGGCGTGCCGCACGAGATGGCCCAACGCATCAAGGCGGGGCTCCGACTCGACATCCCGGAGAGCTGAAACCCGGGGCGATCAGGCCGGAACGCCGAAACCTATCGAAGAACGATGCGAGTGGGCACTTTCAGGGCGATTGGAAGCGACTGCACGATCACCCGCACTTGGAGTCGCCGCAGTTCAGGCAGGTCATGCAGCCGTCGAGGACGACGAGTGCCGTCGTGTTGCACTTCGTGCAGAGCTGTGCGCCGTCCGGGAACTCGCTCGTCGAGAAGGCGTCCTGCTGGCGCGCAGCCGCCTCGTACTCGGCGCGCTTCTGCTCGATGAGGCGCTGCTGGTTCGCGTCCGGTTCCGGCGGGGCGAGCATGCCGATCGAGATCAGGTGCTTCTCCACGATGTAGCCGAGCTCGGCGATGATCGACGGCATGAAGCGCCCGCCCGGCTTCCAGTAACCGCCACGCGGATCGAATACGGCCTTCAGCTCGTCGACCAGGAACGTCACGTCGCCGCCCTTGCGGAACACGGCGGAGATGATGCGCGTCAGGGCCACGATCCACTGGTAGTGATCGAGATTCTTCGAGTTGATGAAGATCTCGAACGGCCGCCGCTTCTCGTACTCGGTGCCCTCGTTCAGCACGATGTCGTTGATGGTGACGTACATGGCGTGGTCCGAGACCGGCGTCTTCACCTTGTACGTCGAGCCGACGAGCACCTCCGGGCGCTCGAGCTTCTCGTGCATGCGGATCACTTCGGCCTTCGTCGCGGCCTCGGACTCCCGCTTCTCCGCTTTCGGTGCTTCACGCTTCGCGGGCGGCTTCACCGCATAGCCCACGATCTTCTTGTCGATCTTGATTGTGCTCACTTTCCAGTACCGTCCCCGGCCCGCGAGACCGTTCGTCAGAACTTGCCGTAATAGCCTTCCTTCAGGGCGTCGAACAGGTTCGCCGCCGTGTGCACCTCGCCGTCGTACTCGATCTCCTCGTCGCCCTTGACCTCGACCTCGGTGCCGTCCTCGAGCGTGAATACGTAGACCGTGTTCTTGAGATCCTGTTCCTTCACCAGCACGCCCTGGAATGCCTCGGGGTTGAACCGGAACGTGGTGCAGCCCTTCAAGCCTTTCTTGTAGGCGTACAGGTAGATGTCCTTGAAGTCCTCGTACGGGTAATCGGTCGGCACGTTCGCCGTCTTCGAGATCGACGAGTCGATCCACTTCTGCGCCGCCGCCTGGATGTCGACGTGGGCTTTCGGCGTGATGTCGTCGGCCGTGAGGAAGTAGTCCGGCAGCTCGTCCTTGCCGTTCCCGCCCTTCCCGGGATCCGGCGGCATCGCCCGCGGGTTCACGAGCTCCCGGTAGGCGAGCAGCTCGAACGAGAACACGTCCACCTTTTCCTTGCTCTTCTTGCCCTGCCGGATCACGTTGCGGAAATAGTGGTGGGCGAAGCTCGGTTCGATGCCGTTGCTCGCATTGTTGGCGAGCGAGAGCGAGATCGTGCCGGTGGGCGCGATCGAGCTGTGGTGCGTGAACCGCGCCCCCACCTCCGCGAGCCGCTCGACGAGCTCCGGAGCTTCCTGCGCGATGCGCTGCATGTAGCGGCTGTACCGGGCGTGCAGGATACGCCCCGGTACGCGGTCGCCCACCTTGTATCCGTCCGCCGCCATCTCCGGCCGTTTCGCCAGCATCTCCGGCGTGACCGTGAACTCCTCCAGCATGATCGGCGCGGGCCCTTTCTCGAGCGCCAGCTCGAGACCGGCCTCCCAGCCCGCGAGCGCGAGCTGCTTCGCCACTTCCTCGGTGAACTCCACCGACGCCGGCTCGCCGTATCTCATGCGCAGCATCGTGATCGTCGACCCGAGGCCCAAAAAGCCCATGCCGTGGCGCCGCTTGCGCAGGATCTCGGTGCGCTGCTCACGCAGCGGCAGGCCGTTGATCTCGACGACGTTGTCGAGCATGCGCGTGAACACCTTGACGACGCGGCGGAACTCGTCCCAGTCGAAGCGCGCCTTCTCGGTGAACGGGTCGCGGACGAAGCGCGTCAGGTTGACCGAGCCGAGCAGGCAGGAGCCGTACGGCGGCAACGGCTGCTCGCCACAATTGTGCGCATGCAGGCCGTTCGCATCGAACGTGTTGATGCCCGGCACTTGCACGTCGTAGACGTCCTCGATGCCGTCGGGCTCGACCGCGGTCACGTGCGCGACGAACCGTTCGCGATTCAGCGAGCGCCGGTAAGCGGCCAGCGCGCGATTCAGCTTCGCCATCTTGGTGGAGTCCGCGAAACCGATGCGCTCCGCGTACCGGGCGAGGTTGTCGCCGCTGATGACCAGCTCGTGCCGGGGCTTCGTCGCATAGACCGCGGTATCGCCGCGGCCGTCCGGCAGCACGGCTTCGCCGGCCGGGCGCCGGTCACGGTGAATCGTGGACGCGATGCCGAGCCTGAGCAGCATGCGCTGGACCGCTTCGAGCGCGGGCAGGTCCGACTGCGCGAGCCGCACGCTCACGCCCTTCGCCTGCGAGCCCTGCACCGACCCGTCCGCGTCGAACAGGCCGCGCAGGAAGCCCGCGTAGAAGGCGCTCGACTCGCGTTCGATGGCGGGCGTCACGGTCCGGGCGCCGGGCGTGATACCGAGCTCGCCCGCGAGCTGCCGGAGCGCCGCGCTTGTCAGCCGGTATTCGCCCCTGCCCGTCACGTCGTGCCAGCCGGTGAAATCGAAGCGGTGCGTCAGCGAGCGTGCCGCAACCTCGGCCGCCGCCATCACCGCACGTACGCCGGCATCGCGCTCGCCGACGCCCTCGTTCACGGCGGTCGCCGGCAGCCACACGGACAGCACGGCATGCTCCGATTCGACCGTGCCGTCGCCCGCGAGAAGCCCGAGCAGGTAACCTTCCGCGTCACCGTACCGGCCCGGCCATTCGGCGCGCCGGCGGTGGTCGCCGAGCAGCACCCTGTCGCCGGGCCGCAGCTCGCCGGCAGCACACCATTCCGTCTCGCGCACCCAGCGTGTCAGCGTGGTCACGCGGCGCACCCGGTGATCTGCCGTCAGCCGCAAGGCGTAGCCTTCGGCGGTCCGCAATTTGACGACGGGCTTCGTCGCGGTGCGGAAGAATCCCTCCGGGCCGGTGCGGTAATCCTTGCCGTCCACCCTCGCGTAGAACGGCGAGCCCGTAAGCTCCGAGACCTGCCGCGGGCCGTCCGCGGTGTGCACCCAGGTGTCCGCGGTGACGCAGGGATTGGTCGCCCGGATGTTCTCCGCGAACCAGTTGTTGTTCATCTCGTTGACGCGGTCGATCAGGACGAACCCCGGCTCCGCGAAGTCGTAGGTGGAGGCCATGATCAGGTTCCACACCCGGCGCGCCGGGAGCCGGCGATACACGCGGCACGCCACCAGCCCCTCCTCGTTGCGCACGTAGTGCTCGGGATCCGGCCAGTCGCGCCAGACGAACTGCTTCTCGTCGCTGAGATCGAGCCCTTCCTGCTCCACCTCGTTCGGCTTCACCGGAAACGCGAGCGGCCACTCGGCATCGTTCAGCACCGCCTGCATGAACTCGTCGGTGATCAGGAGCGACAGGTTGAACTGCCGGAGCCGCCCGTCCTCGCGCTTGGCGCGGATGAAATCGAGCACGTCCGGGTGGCCGATGTCGAAGGTGCCCATCTGCGCGCCGCGGCGCCCGCCCGCCGAGGACACCGTGAAGCACATCTTGTCGTAGATGTCCATGAACGACAGCGGCCCGGAGGTGTAGGCGCCGGCACCGGTGACGTACGCGCCTTTCGGGCGCAGGGTCGAGAACTCGTAGCCGATGCCACAGTTGTGGGTGACCATGAGGCCGCTCGTGCCCGCGAGGTAATTGTTGTGTTCCGCGACGGTAAAGTCGTAGAAGGTCTCGGGGAGGTCCAGGCCGAAACGCACGCCATCGACCGGCCGCAGCGTGCGGGCGAAATTCACGAGCTCCTCGAGCTCCGGAAAGCGCGCTGCCCAGCGATCGAGCCAGATCCGGCTCACGATGCGTTTCCCGTGATAGCCGTGATAAAAGCCGAGCGACTGCCGTTCCTCGTGGCCGAGCGTGGCTGCCTTGCTCACGAGGGCGTCGCGGAGCACTTCGGGCATCACGTAGCGATCGTACTGACCCGCCTGACTCGCATACCGCTTGATCCGTTCACGCTTGGCACGATCCGCCATGAAGCCGGCGACCACCTCGAGGAATCTCGAGTCCGAGATTTTCAATGACGCGCCGCCGCGATCGACGACGGTACGGCCGCGAAGCTCGTGCTCGCGCGGCTTGCGCCGCGTCAGAGCTGCGTGTACACCGAAGAGACCAAGCAACGCCTTGAGCTCGGCGGCGAAAGCATGGCTGCGCATCGCGATCGATACGGCGCCGCGCTCGGCCGACACCGTGCCGTCCGTATCGATAATGCCCGCGAGAAACGGCAGGAAATGCTTTTCCGGGTGACGCTGTATCCACTGCGGGACATGCAGAGCAGCGCTCTTCCTGCCGACCTGGTGATCGATGAGCGCGGCCGCGCGACTCGCCTCGAAGCTGGCGACCGTATAGTCCCAGACCGGCGTGCCGTACGCCGTCACCGTTGCGACACTCTGCGCCTGCGAACCACAAAATGCCTGGAAGAACGCGGCATAGCGTCTGACAACGTCTCGTTCCGCGGCGCGAATCTTGAAGACGAGCCGCTCGCCGAACGTGCGCGCACGTGCCGCCCAGGAAGTTCGCGAGGCCTTGTAATTCATCCGTTTCGGATAGGCGCACCCATCACCCAGATGTGCCCCGGCGAACCACGCGTCCATTGCACGTTCCCGTTCGGCCGTCCATGGAAACTGGTAATGCACGAGGGCATCGTCACCACGGACGTCATCGGCACGCGTGTAGATGAGCTTGCCCGCCCGATAGACCAGTACCGGATGCTTGCGAGATGTCCTCAGCCTTGCGCCGTTCGATACGATCTCGACGTTCTGGTCCCGCGGCACGTGCGTCGTCAAGTGACGCAGGATCGGTCGCATTTCGAAGCGCCTGGCATCGCGGTCGTAACACAGGATGCTCGAGTGCCGTTCGACGACGGCACGCTCCGCGGTCACCAGGCCCCGGTCCGTGTAGACGGAAGTATCCGGCGCAACGCAGCCGGCCTTGAGCGTCAACCCCGCCTCGTGGACCTTTTGCAGGATGTCGTCCATCGAGTCGTGGATGGTCCCGGACACGGTGCAGTTGATGGTGGAGGTTGCGGGCTTGTGCTCCTGCGCGCCGGCGTTCGAGATGATGCGGCCGGCGGGAATGGCGCCGCTCTTGAGAGCCCACAGGAACTCCTCGTAGCAGCGCTCCCGGTCGGGCTCCGCCTCGACGTCCGCGAGCGCGCGCGCGACGCGCCGGTAGGTGTCGTCGATCGTCTGGTCGATCGGCGTACCGTCCTTGGTGGTGAGACGGTACTTGGCGCTCCAGATGTCCAGCGACGCCGGCTGGAAGCTGATCTCGGTCACCGGGTTCCTGGCGTGAAGATTCACCGCGGACTTCATGTCGACCCACACTCCCCGTGCTGCTGCCGGGAGACCGTCGTGACGGACCGCCGCTCCCCCGGTGTTCGTTCGAATCGAGATGGCAATAGTTCCCCGCTCACCGCCAGGTCGTTCCTGGCGACGAGTGTCCACAACGGATCGATTATGCCTCTTATGCCAGACACAAGATGTTGTGTCTGCTGACCCGAGAGAGTATGCCCCGCCCCGGTCGCTGTCAAGGCTTGCACCGCATTTCGGCCCGTATCATTAGTTCAAGAAGAATCAATCACTTATAAGAACAACGAAGGTGATTCCCTGAAATCCCCCGGGAATTCCCGCGAGCCTGCCCGGCGACGCCCGCTGCCCAACATGTTGTGGACAATAACAGCCCGCTGCGGGTGCCGCGCGGGCCCCTGGCGGCTTCCCGGCGGGACCGCCCGGCCGCTTGAAACGTGGGTTTCCCGGCCCAATACAACCGCCAGCACGCGAGCGGCGGAATGCCGCTTGCCACGTGGGCGCAGAGGCTTACGAGGAGTGGATAAAGAATGAATCTTGCGACGTTCGAGCCCTGGGGGCTCATTGACCTGCTCCGGCGCGACCTGGACGAGCTCGCCGGCCGGCGCCTCGGAGCGGCGGTCCCGGCAGACCGTCACGTGGTGTCGGACTGGGTACCGGCGATCGACATCGTGGAGGAGAAGGATCGCTTCGTGCTGCGGGCCGACGTCCCGGGCGTCAACCCCGAGGACATCGAGATCAGCATGGAGAAGGGCGTGCTCACCGTGGCCGGTGAGCGCCGGGACGAGAAGAGAGAGGAGTTCGACGGCCTGAAGCGCCTCGAGCGCGTGACCGGGCGGTTCCGCCGCCGGTTTGCGCTGCCGGAGGCGGCCGATGCCGATAACATCACGGCGAGGACGGCCAACGGTATCCTCGAAGTGACGATTCCGAAGCAGCCCGAGGTGCAGCCGCGCCGCATCACGGTGCAGGCGGCCTGAGGCAGTGCGACGTTGAGCCCCCTTCCGGCATCCATGACCGGGACGCCGGAAGGGGGCGCCTTCACACAGACCGCGAGGAACTCCGGGCGCCGCCGGTTGTCCGCGCGTGTTGGGCCCGCCGGTCGGGCCGCGAGAGCCAATCCGCCCTGACGAGAGAAGCCGATCGATGAAACCAGCGCCCAGGTTTACCCCGTTTTTCGCCTTCACGTTCCTGCTCGGGCTCTCCTGTGCTTCGAGCGCACAGTTGCCGCCCTCGGTCGGTGAGCAGCCGCTCCCGAGCCTCGCACCGCTGGTCGAGCGGGTGTCACCGGCGGTCGTCAACATCCGGGTCAGCCAGACGGTGCGTACCCGGTCGCCCTATGCCGACGAGATGTTCCGGCGCTTCTTCGGCCTGCCGGACCTGCCGGGCGGCTCGCAGGAGGTCGCGAGCGCGGGCTCCGGCGTCATCGTGGACGCCGAGAACGGCTACATCCTCACCAACAATCACGTCGTCGAGAACGCGAACAAGATCGAGGTGTTCCTCTACAACAACGACTCGCTCGAGGCGGAAGTGGTGGGGACGGATCCCGCCACCGACATCGCCGTGCTCAAGGTCGAGCCCGACGACCTGGTCGAGATTCCCATCGGCGACTCGAACGAGCTCCGGGTGGGCGATTTCGTGATCGCGATCGGCAACCCGTTCGGACTCGGACACACCGTGACCTCGGGCATCGTCAGCGCCCTCGGGCGCTCCGGCATCAGCCGCGACGGGCTCGAGGACTTCATCCAGACCGACGCCTCCATCAACCCCGGCAACTCCGGCGGCGCGCTCGTCAACATGCGCGGCGAGCTGGTCGGCATCAACTCCGCGATCCTGAGCAGCACCGGCGGCAACATCGGGATCGGGTTCGCGGTGCCGACGAAGATCGCGAGCACCGTCATGCGGCAGATACTGGAGTTCGGCGAGGTGCGGCGCGGCCTGCTCGGCGTGACGATCCAGACGGTCACCCCGCAGACCGCGGAAGCGCTCGGCGTCTCCGTCAAGTACGGCGCGCTGGTCGCCGACGTCGCACCGGATTCCGCGGCCGAGGAAGCCGGCATCAAGGTCGGCGACATCATCGTGGCCGTCGACGGCGAACGCATCGAAACCAACCAGGACCTGGCCACGGCCATCGGGCTGAAAGGACCGGGTGACCGGGTGCGCATCGAGTACGTGCGCGACGGCGACCGCCGCACCGCCACGGCGGTGCTCCAGGAGCGCACGACGATGGCCGGTGTCGGCGCGGACATACACCCGGGCCTCTCGGGCGCGACGTTTGCCACCGTGACCGGCGGCGACGGCGGCGTCGAGGTCACCGACGTCCAGCCCAACAGCCCGGCCGCCCAGCGCGGACTGCGCACGGGCGACGTGATCATCGCCGCCAACCGCGTGCGCGTGCGGGACATCGAGAGCCTGCAGGAAATCGCGGAGCGCAGCGACATCATTTTCCTCCTCGTGCGCCGCGGCGATCGCCAGCTCATGCTGCAGATTCGCTGAGCGCGAGCAGAAGCCACGTGAAAGCCCGGCCGCATGCGGCCGGGCTTTTTCGTGCAGGCTTTGCGCGCGCCGCGCCGGTTGCACGGGCATTGCCGCGCCAGTATCGTCGCTGCATGCGCCGCTTCTCCCTCCGCCGCACCGGCATCTTTCCCGTAGCCGGCGTGCTTGCACTCGTCGCGTGTGCCGGCGTCGGCACCGCCGCGGATCTCGACGCGCGCCGCCAGGCCTTCCGCGAAGCCTGGCCCGCGGCGGAACGCGGCGAATGGGCGCCCGTGGCGGAGCGCCGCGCATTGCTCGAGGATTACGTGCTCTGGCCCGACCTCGAGGCGGCCTGGCTCACGGCGAAGCTCGGCTCCGTCGCCGACGAAAGGGTGCAGGAGTTCCTCGCGACGTGGGGGCATCTCAGCGCGGCGCGGGAGTTGCGCTATCGCTATGCCCTCAGGCTCGCGGCGGACGAGCGCTGGACGGACTACCTCGACCTGTATCGCCGCCACTACGCGGAGGCGGGCGCGGCGCGCCTCGACTGCCTGGCCGTGCAGGCCGCGATACGGACCGACACTTTCCCCGCGTTCGCCTCCCTCGCGCGCTCGCTGTGGCTCACCGGGCGGAGCCAGGTCGACGAGTGCGACCCGGTGTTCGATTACCTGCGGGGCGCGGGACACCTCGACGCCGATCTCGTCGAGCAACGCTTCGACCTCGCGATCGGGGCGCGCGAGTTCCGGCTGGCGCGGTATCTCGCCAGGTCGATGGACGCCGCGGCCCTGGAGCGTGCGGAGCGCTGGATCGCGGCCGGCGACGACCCGGTCGGCTTCCTCGAGGAGGATGCCGCCTGCAGCGACGCCCGCGAGCACCGCGAGCAGCTTCTCTACGCGCTGGAGCGCGTCGCCTGGAACGAAGCGGGCCGCGCCCATGCACTGTGGCGCAGGACGGCGGCGAGCCATGACTTCCTGCCCGCCGAAGCGGCGAAGATCGCCCGCTACATCGCGCTCTCCGCGGCGCAGCAGCACCGCCCGGAAGCGTTCGAGCTGCTGCGGGAGCTGCCGGAAGACGCCCGGGACGAGCGCGTGCGGGCCTGGCAGGTGCGCGCCGCCCTGCTCCGGCAGGAGTGGGCCGACGCCCTGGCGGCGATTGCCGACATGCCGGCGGAGCAGCAGTCGGCGCAGGAATGGCGCTACTGGCGCGCGGTGGCGCTGGAGCGGACGGGCCGCGCCGGGCCGGCACGCGCGCTCTTCCACGAGCTCGCCCGCGAGCGAAGCTGGTTCGGCTTCCTCGCGGCGGACGAGATCGGGCTCGAGTACGCGTTCGGCCATGCCGACGCGCCCCGCGACGCCGCGGTGCTCGCCGAGCTCGGCGCCGATCCCGCTCTCGTGCGAGCGCGCGAGCTCTTCCACGTCGGCCTCGAGAGCCGCGCCCGCTCGGAATGGAACGAGGCCGTCGGCCGTCTGGATCGCGAGCGGCGGGTGCAAGCCGCCGTGCTCGCGCACGAGTGGAACTGGCACTCGCAGGCGATCGCGACGCTGGCCGAAGGCGGCGTCTACGACGACCTGGCCATCCGCTACCCGCTCGCGTTCGTCGAGGCGTTCGCGGAGGCCGCGAGCACGGCCGGCATTCGCCGGAGCTGGGCCTGGGCCGTGGCGCGCAGCGAGAGCCTGTTCATGGCGGACGTGCGCTCGCATGCCGGAGCGATCGGCATCATGCAGCTCATGCCCGGCACCGGGAAGCGCACGGCGGCGGAGATCGGCCTCCCGTGGGCGGGTCTCGCCACGCTGACCGATCCCGAAAGCAACATCCGCCTCGGCACCACTTACCTCGCGAAGATGCTGGAACGCTTCGGCGGCAACCTGGTGCTCGCCACGGCCGCGTACAACGCCGGTCCGAACAAGGTGGACGAGTGGCTCGGGCGCACGCCGCAGGATGCGCTGGATGCCCGCATCTGGATCGAGAACATCCCCTACGACGAGACCCGGGCGTTCGTGCGCCGGGTGCTGGTCGCGGACGCCATCTTCCACTGGCGCCTGACGGGCGAGGCCGCGCGCCTCTCCGCCGCCCTGCGCGCCGTCGGTCCCCCGCCACAGCAGGTCTCCCACGCCGCGCCGGGGCCCGTCGGCGCCGATTAGGGCCGGTCTCGCCGGTTCCGCTCAGGTCTGCCTGCCCGCGTCACCGCCCGGCCGGGCGCGGCAATCTCGCAGGAATTTCTCAGGACTTTCTCAGGACCTTCCTCCTCGCCTCCTGCCAACTTGGGCTCGCCCGCTGCCGGCCGTGCGGCCGGCGCGGACGGAACCAACCGCTACCAGAAGAACGACTGGGGAGGCAGAACGATGAGCAAGTCAAACCTGGCGCGCCGGTGGGCCCGGCACCGCACCGGTGCCGCCCGCTGGACCGCCGCCCTCGCCGCCGCGCTGACCGTGGCCGGCACTCCCGCGGCGCTGGCCCAGGACAAGGCACCCGCGTCCAGCCTGCAGCAGCGCCCGCAGGTCCAGGCTACGGACAAGGCAACACTGTCCGACACGCAGCTGCGCCCGCAGCTCCAGACCACGGACCAGCAGCGTCCGCAGCCCCAGACCGTCGACCCGCGGGACCTTGCGACCCGGCCCGCGCTGTCCCCCACGACCAAGCTGCCCCGGCAGTTGTCGCCCCGGCGGGCGATGGTCATCGTCGTGGAGGAGAACAACCAGCAGGGTTTCAGCGTCTCCTGGCAGGGGCTCGCGCGCTCCGTCCTGGAGTTCGACTATGGCCGGCTCAT
The DNA here is from genome assembly GCA_035304345.1 of Woeseiaceae bacterium. Lineage (GTDB taxonomy): Bacteria > Pseudomonadota > Gammaproteobacteria > Steroidobacterales > Woeseiaceae > IDS-8. Next base: position 26,181 of record DATGQE010000051.1, on the reverse strand, counting down.
GCCCTCGAACATCCGCTCGCTGGTGATGCCGGTCGTGGACGCCACCGTGCAGGTCGCCGGCACCTTCGGCCTGCCGGCCGCGACGCTCGCCGACGAAATATCGAGCATGCTGGTGCGCGACGTTTCCAGGATGCTGGGCCAGCACCTCGGCACGGTCGCCGCCTCGGCCGGGCTGCCCGCGGGCGGCTGTGCCCGCGAGATGTTCGGCGTGCTGGCGAACCGCGGGATCCAGAGCGGCGAGGACCCCTTCAAGGCTTTCATCAACGTGTACGGCGAAACCGTCATGTCCGATTGCCTGAAGGCGATGGCCGAGCCGTACTACGACACGGTGGTCGTGCTGACCGACGACGAGGCGACCTTCAGCACGTTCAGCAACACGCTCCTGAACCTCCACCGGAACAATCACGTCATCGACATCCTGATCAACGTGCACGGCTGCGGCAGCAAGTCGGGCAGGAATTCCTCCTACAACAACGTCGCGTGCAACAGCCCGCGGCTGGTGTTCCACGGCGCGGCGGCGTCGCCGCAGAAAATCCGGGAGATCCGGGCCAGCAACGGCGGCCAGCCGCTCAACATCAACGCCGTCTACCAGGTGTCCTGCTGGGGCTCGGAGTTCAACGACGATTGGGAATACATCGGGGCCAAGGCCGCCAACGGCGCCCGGGAGCTGAACTACTACGTGCTGCTCAGCCCCTTCGTGTTCCTGGACCGGTTCACGCGCGGCAACCGCACGCTGCGCGATGCAGCCCTCGACGCGTACAACGCCGAGCGCACCCTGCTGGGGGGCCAGACGTTCACCGTCCGGCTCAACCTCAAGCCGTTCCTCGACCGCATGTTCCCGCCGCCCACCCTGGGCCTGGACCTGATCGCCGGCGCCTGCCCCGGTGGCACGCGCGACGGCTGCAGCTGGTCGTTCACGCCGCTCTACGGCTCGGCCTTGAACTACGCGCTCGCCCAGGTCTACGGGTACGACAAGAACAAGCCGGTGAACCACAGCGCGTCGAGCGCGCGGGTCCACCGGGGGGTTGCCGACCTGCGGCGCGCGGGCACGTAGCGCACCGCGTGCGTTTTCCGCCGCACGGCGCCGGCGCTCGCCTCGCCGGGGCCGTGCTGGCGGAAACGGGTCGCGCACCGCGGGGAACGCGGTATCGGCGGGCCGGTGCCGGCTGCCGCGGAAGGCCCTAGTCGGCGGCTGCGGTGCCCCCGCCGGCGTTGCCGGTGGCGGAGGAGCCGCCGGCGGGCCCCGATTCGGCGAGCCGCTCGCCTTGCGCGGCGAGCGAGAGCTCTTCGAGGCGGGCCATGCGCTCCCCGCCGGGCAGCGCCGCGAGCTCCCGCGCACGCGCGTAGAAGCAGGTCATGTCGCGGGCGCATTCGTCGTGCAGGGCAAGGAAGCCGGGCACCCAGCCCTCGTACAGCCCGAGCGACACGAGGCGCGCGTTGTTGAGCGGAGCCGCGAGCGGGCTCCCTTCGCGACCCGCATCGGCGAACAGGCGCTCCGTCCGCGCCGACAGCGCATCCAGGACCTCGCGCTTGCGGCGACGCTTCTCCTCGACCGGCAGCTCCGACGCATACAACGTCGCGAGCTCCGCCTTGGTCGCGTCCACGATCTCCAGCAGCTCGTTGCGCAGCGCGCGCCGGGCACGGTACTCCGCGAGCTCGTCCGGCATTCCGCGGGCGCCGAACCAGCGCTCCATGCCGATGGCCGACACCGCGGTGGCGAACGATTCGTTGAACTGCGTGTCGCCCTTGATGTAGAGGCGCTGGTGCGCGAGCTCGTGAAACAACGTGCCCACGAGGTCCGCATCGCTCCAGCGCATCATGGTGTTCAGGACGGGGTCCGCGAACTTCCCGAGCGTGGAGTACGCCGAGACGCCGCCGACCGCGACATCGTAGCCGGCGTCTTCCAGCTTCCGTGCCTCGGCGAGCGCATCGTCCTTGTTGAAATACCCGCGGTAGGCGACGCAGCCGGCGACCAGGTAGCACCACTGGCGGGGACGCAGCGAGAACTCCGGCGCCGCGAACACGTTCCACACGACGTAATCGCGGTCGAGATCGGCGTAGCTGCGATAGCTGTCGTTGTCCGGCAGGCCGAGCTCGTCGACCGAGAACGTGCGGGCTTCCTGGACGAGACGCAGGCGTTCCTTCAGCGTCTCCGGTGCAGCCGGGTCGTTGAGGACCTCGGACACGGGCCGGCGCTGGCTCATCAGGTGCGTGTGCCCGTTGATCGCCTGCATGTAGTAGCAGCCGCCGAGCGGCATCACGCCCAGGATCGCGAGGAGCGCCGCCACGCCGAGCAGGCGTCCCGCGACGGCGCGTCGCCGGCGCACCTGGCCGGTTCGTGGGGATGTCGGACTGTGTTCCGGGCGTGAGGCGCTCACCGTGCCGAGCCTGCCACATTCGCATGCAGGGCGCTACGCGGCCGCTCACGACCGGGATGACCGGGTCGTCCGCTCCATCCCGGCTTTCCGCGCGCACCCGTACCGGCCGATTCGACCGCGGCCGCTCACGGGCATTCGGGATAGAATCGCGCGATGGAAGTGTACCTTGTCGGCGGGGCGGTACGTGACGAGCTCATGGGGCTGCCGGTGACGGAGCGCGACTGGTGCGTCGTCGGCGCGACCCCGGACGAGATGAAGGCCCTCGGCTTTCGCCAGGTCGGCAAGGATTTCCCCGTCTTCCTGCACCCGGAAACCGGCGAGGAGTACGCGCTCGCCCGCACGGAGCGCAAGACCGGACCCGGCTACCACGGCTTCGAGTTCCGGACGTCCCCCGACGTCACGATCGAGGAGGACCTCGCACGGCGGGACATCACGATCAACGCGATGGCGCGCGACGCCGAGGGCCGGCTCGTCGACCCTTTCGGCGGACGCCGGGATCTCAGGAACAAGGTGCTGCGGCACGTCTCCGAGGCCTTCGCCGAGGACCCGGTACGGGTGCTGCGCGTCGCCAAATTCGCCGCGCGATTCGCTCCGCAGGGATTCCGGGTCGCCGACGAAACGATGGAGCTCATGCGCGGCATGGTCGAGGACGGCGAGGTCGACGAGCTGGTGCCGCACCGCGTATGGAAAGAGACGGAAGCGGCGCTCGCGGGACCCGCGCCGCGGGTGTATTTCGAGGTGCTGCGCGAGTGCGGCGCGCTTGCCGTCGTGTTCCCCGAGATCGACGCGCTGTTCGGCGTGCCGCAGCCGAAGGAATGGCATCCGGAGGTGGACTGCGGCGTGCACACGCTCATGGTGCTCGACCAGGCGACGGCCCTGAGCCCGGAGGTCGACGTCCGCTTCGCGGCGCTCACTCACGACCTGGGCAAGGCGACCACCCCCGCGTCGAAGCTCCCGAGCCACCCGAATCACGAGAAACGCAGCATGCGGCTCATCGGCGCGATGGCGGAACGGCTGCCGATCCCGACCGCCGTGCGCGAGCTCGCGCTCATCGTCGCCGAGTTTCACGGGCACGTGCACCGGGCTTTCGAGCTCAGGGCCTCGACCATCCTCAAGGTGCTGGAGCGGACGGACGCGTTCCGGCGCCCCGAGCGCTTCGAGAAGTTCCTGCTCGCCTGCGAGGCGGACGCCCGCGGCCGCGCCGGGCTGGAGGACCGGCCTTACCCGCAGGCGGACTACCTGCGCGGGGCGCGCCAGGCGGCGGCGCGGGTTTCCGGCCGCGAGCTGGCCCGCGAGGGGCTCGACGGTCCGCAGATCGGCGAAGCGCTGAAGCGCAAGCGCCTGCAGGCCATCACCGCGTACAAGGCCGACGTGGCGACGAAGCGCGCGTAGCCGGCATCGCGGGTCGACGAGCGCCGGTCGCGCGCGGTGCGCGCGCCTACGCGACCACCAGCAGGATCACCCCCGCGAGCACGATGCGGTACACGGCGAACGGCACCAGGCCGATGGCGTGCACGAACCGCATGAAGAAGCCGATCGTGAGGTAGGCGACGATCGCCGACACCAGCGCGCCGGCGGCCAGCGTCCCGAAGATGACCGCCTCGCCCTCCACGAAAATCGTCGCGACCTCGTAGAGGGTCGCGAGCAGGATGACCGGCGCAGACAGCAGGAACGAGAAACGCGCCGCGTCCTCGCGCTTGAATCCGAGGAACAGCCCCGCCGTGATCGTGATTCCCGAGCGCGACGTGCCCGGCACCAGCGCGAGCGCCTGGGCCGTACCGATCACGAGGGCGTCGACGAGCGTCAGGTGCCGCATCTCGCGTTGCCGGCGGCCGAGCTTGTCGGCCACGCCGAGCAGCACGCCGTAACCCGACAGCGTGACCACGACCACCATGGGATCGCGCAGGTGAGTCGCGATCCAGCCGGCGAGGAGCAGTCCCGCCACGGCGGCCGGCACGGTGCCGATGCCGAGCGCGAGCGCGAGGCGCGCTTCCGGCGTCGCGACCCGCCCGGTCGCCACCTGCAGGCCGCCCTGCACCATGCGCGCCACGTCCTCGCGGAAGTACAGGCACACGGCCACCAGCGTGCCGAAATGCACGGCGACGTCGAACACCAGCCCCTGGTCCTGCCATTCCATGACGTTCGGCACGAGCACGAGGTGCCCGGAGCTCGAGATCGGCAGGATCTCGGTGAGTCCCTGCACCACGGCAAGGACGACGACATGAATCCAGCTCAAGGGCGCTATCCGTCGTTGTCGTTGGTATCCAAAGCTTCAGAGGACGTGCGCCCGGTCGGCGGCCGCGAACGCCTCAGGGAGCGCGACGTCGCCGCGGCGCAGTCCCATGCACTTGACGTGCTCGCCCATCTCGCCGGGCAGGGTCAGCATTTTGACCTGTCGCGAGAGCTCGAGCCGTGCGGCAGTCGACATCGTGGAGGCGCGGGCCAGCTCGCTCTCCAGCCCCCCGTGGAGCAGGAAGTGGGCCTGCGTCACGTAACCGGCGATGTCCAGCCCGGCAGCCGACGCCGCCTCCGCCACGGCCGTGAAGTCCACCCAGGCCGTGATGTCCTGGATGCCCGGCAGCACCAGCGGGTCTTCGTGCGCGCGATGACGGAAATGGCAGCGCAGCCAGCCGCCGTCGCGATCGGGTGCATAGTACTCGCGGCGCGAGACGCCGTAATCGAACAGGAATACGAAGCCTTCCGCGAGGCTGGCGGCGAGCTCCGCGATCCAGCCGGGCAGCGCGGTCGCGACTTCCGAAACGTATCCCTCGGGCAGCGGCCGTCCCAGGTCCTCTTCGATGTGCCGCACGGCGGCGGCCAGGAACGGCGGCGCGGCATCCTCGCACCACGCAAAGCCGTCGCCCGCCGCCCGCACCCGGCCCTGCATCACGCCTGCCGGCGTGCGCCGGAAGCGCTCGACCGGCAGCGCATCGGCGACCTCGTTGGCGAGGACCACGCCCTTGAAGCCCGGCGGCAGCGCCGGGAGCCATTCCACGCGGCCGAGGTCCGCGGGACGCTCCCTCCGGATCAGCGCCTCCTGCCGCTCGCGCAGGTCCGCGGAGACTTCGAGGATCGCGTAGCGCTCGGGCGCGAGGTCGTGCTCGGCAAGCGCTTCCAGCACCTGCACCGCGAGCGCGCCGCTGCCGGCCCCGAGCTCGAGCACTTGCCGCGACGGCAGCCCGGCGAGCACCTGTGCCGCCTGGCGCGCCAGCACGCGGCCGAACACCGGCGAGATTTCGGGCGCGGTGACGAAATCCCCGCCGGGTCCGAGCTTCGCGCTGCCCGCGGTGTAGTAGCCGAGTCCCGGCGCATACAGCGCGAGCTGCATGAACTCCGCGAAGCTCAGGCTGCCGCCGGCGCGTGCCATCTCGTCCCGCAGGTGCGCCGCAACGCGCTCGCTGTGCGCGAGGCTCGCCGGATCGGGCGGCGGCAGGCCGCGTGGACGGGGCGCTTGTCCTTGCATGGTCGGGGGGTCGGCCAAATAATCGGCTCACTGTATTTCGGGCCGCCCGCGATTGCCAACGCCGGCGGCGGCACACCCCGGCAGCCGAGTAACCGCCCTTGTCCGCGAACGAACAGGCATTTCCCGCCGGCTATTGCGCGCTCGTCACCGGCGCGGCACGGCGCGTCGGCGCCGCCCTGGCGCGCCGGCTGCATGCCGCCGGCGCGAGCGTCGCGGTTCACTACCGCCGCTCCGGGTCCGAAGCGCACGCGCTCGTGGCGGAGCTCAACTCCGGGCGCCCGGGCTCGGCGGCAGCCTTCCAGGCCGACATCGCGCAGGCGCAAAGCGCCGCGTCGCTGGTGGAGGCCGTCGTCGCGTGGTCCGGGCGACTGGATGCGCTCGTCAACAATGCATCGGCCTTCTACCCGACGCCGCTCGGCACGATCACCGAGAAGCACTGGGACGAGCTCGTCGGCAGCAACCTGAAGGGTCCGCTGTTTTTGTCACAGGCGGCGTGGCCGCACCTCAAGGCAGCCGGCGGCTCGGTCGTCAACCTGGTCGACATCCACGCCCGCCGCCCGTTGCGCGATCACAGCGTGTACGGCTCCGCGAAGGCGGGCCTCGAAATGCTCACGCGCGCGCTCGCCAAGGAGATGGCGCCCGAGGTGCGCGTGAACGGCATTGCGCCCGGCGCCATCCTGTGGCCGGAGGGCATGCCGGACGCCTTGCGGCAGGACATCCTGCGCCAGGTTCCCCTCGCCCGGGCCGGGGAACCGGACGACCTCGCGGATTGCCTGCTCTGGCTGCTGCAGCGGGCGCGTTACGTGACCGGGCAGGTCATCGCGGTCGATGGCGGCCGCAGTCTCGGCTGGTGACCGCGCGCTCCTCGAGATCGAGGTCGACCGGCGACAGTGCCGGCGCCGTGGGCGCGAGCTCGCGCCAGTGCTCGGCGAGGGTGCGGCCGGTGAGCGGGTGCACGAAATCGGGAGCGAGCTCCGCCAGCGGCCGCAGCACGAAGGCGTACTGCAGCACGTCGGGACGCGGCAGCTCGAGCGGCTCGCTCATGATCAACCGGTCGTAGAGCAGGAGGTCGATGTCGAGCGTGCGCGAGCAGAAGCGCCCGCCGCCACGCTCGCGCCGGGCGAGCCGGTGAATGGCGTCGATGTCGGCGAGCAGCCGCGCCGGCGACCGCCGGGTCTCGATGCGCGCGACGAGGTTCAGGAAGTCCGGTCCGTCGAAGCCGATCGCCGGACCCCGGTAGACACGCGAGAACGCGACGTCGCCGTAGCGGCGCCGGAGCTCGGCCGCGGCGAGCCGGAGGTGAGCCTCGGGCTCGATGTTGCTGCCGATGCCGAGAAAAACCGTCGTCACGGCGCGAGGTCCGCGCGGGTCCTCAGGATGCGGACGCCGACGTCCCGCGCGCCGCGGATCGCTCCGGGCTTGTTGACGGTGATCCGGATCCACGGCACGTCGAACTCCCGCAGCACGATTTCCGCGATCCGCTGCGCGAGGGTTTCCACGAGCTGGAAGCTCGATTCCGCGACGAATTCCTGCACCCTTTTGGCGACCGCCTTGTAATTCAGCGTGTCCTCGATGCGGTCGGCGACCGCCGCGCGACGCACGTCCACGCCCATCTCGAGGTCGATGCGGACGGTCTGGCGGATTCTCCGTTCCCATTCCCAGATGCCGATCACGGCCTCGATCTCGAGCCCGTGCAGGAAGACGAAGTCCCCCTCCGCCCCGCCGCTCATGCCGCGACGCCCAGTGCGCCGGGCGGCGCCAGCGCCTCCAGCGGCCAGCGTGCCCGCGCGAGGATCGGGCCCGGCGGGCCGGCGTCCTCGAGGCGCAGCGCGCCCGCGAGCGCGATCATCGCGCCGTTGTCCGTGCAGAACTCCGGCCGCGGGTAGTACACCCGCCCGTCGAAGGATGCGGCGAGCTCCGCGCGCAACAGTGCGTTCGCGCCGACCCCGCCGGCCACGACGATGCGGCTGGCGCGTTCCTCGCGCGCGGCCTTCAGCGTGCGCCCGACGAGCGTGTCGATGGCCGCGCGCTGGAAGGCAGCGGCGATGTTCGCGCGCTCCTCGTCGAGGCGGCCGGCCGCCTCGGCCCGCCTGACCTCGAGCATCAGCGCCGTCTTCAGGCCGCTGAAGCTGAAATCGAGCCCCGGGCGGTTCAGCATCGGCCGCGGCAGGTCGATGGCGCGCTCGTCCCCCTCGCGGGCGAGCGCGGCGAGCGCCGGGCCGCCGGGATAGCCGAGCCCCAGCATCTTGGCCGCCTTGTCGAAGGCCTCGCCGACGGCATCGTCGAGCGTCGTGCCGAGGCGGCGGTAGCGGCCGAGGCCGTCCACGCCGACGAGCAGGGTATGGCCGCCGGATACGAGCAGGGCCAGGAAGGGCGGCTCCGGCGGATCGGGCTCCAGGAGCGGCGCGAGCAGGTGACCCTCCATGTGATGCACCGGCACGACGGGACAGCCCCAGGCCAGTGCGAGGCCGTTCGCGAGCCCGCCGCCGACCATCAGGGCCCCGACGAGTCCGGGCCCCGCCGTGTAGGCGACGGCGTCCGCGCGCTCGATCCCGGCCGCCTCGAGCGCTTCGCGCACCAGGGGCAGCAGGCGCCGCAGGTGGTCGCGGGAGGCGATTTCAGGGACCACGCCGCCGTAGCGCGCGTGCAGGTCGACCTGGCTGTGCAGGACGTGGGCGAGCAGGCCGGCCTCCGTGTCGTACACGGCGACCCCGGTCTCGTCGCAGCTCGTTTCCACGCCCAGGACACGCATGGGCCTCATGATACCGGGTTTCATGCTTTTCATCGGCGGCGTCGACCCCATATAATGGGCGGTCCTGTTCCGGCCGAAAAAGGCCGGCCGGGCCCAGGTGGCGGCGGGGAGAATACCGCCGTCGGGTCGCCAACCGCCAAAATCAGCGAGGAAACCGATTTTCGTATGCCGAGTGTCCGCATAAAAGAGAACGAGTATTTCGATGCCGCGTTGCGGCGCTTCAAGCGCGCCTGTGAGAAGGCCGGCGTGCTCACCGAGCTGCGCCGCCGCGAGTTCTACGAGAAGCCGACGCAGGAGCGCAAGCGCAAGAAAGCCGCGGCCATCAAGCGGCACATGAAGCGCATGTCGCGCGAGGCGGCACGGCGCAAACGGCTGTACTGATCCCTCCCCGCTGACGCAGCGTTCCTCATCCTCCACGGGCCGGCGCGATGTCGCTCAAGGGCCGCATCCAGGAAGACATGAAGCAGGCCATGAAGGCCGGCGATCGCGACCGGCTGAAGGTGGTGCGCATGATCCTGGCCGCGGTCAAGCAGCAGGAGATCGACCGCCGGACCGAGCTCGACGACACGGCGTTGCTGCAGGTGATCGAGAAGATGGTCAAGCAGCGCCGGGACTCCATCCACCAGTTCCGCCAGGGGGGTCGCGAGGATCTCGCCGCCCAGGAGGCCGCCGAGATCGCGGTGCTCGAGCACTACCTGCCCGAGCCCCTCTCGCCGGCGGAGCTCGACCGGCTGATCACCGAGGCCATCGCGCAGACCGGCGCGACGACGATGCGCGACATGGGCAAGGTCATGGGCGAGCTGAAGCCCAGGGTCCAGGGCCGCGCGGACATGGGCGCGGTCAGCGCCGCGGTCAAGGCGCGCCTCGGAGCCTGAGCCGGGGCCCGCAGCGCACGCGGCGCTGGCGGATCGGCGCGGTTTGGCTATGCTGTCGGCAAGGCACAACGAAAACCCGGCTGGAACCGGCGCGCGGTGACGACCGGCGGGCGGCGGCGACGGCACGCGAGGTGGCGGGATTTCGCGACGGCACATGAGCGGCCTCATACCCCAGCATTTCATCGATGACCTGATCAGCCGCGCGGACGTGGTCGAGGTCATCGGCAAGCGGGTGCCGCTGCGCAAGGCGGGGCGCGAATACAAGGCGAACTGCCCCTTCCACGACGAGAAGACGCCCTCCTTCACCGTGAGCCCGGACAAGGGTTTCTATCACTGCTTCGGCTGCGGCGCGCACGGGACGGCGCTCGGCTTCCTGATGGAGTACGAGCACCTGAGCTTCCCCGAGGCGGTGGAGGCGCTGGCGCACACCATGGGGCTCGAGGTCCCGCGCGACGAGAGCCAGCGGCCCGTGCGGCGCCACGACGAGCTGTACCGCCTGATGGAGGACGTCCAGCGGCACTTCGCCGCCCGGCTGCAGGCCCACCGCCCCGCCCTCGACTACCTCGAGCGGCGCGGCATCGACGCCGCCACGGCCCGGCGCTTCGGCCTCGGGTACGCGACCGCCGGCTGGAGCGACGTCCTCGACCGCTTCGGCAAGACGCCGGAAGCCGTCGAGCGCCTGCTCGCCGCCGGGCTCGTGATCCGCAAGGACGGCGGCAGCCACTACGACCGCTTCCGCGACCGGCTGATGTTCCCGATCCGCGACGCGCGCGGTCGCGTGGTCGGGTTCGGCGGCCGCGTGCTGGGCGCGGGCGAGCCCAAGTACCTGAATTCGCCCGAGACCGTGCTGTTCCACAAGGGCCGCGAGCTGTACGGCCTGTACGAGGCCCGCCAGGCGCTGCGCCACATCGACAAGCTGGTCGTCGTGGAGGGCTACATGGACGTCGTCGGGCTTGCGCGCCACGGCATCGATTTCGCGGTCGCGACGCTCGGCACGGCCACGACGGAGGAGCACCTGCGGCGGCTGTTCCGGCTGTGCGACGACGTGGCGTTCTGCTTCGACGGCGACCGCGCGGGCCGGGCCGCCGCCTGGCGCGCGCTCGAGACGGCCCTGCCGCAGGTACGGGAGGGACGCCAGGTCCGCTTCGTGTTCCTGCCGGAAGGCCAGGACCCGGATTCGTTCGTGCAGGAGGCCGGGGCCGCGGCGTTCGAGGCCGAGCTCGCGCGCGGCATCCCGCTTTCGGAGTTCTTCATCGAGCAGCTCGTGAGCCAGGTGGACCTCGCCTCGGTGGACGGCCGCGCCCGCCTGGCGGAGCTGGCCCGCCCGCTCCTCGCCCGGGTGCCGACGGGAGTCTACCGCGAGCTTTTGATCGAGCAGCTCGCCCGCACCGTGGGGCTCGCCGCGGAGCGCCTCGCGGCGCTGCTCGCGGGCGATCGCCGGGAGCGCGCCGGGAGCGCGCGACCCGGACCGGCCCGCCGGCCCGCGGCGCGACGCAGCGGCGGCCGGCCGTCCGTCGTGCGGCGTGCGATCACCCTGCTCCTGCACCACCCGCAGGCGGCCCTCGGGCTCGACGCCGGCCGGCTCGAGGGGGTCACCCGCCCGGGGGCGGACCTGCTTCGCGCGCTCATTGAAACCGTGCAGGCCCATCCCGATATCACGACGGCAGGCCTGCTCGAGCGCTGGCGGCACGACCCGCAGGGCCGGCACCTCGGACCGCTGGCCGCGGTCGAGCTGCCGCCGCCCGGCGAGTTCGACCCCGCGGCCGAGCTTGCCCAGTGCCTGCGCCGGATCGAGGCCGCGGCAGCCCGCGAGCGAGTACAATTTCTGATTGCCAAACAACGGGATGGCTCGGCATCGGCCGCCGAGAAGTCGGAGCTCGCAAAGCTCGTGGGGGAGCGCCGGGATTTCGTGAACTGAGGGATAATTCTGGATTGGACCCGGTCAAAGGGGTACAATTGCTCGTTTGCATTTTTTTCCTAGGAGTCGAGGGCTCTTGAGCGAGAAGCGCGCAAAAATCAGCGGTAACAGGCAGGCCCAGCAGCTTAAGGACCTGATTGCCCGCGGCAAGGAACAGGGCTACCTGACCTACGCGGAGGTGAACGATCACCTCCCGAGCGGCATCGTCGATCCTGAGCAGATCGAGGATATCGTCAACATGATCAATGACATGGGCATCGCGGTATACGAGAAGGCGCCGGATGCCGAGTCGCTGCTCCTGTCCGATACCGCGGTCACCGGCGACGACGACGACGCCGTGGAAGAGGCAGAGGCCGCGCTTGCGAGCGTGGACGCCGAGTTCGGGCGCACCACCGACCCCGTGCGCATGTACATGCGCGAGATGGGGACGGTCGAGCTGCTCACCCGCCAGGGCGAAATCGAGATCGCCAAGCGCATCGAGGACGGCCTGAACCAGGTCAAGTACCACATGGCGCATTTCCCGCCGACGCTCGAGCGGCTGCTCGAGGTCTACGACTCCGTCGCGGCGGGCGAGACGCGCATGCAGGACTTCGTGGTCGGCTTCTTCGACCCGAATGCGCCGGACGAGATCAAGTCGCCGAACGCGAAGTCGGACGCCGACGATGACGAGGAGACGACCGAGGAAGTCGTCGACACCGGGCCGGACCCGGAGGAAGTCGAGCGCCGCATGAAGGAGATCCGGCGCCTGTACAAGAAGGCGCTGGCCGCGATCGAGAAGCACGGCACTCGCGACAAGCGGACGGAGAAGGCACGCGCGGAGCTCGCCGACAAGGTCATGGAGCTGAAGCTCGCGCCGAAGCTCACGGACCAGCTCGTCAAGAACCTGCGCAACGCCGTGCAGGTGATCCGCACCCAGGAGCGGCAGATCATGCAGCTCTGCGTGCGCGATGCCGGCATGCCGAAGAAGGACTTCCTCGCGAGCTTTCCGAAGAGCGAGACGGACCTCGGCTGGATCGACAAGCACATCCGCGCCAAGCGCAAGCACTCCTCGACGCTGGCGCGCCTGAAGGACGACGTGCTGCGTGCCCAGCGGAAGCTCGTCGCGATCGAGAAGCAGACGAACCTCAAGATCGCCGAGATCAAGGAGATCAATCGCCAGATGTCGATCGGCGAGGCCAAGGCCCGCCGGGCGAAGAAGGAGATGGTCGAGGCGAACCTCAGGCTCGTGATCTCGATCGCCAAGAAGTACACGAACCGCGGCCTGCAGTTCCTGGACCTGATCCAGGAGGGCAACATCGGCCTGATGAAGGCGGTGGACAAGTTCGAGTACCGGCGCGGCTACAAGTTCTCGACGTATGCGACGTGGTGGATCCGCCAGGCGATCACGCGCTCGATCGCCGACCAGGCGCGCACGATCCGCATCCCGGTGCACATGATCGAGACGATCAACAAGCTGAACCGCATCTCGCGGCAGATGCTGCAGGAGATGGGGCGCGAGCCGATGCCGGACGAGCTGGCGGCGCGCATGGACATGCCCGAGGACAAGGTCCGCAAGGTGCTGAAGATCGCCAAGGAGCCGATCTCCATGGAGACGCCGATCGGCGACGACGAGGATTCGCACCTCGGCGACTTCATCGAGGACACGACCGTGCATTCGCCGATCGAGTCGGCCACGGCCGAGGGCCTGAAGGAGACGACGCACGCCGTGCTCGCGGGCCTGACGCCGCGGGAGGCCAAGGTGCTGCGCATGCGCTTCGGTATCGACATGAATACCGATCACACGCTGGAGGAGGTCGGCAAGCAGTTCGACGTCACCCGCGAGCGCATCCGGCAGATCGAGGCCAAGGCGCTGCGCAAGCTGCGCCACCCGACGCGCTCGGACCAGCTCCGCAGCTTCCTCATCGAAGACTGATATGCGGATTCACCGACTACCTTGGCTGGGTTCTTTGCCCGGCCAAGGTAGCCTCGGGATGATGGATTTTCCCGCCTGCCCGGCAAGACGAGCTCCAGTTTCCTGACTCGCCCACGCCGCCATTGCGCCTGGTCGCTCCGGTGACGACTGTTCGTGTGCGCATGCTTGCATGCCGCGAACAGTACTTGCCGGCCTGATAGGCACTGGTCGCCTGATGATGCAGGTTGTCACGGGTCAATTCTGGCGACGCAGAGTGGCAAGGCACGCTCTGTAAATGCCGGAGTCTTGCCGGTTTCATCGCTCGCGAGCAGGAATGAATGTGGGTAAAATGCGATGGCCTTATCGTGGGCCTGTAGCTCAGTTGGTTAGAGCAGGGGACTCATCAAATGGTGCGTTCGTGCCGCGAGGCACGAAGCGAACGGGATGAATTCAGGGAACCCTTAACAGTGCGGCTGATGGCAACCCTGAGCCAAGCCGGTGGTACACCACCGGAAGGTGCAGAGACTACCTGGGAACTGGGAGGTTTTCCTCCCGAGCGTTCTTAATGACAGGCTCGAGCGTCCCGCCCCTCGCGACCTCGCGAGGGTGATGAGATAGTCCACTCCGTTCGGAAACGAGCGGGCGAAGTGAATCCCTTGGTCGCAGGTTCGAGTCCTGCCGGGCCCACACCACCTGGGCGAGCTCTCAACCCGCACGGCGGCGCCCGGCGCCCGCCCGCAACGCCGAGAGCAGGACGTCGCGGGCACGCTCCGCGACCACCACTTCCTCCCCGTCGTTCAGGGCGTTGGCAAACAGGGCGGGTCCTTTCACGTCAGCGACGAAATACGGACCGGGGCCGTCGGCGACGATCACCGCGATCGGTCGTTCGCCCGCGCGCATGCGCTGCACGAACTCGTCGTGGGTGAGGGGAATTTCCGCTCCGTCCCACATCAGCACCAGCCCCGGTCCGAAGAAGGCCTCCTCGTACCGGAGCTCCAGTCCCGGGACGTCCAGAAGACGCTTCCGCATCGTCTCCACGCGCTCCCGGTCCCGCCGGTAGAGCGCCTCGTGATCGCGCGCAAGGAACTGCTCCAGCGCCACCAGGAGGCCGATCACCTCTTCCTTGTCGACCTTCATCCCGCGGCCGAGACCGGCGGGGTTCGGCGAGGCCTGCTTGCGTGCCGCCGCAACAAGGTCGGCACGTCCTGCCAGAATGCCGGTGGACTGCGGCCCGTGCAGCCCCTTGCCGCCGCTGATCCCGACGAGGTCGGCACCCATTTCGGTGTAACGCCACAGCCCGGGAACGTTCGGAATCCGGTTCAGGCAGAACGAAGCATCGAGGTACACGGGGACCCCGGTGCGCCGGCCGATGGAAACCAGGCGCTCGGGCGAAACGATTCCGGGCCGGTCCAGTTGCTCGACGTTCGTCAGGCCCGCGATCATGGCCGTTCGTTCCCCGATCGCGGCGAGCATCTCGTCCTCGGTGTCGACGTAGACGATCGACATGCCCGCATTGCGGTACGCACGATCGTAAGGCGTCGAATGCGCGCGCTGGATCACCGTTTCCCGGCGCGGCCAGGTCGGGTGCGGCAGCGCGGCCATTTTCTCCTCGTCCTCTCCGGCGAGACACGCTGCTGCCCCGAGAGTCATCGCGGCGAATGCGCCGGAGGTCACCATGGCCGCTTCTGCCTTGGTGATCTCCGCCAGGCGCGCTCCGGCGGCGGTATACAGCTCGTCGAGATCGACATAACTCAGGGCCGCCTCCGCCATGGCGGCGGTCACTTCCTGCGTCAGCACCGTTCCGCCGAGCGCCGTGACCGGGCCGGCAGCGTTGATCAGCGGCCGCACACCCGGCAGCCGCTGGTAGATGCCGGGCGTCCCGGGACGGCCCTGCTCGACCTCGCCGGATCGCCCGGCCGGAGGACGAGTATCCGTCGTGGCCGGCTCGGCGCCGGCGGGCCACGCCAGCAGTGGTCCGGCGCCGCACAGGCCGAGCGCCCTGAGGACCTGACGCCGGTCGCAACGGGGGACATCGGTCCGTTGCGGATGTCGGTCCGGGTTTTTCACGTCAGGCTCTCCCCCTCCAAAGCGGCGCACGCCGCCGATTGTCGCCAGGCGTCGTAACCGCCGCCGCGCGCGGATCCCGATCAACGTCGTATCGGGCGTCCGGGATAGACGCCCTTCTGCAGCTCGCCGTCCCGGACGACGAACGTGCCGTTGACGAGCACGTGCCGGATACCCGTCGACGGCAACGTCGGTGCCCTGAAGGTCGCCCGATCCGCAACGGTGTCGGCATCGAACACGACGATGTCGGCATCGGCACCCACCCTGATCCGGCCCTTGCCCTTCATCTGCGGAACCGAGCTCTCCAGGCGTTTGGCCGGCAGGTAGCTCATCTTCGCCAGCGCCTCCATGAGGCCCAGGGCCTTCTTTTCCCTGACGTAGCGGCCCAGCACGCGGGCGTAGGTGCCGGCCCCTCGCGGATGCCCGATGCCGTCGACGAACATCAGGCCGTCGCTCGCGATCACCACCCCGGGATGCGCCACCGCCATGGCCACGTCCGCTTCGCGCATCGCATGCACGACGACCATCGTGTTCGGCTCGTCGCGGCGGATGCGGTCGAAGCGTTCCTTGTCGAGGCGCTCGCCCGTCGCCTGCAGCTCGATGTCGCCGTAGTCGATCCCCTGAGCGCGGCTGAAATCGCCGTCGAATATCGCCGCCCCGATGAAAGTCGTGTACGCGGTGTACGGGTACACCTCCGTGGTGATGTCCAGGCCGTTGCGCCTGGCCCCGTCGATCATCTCGAGCAACAGCCTCGTTTTCTTTCCTCCGCTGCTGCCGATGTGCACGATGTGCAGGCCCGCGCCGCTGATCGCCGCATCCGCGATGAGCTCCAGCGTGGCATCCACGGTGCCTCCGGGCTCCCGCTGGGCCATGGAGCGAGAGTGGGCGAAATTGATCACGTCGTTCTTCTTTGCAACGTGAAACAGCCTGAGAATCTCTTCGCGCGTCGCGCCGGCCGTGTAGTTGATGCCGTACCCGATGCCGAGACCGCCGTCGTCCAGGCCGCGCTGTATGTACTGCTCGATCAGGAGGAGCTGCTCGTCGGTCGCTTCGGAATCCACCCAGTGGCGCTGGCTCAGCATCGTCTGCCCGGTGGCGGGGTCGGACATCTCTTCTTCCGTGAGGCCCGAGAAAACCATCTGCCGGACCGGGACGTGGCCGACGGTGGCCCCGTAGTTGATCGGCGCGTTGCCTTCCCGCGACCGGTACCAGGCAGCGACCGGGTACACGCCGATCTCGAGGTCCAGTTGCGTCGTAACGCCGTCCTGTGCCTGAAGGCCGGCCTCGAACTCGCGCTGCCCGTGCGCATGGAAGTCGATGAAGCCGGGAGCCACGACCAGCCCCGAGACGTCCAGCTCGAGCTTCCCGGAGAGTTGCCGCTCGGAGACGGCGGCAATCCTGCCTCCGCTGATCCCGACATGGCGCCGGGCGTCCAGGCCGGATTCCGGATCCATGACGCGGCCGTTCTTCAGCACCAGGTCGTACTCCCCGGCGAGCGCATTCGCACCGACCGGGATCGTCGCCGCGATCAGCGCCCACAGGGTCGCAATACCCAGTGTGGAAACCAGGGTTGGCCTGCTCACTTATGACTTCTCCCGAAACACGTATTCATGCTGGCCATTGCGCAAGGTCAATGTCCGCCGGCCGTCCGCCTCTCCCGCCACGAGCTCGACCCCGGAGAAGCCGGGCACGATGGTGACGAAGGAAACCGTGCCGTCCGGGTTCTCCCGGGACGCCACTCGGGACCGCCATTCACCGAAATCGAAGACCACGTCGCCTGGCGCCTTGCGGATCGTGACTTCGCCGAGCGCCGGGTTCTCGTAGCGATCCGCGAGCCTCGCGGCGGCCGCCCTGTCCGGAGGTATGGCAAGGAGCTCACGCTCGCTCGCGATCCTTTCCCGCATGGCCTCGGCCGCCACCCGGACATCGTCCTCCGCCCGGGGCTCACCGTCGAACAACAGCTCGAGCAGCCTGCGCTCGACGGCAGAGGTGAGCGTCCAGCCCTGGTCCGCATTGGTGAGAATGACGGCGCCCACGTCGTGGTCCGGCAACCAGAACACCTGCGACCTGTAGCCGAACATGCTTCCGGGATGGCCGACGGTGCGTACGCCGTGTGCACTCGACACGACCAGGCCCATGCCGTAGGCGGCCTCGTTCCCGATCCGCACGTTGGGCTCACTGCGCTCGTTCAGCACGTCGGCGGCGACGTAGCGGCTGCCGCCGGGAAGCCTGCCGCCCGCAAGCTCCATCGCGACGTATTTCAACAGATCGTTGACGTTGCTCCAGGCGCCGCCCGCGGGCCGAACCGGGACGATTGCGTAGTTCACGTCGAAAATCGACCGGGTCGGGTTCCCGTCGACGTCGAGTGCGTGTGCCGATGCATGATTGCCCGCCAGCGCGACCTGGAAATCGAACGTCGTCGCGTTCATTCCAAGCGGATCGAACACGAGGGCCTGCATCGCCCTGTCGTACGCTTCACCCAGCTCCGTCCCGGGGAACCGCACCTGCCCGCCGACAAAGCCGCCCGCGGCCGCCAACAGGTTGGAGTACTGAAACATCTCGCCGAAGCCGCTGGTGGGCTGCATCCCGCGGAGCATGGCGAGAGTCGTCGCAGGCGTAGCGTCCTGAAACTCCATCAGCCATTCGAAGTCCTGGCGCGGCAGGCCGGTGCATGCGCAGACGAGGTGCCTGATCTGCACGTTCCGGGTGGTATCGGCGTCGCCGAGCGCGAACTGCGGAAGCACGCGCGTCACGGGCGTTTCCCACGTGAGCTTCCCTTCCTCGACGAGCTTCGCCAGCATCAGCGTCGTCAAGGGCTTGGTGACGGAGGCGACCAGGTAGAGAGTGTCGGCATCGGGCCGCTCCTCACGACCCAGCTCCCTGACCCCGAAGCCCCCGGCGAATACCTTGCGGCCGCGTTGCAGGAGACCGAGCGACACGCCCGGAATGTCGAGTGCCTGCCGGGTACGCTCGACGAAGGCCACGAGCTCGTCGAGCCGCTCGCCGTCCAGCGCGTGCGCCTCGCGTCCGGCAAAGGACTCGCGCGAATAGCCCTCGGGCAGCAGGCTGTCGAAAATCAGCGAGATTGCAGCCGACCGCTTGTCGGCAACACCGTTGTCGACGTCGTATATCCAGGCTAGCCACCGCCCGTCCCGCTGCATCACGCCCGCCTCGACGGTGCGGTGCTCGCCCGGCGGTGCCCGGTACGAATAGACGCGCTGTCCGGACCAGCCGTTCCTGTCGGGACCGGGCCTCGTTCCCGCGAGCTGCCATTGCGGCGGCCGGCCGTACAGGGACCAGGCCTCGGCGATTGCCGCGTCAGGCTCCTTCGCCTGCACGTCGATCAGCGCTATGCGGGAATTGCCTTCCGGCGCCTCGAGTATCGATGCGGCGCCCCGGACGGTGAGCGACCAGCCGGCGGGCGCGACGAACGTGTGGCCGGCGGCCGTCGTGCCGGGCGTATCCGCCGCCAGCGCCGACGATGCGCTTCGCCGTGAGATACCCGGCGAAGGCGCCGGTGCCGTCTCCTCCCGCGCGCCGGCATCCCCGGCAGCCTCCCCGCTCTGCCCATCCGGGCTCGCCGCCGGGCACGCGCCGAGTGCAAGGGCAGGCAGCAGGGCGATGGCGCCTCGCCACATGCTCAATCCCGCACGTCGCGTGCCTGGCGCCTGACGAACCGGCCCGGGCGTTTGCCCGTCATCTCCGCGTTCCGGAGCACCCATTCGCCGTTCACCATGACGTCGCGCACGCCCACCGCCAAAGCGGACGGATCGGCCCAGGTCGAGCGGTCGGCGATCGTGTTCTCGTCGAAGACGACGACGTCGGCCTTGCGGCCTTCCTCCAGCGCGCCGCGGTCCGCGAGGTTCAAGAACTCCGCGGGAAAGCGGCTCATCTTGTACACGGCGGTCGGCAGGTCGAGAAGGCCGAGCTCGCGAACGTAGCGGCCCAGGACACGGGGAAAAGTGCCGGTGGAGCGAGGATGCCCTCCCGCCGCCCGCCCCGACCGGTCGATCCACGAGCCGTCGCTGGCGATCATGGTCCAGGGCTGGATCATCAGCGCCTGGACGTCC
This sequence comes from Woeseiaceae bacterium, assembly GCA_035304345.1. Lineage (GTDB taxonomy): Bacteria > Pseudomonadota > Gammaproteobacteria > Steroidobacterales > Woeseiaceae > IDS-8. The sequence goes on along the minus strand of DATGQE010000051.1, from coordinate 6,770 downwards.
GCCTCCGCCACCGATCCCAGGGTGGCGAGCACCGGGTGCTCCGCCCGCCGTACCAGGTCCACCAGCGCCTCGAATCCCGACACTCCCTGCCGTGCCGCCAACTCCGAGAGGTGGGTGCCCTCGAGGTCGGGGAAATCCTCGGAATGCACGATGCGGATGCTCGTGTAGCCGACGGCCTTGATCCAGGAGAAGCCGCCGTCCCGCCCCTCCTCGCTCAGGGTGCGCATTTCCGCAAGGTCGGACCCGTCGTGCAGGCGGTCGCGGAGAAACGCGATCTTCGCCTCGCCGGCTCGCTCCGGCACCTCGTCGACGAACGCTTCGAGCTCGGCCGCCATCCGGTCGGGCAGGAGAATGAGGTCATGCAGAAAGGCGGTGGCGGCGCCGTCGTACGGGTACTGGTCGACGACCACGTTCTCGCCCCGCGACCTGGCGCCGTTGACGAGCGAGACGACCTTGCCGAGAAGACCCTCGTTGTGCAGCCCGACCACCTTTTCGTGCGCAATCTTCACGGCGACACCGGCGCGCCTCCCGATCTCGATCGCCTCGACATCGGACTGCAGAAGCTCGAACACCGGGTTCCGAACGTGCGAATCGTAGATCCCGCCGTACGGCGCCACTTCCTGCGCCAGCGCGACGACCTCCTCGGTGTCGGCCCACATGCCTGGCTCGTACATCAAACCGGTCGAGAAGCCCACGGCGCCGAGATCCATGCCTTCGCGCACGAGCGCCTGCATCCGCCGGATTTCCGCGGGCGTGGCGGCACGGTGATCGGTTCCGACGACCTCGCGCCGAATCGCGTTGTGCCCCACGTAGAACGCGACGTTGGTACCGATCCCGGCCGCTTCGTAGGCGCCGACGTACTCACGGATCATGGCGGGCGACGCAAAACCGTCCGGACCCCCGACGATGGTGGTGACGCCCTGGCGGACGAACGCCTCGTTGGCCCCCTTGTCCACGTCGCCGAGGAAGCGATCGGTGTGGTTGTGGGCGTCGATGAACCCAGGGGCGACGACCATGCCCGATGCGTCCACGGTTTCCCTGGCCTCACCCGGGTAACGCGGCCCGACATAGACGATCTCGTCGCCCAGGATGGCCACATCGCCTGCATAGGGCAGGCTCCCGCTTCCATCGACGATCTTCCCGCCTTCAATGACGATGTCCGCCCGTTCGGCAGAAGCGGGCGCGGTTGCGGCGGACATGGCGAGCAGAACGCCCATCGCGGATGCGATCAGGAGCGCAGCGCTCCTGCCGGGCGGCTCCCTGCCCGCAAGCGTGATGCCATCTCCCTCACCCGAGAACGCGGTCGCCGGGATGCCCCGGCCGTTCCCGCGCGACCGCAGGAGGGCGCCGGGCAACCCTGTCGGAGCGCCCGAAAAACGGTGCGAGCTCATCTCTCCCCCTTCGTCGAAGCCACCGGGCCGCACCCGGGAGGTTTTTGCCTGTTGTGCCGTTTGGGACGATACTTGTCCCGATAAGAGAACTTGTCAAGGATTATGACCTGATCGGGACCGTTTTGGCCGGATGAGTAGCCTCGGAACGCCATTCCGGGTAACTTCAATGGACCGGGACCAGGCCGTCGGCCCGTGCTGACCCGCGAGGCTCGCCGCGGCCGCTGCGTCGCGCCGAATCAGGCCAGGATGATCCTGCCGGGACGATCGCCGGGCGGCCCTCCGGGCAGCGTACCCACGAGGGGGGGAGACATGAAATCGAGAAAGCCGACGCTGGGCTCCTTGTTGCGTGGACTCAGGATGCGCAACGGATGGACGCTCCGGGAGATGAGCGAGCGCACCGGCATGCCGATCTCGACGCTGTCGAAAGTCGAGCACAACCGCCTGACCCTCACCTACGAAAAGCTCGTGCAACTGAGCGAGCGGCTGAACATCCGCATGTCGGAGCTGTTCGCGGAAGCGCCTGCCGAGGGAAACGAGGCGCCGACGGTGACGGCCAGGCGGAGCATCAGCGACATCGATCGCGCCCTCCTCGTCCGAACGCCCAATTACGACCATTTCTTCGTCTGCACCGAGCTGCGGCGCAAGCGGATGATCCCGCTTTTCACCCGTATCCGGGTGAAGTCGATCGACGAGTTCGGGGACTTCGTCCGCCACCCGGGTGAGGAGTTCCTGTACGTCGTCAAGGGCGACATCGTCGTGCACACGGAGTTTTACGATCCCACGGTCCTGAAGGAAGGTGAGTGCATCTACCTCGATTCGACGATGGGTCATGCCTACACCGTCGCGGAAGGCTGCGACGAAGCATTGGTGCTGGGGGTGTGCTGCGGCGAAGGGGATCTCCTGGGCTCGCTCATGAGCTCCGAGGACGAAGAGAGCGCCGCTTGACGCCGGCCCGACGAAGAAGGCTCCGGGTGCTCGTGCCGCGCGCCCGCCACCGGAGCGTCGCCCGGTTGCTGCAAACGAGGAGGATGCCTTGGGAAAATCGCTTCTGTCACTGACGCTGGCCCTGTTACTTGCCGCTTCCGCGACCGGTGCCCGCGGCGAGGACGCAAACGCCCTGGCTGCCGCGATCGACCGGGTCGCGCAGGCCGCCATCGACTCGGGAGAGACACCGGGCCTGCAAGTCGCCGTCTACAAGGACGGCTCGCCCCTACTCGTGAAGAGCTACGGCCGGGCGAGCCTCGAGCTGGACGTCCCGGTCACGGACGACACGGTTTTTCGCATCGGATCGGTGACGAAGCAGTTCACGGCGGTCGCGTTGCTGCAACTCCAGGAAGAGGGCAAGCTGTCGCTGACCGATCGCCTGGACCGGTACTATCCGGACTATCCGCGCGCACGTGACATCACGCTGGACCAGATGCTCCACCATACCTCGGGGCTGCACAGTTACACCAGCGATGAAAGCTTCTCGCGTGACAAAGCGCTGAGGAAGACGACCGGGCAGTGGGTGGAGCACTTCGCGAGGATGCCCGAAACCCAGGACTTCGAGCCGGGCACGAGCTGGAGCTACAGCAATACCGGCTATTTCCTGCTCGGGGGAGTCGTCGAGCAAGTGGAAGGGAAACCGCTGGCGGAGGTATTCGAAGAGCGCTTCTTCAAACGCCTCGGCATGTCGCGCACGGCCCTGGACGACGAGCACGACATCGTGCCCGGCCGAGCCGCGGGATACGGGGTCGATGCAGAGGGCCGGTTCAGGAATCCCGATTTCATTTCGATGTCGGTGGCCGGCGCGGCGGGGGCGATGCGCTCGACGGCGAGCGACCTGGCACGCTGGAACCGGGCGCTGTTCGGCGGCGAGCTGCTGAGCGCGGCATCCTTCCGGGCGATGACGACCCCGGGAAGGCTCGACGACGGGCGCTTGAGCAGCAGCGCCATCGAGGACGAGAACACCCTGGCAGGAGGCGAATACGGCTACGGACTCGTGATCGCGGAGCTCGATGGGCACCCGTGGCTGGGCCATGCCGGCGGGATCGACGGTTTCAGCTCGTCACTCGCGGAGTTCCCGCGCGACCGGACGACCGTGGCGGTGCTCGCCAACAGCGTCGGCCCGGGCAAGGGAGCATTCCAGGTCGCCGCGCGGATCCAGCGCATCGCGATCGGCGCGGAGGCCGAGCCGGATCGGGATCGGTAGCCGAAGCCGGTCACGCCGTCCGCAGGCCGGCTCGGAGCCGGGCCGGATCAGGCGCCGGAGAAATCCACGCCCGAGAACACGAGCGACGGTGACAGGATCGTCGCGTAGGGGTAAGGATCGTTGCCGACGGCCTCGAGGCGCGAGAAGAGCGTCTTCAGGTTGCCGGTAACGTTCATCTCGCCGACCGGGCGCCCGACCGCGCCGTTCTCGATCATGTGGCCGCGCAGTCCCAGCGAGAAATCGCCCGTGGTGCTGTCGGCGTTGCCGCCGAGCCACGAAGTGACGTACACGCCCTCCCCCGCATCGCGCAACAGCTCGGCGAGCGATTGCGTCCCCGTGCCGACGCGCACGTTGGAAGCGCTGCCGGTGGTCGGCGCCATCCCCGCCTTGCGCCCGTAGTAGGTATCGACGTACAGGTTCTCGACGACCCCGGCCTTGACGATCGGCAGCACCTTCGCGCTGATACCCTCGGCATCGTACAGCCTCGATGCCAGGCCGCGCACGATGAGGGGATCGTCCGTGATGTCGAGCTTCTCGCTGAAAGCGCGCGTACCGACCAGCGGTGCCCAGAACGAACGGCCCTGCTGCACCGCCTGCGCATAGGCGCCGCCCAGCAGCCGCCCGACCAGCATCGACGCGGCACGGGCGTCCACGACCATCGTCATCCGGCCCGACGGCCCTTTCCCGGCATCCAGCCTGGCGACCGCGCGCTCGAGCGCCGTGGTGCCCACGCCCTGCGCCTCGGGAAGGTCCGCGAGGTGCGTGCCGCCGACGAAGCAGGAATCTTCCGCGCGCCGGTCCCCGCGATCCCGCAGCGTGACGCTGGACCCGAACCAGCAGTACGTCGAGCGCCGGCTGCCGGCGAAGCCGTTGCTGCCCGCCTCGGAGGACGCGAAAGAACCGTCGAAGACCATGGCGGTCGCGGACAGCACGCGCCCGTGCGCATGCGAGGCCTCGTCGAGCGCCGCGGACCAGGCGAGCCGCTGCTCGCGTGCCAGCGCCTCGACCGCGGGATCGACGAGGTCGAGGTCCACGTCCGGTCGTTCCGCGAACAGCTCCGGCGGGGTGATCCGTCGGTACTCGTCCGGCTCGAGCGCGCGCGTGAGCGCGACCGCCTCGCGGATGAACGCGCGCAGCCGGTCCGGCTCGAGGTCCGTGGTGCGGTGCGCCGAGTAGCGGCCCGCGACGTACAGCTCGAGCGCGATGCTCCTCGAGGTCGAGTCCTGCACCTTCTCGAGCGCCCCGTCGCGATAGCTGAACTCGACATCCCGGCTCGTGCTGTCGGTGGCGAACGCGTCGGCCGCGCCCGCTTCCAGCGCCATCTGCACCGCGTCCGCGGCGCGGGACCGCCCGTCAGGCCGCATTTTCTCCTCCCACCGTCAGGCTGGAGACGAGCACGGTCGGGATGCCCTGCGACACCGGCACCCGCTGCCCGTTCTTGCCGCAGGTCCAGCCGCCGGTGTCCAGGCGCGCATCGTTCGCGACCATCGTGATGCGCTCGAGCGTCTCCGGCCCGTTGCCGATGATGTTGACGTCCTTGATCGGTGCCGTGATTTTGCCGCCTTCGACGAGCCAGCCGTTCTTGACGTAGAACGTGTAGTCGCCCGCCCCGATGCGCACCTGGCCGTTCGTGTAGGTCTCGGCGATGATGCCGCGATCGACCGCGGCGACGATCTCCTCCTTCGTGTGCGGCCCGTCCTCCATGAAGGTGCAGGTCATGCGCGGCATCGGCGCGAAGCGATACGACTCCCGCCGCCCGGAACCGGTGGCCTGCACGCGGTACTGGCCGGCGCTGATCGAGTCGTGCAGGTACGAACGCAGGATGCCGTTCTCCACCAGGACCGTGCGGCCGCACGCGTTGCCCTCGTCGTCGTAATTGAGCGCGCCGCGCTCGCGCGGGATGGTCGCCTCGTCGACGATCGTGACGAACGGCTGCGCGACCTGCTTGCCGATCATGTCCGAATAGATGCTCGTCCCCTTGCGGTTGAAATCGGCTTCCATGCCGTGACCGATGGCCTCGTGCAGCAGGATGCCGCTTGCGCCCGCCGCGAGGATCACGGGCATCTCCCCTGCCCGCGGCCGCACCGCCTCGAACAGGATCAGCGTGCGATCGACCGCTTCCTGCACCATGGCATCGACGCGCGCGTCCGTGTACCACGAGAAATCCTCGCGTGCCGCGATGTTCGAGAAACCGCTTTGCGTCTCGTCGCCGCGCCGCGCCGTGACCTGCACGGACAGGCGGGTCATCGGCCGGTGGTCGGTGACGAGCCTGCCGTCCAGCGTCGCGATGAGCACCCGCTCGTCGGTATCGGCCCAGGTCACCGACACCTTCTGCACGGCGGGATCCGCGGCGCGGGCCTTGCGATCCACGCGCTGGAGAATGGGCAGCTTCTGCTCGATGCCCACCTCCGCCCACGGCACCGCCGTGGAGTAGAGATCGCCCGCTTGCTCTGGATTGAAGGCCTGCGGCGGCACGCCTGGTCCCCCTCTGGCGATCGCCGCCGCCGTACGTGCGGCCGCCAGCATCGCGGGCAGTGTGAGGTCCTCCGTGAACGCGTAACCCGTCTGGTCGCCGACCACGACCCGCAGCCCGACCCCTTGCAGGATCTCCGAATAGGCGCGGCTGACGATGCCGTCCTCCATGCCGAGGTAGTGGTTGCGCTGGTGCTGGAAATAGAGGTCCGCCCGGTCCGCGCCGTTGGCCGAGAGCTCCGAGAGCACGCGTGCCAGGAGCGGCTCGTCCACGCCGAACCACTGCAGGAACGGATTGGCCGGCAGTGGCTCGTGGGCGGTTCGCGCCGCGTGCACGCCGCAGCCCGCCAGGAATGCCGGCATGGTGAGGACGGCGCCGCCGGCCGCCATCCCGCCGAGAAACGTCCTGCGCCTCATTTCCATCGCTCGCCCCCTCTGTTTTCGCCTCTTCTCGTCCGGTCGCATCCGGGCCGCGGCCGCGCTCCCCCGCCGCGACGCCCCGCACGTGAACCGATTACAACCCAGATGCCGCCCGAGGGGAAATCGTTGCGTGCCGAATCGCGCCGCGCGTCACGGGTTTCAGCGGGAGCGAGGACGCCGCCAGTAGCGCAGCAGCAGCCAGCCGAACAGCATGCCCCCCAGGTGAGCGAAATGCGCAATGCCGGGCGCCGTGCGGCTCACGCCGAGGAAGAGCTCGAGTGCGCCGAACACGATGA
>DATGQE010000050.1:0-187416 GCA_035304345.1 Woeseiaceae bacterium | reverse complement strand
AGATCCAGGCGACCACGCGCTACATCGACAGCATGAGCCACGCCACGCTGGTCACGGTGCCCAACGCCAACGCCACCGGTGTGGATGCCACGTGGTACCTGGACCTGACGGGACGTTACGACATCACCGACAATATCTCGTTGCGGGCGGGTATCAACAACGTCGCCAACCAGCCTCCGCGCCTCTACAGCCCCAACGTCCAGGCGAACACCGACCCGTCGACCTACGACGTGCTCGGCCGCCGGTACTTCGTGGGCTTCGACTGGCGCCTGTAAGGGCCGCAGCCATCGGGGCGGGAAGCCTGTCTTCCCGCCCCTTTTTTTTTGCACGAACGACCTGGGATACACTGCATCCATGCGCGCCGGCAGCGTTCCCCCGATCACCGTTCTCGGAATCACCCTTCTCGCGACGGCCCTCCCAGGCACTGCCCCGGTCCGGGCCGCCGACCCGCCCGTCCCGGACGCGGTGGCGGCATGCCGGGCCCGGCACGGCGACGACACCGGCGCCTACGTGCGCTGCCTCGAACAGGCGCTCGCCGAAATCGTCCCGTGCGATCCTGCGGCCCCGGCAGCGGACGAGGCGCGAACCATCGCGCCGGGCGCCGAGCAGCTCGTGGAGAATCGCGAGCGCGAGGTCGCGGTACGGATCGTGGACGTGAGCTACGATGCCCGGGGCTTCGGCACCTTCCGCATGGAAGACGGGCAGGTGTGGCGGGAGACGACCGCCGCGCCGGAACGGAAGCGGTTGGCGGCGGGCCGCCCGTACACCGGCCGCATCGTGCGCGGCACGCTCGGCGGCTACCGCCTGCACGTCGACGGCGTCCGCTGGATGATGAAGGTGCAGCGTATCGAGTAGCCGTCCCGTCCGGGAAAGTGCGCCGGCCCTTGCCGCCGGACGACCGCCGGGGTACCGTGCCCCGGACTCACCCCGACGATAACGACAGAACGAACGGGAGCGGATATGGCAATCGACCCTGTATTCTTCGACACCTGGCGGCCGCGGGCGCTCGCGGTGCTGCGCATCGTCACGGCGTACCTCGTGCTGCCCCACGGCACGTCCAAGCTGTTCGGCTTCCCGGGGGACCGCGCCCCCGTGGAGCTCGCGTCCCTGCTGGGAATCGCAGGCATCATCGAGCTGGTCGGCGGCATCCTGTTCCTCGTCGGGCTGTTCACCCGCTCCGTGGCGTTCCTGCTGTGCGGCTTCATGGCCTTCGCCTACTTCATCGGTCATGCGAGCAAGGGGAGCGTGCTGCTGCCGATGCTGAACGGCGGCGAGCTCGCCGTGCTGTACTGCTTCGTCTTCCTGTACTTCGTGTTCGCGGGCTCCGGCGCGTGGAGCGTGGATGCGGCCATGGGCCGCGGCGCGCGAGCGCGCTGAGCCCGACGATCCGGGCCGTGGAAACGAAACGGCTGCGCGTCACCCTCCGGCCCGGGGTCCGGCGCAGCGCAGCGGGCAGGATCTCGACGCACACTCCGCCATGACGGGATGAAGGTGCTCGCCTGGGTCCTGGCGGGGATCGTGGTGCTGGTGGCGGCGCTCTTCGTCCCGGGGCGCCTGCGTCCCCTGCCGTCGCTCGAAGGCCGCACCGTTTCCACGGCGTTCACGGATACCGCCGGGACCCGCCTCGGCAGCGCCGTGGCGGCCGGCATCGCCGCCCATCCCGGCACTTCCGGCATCTATCCCCTGCTCGAGGGGCGGGACGCCTTCGCCGCCCGCCTGCTGCTCGCACGGGCCGCGGAGCGCTCGATAGACGCCCAGTACTACATCTGGCGCAACGACCTGACGGGTCACCTTCTCTTTTCCGCGCTCTACGACGCGGCCGAGCGCGGCGTGCGCGTGCGCCTCCTGCTCGACGACAACCGGACCGGCGGGCTGGACCCGCTGCTCGCCGCCCTGGACGCGCACCCGAACATCGAGATCCGGCTGTTCAACCCGTTCACGATGCGGCGCCTGCGCCTGCTGCAGTACGTGACGGATTTCTCCCGCGTGAACCGCCGCATGCACAACAAGTCGTTCACCGTGGACAACCAGGTGACGATCATCGGCGGCCGCAACGTCGGTGACGAGTATTTCGACGCCGCCCCGCTCGGCGAGCTCGCGTTCGCCGACCTCGACGTGCTCGCGGTCGGACCGGTGGTCGGCTCCGTGTCCGAGCAGTTCGACGAGTACTGGAAGAGCGATTCCGCCTACCCGGCCGACCGCCTGCTGGCGCCGGTGCCCGGGGCGAGCGCGCCGGCGCTCTTCTCGCCGCGGCCGGCGGAGGCCGAATGGCTCGCGGCCGTGCGGAGCTCGCGGCTGCTCGAGGAGCTGCTAGAGGGCACGCTCGAGCTCGTGTGGGCGCCGACCCGGATGATCAGCGACCACCCGGCCAAGGGCCTGGGCCTCGCCCCGCCGGAGACGCATTTTCCGCAGGTGCTGGTGGAGGCGCTGGGCCCGCCGCAGGCGGAGCTCGATCTCGTCTCGCCGTACCTGGTGCCGGGAACGGCGGGAATGGACACGTTCGTGTCGATCGCGACGCGCGGCGTGCGAGTCCGCGTGCTCGTGAACTCCCTCGAAGCGACGGACGTGCGCGCGGTGCACGCGGGTTACGCCAAGCGGCGGCACGCGCTGCTCGCCGCGGGTGTCGAGCTGTTCGAGATGCCGCTGCTCGTCAGGCCGGGCTCCCGCGGCCACCGCCTCGCCGGCCGCTTCGGCAGCTCCGCGTCAAGCCTGCACGCCAAGACGATCTCGGTCGACCGCTCGCGGATGTTCGTCGGCTCCTTCAACCTCGACCAGCGCTCCGCCAACCTCAACACGGAGCTGGGCTTCGTCATCGAGAGCGAGGTGCTGGCGGCGCGGCTGTCCGAGATCTTCGACGAGGACGTCCCGGAGGCCGCCTACCGCGTGCACCTGGCGGACGACGGTCGCCTCTACTGGACGGAGCAGCACGAAGGCGAGGTCGTCCGTTACGACACGGAGCCCGGCACGACGGCCTGGGAGCGCGGCATCGTGCGGGCGATCTCCTGGCTGCCGATCGACTGGCTGCTGTAGGAAAAGCTCAGCGGAGAGCGGTACGCCGGGCGGCGTAGCAGGCGGCGAGCCCCATGGCGGTCGCGAACGCGGTCGCCACCGGCACGTGATCGCGCCAGCGCTGGGGCTCTTCCGTGTACCGGGACACCAGCACGAACGCGAGCTCGGCGACCAGCACCAGCGACAGCATCACCACCACCACGAACACGAGCCACCCGGGCAGCTCCGCCCAGAGCCTGCGCGAAACGCCGGCCGTCCCGGGGCTCCGTGCAATGACATGCAGGCTCCACGCGACTGCGACGGCGGCGAGCGGAATCGCGGCGGCCTGCAGGTGCAGCAGCGCGTCCAGGTCGCCACCGGTGGAGCCGGAGAAGACCGCCATCATGGACAGCAGGCTGCTCCCGAGCAGTGTCGCGAACGCGACCGCGAGCCACTTGAGGAGGAACTCTTGCAACGCCGCGACTATTCCATCAGGTCGAAACGCCAGGCAATCACGAGCAGGACGACCAGCACGATCGAGAACGCGACGCGCCACGCCAGCGCGCGGTTGAACTTCACCGGGTCGCGCTCGCGCGCAGTCATCTGGAACAGCGCGGAACCCAGGCTGAAGATCACCGCGGCGAACGCCAGCGCGATCAGGAGCTTCACGGGCTCGTCTCCCGGCGTGGCACGATCATGGTGTTCACGGCCTCCTGCACCGCTGCACCCTCCTGGTTGAAGGTCGTCGTCTTCGTCGTCACGAGGCCGTAACCCGGGCGCGACCTCGATTCGCGGGCCGTGAGGACCTCCACCTCGACCCGGAGCTCGTCGCCCGGGCGGGTCGGCCGCGGCCAGCGCAGCTTCTCGACACCGAGGCCGACCAGTCCGCCCGCGATGCGGAACTCGCTCGTCACGAGAAGCTGCATCGTGATCGCGGCCGTGTGCCAGCCGCTGGCGGCGAGACCGCCGAAGAGCGACTGCTCCGCGGCGGCCTCGTCGAGGTGGAAGGGCTGCGGATCGAACTCGCGCGCGAACGCCTTGATCTCGTCGCGGTCCACCTGCCGCCGGCCGCGGCCGCGGAACACGCGTCCGGGCTCGAGATCCTCGTAGTACAACTCCTGCACCTGCGTCTCCTGTCCTTCGCCGGCGCGACCATACCACCGAATCCGCGCGGCCGCGCGCATACATCGAACCGGAATAACGGGTTGACTTCGCAAGAATGAACGTTCATTCTCGCGCGTCCGCCGCCGGCGCGCCTGCCTCGCGGCCCCCTGTTCGAGACGATCGTATGCCGCTGAAACGCTGCCTGTGCCTCGTGCTCCCGGCCCTGGCCGGCCTGCTCGCCGCCTGCGGGGAGGCCCCCCCGCCGATGCAGATGCCCGCGCCCGAGGTCGAGGTCGTGACCCTGACGACCCGGCCGGTCCGCCTGACCCGGGAGCTGCCGGGCCGCACGCGCGCCTACCTCATCGCCGAGGTCCGCCCCCAGGTGGACGGCATCGTGCGGGAGCAGCTCTTCGAGGAAGGCAGCACGGTGGAGGCCGGGCAGCCCCTCTACCAGCTCGACGACGCGATGTACCGGGCCGACTACGAGAGCGCCCGCGCCGCCCTGGCGCGCGCGGAAGCGGAGCTCGAGGTGGCCCGCCTGAATGCCGAGCGTGCCGAGGAGCTCATCCGCTCCAACGCGATCAGCCGCCAGGAGCACGAGAACACGATGGCGACCCTGCAACGCGCGGAGGCGGAAGTCCGCGTGGCCAAGGCGGCGGTCGAGAGCAGCGCGGTGCGCCTGGGCTACGCCCGCATCACCTCGCCGATCAGTGGCCGCATCGGCAAATCGTCCGTGACGCCGGGCGCGCTGGTGACCGCCAACCAGGCGCAGCCGCTCGCGACGGTGCAGCAGTTCGACCCGATCTACGTCGATCTCGCCCAGTCGGCGAGCGAGCTCCTCGAGCTGCGCGACGAGCTGGCCGAAGGCCGGGTGGCGACGGTGGACAACGTGCCGGTCACGATCCTGCTGGAGAACGGCCGGGAGTACGCGCACCGGGGCACGTTCAAGTTCGCGGACCTCACCGTCGACCCTTCGACGGGCAGCTTCTCGCTGCGCGTGGAGGTGCCGAATCCCGACCAGCTCCTCCTGCCCGGCATGTACGTGCGCGCGGTGATCAGCCCGGCCGTGGTGCAGGATGCGGTGCTCGTGCCGCAGCGCGGCATCACGCGCGATCCGAAGGGCAACGCGATCGCCATGGTGATCACGGGCGACGACAACACGGTGGAACGCCGCCTCGTGCAGGTCAGCCGCACCATCGGTGACCAGTGGCTGGTCGAGGACGGGCTCGCCGCCGGCGACCGCGTCGTGGTCGCCGGCCTGCAGAAGATCCAGCCCGGGATGCAGGTCCGCATCGCGCCGCCCGGGGACGCACCGGCCGCGGCGGCGGCCGGGACCGGCGGCGGCCGGCAAAGCGGCAGCCGGTAGGCCCTCGCCATGCCCCAATTCTTCATCGGCCGCCCGATCTTCGCGTGGGTGATCGCGATCGTCATCATGATCGCGGGAGCGCTCGCGATCACCCAGCTCCCGGTGTCGATGTATCCCTCCATCGCGCCGCCGACCATCTCGATCAACGCGAGCTACCCGGGTGCATCGGCGCAGGTCGTCGAGGACTCGGTGACGCAGATCATCGAGCAGAACATGAAGGGCCTGGACGGCCTGCTGTACATGTCGTCCACGAGCTCCTCGAACGGCAGCGCCCAGGTCACGCTCACCTTCGACAACGACGTCAATCCCGACATCGCCCAGGTCCAGGTGCAGAACAAGGTGCAGCTCGCGCTGCCGCTCCTGCCGCAGGAAGTGCAGCGCCAGGGCGTGAGCGTCACGAAGTCGAACACCGGGTTCCTCATGGTCATCGGCTTCGTGTCCGAGGACGGCAGCATGTCGCGCGACGACATCGCCGATTACGTCGCCGCCAACATCGTCGACCCGATCAGCCGCGTGCAGGGCGTCGGCAACGTGCAGGTCTTCGGCGCCCAGTACGCGATGCGCATCTGGCTCGATCCGCACAAGCTGGACGTGTACCACCTCACGCCGACGGACATCATCGCCGCCGTGCGCGCGCAGAACCAGCAGGTCGCGGTCGGGTCGCTGGGGGCGGCGCCGTCCGTGCCCGGGCAGGAGATCAACGCGACCATCACGGCGCAGAGCCGCCTGCAGACCCCCGAGGAGTTCCGCAACATAGTCGTGCGCAGCGACGAGAGCGGCTCCGTGCTCAGGCTGGGGGACGTCGCGCGCGTGGAGCTCGGCGCCGAAACCTACGAGTTCATCACCCGCCACAACGGCCAGACCGCGAGCGGGCTCGCCGTCATGCTGGCGACCGGTGCGAATGCGCTGGAAACGGCGGCCGCCGTGCAGGCCCGCCTCGAGCAGCTCGAGCCTTTCTTCCCGCAGGGATTGACGACCGTCATCCCGTTCGAGACCACGCCGTTCATCCGCGTGTCGATCGAGAACGTCATCGAAACGCTGGTCGAGGCGATCATCCTCGTGTTCCTGGTCATGTACCTGTTCCTGCAGAACTTCCGGGCGACGCTGATCCCGACGATCGCCGTGCCGGTGGTGCTGCTGGGCACCATGGGGGTGCTGTGGGCGCTCGGTTTCTCCATCAACATGCTGACCATGTTCGCGATGGTGCTCGCGATCGGCCTCCTGGTCGACGACGCGATCGTCGTCGTCGAGAACGTCGAGCGCGTCATGAGCGAGGAAGGGCTGGAGCCCGAGGAAGCGACGCGCAAGTCGATGCGCCAGATCACCGGCGCGCTGGTCGCCATCGGCATGGTGCTGGCAGCGGTATTCGTGCCCATGGCGTTCCTGGGCGGGGCGACCGGCGTCATCTACCGGCAGTTCTCCGCCACCATCGTTTCCGCGATGGCGTTGTCCGTGCTGGTCGCGCTCATTCTCACCCCGGCGCTGTGCGCCACGATACTGAAGCCGCTGAAGAAGGGTGAGCAGCACGGCACGCGCGGCTTCTTCGGCTGGTTCAACCGCAACTACAATCGCGGCGCGCGCCTCTACCAGGGTGCCGTGCAGGGGATGCTGTCGCGGCCGCTGCGGTTCGTGGCCGTGTTCCTCGTGATGGTAGGCCTGATGGGCGTGCTGTTCTTTCGCCTGCCGAGCTCGTTCCTGCCGCCGGAGGACCAGGGCGTGCTGTTCACGATCGTGCAGGCGCCGGTCGGCGCGACCCAGGCGCGCACGATGGAATCCGTCCGCAAGGTCGAGCAGTATTTCCTCGAGCAGGAGCAGGAGACCGTGGACTCGCTGTTCACGGTGCAGGGCTTCAGCTTCGGCGGCAGCGGGCAGAACAACGCCATGGCGTTCGTCAAGCTGAAAGACTGGAGCGAGCGGACGTCGCCCGAGCTGTCGATCGAGGCGCTCGCCGGCCGTGCGATGGGCGCGCTTAGCCAGATCCGCGACGCGATGGTGTTCGCGTTCCCGCCGCCGGCGATGCCGGAGCTCGGCACGTCGGCGGGGTTCGTCTTCTACCTGCAGGACAACGGCGGGCTCGGCCACGAGGCGCTGCTCGCCGCGCGCAACCAGTTCCTCGGCGCCGCGGCCCAGAACCCCATGCTGGTCAACGTGCGCCCGGGCGGCCAGGAAGACGCGCCGGAATTCCGCCTGGACATCGACGTCGCCAAGGCGAGCGCGCTCGGGCTCGCGATCGAGGACATCAACAACACGTTGTCGGTGGCCTGGGGCGGCCAGTACATCGACGATTTCATCGACCGCGGCCGGGTGAAGCGCGTGTACGTGCGCGCGGACGCGCCGTACCGCATGGTGCCCGGCGACTTCAATCTCTGGTCGGTGCGCAACCGGGAAGGCGAGATGGTGCCGTTCTCCGCGTTCGCGAGCTGGCACTGGGAATACGGCTCGCCGCGCCTCGAGCGTTACAACGGCGTGCCCGCCATGGAGATCAACGGCGAAGCCGCGCCCGGCGTGAGCTCGGGCGAGGCGATGGAGCAGGTCGAGGCCATCGTGGCCCAGCTCCCGGAGGGTATCGGCCTCGAGTGGACCGGGCTGTCGTACCAGGAGCGGCTCGCCGGCGCCCAGACCCCGCTCCTGTACACGCTGTCGGTGCTCATCGTGTTCCTGTGCCTTGCCGCGCTCTACGAGAGCTGGAGCATCCCGACGGCCGTGATGCTGATCGCGCCGCTCGGCATTCTCGGCATCACCGTCGCGGCTACGCTCCGCGGCCTGGAGCGCGACGTCTATTTCCAGGTCGCGATGCTCACGACCGTCGGCCTCACCAGCAAGAATGCCATCATGATCGCCGCCTTCGCCCAGGACTACCTGGAGCAGGGCCGGGAGCTCATCGACGCGACCATGCAGGCGGTGCGCGACCGGTTGCGGCCGATCCTCATGACGTCGCTCGCGTTCGGCATGGGTGTGCTGCCCCTCGCGCTCGCGAGCGGCGCCGGGTCCGGTGCCCAGCGGGCCATCGGCACCGGGGTGCTGGGCGGCATGATCTTCGGCGCGTTCCTCGGCCTGTTCTTCGCGCCCCTGTTCTACGTCGGCGTGCGGCGGGTGTTCGGCAGGGGCCGGCGCACGCGGGCGGCAACGGCACCGCGGGCCGGAGAGCAGCATGCCTGAGCCGGTGCGGGAGCCGCTTCCGGAAGCACGCAGCCGCGCACAACGCGAGCGCATCCTGATCGCCGCGCAGACGTGCTTCGTGCGGCACGGCTTTCACGCGGCGACAATGTCGAAGATCGCGGAGACCGCCGGCATGAGCCCCGGCCTCATCTACCGCTACTTCGACGGCAAGAGCGCCATCATCCTCGCGATCATCGAGCGGCAGCTCGAGGTCGCGCGTGCCGACATCGCCGCGCTCGACGCGGACACGGACCTCGTGCCGCTCTTCGAGCGCCTGTTCGACGCCTGGCGTACCGGGGAGAGCTGCTGCCCCAGCCCGGCGCTGCTGCTCGAAATGACCGCCGAGGCCACGCGCGATCCGGCCATCGCGCGCGCGCTGGCCGAAGCCGACCGCGTCACCGGCGCGGCGCTCCTTGAATGGCTGGAGCAGACCAGGCGCAACGGTGCCCGGGTCGACGGCGAGGACGTGGTCGACCTCGAGGCGCGGGCATTCCTGCTCCGTTGCCTGCTCGGCGGACTGGCCATCCGGGCGATCCGGGAGCCCGGGCTCGACGCCGAGGTGCTGCGCCGCGCGCTGCGCCTCGTGCTCGAGGCCCCCGCCGCCTCCGCCCCGCCCGCGGAAACGCCCGCCGACTGTCGATACGGCGCGCTGCCGAACGACCAGTGACGGCATGGACCTGCCCCGGAGGACGGCGATGAAGTACCTGTGCCTGGTCTACAGCGACGAAGCGAAGCTGCACTCGCTGCCCGACAGCCCCAAGGATGCGGAGTGCCTCGCCTACGGCGAGAAGCTCAAGGCGAGCGGGCACATGCTCGCGGGCGAGGCACTGCAGCCGGTGCATACCGCGACGACGGTCCGCGTCCGCGGGGGCAAGAGGACGATAATGGACGGGCCGTTCGCCGAGACCAAGGAGCAGCTCGCGGGATTCTGGCTGATCGAAGCCGCCAACCTGGACGAGGCGATCGACATCGCGGCCGGCATCCCGAGCGCGCGCGTCGGCAGTATCGAGATCCGGCCGCTCCGCCAGCTCCAGCCCTGAAGCGCCCCCCACCGACGGCGGCGAGCCCGGGTTGCCGGGCCCCGTGGCGATGGGCGATACTGCCTGCGTAAACCGCGCCGCCGTTCCGGCGTCGCTACCTCCTCCCTTCTCGCTTACACCCTCACCTGACCGTTGGAGAGTCGCAATGGCTATCCGCTATTTCACCCTGATCTACGGTATCGTGTTCCTGCTCGTCGGCGTCGCGGGCTTCGTGCCGGCTTTTCTCACGCCGCTCGAGCCGGGGCACCCGGAGCTCGCGTTCGATGCCGGCGCGGGCCGCCTGTTCGGCCTGTTCCCCGTCAACGCGCTGCACAACATCGTACACATCGTGTTCGGCATCTGGGGACTGGCCGCGTACCGCAGCGTGCCCGGCTCGATCACATACGCGCGCGCGGTAGCGGTGATCTACGCAATCTTGTTCGTGATGGGACTGATCCCGGGGTTGCACACAGCGTTCGGCCTCGTCCCGGTTTACGGCCACGACGTGTGGCTGCATGCCGTGCTCGCCGGGGTGGCGGCTTACTTCGGTTTCGTCGCGAGGGCCGACACCGGCGCCGCCGCGCATGCCTGATCCCGCCGTGGAACGGGCCGCGGCGCGCTCGGCCGCGGCCGGATCCGCGGGGGCACCGGGGCAGGCGGCGGTCGCGTCGCCGGCCATCGCCTACTGGATGTTCAACTACGAGCCGCGCTGGGAAGCGGTCTCGATGGAGCTCGAAGCGCTGGCCGCCGCTTTCCGGTCGACGTACGGGACCCGGACGATCACCCTCGATACCAGGCGGCGCTCGATCGCCTTCGCCGGTGCCGACCGGCACCTGCCGGCGGCACTCGGGGTCGCCGCGTTGCCGTACCTGCTCAGGCTCGCGCGAGGCACTTCTCTCAACCACATCTTCGCTTCGCCCGCGGAGCGCGTGCTGACGCCCCGGCTCGCGCGCCTGCCGAACACGGTGCTCACGATCGCCAAGGGCAGCCGCACCCTCTCCAGCGTGCACCGCAACGCCGCGACGCTGCGCCGCCTGCAATGTCTCGTGGTGGAATCGGAGCGCCATCGCGAGCTGCTGCTCCAGCTCGACGTGCCGGCCGGGCGCATCCGGCTGATCCACCCGGGTATCGAGCCCCGTCCCTATCGCGAGCCCACGGGACCGTTCACGCTGCTGTTCGCGACCAGCCCGAAGTCACCCGATTACCTGCTGACGCGCGGCGTCCACCTGCTGCTGAAAACCGCGGCGTTGCTGCCGGACGTCCGCTTTCGCCTCGTGTGGCGCTGGAACCCCGGTTTCGTCGAGCGACTCGTACGCGACCGGGAGGTCCGCAACGTGGAGGTGCTCACGGGCTACCGCCGCGACATGGCCGCGCTGTACGACGAAGCCCACGCGGTCGTGCTCCCCGCGCTCGAGCCCGACAGCTTCAAACCCTGCCCGCACAGCGCGCTGCAGTCGCTGGCGCACGGCAAACCGCTGCTCGTGAGCCGCTACGTGTCGATGGCCGACGCGGTCGCGCGGCACCGCTGCGGGGTGGTGTTCGAGCCCCGGATCGACGCGATGCGCAACGCGATCCGGCGCCTCGCGGCCCGTTACGACGACTACCAGGCGAACACTGCCCCGACGCTCGCCCGCGAGTTCTCGAAGGCGGGTTTCCTGGATCGCTACGGGCAGCTCTACGCCGCGTTGCTGGCGGAGCGGCCGGCGACGGGAAGCCGGGACGGCGGCCGCCCCGCCTGACGAATCGCCGCCGACGCGCTAACCTGCGGTCGGTTCACCTGGCAAAAAGGAAACGCCGTGATTCCGCGCGAGACGCTGCTCGCCCTGGAACGGCAGGCGCTCGAGCTCGACCCGCCCGCGGAGACGCGGGCACAGTGGCGCCGGGCGGTCGCCGCGCGGGCCGAAGCATTGCTCGAGGCCTTGCCGGGGCTGCCGGCATTCACGCCGGGATTCGGCAGCGCGTCCGGCGCGCTCGCGGCGCCCTTCGCCGAGGAGCCGCTCGCCATCGAGGACGCCCTCGCGATTCTCGATGGCGAGGTGATGGCGCACGGCATCAACCCGGCGTCTCCCCGCTCCTTCGGGTACATCCCCGGCGGCGGCCTCTACCCGGCCGCACTGGGCGATTTCCTCGCGGACGTCACCAACCGCTATGCAGGCGTCTTCTTCGCCGCACCCGGTGCGGTGCGTCTCGAGATGCGGCTGGTCGAGTGGCTAGCCGGCCTGGTGGGGTATCCGCCGGAGAGCGCCGGCGGCGATCTCACCTCCGGCGGCAGCATTGCCAACTTGAGCGCCGTCGTGACGGCGCGCGACGCGCACGGCCTCTCGACGGCGGACCTGCCGCGGTGCGTCGTCTACATGAGCGAGCAGCGCCACCATTCCATGGACAAGGCACTGCGCATCGCCGGGCTGTCGGAGTGCGTGCGGCGCCTCGTGCCGGTGGACGAACGCTCCCGCATGCGCGCCGGGTGGCTGGCAACGGCCATCCAGGCGGACCGCCGCGAAGGGCTGCTGCCGTGGCTCGTCGTCGCGACTGCCGGGACCACGGACACGGGCGCGGTCGATCCGGTCGCCGACATCGCGTCGATCGCCGCCGCGGAGGGGCTCTGGCTGCACGTCGATGCCGCCTACGGCGGCGCGTTCCTCCTGTGCGAGGCCGGGCGCCGCGCCCTCGCCGGCATCGAGCGCTCGGATTCCGCCGTCATCGATCCGCACAAGGGGCTCTTCCTGCCGTTCGGCAGCGGCGCGCTCATCGTGCGGGATCGGGAGCGGCTCGCCGCCGCGAACCGCTATCACGCGCATTACATGCAGGATGCCTTTCGGCCCGAGGTGGAGCCGTCGCCGGCCGATCTCTCGCCGGAGCTGTCACGGCCGTTTCGCGGCCTGAGGCTGTGGCTGCCGCTGAAGCTGTTCGGCCTCGCCCCGTTCCGCGCTGCACTCGAGGAAAAGCTCGCGCTGGCGCGCTGGTTCCACGAGCGGCTCGGCGAGCTGCCGGAATGGGAAGTCGGGCCGCCACCGGACCTCTCGGTGGTGCCCTTCCGTTACCGCCCGCCGCGGGGCGATGAGGACGACTTCAATCGGCGGCTGCTCGCGGCAGTGCAGGACGACGGGCGCGTATTCATGTCCTCGACGCGGCTGTCCGGGCGATTCACGCTGCGGCTGGCCGTGCTGCATTTCCGCACGCACCTTGCCGACGTCGAGCTGGCGCTCGACGTGCTGCGCCACCACGCCGCCCGCCTCGCCGGCACGTGAAGCCCGGCGCGGCCCGGGCCGGCACGGCTAGTGGCGAGCCTGCGCGCCGCGGCGTGCCTCCTGGGTCGTGATCTCCTCCAGCCAGGAACGAACGGTCGCCAGGTGCTCTTTCTCCTGCTCGAGCGCCCGCTGGAACTGCTCGGAAGCGTCCTTCAGGCCCATGTTGTCGGCAAGCTGGATCAGGAGCTCCCAGGCGGCGTTGTCGACGAGCTCGAGTGTGAGCAAGGCGTCCAGGCACTGGGCGACCGTGGTACGAGGGTCGTTGAGCACCTTCGGGATGCCCATGGTCGCGACCGCCGCCACGTTGGCGGCCGGCGTGAGCGCCGTCGGATCCGCGCCCAGCGACTCGGCCACGTCCGAGAGCAACTGGAAATGCTGCATCTCCTCGTCCCGGATCTGTTGCAACTCGTCCACCGTGACCGGCCCGGCCGGGTGCATCTGGTCGGCGGCCTCCACCTTGGTGATCACGCTTTCGTAGAGGCGGACACCCGTGCGCTCGTAGGCGAGCCGCTCGCCGAGCTTGTTGAGGAACACCTCGGGATTCTTGCCGGTCGCCTTCTTCGCGCCTGTTTTCAGCGCGCCGCGCAGGGTGCCGGGCGCCGGCACGGAACCGATCGGCTCCGCCTCGGCGATGTACTCGCGCTCCAGGGCGGCGATGGCGGTACGCCCGTCGGCTGACGCGGCGCTCGAAAACTCCTTCGCGCCGCTGATCATGCGCTCGGCATCGGCCGGTGACATGTCGATGCCGGTGCGGTTCTTGCCCAGTTCTGCTGCTTTCGCCATGGTTCAGTCCTCGCTTCAGGCCGCTTGCGCCTGCTCCTTGGTCAATTCGGTGCCGGGCCGCCAGCGATAGCCCGCGGCCACGGCCTCGGAAGGGGAACCTTCGGAATTGATCGTGTCGCGATACCGGCGCGTCTCCTCGGTCTCCTCCGAGCGGTCCACGAATTGGGTGCGCGCCGCCGAGAGCTCGAGCTCCTTGCTCAGGGTTTCCCGCACGAAGTCGCGCTGGCTCACGTAGGGAATTGCGTCCGGCAGGGTTTCCGGCAGGATCTCCGCCGGGTCGCGCTTCTCGTGCTTCTTGAACAGCTCGCTGACGGCCTTGACATGCCCGAGCTCGTACTCCAGGAACCGCTCCCAGATGGCCTTGATGCGGGGATTCGTCTCGGTCTCCATGCAGCTGTAGTAGTTCCAGGCCTCGTTGGCCTCGTGCAGCAGCCACTTCTCGAGCAGGCTCTCGTTCGGGTCGATGAGCGAGGCGTACTGGGTGACGTGCTGGTGCTCTATCGACGCAATCTCCGCGTAAAGCTGGCGCGCCACCGGGTCGGCGAACGTCGGCCCGAAGTGCATGTAGTAGTCGTGGGTCTGGTACTCGCCGGAAACGAGCGTCAGCGCGTTGAGCTTGCTTTGCGGGTGCGCCGAGGCGCGCTCGTAGGGCTCCCGCAGGTCGTCAAGGGGATGCCGGTGCTCGATCGAGGTCGGGCGGCCGGGAATGATGTCCGTATACGACTGGAGGATCGTGTTGGGATCCCTGCCTTCCAGGCGGTCGTACAGCGCCGAGTACCGGTACAGGTGGTCGAAATCCTCGAGCAGCCCGAAGCGGTACACCTGCGCGAGATACTCGTCAGGCTCCTTCTGGGCGATGGCTGCCGTCACCTCGATCGCGACCTGCTCGTAGGCGATCGTCGTCTCGAGCGGAGAGTGGTCCGCGGACAACAGCCAGTTGACCAGCGTCTGCTGGTGGTGCTCGGTGCGGCCGATCCGCGCGAGCGGTTCCCTGAGCTCGCGGTTCAGCAGCAGGCACGTGTTCTGGAACCTGAGCGCCTGGGACTCGATCCCGTTCATCAGGATGACGCGAACGCGGGTGAACGCGTCGTCGTCGAGCTTGCTGATCGGCTTCTGGACCAGGTCCTTCCAGGTGAATACCTGCCGTTCCAGCGCCACGCCCTTGCTGTCGAACAGTTTGACGGCCATCGCTCCTCCTGCATACTCGCGCGTGAGTGGGTTTCGAGGCCGTCTCGGGGTGCAATTTTCGTGCCGCGCCGCAAGCGCCGAGGCCTGTCTCCGGCCCGTTGCCACGGCCGCGGCCGCCCGCGCGTTCTTACCGTCGCGCTGTAATTTCTGCGCAGGCGAGCCTGCATTTCACGTGGCGACGTTTCGTTTCATATACTGGCTGCGGCCGGTCAACGTACTCCCGGAGGAACCTCATGCATCGTCGCCTCGTTGCCGTCACCGCGTTGGCGCTCGTCCTCGTGCAAGCCGGTTGCGGCGACAACGCCACCGGCGGCAAGCCGTTTCCGACCTCGGACGAGCTGATGGCCGCCGATCGCGCGTTTGCCAAAGCCTCGGCGGAGCGCGGCGCGGCAGCGTGGGCGGAGGTGTGGTCGGAGCGCGGACTCCTGTACGGAGACGGCGCCAATCCCGCGGTAGGCCCCGTCGCGGCCAGCAGGAGCATCGCCGGCATCGTCGACGAGCTCAGGTGGGAACCCACGACCTCGGGAATGCTGTGGCCCGGCGTGCTCGGTTACACGGTCGGGGACTGGTGGCTCGCCTCCGACGAGGCGGAGCGCGAGCGCGAATCCCGCCGCTACCTCACCGTGTGGCAGAGGATGCACGGCGCCTGGAAGGTGGTGCTGGACCTGTCGCTGCCGGAGCAAAAGACGACCAGCGCCGCGCGCGCGTTCGACTTCTGGCTCGGCGACTGGAAGCTCGAGCAGCGCATATGGTCGGGCCGGGGTGACGATTTCGAACCGTATCCGGCCGAGAACCAGGTGCGGCTGATCGAAGGCGGTGCGCTGGTCGAGCGCCTGGAAGGGCACGCCCGCTTCTTCTGGCTCGGCATGGAAGAACCGGCGCCGATGCGCGGTGTCAGCGTGCGCGTGTATTACCCCGAAGAGCGCCATTGGCGGATCTTCTGGATGCACACGCTCGATCCCAAGTTCGGCCCGCCCTACACCGGCGGCTTCGCCGGCGACGTGGGCGAATTCGTGCTGACCGAGCGGCCCGCGGGCATACCGCCGAGCCGGATGCGATTCGAGCGGCGCAAGGACGGCACGGTCGACTGGCAGCTCGCCCTGCGAACGCCCGACGGCGAGAACTGGCAGCCGCTGTGGCTGATCGACTTCAGGCCGCACGACTAGCGGCGCAGGCGCCTCAGTCCGGGTCGAGCCCGGCTTCCCATTCGGCGAGCTCGCGTGCCTGCTCCGGGTCGAGGTCGACGCCCCGCGCCGCCAGGCAGCGGTAGAGCAGCACTTCCTCGGGCCACGACGCGAGGTTGCGCGCCTCCTCGTCCGCGCGCGCGGCACGCGCGTCGTCGATCACGGTGCCGCGCTGCTCCTCGCTTTCCCTGACCAGGGGCCCGGTGCCCGGTGGCCCGGGATCCCGCTCCGTCATCATGACGACCTGCCGCCGGCAGTCCTCGACGACGTCCGGGGGTGCACCGGGAAACTCCGGCATGCTGCGGCAGCCGGCCTGCGCGAGGAGCACGACGGCGAGAAAACCCGTCGCAGCGCCGGCGACCCTGCCCATGACGGCTCAGTCGCCCGGGTACCAGTCGAGCCGGCGCACTTCGATGTCCTCGTTCTCCGCACGCACGAGCTGCTCGAAGCGATTCACGTCGCTGAAGCCCTCCTGGCCGCGGTAGTGATACGGGTAGACGATGCGCGGCTCCATGTCGACGACCGCGTCCGCCGCACGCTCGACGTCCATGGTGTAAGGCAGGTTCATGCACACGAAGGCCACGTCGATGTCCTCGAGCTCGCGCATCTCGGGGATGTCTTCGGTGTCGCCGCTGACGTAGAAGCGCAGCCCGGAGAGGGTCACCACGTAGCCGTTGCCGCGGCCCTTCTCATGCCAGTCGCTCGTGATGTTGTACATCGGGACCGCTTCGATCCCGATCCCCTCGACGCGCGTCGACTCGCCGTTGCCGAGCACGGTGGTCGCTTCCCTGAGCTCCGGCGTCATGCGCCCGGCCACCGCGGCGGGTGCGACGATCGCCGCGCCGCGCGCCGCCAGCGCTTCCAGTGTCGGTGCGTCGAAATGGTCGCCGTGGATGTCCGTGACCAGCACGAGGCTGACGTTCTCGAGCACGGGAGACCGGTCTGCCCCGCCCACGGGATCGAACGCGATCCGCTTGCCGCCCGCTTCGAGCACGAAGCTTGCGTGCTCGATCGGGTGCACGGTCACGTCGCCGCGCTCCGACTCGACGACGTTCGTGTCGTCTCCGCGTGCCAGTGCGGCGGCCAGGCACAGGACCAGGGCGGAAATCCAGCGCATCTCGTCACTCCACGTCTGCTTGCCCGCTTCCAGTTTAGCTGCTTCCCGTCTTCGAGTACCGGGCCAGTTCCAGCCGCGCCACGCAGCCACGGCCGTCGTCACGGTTCTCGAGCACCAGCGTGCCGTCGTGCGCCTCGGCGATCTGGCGCGAGAGCACGAGGCCGATGCCGGTTCCGCCGGGCTTCGTCGTGAAGAACGGGACGAACAGGTTGTCCGTGCCGGACAATCCCGGGCCGTCGTCCAGGACCTCGAGCCGCAGTGCGTCCGCGTCCAGGCGCCAGCGCACGCCGACCTTCCCTTCCGGCCCCGCGGCGTCGACCGCGTTCTTCACCAGGTTGATGACGAGCTGCTCGATCTGGTCCGGGTCGACGGCGATGATCGCGTCTTCGCCCTGGATCGTGACGCTGGCGCGGGTGTCCATCGCGATCGCCCGCTCCACGAGCGTCCTGACCTGCACCGGCTGGCGCCGCGGGGCCGGCAGGCGCGCGAGCATGGTGTAACCCGTCATGAACCGGCCCAGCGCCTCGGCGCGCGAGGCGATGATGCCGAGGCTGTTCACGAGGTCCTCGCGCAGGGCATTGGCGTCCGCACCGGTGGCCAGGCGTGTGCGCAAGGTCGTCGCCATCGACCGGATGGGCGTGAGTGAATTGTTGAGCTCGTGGCCCATCACGCGCACGAGGCGCTGCCACGCCTTGCGCTCTTCCTCGCGCAGCGCGCGTGAGAGGTCGGAGATGACGAGGAGGTAGTGCGGCACGCCGCGCTCGCGGAAGCTGCCGGTCCAAACGTCCCAGCGCCCGCTGCCGCCGGGAAAACGCCGGGCGATCGTGCGCCGGCCCTCCTCCGCCAGCAGGTCCGACAGGCCCAGCTCGCCCGCCGCGCTGCCCGGCGCCGCGCCCTCCACCAGGCGTTCGCCGGCGCGGTTCACGAGCATCAGGCGCCCGTGGCTGTCGAACGCGAACACCGCGATGTCGATCTCCGCCAGCACCTTGCGCAGGAGCGCGGTCGCCTCGCGCGCCTGCACGCGCTGGCCGCGCAGGGTCGCGGACAGCGAGTTCACCTCGCCGAACACCTCGCCCATCGCGCCGCGCTCGCGGGAGCGGCGGCTGCGCATCGAGTAATCCTCCTCGCGGAGCGCCTCGAGCAGGTTCGACAGCGTGTTCAGGTGATACGTGAGCCGGTGCTTCACCGCGAGACCGAAGCCGAGCCACAGGATGGCGAGCACGGCGAGCGTCAGCACGACGAGCATCCGCGGGAGATCGCTGGCGAGGAGCAGGAGCGCCGCCGTCGCGAGCGCCGGCGCGCCGGCCGCGAGGGCGAGCAGCGCGAGCCGGGTCTCCAGGCTGGCACGTTTCATGGCCGGGAAGCCGGTTTCGTCGTCCCCCGTCGCGCGCCTCGCGCGCTGTCAGGTCCCATACTTCTCCATGCGGCGGTAAAGCGCGCTGCGGCTCAGCCCCAGTTGCTCGGCGGCCGCCTGCACGTTGCCGTCGCAGCGCTCGAGCGCCGCACGGATCAGCATTTCCTCGGCCGCGTCCAGCGTGAGGTGCTCGAGGCGCGGCGTGGTGGCCGTGTCCGCCGGCCCCAGCATCAGGTCCGCCGCGCGGATCTGCGGTGCAGCGCGAATCAGGACGGCGCGCTCGACGACGTGCGAAAGCTCGCGGACGTTGCCCGGCCACGAATACGAGAGCAGCGCCTGTGCGGCGTCGCGCGCGAAGCCGCCGGCCTCGCGGCCGTACTTGCGCGAATACACCTCGAGGAAGCGCGTCGCGAGCGGCATGATGTCGTCACGGCGATCGCGCAGCGGGGGCAGCCTGATCTCCACGGTGTTGAGCCGGAACAGCAGGTCGTCGCGGAAGCTGCCGGCGGCGATCATCGCGCGGAGGTCGCCGTTGGTCGCGGAGACGACGCGCACGTCGGCATGCCGGGTACGCGACGAACCCACCGGCTCGTAGTCGCCGGACTCGAGCACGCGCAGGAGCTTGCCCTGCTGCGTGTACGGCAGGCAGGCGATCTCGTCCAGGAACAGGGTGCCGCCGTCGGCCAGCTCGAAGCGCCCGATGCGGTCGGTACGAGCATCGGTGAAGGCGCCCTTGACGTGCCCGAACATCTCCGATTCGAACACGCTTTCGGCGATGCCGCCCATGTTGACGCTGATGAACGGGTTGGCACGCCGGTTAGAGCGCTCGTGAATCAGCCTCGCGAGCTCGCCCTTGCCCACGCCCGCCTCGCCGGTGATCAGGATGTTCGCGTCCGAGGGCGCGACGCGCGCGACGAGCTGCAGCACCGGCTGCATCGCGGCCGATGCGGCGATGAACTCGCGGCCGCCGTCCTGCAACAGCTCGTTTTCCGCTTGCAGGCGGCGCGCCGTACGCAGCGCGCGCCCGAGCTCGACCTGGTTGCGCAGGACCGACAGCAGGCGCTGGTTGTCCCACGGCTTCTCGATGAAATCGCTCGCGCCCGCGCGCATGGCGGATACCGCGATCTCGATCGTGCCCCATGCCGTCATCACGATCACGGGCAGGTCCGGCTCGAGCCGGCGCACCGCTTCGATGAGCTCGATCCCCTCCTGCCCGGAGGTCGTGTCCCGCGTGTAGTTGAGGTCGACGAGCAGCGCATCGAACGGCGACCGGCGCACGGCCGCCAGCACCGCGGCCGGCGAAGTCGCCGTGTGCACCTCGAACGGCTCGCCCTTCAACAGGAGCTCGAGGGCGTCGAGCACGTCGCGCTGGTCGTCCGCCAGCAGGACACGCGACAACGGTGCAGGTGCACTCATTGCAAACGCGAGCGCCTAGGCGTCCCCGGCCGACAGCCAGCCGTCGAAAAGGTGGAGTGTACGGTTGCCATACGCGGCATTGTCTTCGTTGTGGGTGACCTGGATGATCGTCGTCCCTTCGGCGTTCAGCTCCGCCAAGAGCTCCATGATCATTCTACCCTGCGTCGAGTGCAGTGCGCCGGTCGGCTCGTCCGCCAGCACGAGCCTGGACCGCGTGATCACCGCCCTCCCCACGGCCACGAGCTGCTGCTGCCCGCCGGAAAGCTGCGTGGGGTACAGGTCCTTCTTGCCGACGATGTTGAAGCGATCGAGGATGTCCGCCACCCGTGCCTGCCGTTCCGCTTTCTTCATGTCGCGATAGGTGAGCGGCAGCTCCAGGTTCTCGTAGACGGTCATGTCGTCGAGCAGGTGGTAGTGCTGGAAGATGAACCCGACGTACTCGCGGCCGAGCGCCTGGCGCTTTTTCGGCGGCAGCTCGTGGATCGCATGACCCGCGAGCCAGTACTCGCCCCTCCAGTCGGAATCGAGCAGGCCAAGGATGGAGAGGAGCGTGGTCTTGCCCGCACCGGACGGGCCCATGAAAGTGACGAAATCGCCTTCCGGCACCGTCAGCGAGATCTGCCGCAGCAAGTAAAGCTGCGTGTCGCCCTGACGCACGGATTTTTCGACGTTCTTCGTGCGAATCAACGGTTCCATGCGTGCCTTCGATCCTCCCCTGGGTGTGCCAGCCGCCGGCACAGCCGGCGGATGCCCTCGGCTTCATCCACGATCGCACGTGCGTGCGCAACGACCTGCCTCCCGGCGGGCGTGATCTGCGACAGGCTCCGGCCGTTGCGCACGAAGATCTCGAAACCGAGCTCTTCCTCGAGCAGCTTGAGCTGCTTGCTGATTCCGGGCTGGCAGGTGTGGAGGCGGTCTGCGGCGGCCGTGATGTTGAGGCCACAATCGGCGATCGTCACGATGTATTGCAGTTGTCGCAGTTTCACTGGAACGGTTCCGGTTGCAGGTTGAACGAAAGACCTCAGGCCCCCGGCGGAAACACGCTCGTCCGTTTCCCCTTCATGACTGCCTGAGCGCCTGCATGGGCCAGATCGCGGCGGCACGTCGTGCCGGCAGCCAGCAAGCCGGGGGGCCGGCCGCGAGCAGGAGGCCCGCCGCCGCGGCAAAGGCCCATGCATCATAGATGCCGCCGCCGTACAAGAGGTTGCCCGGGAGCCGGCGCGAGCTCCTGGACGGCGAATGCAAGGCGTGTCGCAACTCGCAGAGGAGGTTGCCCATGGTCATTCGCTCCGCAACGTGATCATCGGATCGACCCGGCCGGCCCGCCACGCGGGCACCCAGGACGCCGCGATCGCGACGGCCGCCAGGAGCAGCGCCACGGCCGCGTAAGTCGTCGCGTCGACGGCGCTCACCTCGTACAGGAACCCGGCCAGGAAACGCGTGACGCCCGCCGCGGCGAGCAGGCCGCACGCGACCCCTGCGAGCGCGAGCACGGCACCCTGGCGGACGAACAGGCGCAACACGTTCCCGGAGCTGGCGCCAAGCGCCATGCGCACGCCGATCTCGCGCACCCGCTGCGAGACGAGGTAGGAAACGACGCCGTAGATGCCGAGCACGGCGAGCACCAATGCCGTCGCGCCGAACACCGCCATGAGCACGAGCGTGAACTTCCGGTCGGAGAGCGCCGACGAGAAGACCTGCTCGAGCGTGCGGAACTCGACCGCGGCCTCGGGGTCGAGCTCGCCTGCGATCGCACGCGCCGTGTCGATGAATGCCGCGGGATCGCCGGCACCGCGCACGATCACGTGAAAGGCGAACGCGGATCGCGGTCTCTGGCGCACGTACCCGTACAGGGTCGGCTCGGGTCTTGCATCGAGCGCCCGCTCGCGCACGTCGCCCACGACACCGATGACGGTGAACGGCCGGAGGTCGCCGTCCATGTTGCCGAACTCGATGAGGCGCCCGATCGGATCCTCTCCGGGCCAGCGCTCCTCGGCCAGCGAGCGGCTGACGACCGCGACGTGCGTACCGTCCGGGGCATCCCGCTCGTCGAACAGGCGGCCGCGCAGCAGGGGGATGCCCATCGCGCGGAAGTAGCCTTCGCTCGCGATGCGGAACTCGGCGTACCCCTGGCGCTCCGGGTTCTGCGCCAGCGCACGCAGCCGCTCCGCCAGCGCGGGGCCCGGTTCGTCGGCGCCGACGTCGCCGATCTCGTCCGCGCTGTGCAACACCAGGAACATGCCGTTCGCCCCGCCGCCGCCCAGCGGGAAGGCGCTCACCCCGCCGGCCTCCTCCACCCCGGGGAGCGCACGGATGCGCGCCAGCAGCTCCTCGTGGAAGCGGCCGATGCGGCGCGCGGCGGCGCGGTCCTCCGGCCACGGGAGCCACAGGTCCATGACGACGGCGGGACCGGAAGTGCGATACCCCGGGTCGACTGCCGAGAGGCGGAGGAAGCTTTGCGCGAGCAACGCGGCTCCGACGAGCAGCACCAGCGTCAACGCGATCTGGGTCACGGTGAGGACGCGCCGGAGCGCCTGGCCCGACCGGCCCAGGCCTGCCGCGCGATCCCCGTCCGCGAGCGTCGCGCGCAGGTCGGTCCGCCGTGCGCGCAGCGCGGGGACGACTCCGATCGCCATGGCCGCCACGGTCGAGAGCGCAAGCGCGAAGCCGAGCACCGTCACGTTGACGCCGACCTCGGCGACACGCGGCAGCCTGCCCTGCTCGAGGGCCAGCAGCGCGGGCACGCCCCACGCCGCCAGCAACGCGCCGAGCAGCCCGCCGGCCAGGCACAGCACGAGCGCTTCACTCAGGAAGTGCGCGGACAATCTCCCGTGGCCGGCGCCGAGCGCGGCGCGCACGGCGAGGTCACGGCGGCTCGCGGCGGTGCGCGCCAACAGGAGGTTGACCACGTTGGCGCAGGCGATGAAGAGCAGGAACCCGGACGCGCCGAGCAGCAACAGCAGCGCCGGGCGCACGTCGCCCACGAGCTCCTCGCGCAGCGGTATCGCCGTCGCGTCGGCCATCCAGGTGTCGTCGCCGTAGCGGGCCTTGAGGGCCCGGGCCGCCACGCCGAGGTCCGAGCGTGCCTGCGCCACCGTCACACCGTCCTTCAGCCGGGCTATCACGTTGAAGTTGTGGGCGGTGCGGCTCTGGCTGGCCAGCGTTGCCTCGCTCGGGAACCACACGTCGACGCCGGCCGGGAACGAGAATCCCGGCGGCATGACACCCACGACCTGGTAACGGCGTTCGTTGACCTGCACCGCGTGCCGCGACAGGTCGGCATTCCCCCCCAGCCGGGTCTGCCAGTAGCCGTGGCTCACCACGGCCACCGCGGCGGCGCCTGCCCCGGTCTCGTCCGGGAGCAGCCAGCGGCCCAGCGCCGCCGGCACGCCGAGCGCCTCGAAGAACCCGGCGGTCACCTCGGCGCCCTGCAGGCGTACCGCGCGACCGGCGACGGACACCGTCATCGGGCCGGACGCGTAAGCACCCATCGCCTCGAAGCTGCGCGTGCCGGCGCCGAGATCGGCGAAGTTCGGATACGACACGTTGAGCTGCGAGCCGCCGTCCTCGCGCACGTGCCGGACCTGGACGAGCTCGTCGGGCTCCGGATACGGCAGCGGCTTGAGCAGCACGCCGTGCACGACGCTGAAGATCGCGGTCGTCCCCCCGATGCCGAGCGCCAGCGTGAGCACCGCCACCGCGGTGAAGCCCCGGCTCCGCACCAGTCGGCGCACCGCATGCCGCAGGTCGACCAATACCCTTTCCATCACATCCCTCCCGATGCAGCGCACGGCACGAAAAGTCGCCTTCCCGGCCCCTCGTTACTCATGGCGTAGCGCCTCCGTCGGCCTTCGATTGCGCCGCCGGTGAGCAGGCCGCTACTCATCGCGCAGGACGTCCATCGGCGCCACGCCGGCCGCGCGCCATACCGGCACGACGTTGGCGAGCAGCGCGATCATGGCGAGGAGCAGCGTCACGAGCAGCAGCTCGGGCACGGGACGGCCGTCGACGCCGGCCATGGTCGCCGCGAAGCGCGGGGCGAACGCCAGGGCGAGAACGGCACCCAGCGCGAGCCCGGCCCCCGTGATCGCCGCGCCGCGGCGCAGGAAGCGCAGCACCACGTTCCCGCGCGTCGCGCCCAGCGAGTAGCGGATGCCGATCTCGCGACGGCGATGGCGCACGGAGTAGGCGGCGATGCCGTAAATGCCGACGATCGACAGCAGCGTCGCGAACGCCGCGCTCGCCGCGGCCACCGCGGTGATGGCCCGGTCGCGGGCGGTGAGCCGGTCGATGCGCGCCCGCAGCGTCGCGAGGTCGACCAGGCTCGCGTTCGGGGCTTCGCGCCTGACCACCTCGCGAATCGCGGCGAGGGCCATCTCCGCGTTCGTCGCCTCGACGATCACCTCGAGGCCGCTCATGAACAGTGACTCCTGCGCCATGAACACGGTGGGCCGCGACGCCTCACGCAACCGGCGCTGGCGATAATCGGCGGCAACGCCGACCACCTCGGCCCCCTGCTCGCCCATGAGCTCGTGAATGCGCAGGCCCACGGCCGAGCGGTTCGGCCAGTAGCGGTCGACGAAGGCCTGGTTCACCACCACGTAACGCAAGTCGCCGGTATCCTCGTCCTCGACGTCGCGCCCGGCGACGAGCGGGATGCCAAGTGTGTCGAAGAAGTCGTCGCTGACCGGCAGGAGATCCACCTGGAGGCTCTCTTCCGGGCCGGAATAATCCTGCGGGCGCATGTTCGTCTGCATGGCGGAGTTGTTGACGGGCGCGAACAGCGTGAGCGTGGCGTGCTTCACGCGCGGGTCGTCGCGCAAGGCCGCGAGGATGTTGCGGTAGGCGAGCTTGTCGTCACCGGTATCGTTGAGGGCGATGCGCGCGGCCGCGCGATTCTCCACCGCGAAACCCGGGTCGATGGCGAGCGTCTCCCGCAGCGACCCGATGAACACGATCGCCGCGGTGAGCAGCACCAGGGAAAGACCGACCTGGGCGGACACCAGCACGTCGCGGATGCCGACACGCTGCCCGGCCGCCCCGCTCCCGGCGTCGCGCAGGACGACCGTGAGCCGCGTGCGTGCCAGGCGCCGCATCGGGGCCAGGCTCGTGAGCAGGATTGTGCACGCGATCATCACGGCGAACGTGCCGAGCACCCGCGGGTTGAACAGCAAGGTCGCGGCGTCCACGGCGATCCCGAGGTCGCCGCCCGCCGCGCCGACGAGCCAGTCGGTGACCAGGAACGCCGTGCCGGCCGCGATCACGCCGGCTGCGAGGGCCAGGAGCATCGACTCGCCAAGCGTCTCGAGCGCGATGCGCCCGCGGCTCGCGCCGAGACTCATCCGCACGGCGGTTTCGCCGCGCTGCCCCTCGGCGCGCACCAGCATCAGGCCGGCGGTGTCGGACCACACGACGGCGAGCAGCACGCCGACCAGGCCCAAGAGCACCCAGGACGTGGTGCGCGCGCCGCGCGTCCCCTCGGGATCGACCGCCACCTCGCGCGCCGGCAGCACCCACGCGGGCGTGAGCTCGGTCTCGTCGTCGCCCCGTGCCAGGCGCAGCGTGTCCAGCCGGCGCTGCGCATCCTCCACGCTGACGCCGGGGGCGAGGCGCGCGACCGCATCCAGCCACCCGACCCGGTCGCTGAAGAGCATGTCGAGCGAGAACCCGGACAGCACCATGTCAGCGAGCGACATCGGCAGCCACACGTCGAGGCGCGTTTCCAGCGATACGCCCGTGAAACCCGCGGGCGCGATGCCGACCACGGTGACCGGGCGCCCGTTCAGGTGAATCACCCGCCCGATCACCTCTTCATCGGCCGCGAAGCGATTGCGCCAGGTTCGCTCCGAGAGCACCGCGACCGGCGCCGCACCCAAAACCGCGTCCTCTTCCGTGAAGAAGCGCCCGCGAACCGGGTTCACCCCGAGCGTCGCGAAGTAATTGCCGCTGACGACCGCCCCGCTCCACTCGTGCTGCCGGTCGCCCTCGGTGTACGTGAAGCGGCCGAAATCCGCGTAGTGCGCGACGGACTCGAACGCGTCCACCGGTGCGAGCTGCTCGAGGATGGCGGACCGCGACCAGTTGTCGCGCTCGGAGCGCCGTTCGTCCGTGCCGAAGATGCGGACGAGCCGGTCGGCGTCGGCCACCTCGAGCGGCCGGAACAGCACGGAATCGGCCACGCCGTAAAGGCACCAGGCGCCGCCCAGCCCGAGCCCGAGCACCAGCACCACGGCGCTCGCGTACACCGGCCGCCGCCGCAATCCCCGTATCACCTGCCACATCACGCCATACCTCGTCAGTACCCGTCAGCCGTGATCGCGGACTGCCCTTCGGCCGCCATGTTCGCGCCGAAGTTGCGGTGCGCGGCAATGCCGGTGAACACGGTCTGCTCGCGCTCGAGGTCGCGCAGCATCGGGTAGCTGAACACCTCGCTGCAATCGCCGAACTGGGTGCACGACGACGAGCCGCGGATCGGCCCCGTCGCACCGAAGGCCACGAGGCGCTCGGGCTCCGGCACCGGCAGCGGCCGCACGAGCACGGAACGGAAAAAGGAGAAGATCGCCGTGTTCACGCCGATACCGAGCGCGAGCGTGGCGACGATGACCGCGGCAAGGCCTGGCCTTTTCTGCAGTTGCCGGATTGCCGACCTGATGTTGCTCATCGCGCTCGTCTCCCGGTCGTTCTCTCCTGCGGCCGCACCATCCCGCGCGCTCTACACCCGTCCGCTACACTGGGAGCGCGCGGTCACCGGCCTTCCGTCCATCGAGGCGCCATGCTGTTTGCACGAGTTGCGGAAACCTCCCATGCGGTCGCGGCGACGCGCAGCCGCCTGGAGAAAATCGATCGGCTCGCGGAGTTCTTGCGTGCCCTCGCGCCGGGCGAGATCGAAACGGCTGCCGGTTATCTCGTCGGTGCGCTGCGCCAGGGACGGATCGGACTCGGCCCGTCGCTCGTCCGCGAGGCGCTCGCCGCCCCCGCGGCGGAAGCGCCCGCGCTCACCGTGGGGGAAGTGGATGCCGCGTTCGAAAGGATCGCGGCGGTGTCCGGCAAGGGCTCCGGCGCCGAACGCAGGCGCCTGCTCCGGGATCTCTTCTCGCGGGCCACGCACGCGGAGCAGGATTTCCTGGCGCGACTGATCCTGGGCGAGCTGCGCCAGGGCGCGCTCGAGGGAGTGCTGGTGGACGCCATCGCTCGCGCGGCCGGGCTGCCCGTCCGCGACGTGCGCCGCGCCGTCATGCTCGCGGGCAACCCGACGACGGTCGCGGCAGCCGCGCTGACCGAGGGAGCCGCGGGACTGGACGCGTTCCGCCTCGCGCTCCTCGAGCCCGTGCAGCCGATGCTCGCCCGCACGGCCGAAAGCATCTGCGCGGCGCTCGAGGCATTCGGCACGGCGGCCTTCGAGTACAAGCTCGACGGTGCGCGCATCCAGGTGCACAAGGAGGACTCGGAAATCCGCATGTTCACGCGCGGTCTCAACGAGGTCTCCGCGAGATTGCCGGAAGTGGCCGAGCTGGTGCGCTCGCTGCCGGCGAGGTCCATCGTGCTCGACGGCGAAGCCATCGCGCTCCGCAGCGACGGGACGCCGCACCCGTTCCAGGTGACCATGCGCCGCTTCGGGCGCAAGCTGGCGGTGGACGAGCTGCGCGATACCCTGCCGCTTTCCGCGTTCTTCTTCGACTGCCTGCACCTGGACGGCGAGGAACTGATCGATCGCCCGGCGGCCGAGCGCTTCGAGGCATTGTCGCGCATCGTGCCGGCGCGTGCGCGGATCCGCAGGCTCGTGACGGCGGATGCGGCAGCGGCCGGAGCGTTCCTCGAGGAGGCGCTCGCCGCGGGGCACGAGGGCCTGATGGCGAAATCCCTCGACAGCGTCTACGAAGCCGGCAACCGCGGCGCCGGCTGGCTCAAGATCAAGCCGGCCCTCACGCTCGATCTCGTGGTCATCGCCGCGGAATGGGGCAGCGGCCGCCGCCGGGGATGGCTGAGCAACCTGCATCTCGCGGCGCGCGACCCGCACACGAACGGGTTCGTCATGCTGGGCAAGACGTTCAAGGGAATGACCGACGCGATGCTCGCCTGGCAGACCGGGCGCCTGCTCGAGCTCGAGACCGGCCGCGAAGGCCACGTCGTGCACGTCAGGCCTGAGCTCGTCGTCGAGATCGCGTTCAACGAGCTGCAGGCGAGCACGCAATACCCGGGCGGCATGGCGCTCCGGTTCGCACGCGTCAAGCGCTACCGCGAGGACAAGCGGCCGGCCGACGCCGACACGATCGACACGGTCCGGCAGATCTTCGCGCGCCATCACGTCACTCGTGGCGCAGGGCCGCCACCGGGCTGACGCGGGTTGCCCGGAGCGCCGGCAGGCTGCACGCGCTCATTCCCACCGCGGCGAGCAGCAGCGCGACGCCGGCATACGTGAACGGGTCGAATGCCGATACGCCGAACAGGAGCGACGAGAGGAAGCGCGTGAGCGCGAGCGCCCCCACGAGTCCCAGGGCGAGGCCGCCCCCGACGAGCCAGGCGCCCTGCCCGACCACCAGCCCGATCACGTTCGTCGCCTGTGCACCCAGCGCCATGCGTACGCCCAGCTCGGTCGTGCGCTGGCCGACGGCGTAGGTCAGCACGCCGTAGATGCCGACCACGGCGAGGAGCACGGCGACCCCGGCAAACACCGACAGCAGGAGCGTCGGCGCCCGGCTCTCGCCCAGCGACCGCTCGATGCGCTCGTTCATCGTCATCACGTTGAACACGGGCTGCTCGGGATCGACGGCCTGCACGGCGCTCGCGACCTGCCGCGTCGCCGTCGCGACCGGGAGCTCCGTGCGCACGACCAGGGACGCCCATGCCGGGGGACGTTGCCGGTAGTAGTGGTAGTACGTTTCCTTGCTCGGCGTCTCGTCCAGCCGGTCGCGCTTGATGGTGCCGACCACGCCGATGATCGTGGCGGGCATGGTCTCACCGGTCGGGGTGAGGTTGGCAAGAGTCCTGCCGATCGGGTCCGCGTTGGGGAAATAGCGGTCCGCGAGCAGCCGGTCGATGATCACCGCGTGCGGCGAGCGCACGCCGTCGAGCTCGGGATCGAAATTGCGGCCCGCGAGCAGCGGGATGTGCAAGGTCTCGAAATAGTCCTCGCTCACGACCTGGGCGTAACCGTGCGGGTCGCCTTCGCCCGGTGCCGGCGTGTGGCCCTCGATGACGTAGCTGCCCTGCGGCGCGCCCGCGGTGAAAGGCAGGGCGGCGACGAGACTCGCGGACACGATGCCGGGCTGCGCCCGGACCCTCGCAAGCACCTCGTCGAGGAACGCCCGGCGCTGGTCCGGGTCGCCATAGCGAGCGCCGGAGAGCTCCATCTGCAGGCCGATGACGTCGTCGGGATCGAATCCCGGCGACTCGCTCAGCAGGGCATCGAAGCTGCGGAGCAGCAGCCCGGCACCGACGAGCAGCGTCGCCGCCAGTGCCACCTGCATGGAGACGAGCACGCCCCGCACCAGGAGCGTCCGGCGACTCGCCGTCTGCTTGCCGCCCTCCTTGATCACCCGCTGCACGTCCATGCGCCACAGGGCAGCCACCGAGACGAGGCTGAACAGCACGCCGGCGGCGATGGAGACGACGAACGCAAAGGCCAGCACCTGCCCGTCGATCGCGATGTCGAAGTTCTGCGAGCTGCGGTCGATCCCGAACACCTCGATCAGCCGGATGACGACGAACGAGAGGAAGAGCCCGAGCAGGCCGCCCCCGAGACCGAGCAGCACGCCCTCCAGCACGAGCTGGCGTGAAACGCGCCGGCGTTCCGCGCCGACGGCGGTGCGCACGGCGAGCTCGCGCGCCCGTGCCAGCACGCGTGCGAGCATGAGGTTCGCGACGTTCGCGCACGCGATCAGCAGCACCAGCACGACCACGCCCTGCAGCACGAGCAACGTTCCGCTCACGTCGCCGACGAGGAACTCGCGCCACGATTGCGCACGGCCCGTGAAGCCGATGCGCTCGAGAGCCTCTGCATACTCGGTTCCCTGCGCCGCCCCCGAGGCGACGAAGCGGTCACGGTTCGAGCGCACGATCGCGTCCATCTGCGCGTTGAGCTGCTCGATCGTGGCGCCCGGCTTCAGGCGACCGATGCTCGCCGAGAACTCGTGCCCCCGGGACTGGTCGGACACCTGCTCGGGCGTGAACGCGAACGGCACGTACACATCGACGTTACGGTCGGGGAAAGCGAAACCCTGCGGCATGACGCCGAGGACGCGATAGCTCTCGCCGTTCAGCCGGATCTCGCGGCCGACGATGCCGGGGTCGCCGTTGAAGCGGTTCATCCACACGGGATGGCCGAGCACCACCACCTTGTCGTTGCCGATCACCGCCTCATCGTCGCCGAACGCGCGGCCGAGGAACGGGGCGACACGCAGCGTCGAGAACAGCGACGGCGTCGCCGTGAGGCCGCGCAGGCGTTCCGGGGGCCCGTCGCTCGCCAGGTTGAAGGAGTTCCAGGTGAACAGCGCGAGGTCCTCGAGGGCGTCGGCCTGCTCCCGCCTGTCGAGATAGTCCGGGATGGAGGTGCCGGCGTTCTCGAGACCGATGCCGGGATACGTGTTGTGCACCTCGACCAGGCGCTCGCCGTCCGGGTAGGGCAGCGGCTTCAACATGAAAGCGTTGATGACGCTGAAGATGGCCGTGTTCGCACCGATGCCCAGCGCGAGCGTCAGCACCGCGGCCGCCACGAACCCCGGACGCTTGCGCAGTGCGCGCCGCGCAAACCTCAGGTCGTCGATAATCGTGCTCATTCGCTCGCCTCGCCCGGGCAGGACGCGCGCAGCGCGCGCGACCGGGAATCGTCGATGAGACGCATCAGTTCACCACCGCGCGCACACCCTCGTTCGCGCGCAGCTCTTCCAGCGTCTCCTCGTCCACCACCTGGCCGTCGAACATCGCGATCCGCCGCTTGGCGCATTCCGCGAAGCGGGGATCGTGGGTGACCATGCAGATCGTCGCCCCGTCGGCGTGCAGCTCGTCGAGCAGCCGCATGACGGCGTCGCCGTTCTTCGAATCGAGGTTTCCGGTCGGCTCGTCGGCGAGCAGGATCGAAGGATCGCCGACGAGCGCGCGCGCGACCGCGACCCGCTGCTGCTGGCCGCCTGAAAGCTGCGCCGGGTAATGCTTGACCCGGTGCGACATGCCCACCCGGTCGAGCGACCGCATGACGCGCTCGCGGCGCTCCGCCCGCGACATCCCATCGCGATACATGAGCGGCAGCTCCACGTTCTCGAACACCGTGAGATCGCCGATCAGGTTGAACGCCTGGAAAATGAAGCCGATCTCTCGGTTCCGGATGCGGGCACGCATGCCCGGGCCGATGTCCTCCACGGACGTGCCGTTCAGGAGGTAGCGGCCCTCGGTCGGCGTGTCGAGGAGCCCCAGGATGCTGAGCAGCGTCGACTTGCCGCAGCCCGACGGACCCATGATGGCCACGTACTCGCCGCGCTCGATCTCGACGTGCACCCCCGCCAGCGCATGCGTCTCCACCTCGTCCGTGTAGAAGATCTTCTTGACGCCCGTGAGCCGGATCAGCGGTTGCGCCTCGTCGTTCATCTCGTTCCCCTTGGGTGAGTTTTTCAGTTGAGCTCGATGCGGTCGTGGTCGTCCCACTGTGACGTGTCGGAAAGCACGACGCGGTCGCCTTCGTTCAGGCCCTCGAGAATCTGCACGCGGTTGACCGAAACCTTGCCGAGCGTTACGGGAACGCGCACCGCGGTACCGGTCTGCGGCTGCAGCCTGAAGAGCCGCAGGGTGGATCCGGCCTGGCCGTAGGCGGGCCGCCCGACGTGCAGCACGTTCTCCAGGCGCTCGATGAGGATCGTGCCGTCCACGGAGAGGTCGGGCCGTGCGCCCGGGGGCAGCTCGCCCGTGATCTCGACGTCCACCTGCACGGTGCCGTTCTGCACCGCCGGATCGATGCGGCTGACCCTGCCTTCGACCACCCCGTTGCGCGTGTCGATGCTGACGGTCTGCCCGACCCGGATGTCCTTGGCCTGCGTCTCGGCGATGCGCAGCTCCGCCATGAGCTCGTCGGGCCGTGCCACGCGCGCGATGTTGGTGCCGGGCGTGACGCGTTGCCCGGCTTCCACCTCGAGCGTCTGCAGCACGCCGGAGATTCCGGCGCGCACGTGCAGGTTGGCGAACTGCTCCTCGCGCAACGCGAGGAGCTGGCGCTGCTGCTCGAGGCGTACCTCCGCGGCGCGCAACTGTGCATCGACCGCCTGCTGCAGGATGTCGACGCGTTCGCGCTCGACCTCCAGCCTGACCCCGAGCTGCTCGGCAGCCAGCCTCGCGCGCTGGTGATCGATCGCGGGAATGATGCCTTTCGCGGCCAGGTCGGCCTGCGCTTCCGCTTCCAGCCGCGCACCTTCGTATTCCGCTCGCGCCGCGGCCAGCATCGCGCGCTGGTCGAGCACCCCGGACTGAAGCTGCACGCGCAGCGCCGCGAAATCCGCTTCCGCCGCGCTGACGGCCGCACGTGCCTCGGCCACCGCCTGCTCGACCTCGGGATTGCTCATTTCGACCAGCACGGTGTCGGGTTCCACGACGGCGCCCGGCTTCGCCAGCACGCGATCGACGCGCGCCTCGCTCGCTGCCGCCACCCAGCGCACCTCGCTCGGCACCAGCACCCCCGGGCCGCGCACCTGGAGCAGCATGTCGCCGCGCTGCACGACGTCGATGTAGAGCGCCGCACGCTCCACCGACGGGGCCGCCGGGTCCAGCGTCGCCACGAACGCGGCGAGCGCCACGAACGAAGTGACCCCGGCCGCCGACCACGTCAGCCGGCCGATCTTCTTCCTGCGTTTGAAATCCTCGCGAACGAAGTCCATGCGGGCTCGCCCGTCCCCTTGCTCGTTACCTTCGGCACTCTCCATTGCACGCGGCGTGCCATGTAAAAGATGCCGCAAATGCCGGCTTTGGTTGCCTTGCGGGAACGGGGCAGTGTCCGGAAATGGGACGGGCGCTCCGGAACCGGACAGGTGCGCGGAAGCGCGGCGCTGGTTGTCTTCCGGAGGCCGGGTCGACGCCGTCCGGGCGTGAAGGGCCCTGCCGGACGCGCCGGGTGCCGGGCGCGACACGGCCCGGCACCCTGCCCGGTTCTCAGGCTTCCGGCGCCTTGCCGGGCCGGCCGTTCGGGGCGAGCCGCAGGCTGATCACGACCGTGGCGATCAGGATCGTGGCGATGATGCCGACGGACAGCATCGGCGGCACGTGCAGGAAATCGTGGGTGATGAGCTTGAAGCCGGCGAACGCCAGCACGGCCGCGAGCCCGAAGTGCAGGTACCTGACCTTCTCCAGCGAGGCCACCATGACCACGTACAGCGAGCGGAGCCCGAGAATGGCGAACGCGTTGGAACTGTAGACCAGGAACTCGCGGCGGGTGACGGAGAGTGCCGCCGGCACGGAATCGATGGCGAACAGGATGTCGCTGAGCTCGAGGCCGATGATCGCGACCAGAAGCGGCGTGATCAGGAGCTTGCCGTTCTCGCGCACGAAGAGGTGCGGCGAGCGGCGGTCACGGCTCATCGGCAGGCGATTGGCGAGCCAGTTGACGAGCTGGTTCTCGACGACCTCCTCCTGCGGCTCACGCAGCGCCCGCCAGGCCGCGAAGAACAGCAGCGCGCCGAACAGGTACGTGATCCAGTCCCACCGCTCCATCGCGGCGACGCCGAGAAAGATGAAGATGGCGCGGAATACGAGGGCGCCGAAGATTCCCCACAACAGCGCCCGGCGCTGGTTCTCGAGCGGGATCTGCAGCGTCTTGAAGATCAGCAGGAAAACGAACAGGTTGTCGAGGCTGAGGCTCTCTTCTATCAGGTAGGCCGCGAGGTACTCCTGTGCGGCATCGGCGTCCATCACGTACCAGACGAAGATGGAGAAGCCGAGCCCGACCGAGATCCACAGGGCGCTCCAGGCTACGTCGGCGCGGCGGCTGCGCTGGTGCGCGCCGCGGTGGCTGTACAAATCGATTGCGAGCAGCGTGATCAGCGTGGTGCAGAATGCAACCCACGCCCAATAGGGCACCTCGTTCACGTTGCTCTCGTCGGCAAGGCCGCAGGCGCCGCGAAAAGCGGCGCGGCCTGCCGCCCGCGCTCAGCGTTCGGCAAATCGACTCACTCTCTTGTCAGGTTTCGGAGCTCCGCGGCTGGCGGCTGTGCCGCACGGAGTAGCCCCCGTAGATGACCAGCCCGAGCACCATCCAGATGAGGAAATACTGCCACGTGGCGACGTCGAGGTTCAGCATCAGGTAGAGGCAGGTCGCCACCCCGAGGATCGGGAACACCGGGCTGAAAGGCACGCGGAACGGGCGATGCAGGTCGGGACGGGTCCTCCGCAATACCAGCACTCCCAGGCACACGATGACGAAGGCGAACAGCGTGCCGATGTTCACGAGCTGGGCAATCGCGCCGATCGGGGTGAACCCGGCGGCCAGCGAGGCAACGACCCCGACCAGGGCGATGACGAACACCGGGGTTCGCGTCCGCGGGTGCAGCGTCGCGAAGCGCTCCGGCAGCAGCGCGTCGCGGGACATCGCGAACAGCACGCGCGACAGCCCATAGTACATGACCAGCATCACCGACGTCAGGCCCGCAATCGCGCCCGCGGCGACGACGGCCGATCCCCAGCGATAGCCGAGGCTGAGCAGCGCTTCGGAAACCGGCGAGGGCGTATTCAGCGTGTGGTAGGGCGCAATGCCCGTGAGCAGGCCCGCCACCAGCATGTAGATGAGCGTGCACACCGCGAGCGAGCCGATGATGCCGATTGGCATGTCCCGCTGCGGCTGCTTGGTCTCCTCCGCCGCCGTCGACACGGCGTCGAACCCGATGTACGCGAAGAAGATCAGTGCGGCGCCGCTGACCACGCCCTGCCAGCCGAACGGCAGGAACGGCTTCCAGTTGGCCGGGTCGACGTTGCCCGCGGCGATCACGACGAAGATGCCGATCGCTGCCAGCTTGATGAACACGATGGCCGCATTGAACCGCGCGCTGTTGCGCACGCCGAGACTCAGCAGGAACCCGAGCAGCAATATGATCGCCATCGCGGGCAGGTTCACGATGCCGCCGGCGGCCGGCGCCGCCGTCAGCGCGGACGGCAACTCGAGCCCGACGGCCGCCAGCGCATTGTTGAAGTAGCCCGACCAGCCGACGGCCACCGCCGAGACGGCCATGCCGTACTCCAGCACCAGCGCCCAGCCGATGACCCAGGCGACGATCTCGCCCAGCGCCGCGTAGGCATAGCCGTAAGCGCTGCCGCACCCTCCGACCGCCGCCGCGAGCTCGGCATAACATAATCCGGCGAATACGCAGGCCAGCCCGGCCAGCACGAACGACAGGACCAGCGCCGGCCCCGCCTGCGTCGCCGCAGCGACGCCCGTGAGCACGAAGACCCCCGCGCCGATGATCGCGCCGATGCCGAGCAGCACGAGGTCGCCGGCACCGAGCGTCCGGAGGAGCCCCGTCTCCGCGTGGACATCGGTGCCGATAGCCTTGGTACGAAACAGATCCATCTGCGAGCTCCGGGCTCAGGTCGGTTCCGGGCCCGCACTCTAGCAGGATGCCAAAAACGGCGTCCACCGGTTCACGCCATATGCCCGGTATCGCCCGCGAAACCCCGCCCGTGACGGCGCCGGCCTGCCGGGAGAGACGCGGACCGTCACTCTGGGTTAACCTTGCCGCCCCGCTGCCCCGTCACACAGCCAAGCCGCGCACCACGCCGGCCGCCCGAGCACTTCCGCAGGATATGTGGCGCAACGCCCAATGAGCAGATCGAGAGACGATTCGAACGAGCCCGTGCGCCGGCCGGCCGCCTCCGAACCTGCCGCAACGCTGCGGCAGAACGGCGTGGGCGAAGCGCAGGCACGGCTGGCCGCGCTCGTCGATTCGTCCGGCGATGCCATCATCAGCCAGGACCTCGACGGCGTGGTCCGCACCTGGAATCGCGCCGCCGAGCGGATGTTCGGCTGGGCCGCCGCGGAGGTCGTCGGGCAGCCCATCACGGTCATCGTGCCGCGCCACCTCCACGGCGAAGTGGAAAGGGTCCTCGCCCGCATCCGCGCCGGAGAGCCCGTCGAAGCCTTCGAGACGGTCCGCATCGCCAGGGACGGGCACGAGATCGACGTTTCCGTGACCATGTCGCCGATACACGATGCGGGAGGCCAGGTCATCGGTATCTCCAAGATCTCGCGCGACATCACGGAAACGAAGCGCATCGCGACCGCGCTCGCCGAATCGGACCGCCGCAAGGACCAGTTCCTCGCCATGCTGGCGCACGAGCTGCGCAATCCGCTGGCGGCGCTCGCGAATGCCGTCGAGCTCCTGGCGCTGCCGGATGCCGCCTCGCACCTCGAATCGACGCGCCGCATGATGCAGCGCCAGACGCGGCAGCTCGTGCACCTCGTCGACGACCTCATGGACCTGTCGCGCATCTCGCGCGGCATCGTGAAGCTGCGCATTGAAACGCTCGACGTGCGCACGGTCGTCGACCGGGCGATCGACACGATGCGGCCGTCATTGGAATCGCAACGGCTGCTGCTCGTCTTCCGCACGAGCCCCGAGCCGCTGGTGGCCCGTGCGGACCCGATTCGCCTCGAGCAGTTGCTCGTCAACCTGCTGGGCAACGCGGCGAAGTTCACGCCGCCGGGCGGTCGCGTCGAGGTCGAAGTCGGCAGGAGAAACGGCCGCATCCTGCTCATGGTCCGCGACAACGGGGTCGGCATCTCCCGCGACCTCCTGCCCCACGTGTTCGATGCGTTCGCACAGTCCGAGCAGGCTCCCGACCGGTCCGCAGGCGGGCTCGGCATCGGGCTGACGCTGGTCAAGTCGATCGCGGCGATGCACGGCGGCCAGGTCGAAGCCCGCAGCGAAGGTCCCGGCCGCGGCAGCGAGTTCATCGTGACGCTGCCGGCGTACCACGGTGACGCGCCGGCCGAACCGGCGCCGGCGCCGGAGGACGTCCGGGCGCAGCCGGGGCCCCGCCCGGGCAGCCGCCGCCTGCTGGTGGTGGACGACAACGAGGACGCGGCGATGACCCTGTCGCGCCTGCTGGAGCACGCGGGATACGAGGTGCGGCAGGCGTACAATGGCCCCGAAGCGCTGCGGGCCGCGGCGGAGTTCCGGCCGCACGCGGTGCTCCTCGACATCGGGTTGCCGGACCTCGACGGCTACGAGGTGGCGCGGCGACTGCGTGCCGACCCGGCCTTCGAAGGCCTGGTGATCATCGCCCTGTCCGGTTACTGCCAGGAAGATGACCGACGCCGCTCCCGGGAAGCGGGCTTCGACCATCACGTCGCGAAGCCCGTGCAACACCGGGAGTTGCTCGGCCTGCTCGAGCAAGCCGGACAGTAAGCCGCGGCCGCGGATCCCGCGGCGCGCGCGGAGGCCGCACGT
The DNA here is from genome assembly GCA_035304345.1 of Woeseiaceae bacterium. Lineage (GTDB taxonomy): Bacteria > Pseudomonadota > Gammaproteobacteria > Steroidobacterales > Woeseiaceae > IDS-8. The sequence continues at coordinate 150,076 of DATGQE010000050.1, read as the reverse complement.
GTTCGACTGGATCACCGGGTTCCTGGAACGGACCGGCACGCTGTCGTGGACGGCACTGCTCGCGGCGGCCGGCTACCTGCTGCGCGAACAGTACGGCCGCGTCGCGACCGTGCTCGACCCGGTCACGAGCGCGGCGCTGCTGCTCGTGCTCGCGTGGTACGCGTGGCGGGTCGCGACGTTCGGCCGCCGGCACGGCCGTTAGCAGGCCGCGCGCTCTCCCCGGCCTCCCGTGCGAGCAGCGCCGCCTTGCGCGCGATGCCCCAGCGGTAACCGGACAGGTCCCCGTCGGCACGCACCACGCGATGGCACGGTATGGCCACCGCGAGCGGGTTCAGCCGGCATGCCTGCGCGACCGCGCGGGACGCCCGCGGCGCGCCGATCTTCGCGGCGATCTCGCGATAACTCGCCCTGGCACCGGGCGGAATCTCGCTGAGCGCCCGCCAGACGCGTTGCTGGAAGGCGGTGCCGCGGATGTCGAGCGGCAGGTCGAGTCCCTGCGCCGGGTTCTCGACGAAGCCCACGACGGTGGCGACCGTGCGCTCGAAGTCGGGATCGCCGCCGATCAGGTTGGCGCGGGGAAAACGGTCCTGGAGCTCGCGCACCAGCGCTTCCGGATCGTCGCCCAGCGAGATCGCGCAGATGCCGCGATCGCTCTGCGCGACCAGGATGGCGCCGAGCGAGCATTGCCCGACGGCGAAGCGGATGTCGACGTCGGTACCGCCGTCACGATAGCGCGTGGGCGTCATGCCGAGCCTCTGCCCCGCCTTCTCGTAGAAGCGCGAGCTCGAGTTGTAGCCGGCATCGACGATCGCATCCGTCACGCTCGCGCCGCGCTCGAGCTCCGAGCGCACCCGGCGGCCGCGCTGTGCAGCCGCGTACTCGCGCGGGGTGAGGCCGGTCTCGCGCCGGAACAACCGGTGGAAGTGGTAGCGGCTCATGCCGACCTCCGCCGCCAGCGCGGCGAGCGGGGGGACCTCGTTGCCCTCGGCCACGGCTCGCTCGATCCTGCGGCAGGCCGCGACGACCGCGGCGGCGGCGCGCCCCGGCCGCTCGAGGCGATCCGGGCGACAGCGGCGGCACGGCCGGAAACCGGCACGCTCGGCTTCCTCCGGGGTGGCGTGGAAGCGCACGTTCTCGGGCCGGGCCCGCCGGGCGCTGCAGGAGGGGCGGCAGTAGACACCGGTGGTGCGTACCGAGTACCAGAAGCTGCCGTCGGCCTCCGCGCTGCGCGCGACGACGGCGGCCCAGCGAGGGTCGTTCTCGATGGCGAGCGGGCTCGCCGGAAGCGTTGTCGTGGTCATCGCGGGTGTCTCGAAGCGTTGGCGACGGTGCCTACCCTAATGCCGACGAGCGGCCCTGCGCACTCCGCTCCTTGCGGTCGAATCCTGCGCGTGCATGGCGCGCCGCGCACGCGAAACCCGCCGGTCCGGCACGCCCCGTGGGCCAAGGTTAGCAGTCCGCGGCCGCGCCGGCGCGCGGACCGGGACCGGCCGCCCACGCTCGCAGTGCGGGACCGGTCGTAGTAACCTACCCGCGCGGTCCGGGGGGACACGAGTGATGCAGGTTACGCATGAACGCCATACGTCCCGGACCTTTGCCGAAGACGCCGACCGGCATTGAAGGCCTCGACGAGGTGACGGGCGGCGGCCTGCCGACGGGGCGGCCGACGCTGATCTGCGGCAGTGCCGGCTGCGGCAAGACACTCCTCTCCGCCTCCTTCCTGGTCAACGGTGCGGCGCGTTACGGCGAGCCCGGGGTTTTCATCACCTTCGAGGAGACCGCCGACGAGCTCGGCCGGAACGTCGCCTCGCTCGGGTACGACCTGGACGCACTGCAGGCCCGCAAGCTGCTGGTCGTCGACCACGTGCACGTCGACCGCTCGGACATCGAGGAGCTGGGGGCCTTCGATCTCGACGGGCTGTTCATACGCCTGAAGCTGGCGATCGATTCCGTCGGCGCGAAGCGCATCGTGATCGATACGCTCGAATCGCTGTTCCAGGGATTCGACGACCAGGCGACGCTCCGGGCCGAGCTGCGCCGGCTGTTGCGCTGGCTCAAGGATCGGGGGATCACCGCCATCGTCACCGGCGAGCGCGGTGACCGCAGCCTGACCCGCAACGGAATCGAGGAATACGTGTCCGATTGCGTGATCCTGCTCGATCATCGCGTGAACGGCCACGTCTCCACGCGACACCTCCGGGTCGTCAAGTACCGCGGCTCCGCGCACGGCACCAACGAGTATCCGTTCCTCATAGACGAGGACGGCATCACGGTGATGCCGATCACGTCGGCCGCACTGGAGCACCGGGCTTCGGAGGAACGCCTGCCGACGGGCATTCCGGCGCTGGACGGCATGCTCCGGGGCGGCGGGTACTTCCGCGGCAGCACGATCCTGGTGAGCGGCACCGCCGGCACGGGCAAATCGAGCGTTGCCGCGCACCTCGCGATGAGCACCTGCGAGCGCGGCGAGCGCTGCCTGTTCTTCGCGTTCGAGGAATCCGAGGCGCAATACCTGCGCAACATGCGCTCGATCGGTCTCCACCTCGCGCCGCACGTCGAGAGCGGTCTCATGCGATTCCGCGCCGTGCGGCCTACGCTCCAGGGCCTCGAGATGCACCTGGTGCAGATGCAGAAGCTCGTTCGCGACCTCGAGCCCGCGGTCGTGATCGTCGATCCGATCAGCAACCTGGTCTCGGCAGGCTCGGCGGAGGATGCGCGCAGCCTGATGACGCGCCTCATCGATTTCCTGAAATCACGCGGCACCACCGCGATGCTCACGAACCTGTCCACGCCGCACGGCCTCGAGGAGACGGACCTGAACGTCTCCTCGATCGCCGACACCTGGCTGCTGCTCAGGGACGTCGAATCCGACGGCGAGCGCAGGCGCATTCTGTTCGTCCTCAAGTCGCGCGGCATGGCGCACTCGAACCGGCTCCACGAGTTTCTGATCACCGACCGCGGGGTGGACCTGGTTCCGGTCGAGGCCTCCGCCGCAGTGGCGGAGACCACTGCGCGGCCGGCACGGCGCCAGGATGCGCGTCGCTGAGCCCTGCCGGAAGAGGCGCAGAAAGCCGTCTAGACTGAAGGGAGGAGCGCCCGATGAAAAAACCGCGGCCCGCGGCCGGCACGGCGTCGATCGAATCCTGGCAGGGCAGGACATGGGATTTCACGCTGTACATCGCCGGGCAGACACCGCGCAGCGTCGCGGCCGTCGAGAACCTGGAGAATCTCTGCCGGCGGCACATGGCGGGCCGTTTCCGCATCGAAGTGATCGATCTCGTCCTGCAGCCGGAGCTCGCGCGGACCGACCAGATCGTCGCGATTCCCACCCTGGTACGCAAACGCCCGCTGCCGGTCCGGCGCGTCATCGGCGATCTTTCGGACACCGAGCGGGTGCTGCGCAGCCTCGACATCAACGTGCGATCCGCGTGAGGCCCGACGCTTAGGACATGAGCCCGCTCGAACGACTGCAAGACGAGGTCACGCGCCTGCGCGCCCGGCTGCGGGAGGCGGAGGACTGCATCGAGGCCATTCGCGAAGGCCGCGTGGACGCGTTCGTGGTGGGCGAGCGCGACCGCGACCGGGTTTACCTGCTCGAAAGCGTCGACGGCCCGTTCCGCATCCTCGTCGAGCACATGCAGCAGGGCGCGGTCACGCTGGCAGCGGACGGCTCGGTCCTGTACGCCAACGCGCAGGTCGGCCGGATGGTCGGGCGGGAGCGCGGCGAGCTGGTCGGACGGCGCTTCGTGGACCTGGTCGCCGGGCCGGACCGGGCGCTCTTTGCCGCGCTCACCGGCGGCGGGGTCACGAGCGCCCAGGGCGAAATCCGGCTGGCGCGGCGCGGCGGCGGGCTCGTGCCGGCCTGGCTCAGCGTCGAGCCGCCGGGCAGCGGCGGGGAAACCTGCCTCCTGCTCGCGGACCTTTCACAGCAGAAACAGCACGAGCAGCTCATCGAGGCGGGGACGCTCGCGCGCCTGGTCGTGGAGCAGGCGCCGGATGCCGTCCTCGTGTGCGACCCGGACGACGTCGTCGTGCTCGCGAGCCCGCCGGCGCACGAGATCGCCGGGTGCAACCCGCTGTGGCAACCGTTCACCCGCACGTTCCCGCTCGTGCTGCCGCGATCCTCGACCCTGGGCCAGAGCGGCGAACTCGTGCCTTCCGCGCTCGAGCAGCCCGTACGCAACCTCGAGGTATCGCTGGAGCAGGGAGCGGACGAGGCGCTGTCCCTCCTGCTGTGCGCGAGCCCGGTGCGCGACAAGGACGGAGCCCGCCTGGGATCGGTCGTCACGCTCACCGACATCGGCCCGCTCAAGCGGGCGGAGCAGGAGCTCAGGGCGGCCGACCGGCGCAAGGACGAGTTCCTCGCCATGCTCGCGCACGAGCTGCGGAACCCGCTCGCCCCGATCGTGAGCGGACTGGAGGTGCTCAAGCTGTCCGGCCCGGCGGGCGAAGGCCAGGGGGCCGTGTTCCGCATGATCAACCGGCAGGTCAACCAGCTCGTGCGCCTCGTGGACGACCTGCTCGAGATCTCGCGCATTGCCCGCGGCAAGATCGAGCTGCGCAAGGAGATCGTGGAGCTGGCGGACGTGCTGAACGACGCGCTCGAGACCAGCCGGCCGGTCATCCAGGCGATGAAGCACACGCTGGAGGTGGACGTGCCGACGGAGACGGTCCTGGTCGAATGCGACGGCGTGCGGCTCAGCCAGGTCATCGCGAATCTCCTGAACAACGCCGCGAAGTACACGCCGCGGGGGGGCCGCGTGCAGCTCAGCGCCCGGGTCGAAGGCGGGGAGCTCCTCCTCAAGGTGCGTGACAACGGTTACGGCATCGAGCCGGAAGCGCTGGACGCCGTGTTCGAGATGTTCACGCAGACCCGCCTCTCCCGGCGCTCGGAATCGGGGCTGGGGGTCGGTCTCGCGCTCGTCAGGACGCTGGTGGAGATGCACGGCGGCACCGTGCGGGCGGCCAGCGAAGGCCGCGGCCGCGGGAGCGAGTTCACGGTGCGCCTGCCCCTCGGGCGTGCCACGGCCCGCCCGGCACGGGACGACCGGCGGCCGGCACCGCCGAGCCCGGGGCTGGAGCGGATCCTCGTCGTGGACGACGACCGCGACTCGGCGCGCAGCCTTGCCATGCTGCTCGAGATCCTCGGCTTCGACGTGCGCATGGCCTTCGACGGCAAGTCCGCGCTCGACACTCTCGGGCAGTTCGACGCGCAGATCGTCCTGCTCGACATCGAGATGCCGGGGATGGACGGCTTCGAGGTGGCAAGGCGCATCCGGGCGCTGCCCGGCGGCGCCAACGTGGTGCTGGTCGCGCTCACCGGCTGGGGCCAGGACGGCGACCGCGTCCGCTCCCGCGAGGCGGGGTTCGACCATCACCTCCTGAAGCCGGTCGGCTCCGAATCGCTGCGGTCGCTGCTCAGCACCGCCGCGCACCGTCACGGGCGGAAAGAAGACAGCGCGGGCAGCCCAACCCACTGACTGGGATATGTTTTTTCCCGGCCTGCCATGCCGGGGCCGCATGGTGTAACCTAAACCTCCTTCAACGCCCGTTCGGTGCACGGGGCTGGTCGGTCCAGGACGGACGGATCCGGGGTAAGCGGCGTTGCGCTTCTCACGTTCCCTCAGGTCTTTCTAAAAGGAGTTATCCATGCGATCAGCATCCTTAGGATGTGCAGTTCTCCTGTTGTCCGCCGGCGCGGCACAGGCCGCGGACAACGGCTTCTACCTCGGCGGCGGCATCACGCGCACGAGCATCGACACGAGCTTCGAGTTCGTGGAGGACGCGCCCGATTTCAGCCTCGACGACGACGACAACGGCTGGAAGATCATCGCGGGCTTCCGGCCGCTCGACTGGATGGCGATCGAGGTCAACTACGTCGATTTCGGGAGCGTGACCTCGGGTGATGCCGCCTTGGGCGGTGAATACGAGCTCACCGGCTTCGATGCGTTCGCGGTCGGCTTCCTGTCGGCCCCGTTCGTGGACGTCTTCGGCAAGGTCGGGGCCATTCGCTGGGATGCCGACGGCGTCGTCAACGCGGGCGGCGTCAACTTCAGCGGCGACGAGTCGGGGACGGATTTCGCCTGGGGCGCGGGCGTGCAGGCACGGCTGGGAAGCCTTGCCGGCAGGCTGGAGTACGAGCGTTTCGAGGTGCAGGATACCGACGAGGTCGCGATGATCTCGCTCTCGGTCACCTACACCTTCCTGTAGCCGCGCGCTCCCGGGCGCTGGCTGCGGTCAGCCTGGTCAGCCATGGGCCGGCGCCGGCATCCACTCCGGCGCCGGCCCCGTTTCGAGCGGCCAGTAGACGCGCTCGAAATCCATCATCCAGCAGGTCTCCCACCGGCGCCCGCCGTCGACGGAGAGCGCCCGCTCCCAGTGCGGGCGCCCCGATCCGATGCCGGTCCAGCGATCGCGAATCACGACCGGGCGCCCCTCCACCTGGTCCTCGCAGCGGAACTCGCCGACGCCGCCCGCGAACCCGCCGTGCATCGGCGGCATGGCGATGCCGTCCGCGAGCGACACGCTGTAGAGCGTCCAGCGCGCGTAGCGGGCGTCGAAGTAGCGCAGGCAGGCGTACAGCGGCTCGCCGTCGTCACTCACCAGCTCCCCGACGTTGCCGAGCCCGTTGAGCACGGGCCAGCATCGGTGCACGGCCTCGATGGTCTCCCATTCGCCGCCGTCCAAAGGCGCGCGCCGGCGCGTCCCCTGCACCATCCACTCACCGTAGAGAAACTCGAAATCCCGTGGCGTGCCCGTCATCTGGCTCGAAAGTCCCTTGTGGTTCATTTCCACTTGCGCGAGCGGCAGGATAAGCCCCAAATAGGGCAACTTATGTCCTAGTTCGCCGGTAGGCTGACCGCATGTACGACCGACCGACGACCCGCGTGCTGGCGGTGCTCGAGCTATTGCAGACACGCCAGCGCATCAGCGGTTCCGAGCTCGCGCGCCGGCTCGACGTCGACGGCCGCACGGTGCGCCGCTACATCTCCGCGCTCGAGGCCATCGGCGTGCCGATCACGGCCGAGCACGGCCGCAACGGCGGCTACAGCCTGGTGTCCGGCTTCAAGCTGCCGCCGATGATGTTCACGGACGACGAGGCGCTGGCCCTGTCGATCGGGCTGTCGGCGGCGCGCGACCTCGGCATCGCGGAAACCATCCCCGCCGTGGCGAGCGCGGAAGCGAAGCTCGAGCGCGTCATGCCGGAACCGGTCAAGCAAAAGCTCAAGGACGTGCACCGCACGATCCGGTTCGAGTTCGCCAACCGGGGGCCCGCCGTCAGCAAGAGAATCCTGAGCGGGCTCGCGACGGCCGCCCACGGGCGCCGCCGGGTGCGCCTCACTTACGCCGCCGGCACGGGCGAGGCGACCGAGCGGGAGTTCGATCCGTACGGGCTCAGCTACCGGCGCGGGCGCTGGTACGCCGTCGGGTTCTGCCACCTGCGCGCGGACCTCCGGACGTTTCGCCTCGACCGGGTGCAGGCGGTCGCGCCCACGCCGGCCACGTTCGAGCGGCCGGAACGCTTCGACGTCATCGAGTACCTCGGGAAGACGCTCGCCTCGCTGCGCCGCGCACGCCCGTTCGAGGTGGTGCTGAAGACCGATCTCGAGACGGCGCTGGCGCTCGCGCGCGACGAGGCGGAGCTCCTCGAGCCCTGCGACGGCGGGGTCAGGCTGCGCAGCTCGACCGACGACTTCGAGCGCTGCGCAAGGCATCTCGCGTGGCTGCCGTTCGCGTTCGAGGTGCGGGATCCGCCCGAGCTCGGCGACGCCGTGCGCGAGCTCGGCCGGAAGCTCGTCGGTGCCGTCGTCGCGCCGCCGCCGGAAGAACCAGGTCCGGAAGCGGCCAATCCGCACGCCGGCAGCGGCCTAGAATGAAAGCGGGCACGGCCCGAGGAGACCAGATGACGATGCAACGTGAGAAAGCGGAACGGTTCCGCGAACTGCACCAGCGCGACGGCGCATTCCTGATTCCCAACCCGTGGGATGCGGGCTCGGCACGGCTGCTGGAAGGGCTCGGCTTCGAAGCGCTGGCGACGACCAGCGCCGGTTTCGCGCAGGCGCTCGGCAAGCTCGACGGCGCGGTGACCCTCGAGGAGAAGCTCGCGCATTGCCGCGCCCTCGCCGCGGCCACCCGCGTGCCGGTGAGCGCCGACCTCGAGAACGGCTTCGCCGACGATCCCGACGGCGTCGCGCGCACGATCCGGCTCGTCGCAGAGACCGGCGTCGTGGGCGGCTCGATCGAGGACTACAGCGGCGAGCGCATTTACGACTTCGATCACGCGGTGGAGCGGGTGCAGGCCGCGGTCGAGGCGGCACGTTCGCTCGATTTCCCGTTCACGCTCACCGCCCGGGCGGAGAACCTGCTGCGCGGCCGCGACGACCTCGACGACACGATCCGGCGCCTCCAGGCCTATTCGCGGGCGGGTGCGGACGTCCTGTACGCACCGGGCCTGTCCACGCTCGAGCAGGTGCGCGAGGTCTGCGGCGCCGTCGACAAGCCGGTGAACGTGCTCGCGGCGTTCTTTCCGCAGGCGACGGCCGCCGACCTCGCCGAGGCCGGCGCGAAGCGCATCAGCGTCGGCAGCGCGCTCGCGAACGTCGCGATCGGCGCGCTGCTCGCGGCGGGACGGGAGATGCGCGAGCAGGGCGGCTTCGGCTGGCTGGAGCAGGCGGCCCCGGGCGCGGACATCCGCGCACTGCTAGGGCCCCGCTGAGCGCGGGCCACGCCGCCTCCGGCAACGGCGGCGTCAGCTTTCCCAGGCGACGAGCGGCTCCCAGCGGGCATCGCCGCGCAGCGGGGCGAGGAACGGCGACATCCGCAACGCGGTGATGCGCTCGGCGCGCTGCAAGCGGGGCTTGTCCTGCATCCATGCGCGGCCCTGGGCCAGCCAGCGAAACGCCTCGTCCGCGGCGCCGCAAAACGCCAGTGCCTCGGCAACCCGCAACGCCGCTCCCGCATCGGCCTCGTGGCGGGCGGCGGCGATCAGGCGCTCGAGCGACGCGTCCGCCTCGGCCCGGCGGCCCGTGGCATGCTGAATCATTGCCAGCGCCGCATCGCGGTCGAGGCCTTGCGGCCAGCGCTCTACCGCCGCGAGAGCTTCCGTCCAGCGCCGCGCCGCTTCCGGCGGTTCCGCGTGGCGCGCCTTGAGGATCAGCAGGTAGCCCGTGTGTTTTTCGTACTGCGGCCGGTAGGCAGGGTTCAGGTCGAGCGCCGCCCGCTCCTCCTCCATGGCTTCCGCGAAGCGGCCGGCGGCGGCGAGCATGCCGGCCAGGTTGGCGTGATCGAGCGCGGAAAGCGGATCGAGGGCAACCGCGCGCCGGTACTGCTCGATTGCCAGGTCCAGCCGGCCGAAGAAGCCGTTGCTGCCGGCGGCGACCGCGAGCACGAGCGGATCGTCCGGCGCGAGTGCCATGGCCCGGCGGCGGTGCTCGCGCACCTTCCGCTCGTCGGCGTCGTTCCAGTAGTAGTACTGGGAGGCGCGAACGTGTGCTTCCGCGAGGTTGGGTGCGTATTCGAGCGCTTTCTCCACCGCTTCCCGCCACGCCGCGCGCATCTCCGGCGTGTCGAATGCTCCCTCGGCGATCAGGACGATGTACGCTCCCGCGAGTCCCGCCCAGGCGGGCCCGTAGGTGCCGTCGAGCGCCAGCGCGCGGCGGTAGTAAGCCTCGGCCAGCGCAGGATCCCCGGGCGCGCGGCGCTTGTGGAAGAAACGCGCCTGGAGATAGAGCTCGAAAGCCCGCGGGTCGGCGGGCGCGGGCGGATCGTCGTCGGAAAGCGTCGCTTCCAGGGCCTCTGCCACCGCCGCCGCGATGCCGCTTTGCACCTCGAACACGTCCTCGAGGTGGCGATCGAAGGTCTCCGACCAGAGCTGCTCGCCCGTGGCGGCGTCCACCATCTGCGCACCGATGCGGACCCGGTCGCCCGCGCGTCGTACGCTGCCCTGGAGGACGTAAGCAACGCCCAGACGCTCGCGGGCGGTGCGAATGGTCGTGTCGTGATCGCCCAGGGAGAACGCGGAAGTGCGCGCAATCACGTGCAAATCCGGCGATTGCGCGAGCGTTCTCAGTATCTCTTCCGCGATACCTTCCCCGAGGAACGCCTGGCCGCCGCCCTCGCTCATGTCCGCAAACGGCAGCACCGCGATGGAGCGCGGCGCAGGCACCGCCGCGGACTCCGCGGCCGGATCCGGGCGCAACCAACCGAGCGCGGCGACCAGGCCGGCGGCTGCAAGCATTGCGATCGTTGCACCGGAGGCGATCGCCCGGCGGCCCCGGCGGGGGGCGATCCCGGGTGACGGGCGTTCCGCCGTCACCTCCGACACGGGTACGTCGAACAGGTACCCCCGTCGCGGTACGGTACGCACGAGCTCCCGCGACGCGTCCCCCAGCGCCCGCCGGATGTCGATCAGGCACTGGGTCAGTGAGCCTTCGGTGACTACCGTCCTGCCCCAGATCGCGTCCAGGAGCTCTTTCTTCGACAACAGCCGCCCGCGGTTCTCGACCAGGTAACAGAGCACCCGGAAGGACTGGGGCCTCAGCCGGACCTCTTCGGTGCCGCGGAGCAACGTGCCGCGTTGAACGTCGAGTACGAAATCACGGAAGCGGAACGCCTTCGGACCATTGTTGCTGTCGCTCATGCCCCGAACCCGCCGTTATGGATGTCGTTCTTCAGCCGAATTGTGGCACGTCATCCGCCGGTTTGCGCCGGGCTTTCGTTGCTTGCTCCTCTTGTTTCGGGGGCTGCAGCCCGGGGGGCTACAGCTTGCGGACGAGCTGCACGCCGTCGCGGACGGTGAGCAGGACGTTCTCGACGCGCGGGTCGCCGGCAATGGCCTCATTCAGGGCATGGAGCGTGCGCGAGGTCGCGTCGCGCGGGCGCAGCACTTTCCCGGACCAGAGCATGTTGTCCAGCACGAGGACGCCGCCCGGTCGCGTGCGCGCGAGGATCGCTTCGTAGTAGTCGGGATAGCGTTCCTTGTCGGCGTCGATGAAGGCGAGGTCGATCTCGCGCTCGAGACCCGCGATGGTCTCGAGCGCAGGCCCCATGCGAATCTCGATCTTGTGCCCGAAAGGGCTTGCGTCGAAGGCGGCCTGGGCGACCTCGCGCGCCGCGGGATCGATCTCGCAGGTGACGATCTTCGCGTCCTCGGGAGCGCCTTCGGCCAGCGACAGCGCCGAGTAGCCGGTGAACGTCCCGACTTCCAGCACGAACCGGGGCTGCACGAGCGCCGCGATCAGCTTCAACAGCCGGCCTTCCACGCGCCCGGTGAGCATCCCCGGGTTCGGCATTTCCCGGGTCGTTTTCTCGGCGAGCGCCTGCAAGTCGGGCGGCTCCGCCCGCGTATGCGCGAATGAGTAGCTTTCAATGTCCTCATCGATGAACGACATCACGGCATCCGGCAACCAAAGGTCACGGGCATTCTAGCAGCGGGTCGCCGTCCGACGCGCATTCCGCGGCCTTCCGCGCCCGGTGGCACGGGGCTTGCATCATGGAGTGCTCATCCCACGGACAGGAGGAATCCCGATGGCTCGCAAAGCGACAGGCGGAGAGGGCGATCGTGAATCGGATCGCCGTTACCGGAAGAACGTCAAGGAAAGCGTGAAGAAGACGACCGAATCGGACCGCGCCAGGCGTGCCCGCGAGATGGGCGAGGAAGAGCTGCGTACCGCCAGGAGTGCGGAGGAAAAAGGCAAATCCCGCGCCCGCCACTGACCACCGGCCGGCGCCGGTGAACCCGGCGCGAGTGCCGGGCTCTCCGGTGCCCTCGCGCGCCGGGTTTCGCTCAGCCCGCGTATGCCTCCCGCAGCGCGGCGAGATCGAGCTTCTTCATCGCGAGCAGCGCCTCCATCACGCGCTCGACCTTGCGCGGGTCGGGATCATCGAGGAGGTCCGCGAGCTCGCGCGGCACCACCTGCCAGGAAAGCCCGTAGCGATCGCTCAGCCATCCGCAGTGCTGGTGCACGCCGCCGGCGCCGAGCGCATCCCAGTACCGGTCGACCTCGCCCTGGTCTTCGCAGCTCACCTCGAAGGACACGGCCTCGGTGAACCGGAACACCGGGCCACCGTTCAACGCGGTGAACGGCGTGCCGTCGAGCTCGAACGCGACGGTCATCACCGACCCGGCGGGCCGGCCGTGGATCTCTTTGCCCGCTTCGCCGTAGCGCAGGATCGCGGTGATGCGGGAGTTCGGGAAGACCGAGGTATAGAACCGCGCGGCTTCCTCCGCCTGGCGATCGAACCAGAGGCAGGGCGAGATCCGGTGGATCGCGGGCATGCATCCTCCTCGGGGAGCCCGTGGGCAGGTCGCGACGCGGTCGTCAGGCCGCGGCCGCATTCGACGCTGCAAGCGCGGGGCGGGACTCCGTTATGATACGCCGCTTCGCGCGACGGAACCGGAGGACCGGTGGAGAGCAGCAATCTTCGAGGCATCGGGCTGATGCTGCTCGCCATGGCCACCCTCGCGCTCATGGATGCGACCATGAAAGAGCTCGCAGGCCGCTACGCCGCGTTGCAGGTGGCGGCCCTGCGCGGGCTGCTGTCGCTGCCCTTCGTCGTTGCGTGGATCTACTGGCGGGATCGCGGCTTCCGTACGCTCTGGCGGATCCGCTGGCCCTGGCACCTGCTCCGCGGGGTGCTGGCGCTCGTCATGCTGACCGGATTCATCTACGCGATCCGCGGCATGCCGCTGTCCGAAGCGTACACGCTGTTCTTCGTCTCACCGCTCTTGATCACCGCGCTTTCCGTTCCCCTGCTCAACGAACGGGTCGGCCCGCGCCGCTGGGCCGCGATCCTCGTCGGTTTCAGTGGCGTGCTCATCGTGCTGCGTCCGGGGGCGGTGACGATCGGGCTCGGCACCCTGGCCGTGCTGGCAGCCGCCGTGGCTTACGCGTTGAACGCGATCACCGTCCGCGTCCTCGGCCGCACGGACTCCACGGCGGCGATGTCGTTCTGGTTCATGGCGATGGTCGCGATCGGGGCCGGCCTGCTGGCATTGCCGGACTGGCAGGGCGTGCGCGCGGGCGACGCCGGGCTGCTGTTCGCGCTGGGCGCGACCGGCGCCCTGGGCCAGGTGCTGATCACGGAGGCGTTTCGCTCCGCACCGGTGTCGGTGATCGCGCCGTTCGAGTATTCGGCGCTGTTCTGGGCGCTCGGGCTGGACCTGCTGATCTGGGGCGAGTTGCCGGAGCCGATCGTGTTCGCCGGTGCCACCGTCATCGTCGCGAGCGGCCTCTACCTCATCCACCGCGAGCGCAGGCCGCCGGTCGTCACCCCGCCCTGACGGGCGCGTCAGGGATCGAAATCGCCGGCAATCACGTCGTGGAAGAATTGCCGGGCATGGAGCGCCAGCGGTGCCACGTCGTGAGCCACTCCCGGCACGGTATCCAGCCGGACCCTGGCACCCGCCCGGCGGAACGAATCCGCCAGCGCACGGATGCGGTCGATGCGGGTACGGCCGGCATCGTTGGCTCCCGGCATGTAGTAGCGATCGGATTCGTTGAACGTGATCTCCCAGGTCTCCAGGTCGGCCGTGCCGACGACGAAATGCAACGCGAGATTGCGGTACTCGTGCCCCGCGATGCGTATGCCGAACCTTTCGTTCACGTCTGCGATGCCCGTCCACCAGGGCCGCGCGGGATCGAGCAGGGTGACGGACCCCGGTGCGGCGATCGAGGCCGCCTCGATGCGGCCCGGGTGCAGGATGGTGAATCGGTGCGTGAAATGCGCACCGCCGGAGAACCCGAACATCAGCACCCTGTCCGCGGCAAGCCCGAATCGTTCCGCCACCTCGTCGATGATGCCGAGCATGATCCGGTCGTACCGGATCCCCGACTCCTCGATGAACTTGTAGCCGTGCAGGTTGCCGTCTCCGAGCACGTTGGCGGGAAACAGGGGCGCGATCACGATACAGTCGTGATAATCGGCGAATTCGGCGAACAGGTCGCGGTACAGCAGGTGCGTGCGGCCGGTGCCGTGCACCGCGACCAGCAGCCTAGTGCGCCCTGGCCCGATCCGGTCGAACCGGTGGGGCACGAACAGGGCATACGGGAATCGCGGGTCCGTGCGGGACGCGAACACGGTCGTGTGCCCGCGGAAGTACATCTGCTCGATTCCCTTCTGTTTTTCCTCGTGTACGCTCATCTCAGGTCTCCCGGTCCCGGCTCGAGCCATAGGCGACGAGATGCCCCGGGGCAATCTCGAAGAACGTCCGGCCGACGCCGTCGTCATCTCCCCGCCAGTGCGGGTCCTCGACCAGCCCGGGCGGCGGTGGCGGCGGCTCGCAGTGCCGCTCCCTCAGTGCACAGCCTCCGGAGCCGGTGGGTACCAGGCTGGGCACCGCATTCAGCAGCGCGCAGGTATAGGGGTGGTGCGGCGCGTCGAGCACAGCGTCGCGCATCCCGATCTCCACGATGCGCCCGCGGTAGAGCACCAGGATACGGTCGGCGACCTGCTCGACCACGCCCAGATCGTGGGTAATGAACAGGCAGCTGAAGCCGATGCGGCCCTTGAGGCGTTGCAGCAGGTCGAGGACCTGCGCCTGGACCGTCAGGTCCAGCGCCGAGACGGCCTCGTCGGCAATGACGAGCTCCGGCTCCGTCACGATCGCCCGGGCGATTCCGACGCGCTGCCTCTGCCCGCCCGAGAGCTCGTGCGGGTAGCGGTCCGACCACGCCGGGTCGATGCCGACCTCCGACAAGGCGGCCGCGACCTTCTCCCGCCGCTCCGCACGGCCGACGCCCGGCACGTGGCGTAACCCTTCCGCCACGATACGTCCGATGGTCTGGCGCGGATCCAGCGACGCGTAAGGATCCTGGAACACGACCTGCATCCGGCGCCGCATCCGGCGCTCCTCGTCTCCACGCACGCCGGCAATGTCCTGCCCGTCGAGGAGGATCCGGCCTTCGACGGCCGGCCCGAGCTTGAGAAGAGCGCGGCCGAGAGTCGTTTTTCCCGATCCCGATTCGCCAACTACCGCCAGGGTCTCGTTGCGCATCACGTCGAAGGAGATGTCGTCGAGTGCCTTGAAGCGGGTCGGCTTGCGCCACGGCAGGCGCGCCGGCTTCGTGAAGCTGACCGACAGGTTGCGCACCGAAACCAGCGGGTTTCCCCCGATCGTCCCGCCCGTCCCCGCACGGCGGCCGGGCAAGGCGGCGATCAACGATCGCGTGTACGGTTCGCGTGGCGCGGACATGATGCGCTCCACCTCCCCCGTCTCGACGATCGTTCCCTTGCGCATGACCGTCATTCGCCCGGCATACCGCGCGACGAGGCCGAGATCGTGCGTAATCAGCAGCACCGCGGTGCCGAAGTCCCGCACGATCTCCAGCATGATCTCGATCACTTCCTGCTGTATGAGCACGTCGAGCGCCGTGGTTGGCTCGTCCGCGAGGAGCAACGCGGGACGCAGCATGAGCACGGACGCGAGCATGATTCTCTGCCGCATGCCGCCGGAGAACTCGTGCGGATAGCTCGCGAGGCAGCGTTCAGGGTCGGGCATGCGCACCCGTTCGAGCATTTCCAGGCTGCGGCGCCGGATCTCGTCGCCGCCGAGTGTCGTGTGCAGCCGCATGGCCTCCGCCATCTGGGCACCGATCCTGAGCGCAGGATTCAGCGACATCATCGGTTCCTGGAACACCATGCCGATCCGCGGGCCGCGCAGCTTGCGCATGGCGGCGTCCGGCAGCGTCGTGAGCTCCTGTCCCTGGAAGCGTATCGAGCCGGCGCTGACCGCAGCGCCGGGCGGCAGCAGGCGGAGCACGGCGCGCGCGAGCATGGTCTTCCCCGAGCCGGATTCGCCGACGAGCCCGTGCACCTCGCCCGCCCGGATCTCCAGGTCGGCGCGCTCGATCGCCGGCGCGGAACGTCCGAAGCGCACGGTGAGCCCGTCGATTGCCAGCACCGGGAGAGTGGCGGCGGCCTGTGCCGGGATCGCAGCCACGCCGCTCACAGTCCGCGCATCCGTGGGTCCAGGCGGTCGCGCAGCGCGTCGCCGAACAGGTTCACGCCGAGCAGCGTCGCCGAGATCGCGAGGCCGGGAAACACGCTGAGCCAGGGCGCCACGCTCATGTACAGGGTGGCGTCCGACAGCATCCCGCCCCAGGTGGGGGCCGGCGGCGGAACGCCGAGCCCCAGGAAGCTCAGTGCACTCTCGGTGAGCAGCGCGCCACCGAACATCGCCGTGCCGATCACCGTGAGCGGAGAGATGCACGCCGGCACGACGTGGCTCAACACGGTGTATGCACCGGAGTTGCCGAGCGCGCGCGAGGCCTCGACGAACTCTTTCTCGCGCACCGACAGGACCACGCCGCGCACTACGCGCACGACGTTCGGGGCATAGGCGAGGCCGAGGGCCAGCACGACGCCGTAGCGGCGCGGACCGATGACGGCCATGATGCCGAGGGCGAGCAGGATGCCCGGGAAGGCCATCAGCGCCTCCACCAGCATCATCACGATCCGGTCGCACCAGCCGCCGACGTATCCGGCAACGGCGCCGACCAGCGTTCCCGTGACGAGCGCAAAAGCGACCGTGAGGACGCTGACCGTGAGGCTCGTGCCCGCCGCCACGGCAAGACGACTGAACGTGTCGCGCCCGAACTGGTCCGTGCCCAGCCAGTGCTCGCGCGAAGGGGCCTCGAGACGGTCCTCGTAGCTCAGCACCAGCGGATCGTAAGGGGTCGCCGCTGCGCCGATGATCGCGAGCAAGCCGATGACGCCGAGCAGCGACAGGCCGACCACCGCGTTCGGCCGCGCGAGCCACGCGAAGCTCTCCCTGCGGCGCCTCACAGCCGTACCCGCGGATCGAACAGGGGATAGAGGACGTCGACGACCAGGTTCGCAAGCACGTAAAGCCCGGCGACCAGCAGCAGTGTGCCCTGCACGACGGGGTAGTCGCGCGCGTAGATGCCATCGACGAGGAAACGCCCGAGCCCGGGCAGCGTGAACACGGTCTCGATGACGACCGCGCCTCCGAGCAGGCTGCCCAGCATCAGGCCGAGCAACGTGAGCACCGGGGCGAAGGCGTTCGGCAGCGCGTGGCGCAGGAGCACCAGGTGCTCGGGCAGGCCCTTGGCACGCGCGTGCGTGATGTACTCGAGTCGCAGGACCTCGAGCGTGCTCGAGCGCATCATCCTGGTCAGGCTGGCCATCTCGCCGAGCAGCAGTGCCAGCACCGGCAGCGCCAGGTAGCGGATGCCGGCGGCGAAGTCCTCCGTGATCGACACGTAGCCGATCGTCGGCAGCCAGCCGAGCTGCACGCCGAACAGGAGAATCAGGAGTATTCCCATCCAGAAGCTCGGCACGGACACGCACAGGATCACGGCGAACATCATGGCGAGGTCGAGGCGGGTGTTCTGGCGCCAGGCGGCGAGCAGCCCGGCGGGTATGGCGACCAGCACCGCCAGCACGATCGAGAACAGGACGACCTGCGCGGTGACGCCGAAGCGGCGCAGCATCGCCTCCAGGACCGGCTCGCCGGTCATGATCGAATGGCCGAGGTCGCCCTTGGCGAGATTGCCGAGCCAGGTTCCGAACTGCACGAGCAGCGGCTCGTCGAGCGCGAGGTTGCGGCGGACTTCTTCCAGGACGTGCGGGTCCGCGAGATCGCCGACCATGACCGCCGCCGGATCGCCGGGGACGAGGCGCATCAGGGCGAACACGAGCATCGCCACGATCACCAGGGTCGGCACGGTCATCAGGAGCCGCTTGAACGTGTACGTGAGCACCCGCTTCTGCCGCCCCGCCCGGAAAAGTCAGTCCCAGCTCGCCTTGCGCACGCCCCACAGGCGCGGAATCATCAGCGGCCAGGGCGTGTATCCCTCGATGTCCCGGCCCACGGCCGCAGCGTAGTTGGCGTTGTAGAGGCCGATGATCGGGACGTGGTCCTTCATCAGGAGGTGGAGTTCCTCGTACAGGCGGCGCTTCTCGTCGCCGTCGAAAGTCGCGATCGCACGCGAGAGCAGTGCCTGCGCCTCCGGCTGCTCCCACAGGTACACGGGCCGTTCGTCCTTGTTGCCGATCAGCTTCAGGTAGCGAAGGAGCGGCGTCGCCTGTGCGGTAAAGCTGAAGCTTGACAGCTGGAAGTTGCCGGAATAGTAGTTCGCGAGCTGGGCCGCCCAGTCCATCACGTCTATGTGCGCGTTCATCCCTGCCGCGTGCAGCATCGCCTGGATCACGACCGCGTTGGCGTACATGTTGTCGTACTTGCGGTTGGCCTGGATGCGCACCGGCTCGCCGTCGTAACCCGCCTGCCGCAGGAGCTCGCGGGCCGCTTCGACGTCGGGCGCGTACCACTCGTCGTGCACCGCCGTGTGCGCGGAGGCGCTCACCGGGACCGCCGAGGAATTCACGCTCGCGTATCCGTTGGTATTGAAGTCGACGATCATCCGGCGATCGACGGCATGCGCTATCGCGCGCCGGATGCGCACGTCGGACAGCAACGGATCGCGCGTCTGGAGCAAAAGCGCCGACCAGCTCAGCGTGGGGGACTGCACGACGACGGTCGTCGCGGCGTTCCGGAAATCCTCTATCGCCGTCATCGGGATGCTGTGGAAAATGTCGATATGACCGGCGAGCAGCGCCGCCTTGGTTGCGGCCGGATCCGGCGAGACGAGGAAGCGCAGGCGGTGTGCGTGTGCCTCCTTGCGGCCGGCGAGGCCGTCGACCCCGTCGCCGCGCGGCCGGTATTCCTCGAAGCGCACCAGGTCTGCGTACTCGCCCGGCCGCCATTCCGCGAGCCGCCAGGGCCCGGTGCCCACCGGCGCGAGCCATCTGCCGTCGGCCGCGACCGATTCGGGATGGAGCACCGCCGGCACGCACTGCACGTTCGCCAGGCGATCGAGAAACAGCGTGCTCGGCTCCGCGAGCCGGAAGATGACCGTCCGCTCGTCCGGCGTCTCGATCGCCTCGATGACGCTCGGGCTGCCGTCGTCGGCGCCTTCGCCGGCCACGAACCAGCTCCGGCACTGCCAGCGCGTGGCAGGATCGAGGTAGCGCTCGAAGCTCCAGCGTACTTCCCGCGAGGTCACGGGCCGGCCATTGTGGAACAGGAGCCCCTCGCGGAGGGTGAACACCCAGGTGCGGCCGGCGTCGCGCACCTCCCAGGCGGAAGCGAGCACCGGTTCGATCTCGAGGTCCTCGCCATAGGCCACCAGGGACTCCACGACGTGATGCAGGACCGCATCCGTATTGGCGTCGCGGTTCACGCCGGGGTTGGTCCCCCGGATGTCGGTGTTGAGCGCGATGCGCAGCACTCGCTCCGCCGCATCCGCAGCCGTCGTGACGGTGGCGGCAACGACGACGGCAAGGACGAGCGGTGCCAGCGCGCGCGGGACAGGCGCCATATTCCCCCCAAAATCGTTCTATCGAAGAATATAGAACAATCCGGGCCAGGGAAACCCCGGTTCCCTCAATCGAAACGGATCAGGCGCTCCGGTGCGCTCGTGCCCTCCTCGTAAGGGCTCACGCGGCCGGTGCTTTCCAGGTGCTGCCGCAAGAGCGTCGCCGCCCACACCCTGTCTCCCGCCCGGATCGCCGCCAGCACGGCCAGGTGCTCGCGGCAGGTCCGCAGCGCCCGTTCCGGCCCATAGATCCAGTGATAGTTGACGAAGCGCCGCAGCCGGTTCTGCTGCTGCACGGCCTGCAGGAAAAAGCGATTCTGCGCCCCCGCCGCGATGATCTCGTGGAACTCCGCGTTCATCTCGAAGAGCTCGACGGGGGTAATGGCCCGCACCCTGCCCTCCACGATTGCACGATGTTTCTCTTCCGAACGCGCGGCGGCGGCTTCGTCGAGCGCGAACATGGGCTCGAGCAGCGCGAGCGGCTCGAGCGCAATACGGAACCGGTAACTCTCGTCGTGCGCCTGCTGCGAGTCGAGCACCGGCGCGAACATCCAGCCGCGTCCCGGGCGGCGCTCGACCAGGCCCTCGTGCAGGAGGCGCTGCAACACCCGGCCGAGCAGGCTGCGTGTCACGCCGTACCGCCTGAGCAGGTCGGCCTCCGAGACGTGGTCGGGCAGGCGCCGGCTGATGCGATCCTCGGCAATCGCGAGGTACAGGCGCTCCTCGTCGGAGCGGGCGGTGCCGGCCGTCCTGTCGCCGCGGGGTTTGCGCGCGAGGAAATAGCCTTTGCGCGGAACATGGCGCACGTAGCCCCGGCGCGCGAGCAGCGAGAGCGCAGCCCGCACCGGCGTGCGCGACACCTTGAAGCGCTCGCAGAGCACGGGCTCGGGCAGGTGGGCCCCGGTGGTCATGCCGGCGTCCCGCGCGTACTCCAGCACGGCGTCCGCGAGCTGCTCCTGGAGCCGGCTCGGACCGCTCATCGCCGGGCCCCTCCCACGGTGTCTTTAGTCAGCATGTAAGTATTATACCGACTGGCGGCTCGCGGAATGCAAATGCCAAGTGATTGAAAAATCGAGATAGCAGGCAACGCGCCACGCAGCCGGTTTCGTTGACGACGTATTTTTTGTGCATATAATACGTTTTCAGGAAGCCGGAGCTTCCGCCACAGGGGGAATGTATCGATGCAAGCGTTCGCAACCCGGCAGGCCGTTGCCGGCCTGTCGCTCCTGACGGTTCTCGGCAGTGCGGCCCCGGCGCAGGAGCCTCAAGACACCGTCGAGGAGATCGTCGTCCAGGGATCGCGGCTCCCGCAGTCGGTCGAATCCTTCCCCGGCTCCCTCACGATCATCGACGCCGCGGATCTCGACCGCCAGAGAGCCTTCAACAAGGACATGATCTCGTTGCTGGCCAACGAGGTCCCGGGGCTTGCGACCTCGCCAGGCTCGATCTCCAATTTCGAGACACCGCTGCGCGGCCGGACCGCGATCGTGCTCATCGACGGCGTGCCGATCACGCCGACGCTGCGCCCGGCCGGTCGCGACATGGTCAGCATAGACGCCTCCGCCATCCAGCAGATCGAGGTCATCCGCGGTGCTTCCTCCATCTACGGGCACGGCGGCGCGGGCGGCATCATCAACTACGTGACGAAGCGTCCGGAAGCAGAGGGCCTGCGCTTCCAGTCCGAAGTGGGCCTCGGCTCATCCGTGACGCATCCCGATGACGGATGGAACCCGTCGATCCTGCAGGTGATCGAGGGCCGCAGCGGAGATCTCGACTTCATCGTCACCGCGAGCTACGAGCAGATCAACTCCCTGTTCGACGCGGACGGCGACCGCATTGCCCCGGCCCAGACCGGCAACGGGGGCCTGCCCGACTCGGAGGCCGTGAACCTGTTCGGCAAGCTGGGTTACGAATGGGGCCGGCAGCGCCTGGAGGCGAGCGCGCTGTACTTCGATTTCGGCCAGGATACCAACTGGTTCGCCGTGCCCGGCGACATCGCCACGCGGCAGAAAGCGACGGCCGCGCCGGGGACCGTCGATCCGCGCGCGGAAGACGAAGGCAACATGAACTCGCTTTTCAACCTGGTGTACACACACGGCGCGGTGCTCGGCAACCGCCTGCGCCTGCAGGTCTACCGTCAGGACGTGGAGCAGACTTTCGACTTCCGGCCGGACCGGTTCGGCGGGAGCCAGACCGTGGTCGATTCGCAGAAGACGGGGGCGCGGCTGGACGTCGTGACGCCGCTCGACTTCGGCGGCGTGACGGGCTCGTTGCTCTGGGGTCTCGATTTCACCAACGACGAAACCGCCCAGCTGCTCACCGACGGCCGTATCTTCGTACCCTACCTCGACCAGGATGCGTTCGCGCAGTTCGCGCAGGTCGAGCTCACGCTCACGGACTGGCTCGAGGTCCAGGGCGGCCTCAGGCACGAGAGCTTCGACGTGGACGTCAAGCCGTTCACGTCTCTCAGCACCGGGGCGGACATCCGCGGCGGCTCGCTCGACTACGGCGAAACCGTTTACAACCTGGGGTTCGTCGTGCACCCGGTGCCGGATCTCGACCTGTTCGCCACGTTCGCGCAGGGCTACTCGCTGTCCGACATCGGCCGCGAGATCCGCGACACGACGGTACCCGATTTCGTGGACATGCTGCGTCCCGAGCCGCTCGTGCTCGACTCCTACGAGGCCGGCGTGCGCTTCCGCGGCAGCCGGGCGGCCGGCGGGTTGTCGGCGTTCTACACGGAGTCCGAGCTCGGCGAGCGCCTGGCCGCAGACCCGGACAATCCCGGGCTCCTGATCCAGGTGCGGGCGCCGGAGGAGGTATACGGCGCGGAAGCCTGGATCGACGCCGAGATCTCGGAAGCCTGGCGGACGGGGGCCACCGTCACCTGGCTGGAAGGCAAGCTCGATTCCGACGACGACGGCAGCTACGACACCTGGCTCGACAGCCGCCGTATCCCGCCGGTGAAGATCACGGGATACGTCGAGTACGACGCGGACCGCTGGCTCGTCAGGCTGCAGGGCCTCTACTCCGGCAGCCGTGACAAGTTCGGCAATTCGCTGGTTCGCGGCCTCGGGCGGGTGGACTCCTTCGTCACTTTCGACCTGATGGCATCCCTGCCGCTGGGCCCCGGCGAGTTGAGCCTGGGCATCCAGAACCTGCTCAACGAGGACTACTACCCTGTCTCCGCGCAGACCCAGAACGTGCCCGACCGGCTGGTGAAAGCGCCCGGCACGACGCTCTTCGCCCGTTGGCGCGTCACCTACTGACGCGCCGGGCTGCGCTCAGTCGAGGCGTATGACGCGCGCCGGCGCGGCCGGCGTCGCGCCGTCGCCCGGCGCCGGGCCGTAGGGGCTGACCTGCGAGGAAATCTCGAGGTGCCGGCGCATGAGTGTCGACGCCCATACGAGATCGCCGGCCTTCACGGCCTCGAGCACCGCCAGGTGCTCGCGGCAGGTGTCCATGACGCGTTCGCGCCCGTACGTCCAGTGATAGTTCACGAACCGGCGCAGCCGGTTCTGCTGGCGAATCGCCTCGAGGAAGAAGCGGTTTCCCGAGCTCGCCGCCAGCATCTCGTGAAACTCCGCGTTCATCTCGAACAGCTCGATCGGGGTAATGCTGCGCACCATGCCGTCGAGAATGCGACGGTGCCGCACCTCGACCCGCTCCGCGACCGTGTCGAGCAGCTCGAAGCCGGGCTCGAGCAGCGCGACCGGCTCGATCGACAGGCGGAACCGGTAGCTTTCGTCATGCGCTTCTTTCGAGTCGAGCACCGGCGCGAACATCCAGCCGCGACCCGGCCGGCGCTCGACGAGGCCCTCGCGCAGCAGGCGCTGCAGCACGTGCGTCAGCACGCGCTTCGACACCTGGTAACGGCGCGCGAGCTCGGCCTCGGAAACCTGCGCCGGCAGGCGGCGGGTCACGCGGTCCTCGGCGATCGTGAGATACAGACGCTCCTCTTCGGCTTCGGGCAACGCGTAGCCGGCACCTTCCGGGTGCTCCGTGGTGAAGTAGCCGCGCCGGGGGACGTGCCGCACGTAGCCCTGCTGCTCGAGCAGCGCGAGCGCCGCCCGCACCGGCGTACGTGACACCTTGAAATGCTCACACAGCGCCGATTCGGCGAGATGGTGGGCCGGCGGCAAGCGGCGGACCTGGAGCCAGGACAGGATCCGGTTCGCGAGCAGTACGTGGAGAGGGCTGGGCGAGGCCGTCATCGGATGATCGTATTATCGTTCAGCTTGATACAGTTCGGGGAGTTTGTATTATACTCCCCCTAAATACATCGGTCGCCCGGTCCTTCAGCCAGGAACCCTGCATGCCAGACGCCCAGACCTCCGCCAACGACTTCCCGCTTTTCGACCTTGCAGGCAGCGCCGAGGACATCGGCCTCGCCTACGGGCGCCAGGCCGGCGATTACGTGCAGCGAAGCATCGCAATATACCGCACGGCCTTCCTGCAGAAGGGCGTCTCCTGGGAGCGGGCGCGCCAGGTCGCGCGGGACTTCGCTCCCCAGATCGAGCGCTACCACCCGGCCTTCTTCGCCGAGATCCGGGCCATTGCCCGGGGCGCCGAGGTTCCGTTCGAGGACATCGTCGCGATCAATGCCCGGACCGAGCTCCTGTACGGGCAGCGGCCGGTCGTGCCCAAGGCGCCGGAGGCGGATACGGACGGCTGTACCGGGGCGATCGCCCTGCCGGAGGCGACGGCGAACGGCCATACGCTGCATGGCCAGAACTGGGACTGGCGTGACGAATGCGCCGACTCCTCCGTCGTCCTGCGCATCAGGCCGGCAGAAGGCCTGCCGATGCTGATTTTCGTCGAGGCCGGCATACTCGCGCGCTGCGGCCTGAACGCCGCCGGCGTCGCCATCACGGGGAACTTCCTCCAGACGGACCACGACTACGGGCTCCCGGGGGTGCCGGTGCCTTTCATCCGCCGGCGCGTCCTCATGTCGCAGACGCTCGGTGAGGCGATCCGCGTCGTGTTCGCGGCTCCACGCGCGTTCGCCAACAACCTGATGATCAGCCAGAGCGACGGGGAGGCCGTCGACCTCGAAGCCACGCCGGACGAAGTGTTCTGGCTGCAGCCGGAAGACGGCGTGCTGGTGCACGCCAATCATTTCATCTCGCAGGGTGCGCTGGCCAAGGTAAAGGACGTCGGCCTGACGACCAATACCGATTCGCTGTACCGGGACCGCCGCGTCAGGCAGTACCTCCGGCAGCGCGCAGGAAACCTCACGGTCGATGATTTCAAGGCGGCTTTCGCCGATCGCTATGGCAGCCCGCGCGCGGTCTGCCGCTCGCCGGTGACGGGGCCCGGCGGAAAAACGTCCTCGACGGTCGCAACGATCGTCATGGACACCACGGATCGCAGGATGTGGATCGCACGCCGCCCCTACGGGCCGCATCACTTCACGGAATATTCGCTGGAATAACGCAGCAGCATTCGCCGCGAGGTCGCGAACCGCGCGGCGCAGTTGGAGGGGGAAATCATGTTCACACGTACCATGCGAACCGCCGTCGCGCTCGCCGTCGGCGGCGCGCTCGGCGCCTTCGCCACGAGTTCGGAAGCACAGTCCGAGGATCCTGCCGAACGCGCCCGCAGTGAGCTCGAGCAGATCATCGTCAGCGCCACGCGCGGCATCGAGAGTGACAAGGCGATCGCGAACAAGGTCACCAGGATCGAGCTGGAGGAAATCGAGATCCAGCAGGCCCTCGCGACGAGCCCGACCGACATGTTGTCCAACCTGCTGCCCAGCTATTCGCCGACACGCCAGAAGCTGACCGGCCTGGGAGAGTCGTTCCGCGGCCGCCGGCCACTGTACCTGATCGACGGGGTCCCGCAGAGCAACCCGTTGCGCGACGGGTCGCGTGACGGATTCACGATCGACATGGGGGTCATCGAGAAGGTCGAGGTGATTCACGGTGCCAATGCGATCCAGGGCCTCGGCGCGACCGGCGGGATCGTCAACTTCATCACCGTGAGCCCGCCACGAAGCGGCGAGCTCGAGCAGCGCGCCGAGATCGGCTTGACCACGGACGACGGTTTCCACGGCGACGGGTTCGGCTGGCGCACGCATTACCTGGCCGGCCAGCGGTTCGGCCGCTTCGACGCGACCGGCTCCGTGACCTTCGAGAAGCGCGGTCTCGGCTACGACGGGGACGGCAATCCCGTGGGTATCGACGAGACGCAAGGCGACATCGCCGATTCCGGAACTTGGAACTTCTTCGGCAAGCTGGGCTTCGAGCCGACGGACAACCAGCGCATCCAGCTCATGGTCAACAAGTTCAACCTGCAGATGGACAACGACTTCGTGTCCGTCCCGGGCAACCGCGCAGCGGGCATACCTGTGACCTCGGTCCCGGGGCAGACGCCCGGCGAGCCGGCCGAGAACGACGTGCTGACGATGACCCTCAACTATGCTCACCTCGACCTCTGGGGCGGCCGCTTCACCAGCCAGGCGTTCCTGCAGGATTTCTCGAGCAACTTCGGAGGGGGCGATTTCGCGATCTTCCAGGATCCCGCGATCGCGCCCGTCGGTACGCTGTTCGACCAGTCGGAGAACAACTCTACGAAGTTCGGCATCCGGCTCACCCAGAGCTGGAAGGGCGTGTTCGGGTCTCCTTTCGATGCCATCGTCGGCCTCGACTACCTGCGCGACAAGACCTTCCAGTCGTTGATCTTCACCGGTCGCAACTGGGTTCCGGTGACGCGTTACAACAACTATGCACCCTTCATCCAGCTCGACGTCGATGCCGGGGACTGGCTGCACTTGACGGGCGGCGGACGCTGGGAAATCGCCGAGCTGGACGTTCCGTCCTACACCACGCTCGCCGGCAACCGCCCCGATTTCATGGTCCTCGTCGTCGACGGCGGCAAGCCCGACTTCAGCGAAGGGCTTTTCAACTTCGGCGCCGTCGTCGATGCAACGGAGGCCTTCACCGTGTACGGGACGTATTCCCAGGGGTTCACAATGCCGGACGTGGGGCGCGTGCTCCGCGGAGTGACCCAGCCCGGCACCGACGTCGACGACTTCCTCGATCTCGAGCCTGTCGTCACGGACAATTTCGAGATCGGTGCGGAGCTCGACGCGCAGTGGGGATCGCTCCAGCTCGCATGGTTCGAATCGTCCACGGATCTCGGGGTGCGCCTGGTCCCGAACGCAGACGGCATCTTCGAAGTCTCCCGGGAGAAGACGGAAATCACCGGGTGGGAAATCCGGGCGACCGCGCAGCCGACGGAGTGGCTGGGTGTCAGCCTCGCGTATGCCAACCTGGACGGGGAGTTCGACACGGACGGCGATGGCTCCGTGGACGCCGATCTGGGCGCCGTCGACATCGGGCCGGACCGGCTCAACCTCGTGTTCGACGTCCGTCCCGGAGGCAGGTGGTCGGGCAGGCTGCAGGCGTTCACGTACCGGGACCGGACGTTCCGCAACGCCGCGGGTGCCACGACGGCCGAGTTCGACGGCTATACGCTCGTGGATGCGCTCCTCGTCGCGGATCTCGACACGTGGCGGCTGACGTTCGGCGTCTCCAACCTGCTGGATGAGCAGTACATCACGTACTTCGGCCAGGCCGGCACCGACCGTGACGACCGCTATTTCCCGGGCCGCGGAAGGACGTTCACGGCGCGCGTGAACTTCGAGTTCTAGGTGGGACCGTGCCCTGGCTCCGCTCGCTGCATCTTTATTCCGGGCTCTTCCTCTCGCTGTTCCTGGCGGCGCTCGGGCTTTCGGGCACGGTGCTCCTGTACAAGGAGGATCTCTGGCGACTGCGCTACCCGGAGCTGCGCGAACCGCCGGCGATCATCACTGTCGAGGAGCACGCCCGGTCGCTGGACCGCATCGCGCAACTGTTTCCCGGCGAGGCGATACGCCAGGTCAAGTTCCCGCGGAGCGGCACGCCGGCGTACCACGTCTACCTCGGTGACGGCGAGGCGCTGGTCAGCCAGGACGGCGGCAGGATCATCGCTCGCTGGAGCAGGGCTTCCGACGTGCTCGGGTTCCTGACGGACCTGCACATCAACCTGTTCGCGGGCCGGCCGGGCAGGAATATCGCGGGCATCATCGGCCTTGCCACGGCGCTCATGGCATTGAGCGGGCTCGTGCTGTGGTGGCCGCAAAGGAAGCGTTTCAGCATCAGGTCGGTCGCGCCCCGCAGGCTGCACCGTGCAAGCCTGCTCGCATTGCACCGTGACCTCGGCGCCCTGGCGAGCCCGCTCATCGTCCTGTTTGCCGTCACCGGCTCCGGAGTCGTGTTCTACGGCGCCAGCCGGGCGCTCCTGAACGGCATGATGGGCGACCCGGTGCCGGCGGTCACGCCACCCGTGATCGCGGCCGAGCATCCGGTCGGCATGGCCGACGCCGCCGTGATCGAAGTGGCCGCCACCGCGGTACCCGGCGCGCAACTGATGTCCTACTATCCGCCTGCCGGTGCCAGCGCAATACACTACTTTCGCCTTCGACAGCACGGCGAGGTCCACCCGAACGGCCGCTCCATGGCATTCGTGAACGGCAACGACGGCTCGCTCGTCGCGGCGGTGGATGCCACGCGCCAGCCCCCTGGCGAGCGGGCGGCACAATGGCTGTATCCCCTGCACTCAGCCACAATCGGTGGAGAGCCTTACAGGCTGGTTGCCGCGGCCCTCGGGCTGGCGTTGGCGGTGATGGCCGGCACCGGCCCCGTCACCTGGTGGCAATTTCGGCGCCGGCGTGCGAATGCGAGCCGGCACCGGAAGGAGTGATGCAGCTTCGCTGCGAAGGGATTCGTGACCGCGTCGTTCATCGTTGATCACCTTTCCAGGAAGGAGACTTGCAATGCTCGAGCAAACCCGCTGGCGTCGGATGTTACCTGTCGTGTTCCTCGGCTGGCTCCAGTTTGCGTGCCTCACGACCGCGGATGCGATGCCGGCTTTTGCGCGCACCTACAACGTTTCCTGCTCGACGTGTCACTCGGCATTTCCCCGCTTGAGTCCCGCAGGTGAAATGTTCGCTGACGAGTGGAATTTCCGCATGCCGAACTGGAAGCAGCAGAGCCTCGATCTCGGAGACGACCGGCTCTACCTGCCGAAGGAGCTGCCGGTCGGCATCCGTGCGCAGGGATTCGTGCAGGTCCGTGACGGCGAATCCATCGATCCCGTCAGCGGCGAGGTGGAAGCGGATTCCTCCACCGATTTTCAGTCGCCGTACCTGATCAAGCTGCTCGCGAGCGCACCGCTCAGCGACCAGATCAGCTTCTACTTCTACGCCATCTTCGCCGAGAAGGGCGGCAACGGCGAGGTCGTGGTGGAGGATGCGTGGTTCAGCTACGGCGACCTGTTCAATACCGGCATCGGCATGCAACTGGGCCAGTTCCAGGTCTCCGACCTGATGTTCCCCCGCGAGGTCCGGCTCACGTTCCAGGATTTCATGCTGTATCGCATGGCCGGCGTGACGTATGAACGCGGTGTCCTGTTCGGGCGCGAGGTCGGGCCGTTGCAGGTGGATCTCGGGTTCGTCAACGGCAACGGTATCGACGCCAACGCGAGCATCAACAGCCCCGGCTTCCGGCGCGCCGACCGGTTGTTCGACAACGACACGTCCAAGACCATCTTCGGGCGGGTGGGAACCGACGTCGGCAACGTCGCGGTGGGATTGTTTGCGCTCTCGGGCAAGCAGCGCAACGCCGCGGGCCCTGCCGGAACGCTGACCGGTGACCGCGATACCGACAAGCGCATCTTCGGCCTCGACTTCGCCGGCGAGCTCCGGGACGGCGTTCACTGGTTCGCGCAGGGACTGTGGAACGACTGGGACGGCTTCCTCGACCCGGGCACGAGTTACGAATGGCACGGGGCGTTCGCCGGCATCGACTGGGTGCGCAACGAGCGCTGGACCCATTCGCTGCTCTACAACTACGCCGACGCCGGGGACTTCGACGGCACGAACACCGTGTTCGAGGGCATCGACATGAACAGCCTCACGTTGAGCAGCTCCTACTACTTCATGCGCAACGTGAAGGGCGTGATCGAGCTCAACGTCGATTTCCTGTCGACACGGGAGCCTTCGGGCCCGTTCTTCACCGGGCACCTGGGCCGGGAGCACTATTTCCTGGTCGGATTCGACGCGGCGTTCTGACCCGACCCGCCAGCCGGCGCGGTGGACGCCTGGCCGAAGCGCCACGCGTCCACCCACTCCGTCCCGGTCCTGACGAGATCGAGCTCGCGCAGGCGGCGGTCGAAATCGGGCATGTGGGCGACGCCGTAGAAGATGCCGATGCGGCGCGCCCCGGCATCGATCTGTTCGCGCAGGACCCCGATCGCGTGCTCGTTGCGGGCCGCGATGAGCGCGGAGCCTTCCGGGCCGCCGAACACGTCGCCAGCCTGCAGCGACGTGAGCAGCTCGCCGGCGACGGCGATCTTGAGCGCGTCGCTTTCCGGCCCCTGCATCATGGCCGCGATGAGCCGCCAGTCGCGCATGCCGAGCGGGTCCTTCGCGTACTCGTCGAGTGAAGCGAACACGAGGCGCCAGAAGTACACGTAGAGCGACTCGTTGCGATCCTGCATCCTCTCGCGCAGCCCGCGCGTCGACAGATCCGCGTGCACGAAGTTGGGCGCCGCGTAGTCGATCTCGTGGAGCTGGTAGGAAAGTCCCAGGGCGTTCTTCATGCCGTTCTGCAGGGTCGAGATCACGGCGAGCCCGCCGCCCTCACCGCCGGGTGCACCCTCTTCCTCCCCGGGCACGATCATCTCGAACAGCAACGCGTCGTAACCGGCGAAGCGGTCGTTGAGCGCGGCATAGTACGCGGCGTCCGCGACGTGGACGGCGCCGATCAGGTCGACGGTCAGGTCGCGCCCGCCGCCGGCCGGCGCATAGCGCACGATCGCGGTCTGCAGCGCGCGCGGCGCCCCCGCCGCGTCCTTCGCCATGCGCGCGAAATCGCGCGCTTCCGGCGCGTCCGCCGCCGCCGGAGCAGCAGCCACCGCCAGCAGCACGCCGGCCAGGATTCCCCGCAGCAGCTTCCCCATGGCCGCTTTATACCATTGAAATGCCCGCCGGGAGCGCCCGCGGGCCGGCCGGGCGGCGTACCTACGGGTCGAAGAGATTGCGGATCCGCTCGATGTTGGCGGCGTAGCGGTCCAGCCTCCCGTTGCCGTTCTCCGCGAGGATGACGAACAGGATGTCGAGGAGGTGCCGCAGCGCGGACTGGTACAGCAGCGGCTCCACGTGGGGCCGGTCGTCGTGCGCGGACACGAGCAGGGAGAAATCGGCATGCGCCCGGAGGGGGTTCGCCGTGTGCCGGGTGACGGAGACGACCCGCGCGCTCCGCTCGCGGAAATCCCGCGCGAGCTGGCACAGGGCCGGGAGCTGGCCGTGCTCGGAGAACACCACCAGGACGTCCTCGGCATTCGCGGTCGCGATGCTCGAGGTCATGAGCACGGTGTCGAAATGGTGGACCGTCAGGATGTCGAGCAACGACAGGCGCATCGCGAAGGCACGGGCCGGTATGCCGTCCTCGCCCAGCCCGATGATGAACACCTTGCCGGCGTTGCCGATCGCGGCCGCGATCTCGTCGATGCCGTCCGGCGGGTTGATCAGCCGCGTCTCCTGCTCGGCACGCGACTTGGCGTGCCACAGGCTCTCCGCCAGCGCCGAGTGCGGGTCGTCGTGCACGGGCTCCGCGGGGCTCTCGCGGTCGCCGCCGTCGCCGCGGGCCAGCGACTCGCCGATCGAGTACTTGAGATCCGGGTAGCCCTTGAAACCGAGTTTCTGGCTGAACTTGACGACGCTCGACTGGCTGATCTTGAGCGCGTTCGCGAGCTGCTGCGACGAGTAGTCGCGCAGCAGGTGCGGCTCCTCGAGAATGAAATCCGCGATGCGCCGTTCGATGGCGGACATCTGGTCGCGCTCGGCGCGGATTTTGAGCAGCGGTGACATTCCCGTCTTCTAGCCCTGGTCGATCGGCTCCAGTCCCCTGATCTCGCGTATACCGAGGCCCGGCGCGTCGGTCACGCTGATCTCGGCGTCGTTGAAGAGCACGCCGCCGTCGATCGGGTTGAAGGCGCACAGCGACGGCCCATCGAGATCGATCTTGGTAATCGCGTCCGACTTGGCCACCGCCACGTGCACGGCCGCCGCGACGCTGATGCTGGTCTCCAGCATGCAGCCGATCATGCACTCGACGCCGTACATCGAGGCGATGTCGGCGATGCGGATGGCATTGGAAATGCCACCGGTCTTCATCAGCTTGATGTTGATGATGTCCGCCGCACGCATGCGGATGAGCTCGACGACCTCCGTGGGCCCGAACACGCTCTCGTCCGCCATGATCGGCGTGTGCACGCGCTCGGTGACGTAACGCATGCCTTCGAGATCCTGCGCCTTCACGGGCTGCTCGACGAGCTCGAGATGCACGCCGGCATCCTCCAGCGTCTGCAGCGCGTAGACGGCCTGCTTCGCCGTCCATCCCTGGTTCACGTCGAGGCGGAGCAGCGCCCTGCCCTCCACGGCCGCGTACACGGCCTTCACGCGCTCGATGTCGACCCCGATGTCCTTCCCGACCTTGATCTTGAGCGATTCGAAGCCGCGGTCGACGGCGGCCAGGGAGTCGGCGACCATCTTGTCGATGTAATCGACGCTGATCGTGATGTCGGTCGTGATCAGCGGGTCGCCGCCGCCGAGCAGCTTGTACAGCGGCGCGCCGTAGAGCTGCCCCCAGAGATCGTAGAGCGCGATCTCCACCGCGGCCTTCGCGCTCAGGTTCTTCTCCATCGCGCCCTGGATCAGCCGCGTGAGCTGGTTCAGGTTGGCGACGTCGTGGCCGGCGATGCGCGGCCAGATGTAATGCCGGATCGCCTCGACGATGGAGCCGTGGGTGTCGCCCGTGATGACCGCGGTCGCCGGCGCCTCGCCGTAGCCCGTCTGCCCCGTGTCCGTGGTGATCATCACCACGATGTCCTCGATCTTGTCGACCGTCCGGAGCGCGGTCTTGAACGGGGTCTTGAGCGGCACCCTCAGGATGCCGAACCGGATGTCTGTAATTTTCATAAAGGCGGCGGTGCTTCCTTTGGAGCAGCGGGAACGACGCGCACGATGCTCGTCATGCGATCGATGTACAGGTCCGTCTCGTTCGCTGCGAGCGGCATGAGCGGCGTGATCGAAACACCGTTCAGGCGCACCCTGACGAGCCTGCCCTCCGGTGTGACGTGGCCGAATCCCGTGGTGTCGTGGATGACCCAGGGCTCGCCGTCGACCGTGCCCACCACCATCATCACGTGACCGGGAATATAGACGAGATGCCCGACGTCGAGCGAGCGGACGGCCGCCAGGCGCTCGGCGCGGGAGTCCGCGGGCGTGAACAGGCGCTTGTCGAGGGCGGGGCTCACGCTCTGGGCGGAGGTATTGCGGGGCAGCAGCACCCCCATGCTGCGGTACACCTCGGACACGAAGCCCGAGCAGTCCCGACCGCCGTAAGAATGGCCCCAGCCATAGCGCTCGCCCAGGAACTTGAAGGCCTGGCGAACGATGTTGGCCCGGGTGAGCGGCAGGTATTCCGCCGCGCTGTCGGCGATCCGCGGCAGCAGCGCCGGAGCGAGCTCGAGCCCGCCGTCGGCGCCGCGCACCGGCAGCTCGATCACGTGCGCGGTGTACGGGTGCTGCCCGTTGACCGGCTCGCCGGCCGGCCAGTCGGCGAGGACCGGCACGCGGACGCCCATGTCGAGCACGACGCGGGAGACGGCGGGGCGCTCGGGCGTGAACACCGTCTCGACCTGCGCCCCGGTGATGATCCGGAACGGCGTCTTCTCGCGCCAGGCGAGCACGTCGCGGCGCGCGCCCTCGGCGACGTGGCGCTTCTCGATCCAGGCGGCGTAGCGCGGCGATACGACGAACCACCAGCGGCCGTCCGCGCTTTCGTGCGCGAGCAGCACCGGCGTGCCGGGAAACAGCGCGCTTTCCTGGAACCGGTCGATGTCGTGGTCGTCGGGCGAACGGAACACGCGCAGGTCGGTCGGGAACGTCCTGAGCGCGGCCCGCACGACAACGAGCCCGAAACGGGCAGGCTGCCGCGCCGGGATCGCGTCCAGCGCCCGATTCCGCACCAGTGCCTCGAGCCGCGCCGCGGGCACCGGCTCGCCGGCGGCGTCGAACAGGGGCCCCGCGGGCGGCTCGGCGAGACGCTCGATCCAGGCGAGCACCTGCGCGCGCGAGAGCGTCTCCGGCAGGGCGGCGAGATCGTACAGCGAAGGGTCGCGCGCGACGAGATCGGCGTTCTGCGCGTCGATGGCCGCGCGCGGCATCAGCACCTCGTCCGGGGACTCGAGCGCGGCCACCCAGAAATCCGCCTGGAGGTGCGCGTCGTCGACGCCGATCGCCGCGAGGACCGTCCGCGGCTCACCGGCGGCGCCGCTGGACGCCGCCAGCAGGGCGGCGAGCGTAACCAGCAGGCGGCTCACGCGTCGCATGCGGCCGGTTACCATGACCCTGGTGGTGACCTCGGCCGTGCCCCTAGCCACCGAACACCTCCGCCAGCAGCCTGGCCATGAAGAGCCCGTAACCCGTGCCGATCACGTACCCGAGCAGGGCGAGCAGGATCGCAACCGGCACGAGCGCACGCGCATAGCTCGCCGCGAGCAGGGGCGCCGCGGCGACGCCGCCGATGTGCGCGAGCGAGGAGATGCCGCACAGGTACAGGTCGAAACGGAACAGGCGCGCCGCGACGAGCATGAATGCCGCGTGCAGCGCGATGACCGTGGCGCCCGCGAGCACGAACAGCGGCGCGTCGCCCAGGTTGCGGAAATCGCTTTGCGAGGCGAGCACGGCGATCACCGCGATGAGCAGCGCGCCCGAGATCCGGTCCGCGCCCGGGTAGCGGGCGAGCGGTGTGTGCGCAACGACGAGCCCGAAGCCGGTCGCCAGCAGGATCGTCCAGGTGGTCGCCGAGATCATGGATGAGGTCGGCAGCGACGCCGCGATGGCCGCCGAGACGGCCGCCGCGGCGAGGCTGAGCCCGATCCACACGAGCACCGCCTCCGGCGTGATCGCCCCTGCCGGTCTCGGCAGCTCGACCACCATCTCCGCGCTGGAACGGGCGCGCGTCCAGCGATTGAACGCGGGTGCCGTCCCGGCGAGCGAGAACAGGATGGCGACCCACGCCGAGTAGCACAACGCATCGGTGACCAGCGACATCGTGAGCAGCGACTCGGGCATCTCAAGCGCTTCCTTCACCGCGATCATGTTGGCCGTGCCGCCCGCCCAGCTCCCGGCGAGCGCGCCGAGTGGCTGCCACGCATCGGACGGCAGCCACCCGCGGTACAGGAGCGCCGCGGTCACGAACGCGGAGAACAGGCTCGCGGTCGTGCAGAAGAACACCGCGAGCACCCGCGGACCGAGCCGCACGATCGCCCTCAGGTCGCAGTTGATCATGAGCAGGAACAGAAGCGCCGGGACCAGCTTGCCGGTCACGGCGGACTGCGCCGCCCGGATCTCCGCCGTGCTCTCCCAGGCACCGGCCACCGCGAGCGCCGTCACCAGCAGGTAGACCAGCACGATCGGCGGCGCGACGGCGAACAAGCGCCAGCCGTAGCGCCGCTCGAGCGCCGGGAAGACGCCCGCCGCGAGCAGCATCAGCGCCAGGTAGGGCCACGTGGACCGGATCATTCATCCCCTCTGCTTCCCCGGAAAGCCGCGCCACCGCCGGGCCTTCGCCCGCGCCAACCGGCCCGCTTGCCGCCATTGCAGAATATATGATTCCTGCGCAACTGTAGCGAAGCATAAACTATTGACCGCCTCTTGCAAACCTGTTAAACAGGGGTCACGGAACCTCATCGGGGCCTCGATGTGACCACGCGATCGGCAGCTCACCGGCGCACGCGAGAGTCGGGCCGTCACGGCGCCGCCGCGTTGCTCCTCGTGATCGGCGCGCTGGCCGGCGGCGCTGCCTGCGGCGACGATCTCCCCCGCATCGTCGCCGGCATCGACGCCGGCCAGTTCCGCGCCAGCGAGGCGGCCATCGAGGCGGCGCTCGCGGCGCCGGGCACGGACGAGGCCACGCGCCGCGCGCTCCTCTTCGAGCGCGAGCGCATGCGGCGCATCCTGCTCGACTTCACCCTCACGGCCGACGACGTGAAAGCCCGCGTCCGGCGCCAGATCCCGGACCTCAGCGATGCCGAGTTCGCCCGCTGGGATGCGCAGGGCCTGTTCGAGCGGCAGGTGATCGACGGGCGCGTGCTGTACTTCAACCGCTCACCGTCGAACCTGTTTCGCCTGAGCGCCGAGGCACGCGCGCGCCGCGCCGAGCAGACGCCGTTCCGCGACGGCCCGATGGAAAGCCCGAACGACCATCACCGGGCGGTGCGCCGGGCGGCGCTCGAGCACGAGAGCGCGAGCGTGCTGCCGCGCCGGGTCGAGATCACGCAAACGCTCACCGTCGACGCGGATGCCGTGCCCGCGGGCGAGACCGTGCGCGCCTGGATTCCGTTCCCGCGGTCGCTGCCGGGGCAGCAGGAGGACATCCGCCTGCTCGCGACGACGCCGGCTGCGCACGAGGTCGCGCCCGAGTCCGCGCTGCAGCGCACCGTGTACCTGGAACGCAAGGCCGAGGCCGGCAAGCCGACGGAGTTCGCGGTGCGTTACGTGCTGACGATCTACGCGCGGTATCACGCGATCGACCCGGAGCAAGCCCGGCTGCCCGAGATCACCCCCGAGCTCGCGCCGTTCGTCGCCGAACGCGCGCCGCACATCCTGTTCAACGAATCGCTCCGCCTGTTCTCCCGGCAGATCGTGGGCGACGAGAAGAACCCCTGGCGCATCGCGCAAAAGCTCTTCGCCGCCGTGGACGAGATACCCTGGGCCGGCGCGCGCGAGTACTCGACGATCAGCAACATCAGCGACTACGCGCTGCACGCGGGGCACGCCGATTGCGGCCAGCAGACGCTGCTCCTCATGACGCTCCTGCGCATGCACGGCATTCCCGCGCGCTGGCAGTCCGGCATGGTGTTCTCCGAGGGCGAGTACTGGAACCTGCACGACTGGGGGCAGCTCTACCTCGAGCCCTGGGGGTGGGTGCCGATGGACGTGACCTTCGGCCGCTTCGAGGAGGCGCCGGAGATCGAGTGGTTCTACCTGGGCGGGCTCGACGGCTACCGCATCGTCTTCAACGACGACTGGGGCCGCCCGTTCGAGCCCGCGAAGACGCATTTCCGTTCCGAGACCGTCGACTCCCAGCGCGGCGAAGTCGAGTGGGCGGGCGGCAACCTGTATTTCGACCAGTGGGACTATTCGTTCGAGGCGAAGGTCCTGCCAGCCGCGGCCGAAGACCGCAAGAAAACCTGAAAAACTCCCGGAGGGGGAACATGAACGACAACATACGGCAGTACGCACGCGCGGCCCGCCTCGCGCTGGCGGCGGCATTGGGGCTCGCCCTTTGCGGTCCGCCCGCGCTCGCGCAGTCGCAGGACGGCTCGCTCGCGGGGCAGAGCGTGCCCGGCGCGGAGGTCACCGTCCGCAATCCGAACACGGGCTTCACGCGCACCGTCACGGCCGGTGCCGACGGCAGCTTCCGGTTCCCGTTCCTGCCGGTCGGCGAATACCTGATCGAAGCGCGGCGTAACGGCGAGACGATCGCCCAGCCCGCCCCGGTCACGGTGTTCCTGGGCAAGACGACGCACGTCAACGCCGGGTCGCAGGACCTCGACGTGATCCAGGTGGTGGGCTCGCGCACGACCGCCGCCATCGACGTGACCTCGACGGAGTCGGGCACCAACATCACCAAGCTCGAGCTGGAGCGGCTGCCCGTGGACCGGGACCTGCTGTCGGTCGCGACACTGGCCTCCGGCGTTACGCGCGGCGAGTTCGGCGGCGCCTCCTTCGGCGGCTCGTCGGTGGCGGAGAACGCCGTCTACATCAACGGCCTCAACGTCACGGACTTCTACCGCCGCATCGGCTTCTCGTCCGTACCGTACGCATTCTACGAGGAGTTCCAGGTCAAGACGGGCGGCTACTCCGTGGAGTTCGGCCGCACGACCGGCGGCGTCATCAACGCCGTCACCCGCTCCGGCACGAACGAGTTCGAGTTCGGTGCCGAAGCCGTGTGGGAGCCGAGCTTCCTCCAGGGCGACGGAGACAACCACTTTACGAGGAGCGGCAACGCAGCCTACATCGCGAGCTACGACGAGTTCGACAGCCAGAGCCTCAACCTGTACGCCGGCGGCCCGATCGTCCGCGACAAGCTGTTCTTCTTCGCGATGTACGAGCTCCGCAACTTCGAGCCGACGAACACGAACAATGCCGGCACCCTGATCAACTACGACAAGTCCGACGATGCGTTCTGGGGCGCGAAGGTCGACTGGCAGGTCAACGACAGCAACCTGATCGAGCTCCTCGCGTTCTCCGACGAGGACACCTCGGCGACGGACGTCTATGCGTTCGACTACACGACCGGCCAAGTCGGCGACTACCAGAACACGGTGTTCTTCGACAGCGGAGGCGTGAACTGGTCCGCTACGTACACGAGCTACCTGGCCGATAACTTCTCGGTCCGGGCCATGTACGGAGAGAACGAGCGCAAGTCGGCGCAGTACACGCCCAACGACATCGAGTGCAACCGGATCCGCGACCTGCGGGAGAACGGTACCGGTGACGTCGGCTGCACCAGCAACTCGTCCGTCATCTCGCGGACCGACGTGCGCGAGCAGGCCCGGCTCGACTTCGAATGGGCGCTCGGCGACCACCTGGTGCGCTTCGGTGTCGATCGCGAGATCAACACGTCCAACCACCTGCAGCACTATCCGGGCCCGGACCGCCTGGTGTACGAGATCAACGGTCCCGTCGTCCCCGGCTCCACCCTCCCGAACGACGCCATCGTGCCCCCGGGCGTCACGGAGTACGTGCGGACCCGCACGAACGAGGTCGACGGCAAGTTCGAGACGGCGAGCACGGCTTTCTACCTCGAGGACAGCTGGCAGATCACCGACAACCTCGTGATCGACGCGGGCCTGAGGCTCGACGAGTTCGACAACAAGGATTCGGACAAGCGCAGCTACATCAAAATGGACGGCATGCTCGCGCCGCGTCTCGGCTTCGCGTGGGACATGCGCGGCGACGCCAGGAGCAAGCTGTTCGGCAACGCTGGCCGCTACTTCCTGCCGGTGGCCAACGTGATCAACATCAAGCAGGCCGGTGGCTTCGCCGACGTTCGCACATTCTACGAGTTCCTGGGCTTCGAGGAGTTCGAATACAACGGCGGAACCTACCTGCGCCCGATCCTCGGTCAGCAGATCGGTCCCGTGGACGATTCGCAGGGCGACGGCAGCGTCGGCGACCTGCGGGGCGAGGTCGACGCGGACATGGACCCAGTCTACCAGGACGAGATCATCCTCGGCTACCAGGCGATGATCGACGAGCAGTGGTCGTGGGGCGTGCGCGGCATCTACCGCGAGCTGCACAACGCGATCGACGACATGGAGATCACGTCCACCGGCATCATGTGCAACGGCGTGCCGAGCTACCAGGGCTGGGTGATGGCCAACCCTGGCGAGCCGCTGACCATCTACACCGATACGGATTGCGATCCGGACCGGATACCCGACGGCTGGGTCACCATCGACACCTCGACCGCCGGCTGGGCACGTCGTGTCGACGGCCAGTACATCGAGGACATTGGCTTCCCGAGCCCGAAGCGCACCTACCGCGCGCTCGAGTTCATGCTGGACCGCGCCTGGGACGACCGCTGGTCGCTGAACGCGTCCTACACGCTGTCTTACAGCAAGGGCAACACGGAGGGTCCGGTCAACTCGGACACCAACTTCTCCGACACCGGCCGCACCGAGAACTTCGACACGCCGTGGGTGAACTTCAACGCCGAGGGCTACCTGCCGAACGACCATCGCCACCAGGTCAAGCTGCGTGGCGTGTATGGCATCGGCGAGCACTGGCGGATCGGCGCGAACCTGAACGCACGCTCCGGCAGCCCGATCAACGCCTTCGGCGACGGGGTGCCCTGGGACGACGATACGTACCGGACCTACTACGTGTGCGTGCAGAACTGCACCGGGCCGACTTCCCAGCGCGTGTTCGAGCATCGTCCGCGCGGCAGCGCCGGCCGCCTGCCCTGGACGGTGGACATCGGGCTGAGCGTGACCTACGAAACCTCTTTCAACGAGGTGGACGTCGCCGCCAAGTTCTCCGTGTACAACCTGCTCAACCAGCAACGCGTACTGGGCGTGCAGGAGGACTACGAGCCGATCGTCGGAAGCCCGAACCCGAACTGGGGCCTGGGCACGTCCTACCAGTCGCCACGCTACGCGCAGTTCCAGGTGACGGTTGACTTCTGATATCCCCTCCCGGCGGCCCGTGCCCGACGGCGCGGGCCGCCTTTTTCTTCCGGCCGACGAGCCGCCGCATCCCGAAGGCCCGATCGAAAGCCTCGACGGCGTCAGGCTCGAAGCGCTCGCCGCCGAGCTCGGCACGCCGCTCCACGTCTACTCCGCGCGTGCGATCCGCCAGCGCGTGACGCGCCTGCGCTCTGCGCTGTGGGGCCTGAATGCGCTGGTCTGCTACGCGGTCAAGGCGAACGGCAACCTCGCATTGCTGCGCCTGCTCGCGGACATGGGCATCGGCGCGGACATCGTGTCCGTCGGCGAGCTGCAACGGGCGCTCACCTCCGGGGTGCCGGCCTGGCGCATCGTCTTCTCCGGGGTGGGCAAGCGCGAGGACGAGATCGACGCCGCACTCGCCGCCGGCATCGCCCGCTTCAACGTGGAATCCGCCGACGAGCTCGAGACACTCCAGAGGATCGCCAGGGAACGGAGAACGGTGGCGCGCGCGGCGGTGCGCATCAACCCGGACGTCGATGCCCGCACGCACGAGAGAATCTCCACCGGGCGCTCGGAGAACAAGTTCGGCGTGCCCGTAGACGAGGCACGCGCCTGGTTCGCCGAAGCGGCGCGCCTCTCGCACGTGCGGCTCGACGGACTGCACATGCACATTGGCTCGCAGGTGCTGTCGCTCGACCCGTTCGCCGTCGCGCTCGATCGGCTGGGGAGCTTCTGGCGCGAGCTCGTGGCGGCGGACCACGTGATCACCAGCATCGACGTCGGCGGCGGTCTCGGCGTCTGCTACCGGCCCGGCCACGACCGGCCGGTGCATCCCGTCGAGTATGTGAGCGAAATCCGGCGGGCGCTGCACGGTTTCACGGGGCGCATCATCCTCGAACCGGGCCGCTGGCTGGTGGCCGACGCCGGCCTGCTTTTGACGCGGGTCCTGCGTGCGAAACAGGGAGCCTCGCGCCGCTGGCTCGTGATCGACGCGGCCATGAACGACCTGCCGCGCCCTGCGCTCTACGACGCCTGGCACGACATCGTGCCGGTCACGCGGGCAGCCGGCACAATGACGACCTGCGACGTCGTCGGGCCGGTCTGCGAGAGCACCGACGTGCTCGCACGCAACCGTGAGCTGCCCGAGTGCGCCCCGGGTGACCTGCTCACGATCCGCGACACGGGCGCGTACGCGGCCTCGATGGCCTCCACCTACAATTCGCGGCCGCTCGCCGCGGAAGTGCTCGTCGACGACGGGCGCTACGCGGTGATCCGCCGCCGGCAGACGTTCGAAGACATGATCGCACTCGAGACGATGACCCCCGAATGGCACGATTCCACGCCTTCTTCCTGATCCTCCTCGCCGGGTGCGGCGCCACGCCGCCCGCGCCCTCCACCGCCGCCCGGGACCGGGCGATCGACGACCTGCTCGAGCACTACGATCCGCCGGGCCTCGCGGTCGGCGTCATCGAGAACGGTCGGGTCGCTTACGTGCGCACGGCCGGCGAGCGGATTGCCGGCAGCGGCATGCCGGTCGATCGCCGCACGCTGTTCAAGATTGCCTCGAACAGCAAGGCGATGACCGCGGCCCTGCTGGCGCGGCTGGTGGAAGCGGGCCGGCTCCGCTGGGACGACCCGGTGAAACGGCACCTGCCGGAGTTCCGCCTGTACGACGAGTGGGTGACGGAGCACATCGAGGTTCGCGACCTCCTGGTCCACAACAGCGGGCTGCCGGAAGGCGCGGGCGATCTCATGCTGTGGCCGGAGCCGAACCATTTCACCCGGGAGGACATCATCCGCGGGCTGGCCTTTCTCGCGCCGGGGTACGGCTTCCGCTCCGGCTACGCCTACGACAACCTCCTGTACGTCGTCGCCGGCGAGGTCGCGGCGGCGGCCGGCGCCGCATCGTACGAGGAGCTGATGCGGCGCGAGGTCTTCGAACCGCTCGGCCTCGACTGCCGGGTGGGGAGCTGGCGCACGGACGAGGTCGCCAACGTGGCGCAGCCGCACGTGCGGCACGACGGTGTGAACGTGCCCGTGCGCACCGACGGTCCCGTCGTACCGGCGATCACCTCCGCGGCCGCCGGCGGCATCCGCTGCAGCCTGGACGCCATGCTCACCTGGGCGCTCAACTGGCTGGATCCCACGCCCGCGCAGCTCGCGTGGCTGTCGGAGGAGCAGCGCAGCGAGCTGTGGGCGGCGCGCACGCCGATGCCGATCTCCGCCCGGCGGCGGGCGTGGTTCGACACGCATTACCATGCGTATGCCTTCGGTTTCCGCCTGGCGGATGCCGACGGCGCCTGGACCGTGTCGCACACGGGCACGCTCATGGGGATGTATTCCGCGATGACGCTGCTGCCGGACGAGAAGAGCGGCTTCGTGCTCATGCTGAACGGCGGCGGCGGGCAGGCGCGTGCGGTGCTGAACGACGTGTTGCTCAAGCAGCTCACCGCCCCGGAGCAGGGCCGCACCGTGGCGTGGTTCGTCGAGGCGCTCGAGCGCGAGGCCGCCGTGCCGGGTGGCGGCGAAGGACCGCCCGACACGTCGGCCCGCACGCCGGTGCCGGCCGGCGGACTCCTGGGCACGGGCACCTGGCGCGATCCGTGGTTCGGCGAGGTCGCCATCTGCGAGGAGAACGGAACGGTGCGCTTCGCTTCCGCGAAATCCCCCCTGCTCACCGGCACCGTCATGCGCCTCGGTGAGCGTTACCTCGTCGACTGGGACGACCCGAGCGTGGACGTCGAAGCCTGGCTCGATTTCTCGACGCGCGGCGACGGCAGCGGCAGGCTCCGGATGGCCAAGGTCGATCCGGACGCGGATTTCAGCTTCGATTACGAGGACCTGGATTTCACCCGGGTCGGTGGATGTGACTGAGCGCGCGCGACGCCTCCTGCATGCCGGCGCCTGCAGCGCGGCGCTCATGCTCGCGGCCTGCGCCGGACCCGGCACGAAAATGGACGAGATCGACCAGCTCATGCACGACTACGACGGGCAGGTGCCGGGTGCGTCCCTGCTCGTGCTGCAGGACGGCAAGCCGGTGGTGCGGCGCGCGTACGGCTACGCCGACCTCGAGCGGCGCGTGCCGGCGACGCCGCTCACGAACTACCGCCTGGCCTCCGTCAGCAAGCAATTCACGGCGGCCGCCATCATGCTGCTCGCGGAAGACGGC
Source organism: Woeseiaceae bacterium (assembly GCA_035304345.1). Classification (GTDB taxonomy): domain Bacteria; phylum Pseudomonadota; class Gammaproteobacteria; order Steroidobacterales; family Woeseiaceae; genus IDS-8. The sequence continues at coordinate 107,281 of DATGQE010000050.1, read as the reverse complement.
AGGCTCAGGCTCGACGACCCGGTCCGCAAATGGCTGCCGTCGCTGCCGGCGACGCAGGCGCACGTCACGATCCATCACCTCCTCACCCATACCGGCGGCCTCGTCGATTACGAGGAGCTCATGCCGGACGACCTCGACACGCAGCTCCGCGACGCCGACGTGCTCGAGCTGCAGGCCGCCGAGCCCGGCCTCTATTTCGAGCCCGGGACGCGCTGGCGCTACAGCAACGGCGGCTACGCCCTGCTCGCGCTCATCGTGGAGCAGGCGTCGGGCACGACGTTCCGGGACTTCCTGAGGCAGCGCATCTTCCTGCCGCTCGGCATGGACAACACGCTGGCGTACGTGCAGGAGGGGCCGCCGGTGCCGAACCGTGCCTTCGGCTACAGCCTCCTCGACGGGGACTGGAAACGCACCGACCAGAGCACGACCAGCGCCGTTCTCGGGGACGGCGGCATCTATTCCTCGATCGAGGACCTGGCGAAGTGGGACGCGGCGCTGTACGACGATCGCCTCCTCTCCGAGGCGTCCCTCGCGCTCGCGTTCACGCCCTGGGTGAAATCGGACGACCCGGAGGTCGACTACGGCTTCGGCTGGCGCATCACGGGAGACACCGTGTGGCACTCCGGCGAAACCATTGGATTCCGCAACGTCGTCATCCGCTGGCCGGAACGCCGTGCCACGGTGATCCTCCTCACCAACCGCAACGACCCCGAGCCGCGCGAGCTCGCCTTGCGGATCGCGGACGCGGTCTTCGGCCGCTAGGCACCGTAGTACCGTGGACTGAAGCTGCAAGTCGCCGATTCCACGGTCCATTTCACGCTCGCTTCCACGTGCCCTCACGAAAGTAACGCCTGTCCGGCGCCCGCCGGACGTTGCCATCGTGAGGAAAACGGTCATGCATTCCCTGTCCCGGTCGGTGCTCGCGTTCTGCCGCGCGGCGACCCTGCTCGCCGCGGGCGCCTCCCTCCTCCTCGCCCTCGCGTCCGCGCGCGGCGCCGAGCCCGGCATCGACGGGCTCCGGGGGTACGCGGCGGCTCCGGCTGCCGAGATCCCGTCGGCAGCCCCGCTCCCGGCGGTCACACCGGCGCATGACGGGCCACGCAGTCCGGCAGTCCCGGCCCCTGCCGGCGGCCCTGAACCGGCCCCAAGCGCGACCGCCCCGTGAAATCCCGGAATCCGTCCCCATGTCGGGCGGATCGGTGCGGCATTTTCAGCGTCTACACCTCTACACTTGGACCTGATGCCGGCCGAACGAGGAGGAGGATGTGGCGAGGCGATCCGTTCGATCGATTCACCTGATGTGGAGCCAGGCCTGCGACATGATGGAGCGGGCCGATCGGCTGCACCGGCAGTTCTTCCGGTTGGGCCAGGTCGGGCGTCTCCCGGCCTGGGAGCCGCCGGTGGACGTGTTCGAAAGCGATTCAAGCATCCTGATCCGCGTCGCCTTACCCGACGTCGATCCCGACGATTTCCAGGTGTCGCTCGTCGACACCGGACTGCTCCTCACCGGTCGGCGGCGCCTGCCGCCCGAGGCCGAGCGCTGGGTGATCCGGCAGCTCGAGATTCCCTATGGCCGGCTGGAGCGCCTGGTGCCGCTGCCTGCCGGTGAGTATCGGGTGGCCGCGCACCGGTATGCGAACGGCTGCCTCGAGATCCAGCTTCGCAAGGAGGGTGCGCGATGAACGAGGGGACGCCAAACAAGCCTGATCCCAAGCAGATGAGCGACATGTTGCCGGTCGTGGCCGTGCGCGACATGGTGCTCTTCCCCGGCGTCGTCCACCCCCTCACCGTGCGGCGGCCCGCCTCGGTGGCGGCCGCCCAGGCGGCGATCCGCGGCAACGGCAAGCTCGGGCTCCTGCTCCAGCGCGATCCGGCCAAGGAAGATCCCGGCCCGGACGACCTGCACTGGGTCGGCACCGTCGTGAACATCCTGCGCTACGTCACCGGGCCCGACAATGCGCACCACCTCGTCTGCCAGGGCGAGATGCGCTTCCGCGCCACCACATTCGTGGAGACGAAACCGTACTTCCTCGCGCGCTTCGACGTGCCCGAGGAAGCGATGGGCAACGAGGAGGAAATCGAGGCCCGCGTGCGGGTGCTGAAGCAACAGGCGACGCGCGCGATCGAGCTGATGCCGCAGGTGCCCGCCGAGCTGGCCGGCGCGCTGCGGGCGATCGATTCGCCGAGCATGGTCTGCGACATCGTCGCCAATTTCCTTGACATCCCGGCCGCCGAGAAGCAGCGGCTGCTCGAGATGTTCGACGTACGCAGCCGCCTCGACGCCGTCGTCGAGCTGATGGCGAAGCGCATCGAGGTGCTCGAGCTCTCGCACCAGATCGAGCAACAGACCCGTGCCTCGATCGACGAGCGCCAGCGGGAAGCCATGCTGCGCGAGCAGCTTCGCACGATCCAGCAGCAGCTCGGCGAGGGCGAAGGAAACGAGGCGGAGCACGAGGCGATCGAGAAGGCAATCGCCGAAGCCGGCATGCCGGAAGAGGTCGAGGAGCACGCGCGCAAGGAGTTCCAGCGGCTCAAGCAGATGCCGCCGGCGGCCGCCGAGTACTCGATGCTGCGTAACTACATCGACTGGCTGACGGAGCTGCCCTGGTCGAAGCTCGACGCGGAGAACATCGACATCCAGAAGGCGCGCGAGATCCTCGAGGAAGACCACTACGGGCTGGAGGACATCAAGAAGCGCATCCTCGAGTATCTCGCGGTGCGCAAGCTCAACCCGGAGGGGCGCAGCCCGATCCTCTGTTTCGTCGGGCCTCCTGGCGTGGGCAAGACGTCGCTCGGCCAGAGCATCGCCCGAGCGATCGGCCTCAAGTTCGTGCGCGCGAGCCTGGGTGGCACGCACGACGAGGCGGAGATCCGCGGCCATCGTCGTACCTACATCGGCGCGTTGCCGGGCAAGATCATCCAGGGTATCCGCAAGGCGGGCACCCGCAACCCGGTGTTCATGCTCGACGAGATCGACAAGCTGGGCGTGAGCCTGCACGGCGATCCCGGTTCCGCGCTGCTCGAGGTGCTCGATCCCGAGCAGAATTCCACGTTCCAGGACAACTACCTGGGTGTGCCGTTCGATCTCAGCAAGGTGATGTTCATCGCGACGGCGAACCGCACCGACACGATCCAGCCCCCGCTGCTCGACCGCATGGAGGTCATCGAGCTGCGAGGCTATACGACTGACGAGAAGCTGCAGATCGCGAAGCGCTACCTCGTGCAGCGGCAGCTCGAGAACAACGGCCTGTCGGCGGACCACGTGGAGGTCAGCGACGAGGCGCTGCTCTCGATCATCACCGAGTACACGCGTGAAGCGGGGGTGCGCAACCTGGAGAAGCAGATCGGCGCCGTGCTGCGCCACGTTGCGGTGACGTTCGCCGAAAGCGCTCCGCAGAAGACCTCGATCGGCGTCGACGACGTACATCGCATCCTCGGCTCGCCGAAGTTCGAGAACGAGGTGGCGCTGCGCACGGGCCTGCCCGGCGTCGCGACCGGGCTCGCGTGGACGCCGGTGGGCGGCGACATCCTGTTCATCGAATCCACCCTGGTTCCGGGCGACGGCAAGCTGATCCTCACGGGCCAGCTCGGCGACGTGATGAAGGAGAGCGCGCAAGCCGCCATGAGCCTGGTGAAGAACCGCTTTGCCGGCTCGAAGGCCGAATCGGACAAGCTGCGCCAGAACGACGTGCACGTGCACGTGCCGGCGGGCGCGATCCCGAAGGACGGCCCGAGCGCCGGCGTCGCGATGTTCGTGTCCCTCGCCTCGCTCGTGAGCGGCCAGACGGTGCGCCACGACGTCGCGATGACGGGCGAGATCAGCCTGCGCGGGCTGGTGCTACCGGTCGGCGGCATCAAGGAGAAGGTCATCGCGGCGCATCGCGCCGGGATCAAGACGGTGATGCTGCCGGAGCGCAACCGCAAGGATTTCGAGGACATTCCCGAATCGGTGCGCAACGATCTCGAATTCGTGTGGCTGAACAACGTGGACGACGCGCTCGCCACCGCGCTGCAGATCGAGCCTCCGCAGTCCGCCGCCGCCGCGAGCCGCTGATCGACGGATCAGCAGCGCCGCGGCGGGTCAACCGCCGCCGTCGCTCACCTCATCCGGGCGGTAGCCGCCGGCCGGCACCGCGATCCCGTCCGGGCGGCGGAAGAACCAGTGGTCCCGGTAGTCCTTCTCGATCGTGAAGCCGCCCTCGTGCACGAGCCTGTGATGGGCGGTACACAGCAGGAGAAGGTTGTCCAGGCTGGTCTCTCCCCCCGCCGACCAGTGGACCACGTGGTGCGCATCGACGAAGCGTGTCCGTCCGCAACCGGGAAAGCGGCAGCCCTTGTCGCGCGCCCTGAGCGCGCGTTTGATCGCGGCCGGCACGATCCGGGTCTTGCGGCCGACGCTGAGCGGGTCGCCCTTGTCGTTCTCGACCAACACCACGAGGTCGCTGTCGCAGGCGATGCGGCGTACCGACTCGATCGGCAGCCCCGCCCGCCCCGTCCCTCCGCGGAGGGATGACTCCTCCACGTGCACGGTCACCTGGTAGTGATCCGACGCGCCGGAGCTCGGCTCCCGTCCACCGGACAGGTAGGTGGCGGCGAGCGCGACCAGTGCATCGGCGCGCTGCGCGGCCCAGCTCTCGTCCGCCGCCTCCGGACCGGTGGTGACGGTCGCCTCCAGCGCGCAGTCCAGCGCCTTGTCGACCAGCTCGCCGGTCTCGTACGGCAGCTCCACCATGATGGTGACCACGCCCCGCGCCGGATCGCGCCGGAGGCTCAGGAACCGGCGCCCGTGCACCCGCAGCGCCTCGCCGGTCGACGCCGCCGTGCCGCAGCGAAGCTCCCGGCAGCGCTCCTCCACCCGTGCCGCCGTCGTCTGCAGCGCGAATTTGAGCAGCTCGTCCTCGTTCTCCCGGCTCGCCACCCGCGTCAGGGCCCGCACCTTCGAATAGGACAGCGCGCCCTTGGCAAACGCCCGGCCGATCGCCGGCAATGTCTTCAGCGCGTGCGCCACCCGCACCTTCTCGCGCGCGGCGCTCAGGCCGATGTCGCAGCGCCAGTGCAGCCACTCGGCGCAGGTTTCGAAGCCCCAGGCGAGCCAGCCCCGGCACTCGTCGAAGCGACGGACCAGCACCAGCAAATCGTAAGTGGCGGCGTTGATGCGCCCCGCGAGGTTCACGATGGCGCGGTCGAGCTCGTCGATCGATTGCGCGTGGTCGGCCTCCCGAGCATCGGGGGCGGAACGGGCAACGGCGTGGGCATTCATTGCGGCACCTCTCCTCGCAGCGCGAACGCAAAGCAGGCTGTAATTATGTCCAGCCCGCCCGGGCGCGCCCGGCCGCGAATCTCCGCTTTTCAGCCCGTTATGACACCCGTAGCCGAAAACTTCCGGCCGCCTCCCGCACCTCGATCGCGAGTCCCGGCCCCACATCGGTTAGCATGGGCGCCCGTGCGGCGCGGCGCAGCAACCGCGACACCAACGACACCAACGCATCGACAACGGAACCCGATCATGAAGAGATTCCCGAGATGGCTCGCCGTCGCCCTTTGCCTCACCGCCTTCGGCTGCAGCGACTCGCAGGACGGGGCGCCGGCAAGCACCGCGGCCGTGGAGAACGCGATGGAGAACCCGCTGCTCGCCGAGTGGACCGGACCCTACGGGGGCGTGCCGGCCTTCGACCGGATGAGCCTCGAGCACCTGAAACCGGCGATGGAGCGGGCGATGCAGCTCCACCTCGCGGAGATCGAGGCGATCGCCGGCAACCCCGCGCCGGCCGACTTCGACAACACGATCCTCGCCCTCGAGCGCGCCGGCGAAGCGCTCAACCGGGTCATCACCTACTACGGAATCTGGCGCTCCAACCTGTCGAGCCCCGCCTTCCGCGAGCTGCAGGCAGAGCTCGAGCCGAAGCTCTCCGCGCACGTCAACGCCATCCGGCAGAACGAAGCCCTGTTCGCCCGCGTGCGCGCCGTCTACCACGGTGAGGGGATGGCCGCCCTGCGTCCCGACCAGCGCCGGCTCGTGCAGCTCGTCTATGACGATTTCGCGCGCAACGGCGCCACGCTCGAAGGCGCCGCCAAGGCCCGCTACGCCGAGATCGAGCAGCGCCTCGCGGAGCTGCACACCCGCTTCGCGAACAACGTGCTCGCCGACGAGGAGAAGTACGTCACCTGCATAACGGAGGACCAGCTCGGCGGCCTGCCCGCCTCCTTCGTGCAGGCCGCGAAGGCTGCCGCCGCCGAGCGCTGCGGACAGGGCGAGTACGCCATCACCAATACGCGCTCGTCCATGGACCCGTTCCTGACCTACTCCGACGAGCGCGAGCTGCGCGAGAAGGTCTGGCGCACCTATTACGACCGCGGCGACAACGGCGACGAGAACGACAACAACGCGATCATCGCCGAGATCCTGAAGCTCCGGCACGAGCGCATCGGGCTGCTCGGCTACGCCAACTACGCGGAATGGCGCCTCGAGAACCGCATGGCACGCACGCCGGAGAACGCGTTCCGGCTGATGCGCACCGTCCTGCCCGCCGCGCTCGACCGGGTCGAGGAGGAGATCGCCGACATGCAGGCCATCGCCGACGCGCGCGGCGACGATATCGAGATCGAAGCCTGGGACTATCGCTACTACGCGGAGCTCGTGCGGCGCGACCGCTACGACCTCGACTCGGACCAGGTCAAGCAATACCTGCAGCTCGACAAGCTGCGCGAAGCGATGTTCTTCGTCGCCGGCGAGCTGTTCGGGTTCGAGTTCACGCCCGTCCCGGAGGGCTCGGTGCCCGTGTTCCACCCGGACGTGAAGGTCTGGGAGGTGACGAACCGCGAAACCGGCGAGCACGTCGGCCTCTGGTATCTCGACCCGTTCGCCCGACCGGGGAAGCGCTCCGGCGCGTGGGCGACGAGCTACCGCGTTCACTCGACCTTCGACAGCAAGAAGACCGTGCTTGCCTCCAACAACTCGAACTTCATCAAGGGACCGCCCGGTGAGCCCATCCTGATCTCGTGGGACGACGCGTCGACGTACTTCCACGAGTTCGGCCACGCCCTGCACTCCCTGTCCTCGAACGTCGAATACCCGACGCTCAACGGCGGCGTTCGCGACTACACGGAGTTCCATTCGCAGCTTCTCGAACGCTGGCTGCTGACCGATCCGGTGATCGAGAACTACCTCGTGCATTACCAGACCGGCGAGCCGATTCCGGACGAGCTCGTGGCGAAGATCAGGAAGGCGCAGACCTTCAACCAGGGCTTCGAGACCACCGAGTATCTCGCCTCCGCGCTGGTCGACATGCTGTACCACACGACGGATCCGGAAGGCCTCGACCCGGACGCGTTCGAGCGCCAGGCGATGGAGGAGCTCGGCATTCCGCGGCAGATCCCGATGCGCCACCGCTCCACCCAGTTCGGGCACATCTTCTCGGGCGAGGGGTACTCGGCCGGCTATTACGGCTACATGTGGGCGGACGTGCTGACCTCCGACGCCGCAGAAGCGTTCGCGGAGGCACCCGGCGGCTTCTACGACAAGGAAGTGGCGGCGCGACTGGTCGAACACCTGTTCGCGCCGCGCAACTCGGTGGACCCGGCGGAGGCCTACCGGCAGTTCCGCGGCCGCGATGCGACCGTGGACGCCCTGCTGCGGGACCGGGGCTTCCAGCCCGCGAACCTGTAGGAAGCGTGCGGCGCGCGGCTACGCGGCGGGCAGGCACTCCGGCTCCGCCGCGTCGATCGCGCGGCCGACGGTCAGCGATTCCGTGAGCGCGGCGCCGAGCGTGCTGAAGCTCGGCTCCGCCTCCACGCCCAGTGCGTCGAGCACCTTGGTGAAGAACGCACGGCCGGCGGCGGTGGCGGCGACGTCGAAGATCTCGCCGTCGTCCAGGCCGTGCGCTCGCAAGTCGTCCACGTCACCGGCGGTGATGCTCGCCGCATCCAGCGCGACCTTGCGCGCGAAGCTCGCCATCGCGAGCTCCGCGGCGGTGACGGGGTCCCGGCGCTCGCCGCGCGCGAGCGCCAGCAGGGCATCCTCGCCGATGAAGTACGCGAGTGCCTTGCCGTGCGCGAGCGAGCAGCCCGTGTGCCGCAGCGCATGCGCCGCGGCGAAGGTGACAAGCTCGAAGCGGCGCGGGTCCATCGGCCGCTTGATCTCGGCCAGCAGCCGGCCCCACCGCGCCATCACCTCCGGCCGGTGGCAGAACACCTTCGCGTAGTTGGGCACGAACCCCCAGGCAGCCTGCTGCCGCTCGTACATCGCGCGGACGTCGCCTTCGGCATCGGCCGGCCTGATCGTGTCGATGAACGCCATCTGTGGGAACCTCTCGTCGCAGGCGGCGGCTTACGCGGACTTGCGCGGTTGCAGCCACTTCGGGAACAGCGAGTACGGGTCGAGATCGACGCGCTCGTCGAACGGAATGCCGTGGCGGCGGAAACGGGCCTGCAGGTCGCCGGCGCGCATCGCGTCGAACGTCTCCGTGCAGCCGCCGACGTGCTCGCCGCCCACGAAAACCTGCGGAATGGTGGGCACGCCGACACGCGCGGCGAGCACCGCACGTATCCGGCCGCCGAAGTCGTTCGCCTGGTACTCGACGGAGTCGAGGTCGACGCTGCGATAGGCGATGCCGAGCTTCGCGAACAGCTTGCGCACCGACCAGCAGAACTCGCACCACTCGAGCGCGAACAGCACGACCGGCTCGGCGCCGACGACCTCGGTGAAGAACCGCTCCGCCTCGGCATCGAGCGCCGCAGGCTGCGTGACCGGCCGCGGCGGCACCGGGCAGGACGGCACGTCGAAGCGGTAGTTGGGCGTCGAGCGCGAGATCGCGAGCTCCTCGTCCGTCATGTCCTCCTGGATGTGCTCGAAGAGCGGCGTCGACAGGTACCGTTCGCCAGTGTCCGGCAGCATGCACACGATGTTCGTGCCGGCCGGCGACCGCTCCGCGACGGCGAGCGCCGCGGCGAGCGTCCCGCCGCTCGAGGTGCCGACGAAGATGCCCTCCTTCTGCGCGAGCTCGCGGGACAGGCGCATGGCGTCGGCCCCGGATACCGGGACGATCTCGTCCACGAGCCCTTCGGCGAGCGCCTTTTCCGTCAGCGCGGGAATGAAGTCCGGGCTCCAGCCCTGCATCAGGTGCGGGCGGAAATGCGGATGGCTGCCGTCGGGCTCCCCGTCCGACCGGCGCCGCTGCGGGATGCCGCTCGCCAGCACGCGCGAGTTGTCGGGCTCCGCCGCGACGATCTTCGTGCCCGGTGCGTCCTCGCGCAGCGCGCGGCCCACGCCGAGCAGCGTGCCGCCCGTCCCTGCCCCGGTCACGAAGTAATGCAGGGTTTCGCCCTCGAAATCCGCCAGGATCTCCCGCGCCGTGGTCCGCGTGTGGACCCGGGCATTCGCTTCGTTCTCGAACTGGCGGCACAGGAACCAGCCGTGCGTCTCGGCGAGCTCGACCGCCTTGCGCAGCATGCCGGTGCCCTTCTCGGACGCGGGCGTGAGCACCACCTTCGCGCCGAGATAGCGCAAAAGCTTGCGGCGCTCGATGCTGAAGTTCTCCGCCATGACGACGACCAGCGGGTAACCCTTCCGGGCGCACACCATGGCGAGGCCGATGCCGGTGTTGCCGCTGGTCGCCTCGATGACGGTCTGCCCGGGCGCGAGCAGGCCGCGCGCTTCCGCGTCCTCGATCACCGCCCGGGCCATGCGGTCCTTGACCGAGCCCATCGGGTTGAAGGCCTCGAGCTTCACGTACAGGTTCACCCCCGGCGGGGCGAGGCGATTGAGCCTGACCAGCGGCGTGCGGCCGATGGTCTCGAGAATGTCGTCGTAACGGGCCATGCCGAAAACTCTCCTGTCGCGGACGGATGCCGGCCACCCGGCCGGCTTCACGGGACGCACGATGCGCGCCGAGCGGGGTAACGAACGTTGGAGCGACCGTGGTTTTTCGCGGCCCCGGGCGGCGTTATAGTGACTCCAGGACAGATGCCCCGGAACGCATGAGCGGGCTCGAAATCAGGTTGCTGGGTGAATTCAAGCTCCTGCGGGACGGCAGGGAGCTCGAATTCCCTCCGTCCCGCAAAACGCGCGCCCTGCTCGCCTGGCTCGCCCTGCACCGGCGCCGCTACCGCCGCGAGCAGCTCTGCGAGCTGCTCTGGGAGGTGCCCGACGACCCGCGCGGCGCATTGCGCTGGAGCCTCTCCAAGCTGCGCCGGCTGCTCGACGACCCGGATCGCCCGCGGGTGCTCGCCGACCGCGCGGGCGTCGAGCTCGACGTGAGCGACGTCGCCATCGACGTCGCGGAGCTGTACGCGCTGGCGGGTAACGGCCTGTCCGCCGCGCCGCTCGACGCGCTCGAGTCCGCCGCCGGCCGGTTTCGCGGCAACTTCCTCGAGGGGCTCGAGTTTTCCGGCTTCCACCAGTTCCACGCCTGGTGCGTCGCGGAGCGCGAGCAGGCGGCGCGCGCCCAGGCCCGCGTCCTCAGGGAGCTCGTCGGCCGGCTGGAGACCGCACCGGAGCGCGCCCTGCCGCACGCGCGCGCGCTGGTCGACATCGCGCCCTACGACGAGGGCTGCCGGTCGCTCCTGATCCGTCTCCTGCACCGCTCGCGGCGGGTGGAGGAAGCGCACCAGCAGTACGAGCTCGGCATGCGCATGCTCAAGGAAGCGGGCCTCCTATCCGGCGGCGCACTGCTCGCGGCATTGCGCGGCGACGCGGAGCGCACCGCGACGCCGGCCGCTACCACCCCCACCGCCCCTGCCGCCCCTGAGGAAGACGCGACGGAGGACCTGCGGCTGATCGGCCGCGACGCGGAGCGCCAGCAGCTCGAGACCGCGCTGGCCGGCGTCACGGCGCGACGCACGGCGGAGATCCTGCTCGTGGTCGGCGAGCCGGGCATCGGCAAGTCCCACCTGCTCGGCTACGCCGCGGAGCACGCGCGCGCGTGCGGCGCCCGCGTGCTCGAGGCGCGCGCCTACGAATGCGAGCGCGTACGGCCGTTCGCCTTGTGGACGGACGCGCTGCGCGACTGCGACGAGGCAGCCGCCAGGCGGGTGTTCTACGACACGGAGGCGGAGAACCGGGAGCGCCTGTTCTCCGGCCTGAGCGAGCTGGTCCGCGAGTGCGGCGCCTCGCAGCCGCTGGTGCTGCTGTTCGACGACGTCCAGTGGTGCGACGAGTCGAGCGCGGCGGCGCTGCACTACGTGGTCCGGACGAACCGCGATTCCCCGCTGCTCGGGTTGCTGGCCGCGCGCGAAGGCGAGCTGCACGACAACCTGCCCCTGCAGCAGACGTTGCGCGGGCTGCGCAATGCCGGCCTGCTGCACGAGCTCAGGCTGAAGCCGCTGTCCGATGCCTCGACCGCCCGCCTCATCGCCGCCCACTCGCCCGAGGCGGACGCCGATCGCCTGTCGCGGGAAAGCGGCGGTAACCCGCTGTTCGCGATCGAGCTGGCGCGCGCCGGCAGCGGCGCGAGCAGCGCGCCGTTGAACCAGCTCGTCCGCGAGCGGCTGGCACGACTCGACCTGCACGGCCTGGAGGTGCTGCGCTGGGCGGCGCTGCTCGGGCCGCACATCGACGTCCCGAAGCTCGCGGCGCTTTCGGGCGTCGATCACGCCCGCGTGGTCGCGACGCTCGAGGCCGCGGAGCACCAGGCGATCCTGGTCCCCACGAGCCAGGGCCTCCGCTTCTCCCACGAGCTGATCGCGCGGGCCGTCTACGCCGACATCTCGCCGGTGCGGCGCCAGGTCATGCACCGGCGCATCGCGGAGATGATGGAGCAGGACCCGGGGCTCGAGCCGTCGCAGGCATCCGAGCTCGCCTACCACGCCGCCCAGAGCGGCGACCCGAAGCTGGCGGCGCGCGCCATGGTCTTCGCCGGCCGGTTGTGCCTCCGGTTCTTCGCCAACCGCGAGGCGCTGTCGCTCGCGCGTCGTGGGCTCGAGCTCGCGGACGCGCTGTCGGCCGCCGAACGCGTCCGCGTCAGCATCGAGCTCCACGAGATCATCTCGGCCGCCGCGCCCCTCGAGGACTGGGAAGCGGCGGCCAGCCGCTACGCGGCGCTCGCGGAGGAAGCGCTCGATCACGGCGCGCTCGGGCATGCGCGGCGCGCCTACAACCTCGCGAGCTTCGTGCGCTGGCAGCACGGGCACTTCAGCGGAGCCCTGGAGCAGACGCTGCAGTCCGAGCGCGCAGCGCGCGGCGCCACCGAGGACGACCAGATCATTGGCATGGCGGACACCGCCAAGTGCCTCGCCATGATCGAGCGCGACCTGTCGCAGGCCGACGCCATGTTGATGGAGGCAGAGGCGCGGGCCGCCCGCCGCGGGCTGCGGCACGCCTCCATCCCCGCGGGGCTCGGCATGCTGCGGTACTACGAGAACCGGCTGGACGAGGCGGAGGAGCTGTTCCGCAAGGCCCGCACGCTCTGCAAGTCGAGTGGCGATCGGGTCAGCGAGTACCAGGCCAACGAGTACCTCGTCATGATCGCCATCCAGCGCGGGCAGTTCGACGAGGCGCAGCGGCGCTGCGCCGAGCTGCTCGAGCTGGGGCGGCGCCTGCGCGAGGGAAGCGAGGCGCCGTTCGCCTGCGCGCTCGACGGGCTGTGCGCCTATGCGCTCACGGACGACAGCACCGCGCTCGAGCAGGCGCTCGAGGACCTGCGCATTGCCGATGCGAAGCATCGCCTGGCCTTCGTGCTGACGCGGGCGGCGTTTCTGGACTACGAGCGCCACCGCCTCGAGGCCTCGCTCGCGCGGGCAACCGAAGCCCTGGAGTACAGCGAGCTGCTCCAGCGGCCTACCGAGACGATGCTCGCGCACCTCGTGCTCGGCCTGGCGCTCAGGGCCTCGGGGCAGACGGCGGAAGCCGACCGCCATGCCGCGGCCACCGCGGCGCTGGAGGCCGCCGGCGTGGCGGCCTGGGCTTCCGCCCTGTCCCGCCAGCTCGCCGCTGCGCCCCGCGCCGCGACCGCCTGAAACCGTCCCCGCAAAATTCCACGCTGCGTATCACGTTCGATTCCACGGGGAGGCCCGAAATTGCCTCCTGCCCGGCAGGCGCCGGGTATCGACTAACCCCCCCAAGGAGCAGAATCGAATGGCTACTCAGCAAGCACAGGTCAGGACGGTGGACAACGGGGTCAACGTGGAGGCCCTGCTCGGCGCGCGTGAGGCGCTGACGGCGGCGCCCGAAGGCGCGAAGTTCACCTGGCGGGCGACCTGCAACTGGATCAACGGGACGCACAGCGCCACCACCGTGCGCGGCTTCTTCGGCCTCGGCGAAGAGCAGAGCCACCGCACCGAGTTCCGCTTCGACGCCGATCACCCCGAGATCTTTGCGTCCGAGGACAACGGCGCGACGCCGGTCGAGATCGTGCTCGCCGGGCTCGCGGGCTGCCTGACGGCCGGGATCGCGGCCGTGGCCCAGAACCGCAACATCCAGCTCCGCTCGGTGAAGGCGACGTTGGAAGGCGGCATGGACCTGCAAGGCATCCTCGGCATCGACAGCGACGTGCGCAACGGCTTCGACGGCATCAAGGTGCGCTACGAGATCGACGCGGATGCCTCGAAGGAGGAGATCGAGGCCCTGGTCGCACAGTCGCAGAAGCGCTCGGCGGTGTACGACATCATCACCAACCCGACCGCCGTGACGGTGACGGTGGCGTGACGAAGATGTTCGAGCGCGCCGGCCGGGTCGACGTCGTCGTCATCGGCGCCGGGCATTCGGGCCTGGCAGTCAGCCATTGCCTGGCGGCGCGCTCGATCGAGCACGTCGTGCTGGAGCGGGGCGGCGTGGCGAATTCCTGGCGCCGCGAGCGCTGGGACTCGCTGCGCCTGCTCACCCCGAACTGGCTGAGCCGCCTCCCCGGCTACGCCTGGACCGGGCCGGACCCGGACGGCTACATGTCCGTGCACGAGGTGGTGAGCTTCATCGCCGGCTACGCGTCCGTCATCCGTGCCCCGGTGCTGACCGGTACGACCGTCACCCGCGTGGAGCCGCTGCCCGGCGGCGGCTTCCTCGTCGTGACCGACCGCGGGCCGTGGCGTTGCCGGGCGCTCGTCGTCGCGAGCGGCGCCGCGAACCTGCCGGTCGTCCCCGCGGTGAGCGCGGGCATTCCGCGCCGGATCCGCCAGCTCACGGCGCACGAGTACCGGAACCCCGGCCAGCTCGAGCCGGGCGGGGTGCTGGTGGTCGGCGCCTCCGCCACCGGCGTGCAGCTCGCCGACGAGATCCGTCGCGCAGGACACGAGGTGATGCTCGCGGTCGGCGAGCACGTGCGCCTGCCGCGCGTGTACCGCGGCCGGGACATCCAGTGGTGGATGCACGCGGCCGGCATCCTCGACGATCGCTACGACCAGGTCGACGACCTCCAGCGGGTGCGGCGCCTGCCGTCACCGCAGCTCGTCGGTGCGCGCGAGCGCGTGCTCATGGACCTGAACGCGCTGTCGGACCGGGGCGTGCGCCTCGTCGGCCGGCTGGCCGGCGTGCGCGACGGCCGCCTGTTGTTCTCAGGCTCGCTCGCCAACGTGTGCGCGCTCGCGGACCTCAAGATGCAGCGCCTGCTCGCGACGCTCGACGAATGGGCGAAGCGCAACGGCTTCGGCGGCGAAGGCGAGCGCTTTCCCGCGACCCGGGTTCCGCGGCCGCAGCTCGAGCTCGACCTCGGCGGCGGCGCGATCCGCACGATCCTGTGGGCCACGGGCTACCGGCCGGACTACGCCTGGCTCGCGGTGCCGGTGCTCGACCGCAAGGGCATGATCCGCCACGACGGGGGCATCGCCGACTGGCCGGGCCTGTACGTCACCGGGCTGCCGTTCCTGCGCCGGCGCAAGTCGAGCTTCATCCACGGCGCGGGCGACGACGCACACGACATCGCCGCGCACCTCGCGCATTACCTTTCGGGGGTCGCCCGCACGGCGGCGGCCCGCAAAGCCGGGTGAGCCATGCCATCGCGCGGTCCCGCCGACGTGTTCGTCGAGTGGGTCGGCCCCGCGACCGAGGATTGGCGTTCCCGGCTGGAGATGGAGGAAGTCGGCTGCTTCCGGCTCCACGGGCTCGAGTGGCAGGAGAGTTTCATCGCCGAGGATGGGCAGCGTCGCCTCTGCCGCTTCCGCGCCCCCGACGCGGAATCGGTGCGCATCGCGTTCCGCCAGGCGGGTTTGCGCGTCGACGCGGTCTGGTCGGGCACGCTTATAGAAGTCCGCGAGGATGACGCAGCCGCGGCCAGTGTACTGGAGTGGCCTTTCGCGCCGCCGTCACCGGCCGATGCCACCTCGGCCCTCGCGCGGGCGCACCGGGAAGGTTTCGGCGGGCTGGGCTTCGAGCCCGTGCGCGTGATCGTGCCGGCGGACCGGCGCAGGATCATCTGCTTCGGCGCGTTCGCCGCGACGGTCCCCGCTCGTGGGCGGCCGGCGGCCACATGGCGCTTCCGGCACCTCGTGGCACCGTCGGTGAACGGCAAGGGTTGAGCGTTCAGGATCGAGCCGGATAGGCCTCGACCAGGGCTGCCACCTCGGCCTCGAGAGCACCGATCCAGGGACGATAGTGATGCCACTGGTCGAGCCCGGCGCGATAGATGGGCTGGCGCACCTGCTCGGCGCTCGGCGTGCGCACGGAGCGCTCGGTCCGGTGATACTCGAGGCAGCGTGCCTCGAACGGCAACTCGAGAAACTCGAGAATGCGCCGGACCTGCCCTTCGAGATCGGCCACGACGTCCTCGTAGTGCACGCGCAGCACCTTGCCGGGCAGCACCCGGTCCCAGTGCTCCATCAGGGCGACATAGCCGCGGTAATAACGCCCCATTTCCGCGAGGTCGTACGTGAACTCCTGGCCTTCGGCGAACAGCTGCTTGTAGTTGCTGAAGCCGCAGGCCATGGGGTGACGGCGCGCATCGATGATCTTCGCGTTCGGCAGCATCAGGTGGATGAGGCCGACGTGCAGGAAGTTGTTGGGCATCTTGTCGATGAAGCGCGGTGCCGCCTGCCGGTGGAAGCGGGTGTCCTCGATGTAGGCTTCGCCGAACCTGCGCAGCTCGGCCGGGGACAGCTCCGCGAGCACGGCCGGGTAGCGCGCTTCCTCCGACCGCCGGCGACGCCCGTTGAGGCGGTTCGCCAGCGCCACCACGTTGGGCAGCTCCATCGTGCCATCGACCTGCGAGTGAGAGGCGAGGATCTGCTCGAGCAGCGTGGACCCGGAGCGCGGCAGGCCGACGATGAAGATCGGGTCCGGATGCGGGGTGCCCGCGCCGGCGAGCCGCGCGAACAGCTCCGGGGTGCAGGTTTCCGCCTGGGCGCGCATCGCCTTCTCCGCCCGCTCCGGGTCGTAGCGGACGCTCTCGCGCCGCAGCCGGTTGCCCCGAGCGTAATGCCCGAACGAGCGCTCGTAGTCGCCGCGATCCTCGAAGGCCTTGCCGAGCGCGAAGTGCAGGTGCCAGCGATCGAAGGGCGCAATTGCCGCATCGTCGGCGCGCCGTTCCATGCTCGCGATCTCTTCCTCCGTGAAGCGATAGGTCTTGAGGTTCGCCAGGCTCCAGTACGCATCGCCGAAATCCGGCCGCGCACGGTACGCATTGCGGTAGGAGCCGATCGCCTCGTCGACCCGGCCGACGATCTTCAGCACGTGACCGCGCGCCAGGTGCGGCTGCTCGAGGTTCCCGTGGGCGGCCACGATGCGGTCGTAGATCCCGATGGCCTCGTCGAAGGCGCCGACCGCCACGCACTCGTTCGCGTAGGCGAGCTCGAAGACCGGATTGCCGGGGAACCGGTCGCGCAGGAGGGCGGCCTGCTCCTTCGCCTTCAGGAACTTCTGGCGCTTGTGCAGCACCTCGACGTAGTCGCGGCGCGCGATCCAGTTGTCCGGCTCGAACTCCACGGCGCTTTCGAGCAGGAACTCCGCGTCGTCGTAGATGAAGAGCTTCATTCCGATGCGCGCGAGCAGCCGCATCGCCTCGACGTGCTGCGGGTGGCGCTTCAGGAAAGCCCGGCACAGGGTCTCGGCCTGGAACAGCCTGCCCTCGTGCAGCAGGCTCGTCACGCTGAGCAGCTCGGGCGGCAGGGCCGCGAGGCGCCGGTGCTCCGCATCCGCGACGGCGTGCGCCTCCGCGTTGCCGCGGCGTTGCTCCAGGGCAGCGAGCTCCCGCCAGGAAGCGACGAGGCCGCGGTTCAGCTCGACGGCGCGGCGGTAAGCCGCGCAGGCAGCGTCGATGTCGCCGCGCAGCTTGTGCAAATGGCCCTCCTCCTGCCAGGCGCGGGCGTAGCGGGGCTCCAGCGCCTTGAGCCGCCCGAGCGTCGCGAACGCCGCCTCGATCCGACCGAGGTAGCGCTCCGCCACAGCCCGGACATAGAGCGGCTCGGGATTGTCCGGGTCGGCGGTCGCCTCCTCCGCGGCGCGCTCGACCGCCTGGTCGAGGCGGCCGGCTTCGAGCAGCTTGCGCGCATCGGGCGTCGGTTGCGGTCGAGTCGCCCGCATGGCGGGCTCCTACGAGGTCATTCGAAGTCCCAGGACAGGCGCAGACCGATGGTGCGCGGCCGGTTCGTGGTGATGCGCAGGTCGGTGTCCAGGGAGTTGATGAAAAGCTCGGCGCGCTCGTCGGTGAGGTTCTCGCCGAAGAGCTCGATCGTCAGGTTGTCCCGCGTCACGCCGACGGCCGCATCGAGCGTCGAGTAGGAATCCTGCAGGTAACGGTTCTCGACCACGATCGAGCTGAACTGCTCGTCGGTGAACGCATAGACGAGCTGCGCGTACGGATCGAACTCGCCGACCATCCACTGGTAACGCCCGCGCACGTTGTACTGGAGCTTCGGCGCGAGCGCCAGCTCGGAACCCTCGCCGGCGATGTCCGTCACGCCGGGCGGCACGCGCACCATCTCCGTGTCGTTCCAGGACCACGCGCCGGAAAGCGTGAAGTTCTGGTTCACGGCCCACGTCAGGTCGCCCTCGAAGCCGGTGATCTCCGCGTCCGCGGCGTTCGCCGTGAACGTGATGACGGAGATGTTGAAATCCGTGATCCCGACCTGCAGCCCGTCCCAGTCGATGCGGTAGACGGAGCCGTTGAAGCGCAGCGCGCCGTCCAGCAGCGTCGCCTTCCACCCGATCTCGTAGTTCGTGACTTCGTCGCTGACGTAGGTCTTGGGAACGACCGGATTGTCGACGCGGTTGAAACCGCCCGGCCGGAAGCCCTCGGAGTAGGTCGCGAAGAACAGCGCATCGTCGGTCAGCCGGTACGTGAGGCTGCCCTTGACGATGATGTCGTCTTCCTTGAGCGGCAGGTCGCCTGCGAAGATCTCGTCGAAGTTGACGCCGTTGTCCGTGTCTACGTCGCCCAGCGTCGCGAAATTCGACGAGCCGACGAGCGAGGTCTCGATGTCGTAGTAGCGCGCGCCGATCGTCGCCGACCACTCGTCCGTGAAGTTGTACGTGATCTCGCCGAAGACGGCGAACTGCTCCTCTTCCCGGATCGCGTCGTTCATGAACGTGATGCCGGGCAGTCGCGGATTCGGGTTGAAATGCGTGGCCGTCGAGATCGGCACGTTCCGGGCAAAGAACCCGGTGGAGCCGGCGACGTAGAAGTTCGTGTCCACGCCCGTCTCGATGTCGTCGTAGTAGATCCCGGCGACGAAGTTGAGCTTCGCGTCGTCGGCACGCGAAATCCTGAGCTCGTGGGTGGTGCGCTTGTTCTCGATGAAGGCGATCACGCCCTGGGTGGGATCGCCGCACACGGTGTAATCCGGCTGACACAGGTAGTAGTAGCCGTAATCGCCCACCTGCGTGTAGCCGCTGTAGTCCATCGTGTTGAAGACTTCGCGGTCGAGGTAGGAGCCCGCGTACACCAGGTCGAGACCGGCGAGCCGCCCGTCGACCGTCAGCGCGAAGTGCTGGAACTCGTCCTCGAGGCGGTCGGGGAAGAAGCGCTGCACCTGGAGGTCGCCGACCACGCGCTTGCCGGACTGGGTGTCGCCGAGCTCGGCGATGCGCTCCGGGGAATGATCGAAGACGCCGTCGACGTCGAGCTTCTGGCGCATGTACGTGCCGGTGATCTCCCAGTCGTCGTTCACCGCGTACCGCACGCCCAGGCGCCCGCCCCGGTACGTCGCGTCGTTGAAGTCCTCCTCCACGAGCGCCAGGTTGTTGATCACCGTGGACTCGGCACCCTCCGGGAAGCCGACGTGCTCCTCGGTGTAGGCGTTCTCGCCGAACACGTTGTCGATGTAGCCGCCTTCGAACGCGTTGTAGAAGACGGCGCGCACCGCGAGCTTGTTGTCGATGAGCGGAATGTTGACGTAGCCCTCGACGCTGTTGCTCATCTCGCCCTTGTGCGTGTCGGAGACGCTCGCATCGATGCCCGCGAGGAACTCGTCGTACATTGGCTTGTTCGTGATCAGCCGGATCGTGCCCGCCTGCGAGCTGGCGCCGAACAGCGTGCCCTGCGGGCCCGGCAGCACCTCGACGCGCGCGATGTCGGCGGCATAGAGGTCGAGGTTGCGGCCGCCCGAGCTGACCGGCTGCTCGTCGAGGTAGAGCGCGACGTTCGGCACCGGCGCGCCGATCTCGATCGAGGTCTGGTCCGACGAGTCGGTCGCCATGCCGCGGATGAAGATGGAGGACTGTCCGGGTCCCCTGCCCGCCGCGTTGACGTTCGGCAGGAAGCGGACGTAATCGTCGAAGTTCGCGACGTTCAGGTCCTCGAGCCGCTGCGCATCGAGCGCCTGGACCGCGATGGACACGTCCTGGAGGTTCTGCTCGCGCTTGGTTGCGGTGACGACGATCTCGTCGAGCTCGGCGGCCGAGACGTAACCGGCGGTGCCGGTAGACAGGGCCACGATAACCGCCTGCGACAACGCCTTCCTGCGAAACATCGGAGTCCCCCTGAACCGGAACCGCCGCGGGCGGGAGAACGATTCTCTGCCGGCGGGCCGGGCTTCGTCTAATCGAGTATAAATCAAGGCGCGCCGGCCGGCGCGGCCTCACAGGGGGGACCTCGTTGAAGCGCCTTGTACGGAGCCGTCTCGACCCCATCGGCGGTTCACAATGTGGCCGTCGTCACGACGTCCCGCCGCCGAGCGCCCGCACCAGCACCGCGCTGGCGTCGAGCCGGGCCTGCTTCGCCTGCACCAGCGAATCCTCGGCGCTGAGCAGCGTGCGCTGGCTGTCGAGGACGGTGAGCAGGTCGATGGCGCCCGCATCGAAGCGCACGCGCGAAAGCCGGTAGGCCTCGCGAGCCTGGGCCACCGTTTCCGTCAGGATCTCGACCCGGCGCTGGCTGGTGGCGACCGCGGTCAGGGCGTTCTCGACGTCCGTGAGCGCGACCAGCACTGCCTGCGCATAGTTCTCCGCCAACTCCTGCCGCGCGGCCTGGCTCAGCTCGATGCGCCCGCGACGCGCGCCGCCGTCGAACAGGGTCTGCGCGAGCGAAGCCGCGATCGAGGCGGCCGTCACGGAACCCGAGCCGGCGACGTCGCGCACGAACGCGGAAGCCGACACGCCGAGGTCGGGAAACAGCGCCGCCCGCGCGATGCCGATGTCGGCATTGGCGGCGATGAGCGCCGCTTCCGCCGCCCGGATGTCGGGCCGCCTGAGCAGTGCCTCGGCGGGTATGCCGGGATCGATCGCCGGCAACGCGAGGTCGGCGATGGTCCCGCCCCGGAGCTCGAGGCTCCCGGGCGGCAGGCCGGCGAGGACCGCC
Source organism: Woeseiaceae bacterium (assembly GCA_035304345.1). Lineage (GTDB taxonomy): Bacteria > Pseudomonadota > Gammaproteobacteria > Steroidobacterales > Woeseiaceae > IDS-8. The sequence continues at coordinate 86,627 of DATGQE010000050.1, read as the reverse complement.
AGCGCGCGGCGCGTCTCGACGGTTGCCTGGCGAAGCACCGGAAGCTGCGCCTCGATGTTGAGCAGGACGGTCCGCTGCTGGGCGAGGTCGAGCGCCGTTGCCGCACCGTTGTCGAAGCGCACCTCGATGAGGCGCAGCAGCTCCCGCGCGGCCTCGAGATTGCGTTCCGCGATGCGCGTCCGGTCCGCGAGCGCGAGAAGCTGGAAGTAGCCGGCGGCCACGTCGGTCTGCAACGCCAGCAGGATCGCGTCGCGGTCGTGCTCCGTGACGGCGAGCCGCAGCGCGGCGATGTCCGCCGCGTTGCGATTCGCGCCCCAGAGATCGACGGTGTAGTCGGCCGAGACACCCGCGCGGCTGTCCTCCGAGGTGACGGTCTCCCCGTTCCTCGTACGGTCGCGCGAGACACCGGCGCTCGCGCCCAAAAACGGCCATAGCGCGCTGCGCGCCACGCGGAACCCGGCGCGGGCCTGCTCGATGCGGGCGACTGCCGCGGCGAGGTCGTGGTTGCCCTCCAGCGCGCGCTCCATCAGCGCATCGAGCTCCGCGCTGCCGTAGCGGCGCCACCATTCGGGAGCCGGCGGCTCTGCGTCCGCGGCCGTCTCCGCGCCCTCCCACTGCGCGGGCACGGGCTGCTCCGGCATCTCGTACCGCGGTGCGAGACTGCACGCGGACAGGCCGAACGCGGTCGCGAGCAGCAGGCCCGGCATCCGCTTGCACAGGCGCGCGATGCGCGCTTCCTTGGGGGACCCGTTCATCATTCCGACGCCAGCGCCGCGACGGGATCCATCTGGGCCGCCTTGCGCGCCGGCAGGTAGCCGAACAGCAGGCCGGTGACGAACGCGGACGTGAACGCGAGGACCGGCGGCGCCAGCGTGAACTCGACCCGCGTGCCGAGGGCATCGATGACGAACCCGGCCCCGAAGCCGAGCGCCACCCCGATGAGCCCGCCGATACCGCACACGACCAGCGCCTCGGTGTTGAACTGCAGCAGGATGTTGCCGTAGCGCGCACCGGTCGCCATCCTGAGCCCGATCTCGCGGGTGCGCTCGGTGACGTTCACGAGCATGATGTTCATCACCCCGATGCCGCCGACCACGAGCGAGATCGCGGCCACCGCGCCCAGCAGGATGGTGAGCGTGTTCTGCGTCGTCTCCACCGCCTCGACGATGGACGTCGTGCTGCGTACCTGGAAGTCCTCGGTGCCGTGTCGCTGCAACAGGAGCTTCTCGATCGCCGCCTGGGTGCTGCCGGCAAGCTCCGCGGACTCGATCTTTACGTTGAGCGAGCTCAGGTACCGCTGCCCGAATATCCGGATGAAGCCGGTCGACAGCGGCACGAGCACCACGTCGTCCATGTCGGAGCCCCAGGCGGTCGCGCCCTTGGGCTCGAGCACGCCGATCACCTCGAACGGCACGTTGCCGATCAGCACGTAACGGCCGACCGGGTCCTCGCCGTTCGGAAACAGGTTGTCCACGACGGTCTTGCCGAGCACCGCAACCGCCGCGTACTCGTTGACGTCGTCCTGGTTGATGAAGCTGCCCGACGCCATTTGCCAGTCCTGCGCGTAGCGGTACCCGGGCCACACGCCGAACACGCTGCTGCGGTAGTCGGTCGAGCCGTAGCGCAGCGTGGCGGAGCCGCGCCGCTCGGGCGACACGAACGCGACGTTCGGCAGCTCGGCGATCGCTTCCGCGTCTTCCGGCACGAGCGTGGCAATGTCGCCGGAAGGCCGCCGGCCCGGAGCGCCCGGCCGCACGAGCAGCAGGTTGCTGCCCATGGCCTGGATGCGCTCGAGGATCTCCTGCTTGCTGCCGTTGCCGATGCCGAGCATCGTGACGACCGCGGCAACCCCGATGACCACGCCGAGCAGCGTGAGCGCGCTGCGGAACAGGTTGGCCCGCAGCGAGTGCAGCGCCATCTTCACGGCTTCGGCGAGATCCGGCAGCCAGTGCGGGTGGCGCGCGCCCTCGAGCCGCACGGGGCGCGCCGTGCTGCGCTGCTTGGGGCCCGTATCGTCCACGATCCGGCCGTCCTTCACGCGGATGATGCGGTCCGCGTGCGCGGCGACCTTCGGATCGTGCGTGATCAGGATGATCGTGCGGCCTTCCTCGTGGAGCCGCATGAGGAGCTTCAGCACCTCCTCGCCGCTCCTGCTGTCGAGGGCGCCGGTCGGCTCGTCGGCGAGGATGACCTCCGCCCCGTTCATGAGGGCGCGTGCGATGGAGACGCGCTGCTGCTCGCCGCCGGAGAGCTGGTTCGGCCGGTGCTCGACGCGCCCGCCGAGACCGAGCGCGGTGAGCAGCTCGCGTGCCCGCGCTGCGCGCTCGCGCTTGTTGCGCCCCGCGTAGATCGCGGGCAGCTCCACGTTCTCGGCCGCGGTCAGGGAGCCGAGCAGGTTGTAGCGCTGGAACACGAACCCGAACGTGTCGCGGCGCAGGGCGGCGAGCTCGTCCGGCGTCAGTGTCGCCACGTCGATGCCGTGCACCCGGTAGTGCCCATGGGTCGGCCGATCGAGACACCCGACGATGTTCATGAGCGTCGACTTGCCCGAGCCCGAAGGCCCCATGATCGCCACGAACTCGCCCGCCGCGATGTCGAGGCTCACGTGGTCGAGCGCGCGGACCTCGGACGTCCCGTCGCCGTAGACGCGGCTGACGTTCTGCAGGGAGACGATCGGGGTGGCGATGCCGGCCGCGGTAGACTGCCCGGTCTCCGGAAGCGCATCCGTGCCGTAGTCGCGAGCGATGCCGGCAGTGTCCATCAGCAATGCACCGTTATGCGCCCGTTCACGTCAGAAGCGCATCATGACGCGGCCGCCGGGCCGGCGGCCCGCGGCTTCGCCCGCGAGCGTGGGCGCCCCTTCCACGATCACCCGGTCGCCGACCGCGAGACCCGTGAGGATCTCGGCCGTCGTGCGATTCGTCAGCCCGACGGTCACCTGGCGGCGCTCCGGCCCCGCCGGCGTGAGCACGCGCGCGACGTAGCCGTCGGGCCGCGACGGATCCGGGGTGAGGGCGTTCAGCGCCACGACCGGCACGTCGCGGGCCTCGCCCTGCAGGAAGAACACCTGCACGGTCATCTGCGGCAAGAGCAGGCGCTCCGAGTTGTCGACGTCGATCAGCACCTTGTAGAGCACGACGTCGTTCAGCACCTCGGGCGTCGGCAGGATTTGGCGCACGGTCCCGCGCCAGGTGCGGTCCGCCATGCCGAGGGTCGTGAACCACGCGGGCATCCCCGGCTCGATCTTGTGGACGTCCGCTTCGGCCACCTCCGCCCACACGGTCATCACGTCGAGGTTCGCGATCTGCACGATCACCGGCGCCTGCTGGGAAGCGACGACCGTCTGCCCCTCGAGGCTCGTCTGGGAGACGACGGTGCCGCTCATCGGCGCATAGATCTTCGTGTAGCCCAGGTTCGCGATGTCGCCTTCCAGGGTCGCCTCCGCCGCCTTGATCTGTGCCTGGAGCGCCGTCACCGAAGCCTCGGCGACGCGCACGGTGGCGGCGAGCTGGTCGACCGCATCCTGGCTGACCGCCCGCTCGGCGAGCATCCGGACGTTGCGCTCGAGCTGCTGGCGGGCGAGCGCGAGCTCGGCCTCGCGCTGCGCGAGCTGCGCTCTCAGGCTCTCGAGCGTCGCGCGGTCGTTGCGCACGATGGACTCGTAGCGGGTGGGATCGATCTCCGCGATCAGGTCGCCCGCCTGCACGCGATCGCCGACCTCGACGTGCACGGCGATGAGCTGGCCCGACACTTGGGTGCCGACGTCGACGTACTCCTTCGGCTGCAACGACCCCACGGCCGTCACCGTCCTGACCACGTCACCGCGCTCGACCACGACGGTGTCGAACACCTCTTCCGGCGACCCGGCGAGGCGCCACCACAGGAACGCCCCCGCCGCGACGGCGACTGCCGTCCCGGTCACGAGCCACAGCCGCCGCCGGCGTGTCCCCGTCCTGCCGTCCATCGTCACTCTTGATGCACCACTCCCACGGAGCGTTACGATGCGGCCGGAATGTGCAGCAATTGCGGAGAAACGGTGAAATTTCCCGGACCGCGCTTGCCGCGGATCGGCCGGCACTCCTTAATAAGGGCCCCGGACCCGGTCTCGCGCGAGTGCTCGCCGCCGTGAAGCTCGGAATCACCGCCAAGCTGTTCCTGACGCTCCTGACCGTCGGCACCCTGTGCGCCGTCGCGACCGGCGCGGCGACGCTGTACAGCTTCAACCGCGGCTTTCTGGGCTACATGAACAGCCTCGGCGTGGAACGCCTCGAAGCGCTCGTGCCGGTCGTGGCCGAGGCCTACGCGGAGCACGGCGGGTGGGAGTTCCTCGAGGGCAACCGGCGCGCGTGGGGACGGCTCCTGTTCTCCGCCCGGGTCGCCCCCGACGATGCGCTCGAGGACGGCGAGCCGCGCGGGCCGACGTTCAGCGAGTCCGATCTCACGGGTGTTGCGTTGCGGGTCGCCCTCCTCGACGCCGCGCGCGAATACGTCGCGGGCAACCCCGAGGCCGCGGCCAGCGAGATCACGCGGGCGGTCGTCGTCGGCGGCGAGACCGTCGGGTGGCTCGCGCTCATTCCCTTCCAGCGGGTCGCCGGCGAGGCGCGGGTGCAGTTCCAGGAGCGGCAGGCGGCCGCCACCTGGCTGATCGCGGGGATGACGGTGCTGCTCGCCGCCGGCGTCGCGCTGGTGCTCGCCCGCACCCTGCTCGCGCCCGTTCGTTCGATCGCGCTCGCGACGCATCGCGTCGCCAGCGGCGACTACGCACACCGCGTCGTCGCCACGTCGGGGGACGAGATCGGCCGGCTTGCCGAGGATTTCAACCGGCTCGCGCTCAGCCTGCAGCGGAACGAGCAGATGCGCCGCGCGTTCATGGCCGACGTCTCGCACGAGCTGCGCACGCCGATCGCCGTGCTGCGCGCGGAGCTCGAGGCGATCGAGGACGGCGTGCGGCCGCTGGACGAGCAGGGCATCCGCGACCTCAAGCAGAGCGTGGCGATGCTGGCCAAGCTGGTCGACGACCTGCACGAGCTGTCGCTCTCCGACGTGGGCGCCCTCGCCTACCGCAAGACCGACCTCGACCTCCTGCCCGTGCTGCGCGAGACGCTGCGTAGCTTCGAGGACCGGCTGGCCGAGCGCCGCATCCTGGTCGACCTCGCGGTGCCAGCCGGACCGCTCGTGGTGCACGCGGACGGCAGCCGGCTGCGGCAGCTCTTCGCCAACCTGCTGGAGAACACCGTGCGCCACGCGGACCCCGGCGGCCGGCTGAAGATCACCTGCACGCCGGACGAAGAGGTGGTGAGCCTCGACTTCGAGGACTCGGGCCCCGGCGTGCCGGAATCCGAGCTGCCGCGTATTTTCGAGCGCTTCTACCGCGGCAGCGCCGACAGCGGCGACGGCGTCGGCCTCGGCCTCGCCATCTCGCGCAACATCGTCGAGGCGCACGGCGGCATGATCGAGGCAGAGCGGTCGCCGCTCGGCGGCCTGAAGATCGCGATCACCTTGCCGCGGGTGAGCGGCCGATGAGCGACAAGGACGCCCGGCCCTACGTGCTGATCGTCGAGGACGAGCGCCGGCTGGCGAGCGTGCTCGCGGATTACCTCCACGCCGCGGGATTCGAGACCGAGTGGATTGCCGACGGCCGCGAGGTCGTGCCCGCGGTGCGCCGGCGCATGCCCGATCTCGTGCTGCTCGACCTGATGTTGCCGGGCAAGGACGGGCTCGACGTCTGTCGCGAGCTCCGGAGCTTCACCGACGTGCCGATCGTGATGGTGACCGCGCGTGTCGAGGAGGTGGACCGCCTCATCGGGCTCGAGCTCGGCGCCGACGATTACATCTGCAAGCCGTACAGCCCGCGCGAGGTCGTCGCGCGCGTGCGCGCGATTCTGCGCCGGGTGGAGCGCTCGGGCACCGCGGTGCCCGGCCTCGACATCGACGAGGCGCGCCACCGTGCGACCTGGAACGGGCGCGACCTCGAGCTCACCGCGGTCGAGTTCCGGCTGCTCAAGGCGCTCGCGGAGACGCCCGGCCGCGTCTGGTCGCGCGCGCAGCTCGTCGATCGCCTCTACACCGACGGCCGCGTCGTCACCGACCGCACGGTCGACAGTCACATCAAGAACCTGCGCCGCAAGCTCGCGCAGGCGAGCCCCGGCCAGGACCCGATCCGCTCGATCTACGGGGTGGGCTACGCCTTCGAGCCCTGAAACCGGGCGAAATGCCCGAATCCGGTCGCAGGTCGCAGAAGCTCGGGGATGAAGGGAGATACGGTCACGCCTCTGACGAATGTGGAGGCGTGCCATGCGACGCGCCGTGATCATCGCCCTGCTGGCCGCGTGTCTCGGGGCGGATTCGCTCGCCCATCCCGGCGGCACGAATGCCGACGGCTGCCATACGAATCGCAGGACCGGCGAGTACCACTGCCACGACGCGAAGCGACGCCCGGCCGGACGACAGACCTACTGCCATGTAATCAATGGCGAGCGGCGATGCGGCTACGCTTTGCGCTCCTGCCAGAGCCTGCAACGGCAGTTCGGGGGTACGTGCGAAGCTGAATAGCCGGATGGCCGCACGCTCGAGGCGCACTGCGAAATCCAGACTTTACCGGGCCGGGGGACGGTGCTCGCCGTAGAAGACGAAGGCCCGCCGCAGCGCCAGCGGAATCACGCGCGGTTTCCGCGGAAACGTGCACCTTGAACCGGTTCGAGACGGCAGAGTATCGGCCACGGAACCGGCGGCCGACTCGGAGATGCCGGAGGCAAGCGCAACAGGCATGGGCGGCTCCTGACAGGCCGGTGAAATCTCCAGGCTTCGAGCACCTACATGGCTGATGACACAACACTTTCCGGGCCGGCGACCGGCCCCTTCCGGAGTCACGCCGCTGCGGCGTGCCGCCCGCCGGTTTGACCGCGCCGCAAGCCGCGGAGACCATGCGGGCCGGGCTGGGGGAAAACGCAAAGGAGATGACGCGATGACCATGGAACCCGGTGCCGGCAAACGCCTCCGACTCGCCTTCGCGCTGCTCGCCTGCTTCGCGCTCTGCACACCCGCCGCCGCGCAGCCGCCGTCCGTGTCCGTCGGCGAGGGCGCTACGCGGCCGAACGTCATCCCCGAGTACCAGCGGCACGTCTATTTCGATCACGGCCTCTGGGGCGACCGGTATTTTTTCGGTCCGGCCGAGGTCATCTGGCCCAGCGAGCTCGAGCGCTCGGAAGGCAGGGCACCGGTCTCCGCCGATCGCTACACGTCGCCGCCGAACGCGCTGAAGCTCTCGTGGGTGTCGAACACCGGCGGCCTCTGGCGCGTCAACCTGCATCCGCGCACGTACCTGAACCTCGATCGCTTCCTCGTGTTCGAGGGCGACGTGCTGCAGATGCGGCTGTGGGCGGAAGACGACGTGCCGCTCGAGGCGCTGCCGATCCTGGGGCTCGAGGATGCCGAGGAGATCGTGCACCGCGTGCGGCTCGAAGACTGGATCGACGGCCTCCCGGGCGGTCGCTGGACGACGCTGCGCATTCCGCTCGACGCGTTCGCGATCGAGCTCGGCGACGGCCGCGTGCTCGACCCGCGGCGGCCGGTGCGCATCTTCTTCGAGCAGTGGCTGGACGACGGCGAGCCGCACACGGTGTACGTCGACGACATCCGCATCGTGCCGGAAGAGATGCCGGAGACCGGCCCGCCGCCCGCCCCGCGCAACCTCTCCGCGCGCGGCTTCGAGCGCCACGTGGAGCTCGCCTGGGCGGCACCGGATGAGCGGCCCTTCTATTACCTCGTCGAACGATCGCTGGACGGCGGAGACTTCGAGCCCGCAGGCGTGCGGCAGCCGGTGTTCAACCGGCACGTGGACTGGCTCGGCGAGCCGGATCAGGAGGCACGTTACCGCGTGCGCGCCTGCGATCTCGCGGACCGCTGCTCGCCACCGTCGAACGTGGCCGCCGCGACGACGCGGGCGATGACAGACGAGGAGCTGCTCACGATGGTGCAGGAAGCCTCGTTCCGCTACTACTGGGACGGCGCACACCCCGAGGCCGCGCTCGCGCTGGAGAACGTCCCCGGCGATCCCAACCTGCTCGCGACGGGCGCCTCGGGGTTCGGCATCATGGCGCTGCTCGTCGGGGCCGAGCGCGGCTTCGAACCCCGGGACGCCGTGCGCGCGCGACTCGCCCGCATCCTCGACTTCCTCGAGCAGGCCGAGACCGGGCACGGCGCTTACGCGCACTTCTACGATGCGCGCACGCGCAAACCCTGGATCTTCTTCGGGCCGCTCGACGACGGCGGCGACCTCGTCGAGACCGCGTTCCTGATGCAGGGCCTGCTCGCGGCACGCCAGTACTTCCGTGACGACGCTGAGCTCTACGAGCGCATCACGCGGCTGTGGGAAGCCGTCGAGTGGGACTGGTACCGGCGCGACCCGGACAGCGACGTGCTCTACTGGCACTGGTCACCGACCGTCGACTGGAGGCTCGGGCACGCGCTGATCGGCTGGAACGAGACGCTGGCCGCGTACCTGCTCGCGATCGCTTCCCCGACTCACGGCGTGCCGGCGGAGCTGTGGCATACCGGCTGGGCCGGCACCTCGGAGCGGCACATCGACTACCGCCGCGCCTGGGGCCGCACCACCAAGGGCGAGCGCTACGTCAACGGCGAGACCTTCTACGGCGTGGAGCTGCCGGTCGGCGTCGGCAGCGGCGGGCCACTGTTCTTCGCCCATTACTCGTTTTTGGGCTTCGACCCGCGCAACAAGCGCGACCGTTACGCGAACTACTTCGAGAACAACCGCCGCTTCGCCGAGATTCACGTGGCCTACAGCATCCTGAACCCGCTCGGGCGCGAGGGCTACGGCGCGAACGCGTGGGGACTCACGGCGAGCGACGGCCCGTCGGGCTATGCCGTGCACGAGGCCACGCCGCGCCTCGATCGCGGCACGATCCCGCCGACGGGAGCGCTCGCCTCCTTCCCGTACACGCCGGAGGCGTCCATGGCGGCGCTCCGCCACTACTATCGCGACCTGGGCGACCGCCTGTGGGACGTCTACGGCTTTCGCGATGCGATCAACGAGGGCGAGAGATGGGTATCGCCCGTGTTCCTCGGCCTGAACCAGGGGCCGATCGTCGTCATGATCGAGAACCACCGCACCGGGCTGCCGTGGGAGCTGTTCATGGCGAACCCGGAGATCGCGGACGCGCTCGAGCGCATCGGCTTCGTGCCCGACGGGGACGGCGCGGTCACCGCGGGGCAGTGACCGCCGGGTCGCGCGCGGTGTGCGCTGCTGCAGCGCGGCGCTCCATGCCCAGGCTCTCGCGTAGCTGGCGGAAGCGGCGCCGGTACTGCGCGGGGGTGAGGCTGACCTTGCGGCGGAACAGGCGGCCGAAGAACGCCGCGTCCTCGTAGCCGACCTCGTTCGCGATCACCTCGACCGGCGCGTCCCCCGTTTCGAGCATCTGCTTCGCTTCCTCGAGCCTGAGTGCGTGCACGTATTCCAGCGGCGCCATGCCGGTCGCCTGCTGGAAGCGGCGCTTGAACGAGCGTTCCGGCAGCCCGGACAGGCGCACCATCTCGCGCACCGGGTTGCGCCGCTGGTAGTTCGCGGCGATCCACGCCTGGCAGCGCGCGATCACCGCGTCATCGGACTGGCGCGTGCGGGCGAGCAGCGCGAACGGCTGCTGGCCGGTCTCGTGCCAGTCGATCAGGTTGACGCGCGCGACCCGGATCGCTTCCTCGAGGCTCACCGTGCGCGCGATGACGTACAGCGCGAGATCGAGCCAGGTGGCACCGCCGCCCGCCATGATGAGCCGCTGCCCCTCGCCGCTCACAACCAGCACCCGCTGCGTATGCACGCGTACCTTCGGGAAGCGCTCGCGCAGGACGTCGCACCATGCCCAGTGCGTGGTCGCCTCGAAGCCGTCGAGCAGGCCCGCTTCGGCGAGCAGCATCGTCCCGGAACAGGCGGCGGCGATCGTGGCACCTTCTTCGTAACGCCGGCGCAGCCACGCGATCTCCACGGCGAAACGCCCGGCGAGCGGCTCGCCGGGCGCCAGCAACACCTCGGGCACGCAGATCAGGCTGGCCGGCGGACACTCGTCGAGCGCGACCTGCGGGAAGATGCGCACGCCGTTCGCCACCTCGAGTGACCCGGCACGGCGCGCCGTGAGGATCGGCCGGATGAGCTGCGGGCCGGGCCGGCCCTCGGTGACGACCCCCCAGTCCCGCCCGGCGGACAGGAACAGGTCGTGCATCCCGAAGACCACGGACGCGGTGGTGTCCGGGTAGGTCAGGATGGCGATGCTGACTGGCGTGGGCATGGCCGATTCCGCCGGATTCTTGCACGAACGGCTCTGGCGGCGGTGGCCCCCCGCCCGTAGCCTTCGCACCCCTGAAATGTACCACGACGATTGAACGGCCAATGCCGAGGAGCAACGCGATGAGCCTGTACCGCCACTCGTTACCGCAGCTCGAAGACCACCTGTTCCTGACCGACGGCGGCCTCGAGACCACGCTCGTGTTCCACGAGGGACTCGAGCTGCCCTGCTTCGCCGCCTTCGACCTCCTCAAGGACGACACCGGCATCGCGACGCTGCGCCGCTATTTCGCGCCCTACCTGGAGTCGGCCCGGAGTCACGGCACGGGCTTCGTGCTCGAGGCCCCGACCTGGCGCGCCAACCCGGACTGGGCCGCCCGGCTCGGCTACGACGCCCGTGCGCTCGCGGAGGCGAACCGCCGTGCCATCGAGCTCATGGTCGAGCTGCGCGCGGAGCATGCCGCGCCGGACTGGCCCATCGTGATCAGCGGCAATCTCGGCCCGCGCGGCGACGGCTATCGCGTCGAGAGCCGCATGAGCGCGGACGAGGCGCGCGCCTACCACGCGGCGCAGGTCGAGACGTTCGCGGGCACGGAGGCCGACATGATCGCGGCCTTCACGATGACCTACCCCGAGGAAGCGATCGGCATCCTGCATGCCGCACGCGATGCGGGACTGCCGGCGGTCATCTCGTTCACCGTCGAGACCGACGGCCGGCTGCCGTCCGGCGACAGCCTGGCGGACGCGATCGACCGCACGGACGACGCGACCGGCGGCTACGCCGCGTACTTCATGATCAACTGCGCGCACCCGACGCATTTCGCGGGCGTGCTCGCCGATGGCGCCGCCTGGCGCGAGCGCGTCCGGGGATTGAGGGCGAATGCCTCGACGCGCAGCCACGCGGAGCTCGACGAAAGCCCGGACCTCGACGACGGCAACCCGGTCGAGCTCGGCGGGCAGTATCGCGAGCTGCTCGCGTCGCTGCCGAAGCTGAACGTGCTGGGTGGCTGCTGCGGCACCGACCACCGTCACGTGGCAGCGATCGCCGCCGCGTGCGCGAGCGGGACGGCGCAGGCCGCCTGAGGAGATGCTCCGCCGTGAACAGGGATAGCTGCTAACCCCCGATTAACAGAGATTGCCTTCCGTCCGAGTGGCGGCACCTCTGTGGTGCCGCCAATCTGTGCTCATGGCGAAGCGGCGTTTCTGTTGTCACCAGCTCTCACGATTCCGGAACGGTATCGGCTTCCCGGGCAGCTACGTCACCTTTTTCGGACGGTGCAGGGGCTTGTGGCGTAGCTGAGCTCACGTCGTTGCCTGGCAGCTCAACCGTCGACGATTGGTCGGAGCCCAATGGGACCATCCGCACGATCAGCGGATTTGGATAAAGGTCCTTCATGGCTCCGGAGCTCGCATCGACCGCCGCTCCTATCAGGCCACCAAAGATCACGTTACCGGCCATACCAGCCGATCCCGCCCCAGCCTGCCTCGGGACGATACTGGTGCTAAGACTCTTGTACCCGTCCAAAGTCAACGTGACGGTGAAGCCATGCTTTCGTGGCAACTCGAGCGTACAGGGCGTGACGCAGGTGAGGCCATTGGACATCGACGCAGTGGCCCCGGGCGGATCGGTCTGGATGGAGAACACGTCTTTTGTGCCGCGGGTGATGCTTGCGCATCCGGTCGTGAGCAACGTTCCAAAACAGATGACTGCGCACATCAAGTTCCGGCTCTTCATCAGTTTTTCCTCGGCCTTCAAAGGCACGAAGCTAATCGTTTCACCTTGTGGAACGATGTGTGGCCGTTCACAGTTGGGGAGCCGAATGTGGTCTATCAACCAAAATTGTGACGCAATCCAGTCGGGGCGAGCCGCCTTCATCAGCAGCTTGGCCTGGTTCCGGATGTGCTTGGTCGGGATTGCTTTGCGCTTATGCCGGTGCGAACCCGGGCGACTTCAGGTCCGGTTTGCGCCACGTAAAGAGACGCACTGGCGGCACGTTGCGGAACACGAGCTCGACTTCGGGCAGGCCCATGAGCGGACGCGCGTACTCGGCCACCCGCTTGTTGAACTGGTAGGCGACGAAGCGCCCGCCGGGCGCGAGCACGGCATGGATCTCGGAGGCGATGCGCGCCGCGAGCGCTTCCGGCAGGGTGGAAAAGGGAATCCCCGAGATCACGGCGTCCGCCGCCTCGTGTCCGCGCCGGCGGACCTCGGTGCCGATGCTGCTCGCGCAGCCGTGCACCACCTCGAGCCGCGGATCGTCGATGGCGGTGAGCGTCGGGATGAACGCCGCCGTGCGCTCGATGACGATGAGCTGCGACGACGCGGGCAGCGCTTCGAGCAACGCCCGCGTCATGCAGCCGGTGCCCGCGCCGAGCTCGACGACCACGCGCGCGTTCTGCGGGTCGATGGCGCGCACCGCACGCCGCACCGCCACCGGCGAGCTCGGAATCACGGAAGCGACCACGCGCGGCGATCTCAGGAACGCCTGAAAGAATTTCCAGTTCTGGCTCAGTGAGGATGGCACGGAGCTTGGGCGGACCCGAAACCGACGGTCCGCCCATTTTGCCGCGCCGCGCGGCCGCTGTCTGCATGTCGCAGCACATGGCCGGCGCGACGGTCAGCCGTGCCGGCGCCTCCCGGGCAAGGGCACGAGCGCCGGCACCTCCTCCCGGTAGCGGCGGTACGGCTCCCCGATGTGCCGCGACAGGTCGCGTTCCTCGAAGCGCATCGCGATCCCGATGTAGACGCTCATCCCGGCCGCGAACAGCAGGTGGCCCGCCGTCATCGTCGGCGTCCCCCAGAAGATCATGAGCCAGCCCAGGTACTGGGGATGGCGCACGAGCTTGTACAGCCAGGGGGTCACGAACGCCGGACTGTGCAACGGCTGCCCCCGCAGGGTATCCCACCCCTGCCGGAGCCCGAGCAGCTCGAAATGGTCGATGAGGAAGGTCGCCCAGAGCAGGATGGCCACGCCGAGCCCCATCACCGACCAGCCGATCGCGGCAGTCCAAGCCGTGTCCGCCTGCCAGATCACCGGCGTCGGGATCGGCCGCCATTGCCAGAGCAGGATGACCAGTACCGCGCTCGCGACCAGCACGTACGCGCTGCGCTCCGCTTCCTTCGGCACGATGCGGGTCCATGCACGCTTGAAGCCCGGCCGCGCCATGACCGAATGCTGCAGGCCGAAGAGCGCGATCAACCCGGCGTCGATGGCGAACGCCGACGCGAGCGAGCCCATGTCCCGCCCGAGGTCGATCGAGCGCGGCACCCATGCCTTGAGAGCCGGCACGGCGTCGGCGAGAGCGGTCACCTGGAGATTTCCGAGGAAGGCGAGCAGGTAGAGGAAGACGAGCAGGAACGCCCCGTAGCAGGCGATGCTGAACAGGAAGACGGACGCGCGAAACAGCGTCCCCCCTTCCCGCCCGACGCCGCCGAGCTCTGCCCGTTCTGCGCGGGTTTCCATGGCGTGCCTCCTTCAGTGCGCCTGGCCGTCGAAGGCCTCGCACGAGACCTCGGGATGCCAGTTCACGAACGTGCCTGAGGGGTTCTTCTTCCAGGCCCACACGTGCAGCGTGTAGAAGTCCGGCAGGCCGAACCGGTTCGGGCTGTGGAAGAGATGCAGGAGCTGGCCGACGAGCTCCGGCGGCGCGGCGCCGTTGCGTGCGTGCCAGTCCTCGGTGAGCACGAGGTAGTCGGCGCCGACCAGGCGCAGGCGGCCGCCGGGCAGCGGCTCGTAGATGACGATCTCCGGCCGGTCGGCGTGCAGCTCGCCGTCGCCGACCAGCGCCATGTTCACGTAATGCAGGCCCATCGCCCCGGCGTCGTCCGCGCTGACGCAACCGAAGTGGAGCTGGTATCCCTCGGCCTCGGCCACCGCGACGTCGTGAAAGCGCGCCGTCGCCTCGCGGACGATCCGGACGAGCTCGCCCTTCGGCTGGTGCTTGCCGGACGAGTGGCCGTGGTCGGCCAGGGCCGGCGGCGCCACGGCACCGGCCACGGCCAGGCCGACCAGCGCGCACGTGATGGGGATGATCGGGTTGCGGACGTTCATGCGTCACCTCCTTCCAGGGTCGGGTTCGGGAGGTGATTGCGCCGGAAAGGCGCCCGGGAGTCCTCAGGAAGGCTCAGGAAAAACCCCGGATCTCCACAGAGAGCCCCGGCGGTGCGGACGGTCAGCCTGCCGCCGCGCGCCGGACGGCTCCGACGGCCTGGACGGCCTGGCGATAGCGATGGTGGCAGGCGAGCGCGTCCTCGCGCAGGCCCGGGAAGCGCGCATCCCGCCGCAGCCGCCCCCAGATCGGGTCCCGGTCGAGGGCGGGAAAGGCGCAGAAGTTGCCGGCGACCGCGCGCGCCAGAAACTCCAGGGCGGCATCGCGCCGGCCGCAATACTCGAGCATCGGTGCGAGCGCGTACGCGAGCTCCGGGTCGGTCCGGTTCACGGACCAGTAGCCGACGAAGGCGGCTGCCCTGGCCTCCAGCGCTTCCCCCCGCGCGCCCTCCAGGCACGCCTCCATGAACCAGCGCGTGTGCCGGTCGGGTGCCACGCGGCGCGCCGCGACCAGCGCGGCCGCGTCGTCGCCGCGGCGCAGGTTCAGGAGCACGGTGCCCCAGTGCGAGAAGTACGAACCCTCGTCGGTATCGAGGAACGCCTGCACGCGATCCAGCTTGCCGTCATAGAGGAACGAGTAACCGCAGGACCGCAGGCGCGGGTTGCCGGGGTCGAGCGCGTACGCCCGCTCGCAATGCCGCTGCGACGCGTCGAGCAGGCCGCCGAAGCGATGCACCAGCGCGAGCGCGAGGTGCGCCTCGGCATTCGCATCGAAGCGCTCGACGAGGCGCTTCGCCTCCCGGTACGCCTCCTCGAGCTCCCCGGCCTCGCTCGTCATGACGACGATGCCGACGGCCGCCGGGATCGCGGCCGGGTCGAGCTCGAGCGCCTTGCGATACGCCGCGAGCGCGCGCGTGCGCGCCGCCTCCCGGCCCTCGCCGTAGTTGCCGTGCTCGTACCAGCGCAGGCCGAGCGCGCTCCAGGCCGGCGCGAACTGCGGATCGAGCGCGACCGCCCGCTCGAGCAGCTCGATCGCGCGCACCGTCTGCTCCGGGTGCTTCGGCAGGGCGAGGCTCCGCAGGTAGTCACGGTAGGCATCGGCAGCCGCCGGCCGCGTGCCCGGTTCCGGCGCCGCGACACCGAGGGCGGGCAGGAGCCCGCGCTGCACGCGCTCGGCGAGCGCCGCGCGCATCCCGAGCAGGTCGCCGGCGGGCACGGTGACCCGCGCGCGCCAGACGAGCCGCTCGCCGGCGACGTCCTGCGCTTCCACCGCCACCGTGAGGCGGTCGCCTTCCTCGAGGTAGTAATGCCCGGTGACGACGTGCGCGGCATTCCGCGCCCGCCCGGCTTCCAGCGGCGTGCCGTGCCGCTCGTGCTCGAAGGGCCGGACCACGAGGTTGCGCGAGGCGGTGAGCAGGGACGTGATCTCGTCGGGCAGGGCGAAACGCAGGTAATCGAGCCCGGCGTCGTCCCCGGGATTCTCGAACGGCACGACCACCACGCTGGTGGCGTGCTCCCGGGTGCCCGTGAGCGACCACCAGGCGAAGAGCACGAGCGCGCCGCCGACCGCCAGCACGCCCAGCACGACGCCCAGCGGACGGCGCCGGCCGCCAGGCGGCGCCGGGCCGCGCGGGCCGTGCGCCGGGCGGACGGGAGCGAGGAGCCGGTAGCCGCGCTTCGGCACGGTTTCGATGTAGCGCGGTGCGGCGCGGTCGTCGCCGAGGAGCTGGCGCAGCTCGGAGATGCAGTTGGTGAGCGCCTGGTCGCTGACGATCGCCTTGCCCCAGACGGCGTCGTAGAGCGCACCACGCGACACGACCTCACCGGCCTGCGCGGCGAGGCACACGAGCACGGCCATGACCTTGGGCTCGACGTGGACCTCGCCCTCCGGCCCGCGGATGCGGTTGCGCGCCGGCTCGACGAAGCGGTCGCCCACCGTGAAGCCCTGCTGCAGGTGATCCGGGATGTGCGCCATGCGGCCGGAGGAGCCTCGGATCCGTCCATGATGCCCGCTGGCTGCGGCCGCAGCCACTGCCGGGGCCGTGGTACGAGCAAGGTGGCACCCCGCGAACGCGCATGAAATTCCGGGGCCGAGGCGGCAATATACTGGCCTCGACCGCAAGAGCCGTGCGTGACGACCAGCCGAGGTGGCTTCGATGAAGACGACGAGGGAAGCCGGACGCTTTTCCGCCCGGGCCGGGAACCGGCGGGCGGGTTCGCAGGATTGCCGGCCGTGACCGGCGCCGAGAGGCCGATCCGGCTCGGCATGGTCGGCGGCGGCCAGGGTGCCTTCATCGGCGCCGTGCACCGCATGGCGGCCCGGCTCGACGGGCATTACGAGCTGTGCGCCGGGGCGCTCTCCTCCGATCCGGATCGCGCCCGCGCTTCCGGCCGCGAGCTGGGGCTCGCACCGGAGCGTACCTACGCGAGCTACGTCGACATGATCGCGGGCGAGTCCGGCCGCGACGATCGCATCGAGGCGGTTTCCATCGTCACGCCCAACCACCTGCATTTCCCCGTCGCCAAGGCGTTCCTGGAGGCGGGCTTCCACGTGATCTGCGACAAGCCGCTCACGGTGTCGGTCGACGAAGCGCGCGTGCTGCGCGCGATCGCGGATTCGCAGGGGCTCGTCCTCGCCGTCACCTACAACTACTCCGGCTACCCGATGATCCGGCAGGCACGGGCGATGATCGCGCGCGGCGATCTCGGCACGCTGCGCGTGGTGCAGGGCGAGTACGCGCAGCAGTGGCTCACCGAGGACATCGAGAGGACGGGCCAGAAGCAGGCCGCGTGGCGCACGGATCCGGCGCAGTCCGGCGCCGGGGGCTGCATCGGCGACATCGGCACCCACATCTACCACCTGATCGGCTTCGTCACCGGGCTCGAGGCGACCGCGTTGTGCGCGGACCTGACGGCATTCGTGCCGCAACGACGCCTCGACGACAACGCCCACCTGATGCTGCGCTTCAAGGGCGGCGCCAAGGGCATGATCTGGGCGAGCCAGGTGGCACCGGGCCACGAGAACGGGCTCAAGCTGCGCGTGTACGGCGACAAGGGCGGCCTAATGTGGCACCAGGAGTCGCCGAACGAGCTGATCTGGGCGCCGCTCGGCGAGGAGCCGCGCCGCATCACGCGCGGCGGTTACGGCGCGCTCGACGTCGCCACGCGCCTGACCCGCGTGCCGAGCGGGCACCCCGAGGGCTACATCGAGGGGTTCGCCAACCTCTACAGCGAAATCGCGGCGGCGCTGTACGCCGCGCGAACCGGGCGGCCGGTCGACCCGGCCGTCGTTTTTCCCACCGGGGCCGATGGCGAGAAGGGGGTCGCGTTCATCGAGGCCGCGGTGCGCTCGAGCAACGCCGGCGCCGCCTGGGTGAACCTGTAGGAGCGCACCGGGCGCACCTTCAATTCGGGGAGAGAGGTGTGACAAGCACAAAAATACGCCTGTCGGTGATGATGTTCATCGAGTTTTTCATCTGGGGCTCGTGGTTCGTCACCATGGGCAGCTTTCTCGCGAACAACCTGGGTGCGTCCGGGGCGCAGATCGGCCTCGCGTACTCGACCCAGTCCTGGGGCGCCATCGTCGCGCCGTTCATCATCGGCCTCATCGCCGACAAGTACTTCAACGCCGAGCGGCTGCTCGGGATCATTCACCTCGTCGGCGCCGTGCTCATGTACCTGGCGTATCGCGCAGAGGATTTCGCCGCGTTCTACCCGTGGCTCCTCGGCTACATGATCCTCTACATGCCGACGCTCGCGCTCGTGAACTCCATCTCCTTCCGCCAGATGGACGACCCGTCCCGCCACTTCGGAAAGATCCGCGTCTGGGGCACGGTCGGCTGGATCATCGCGGGGCTCGCGATCAGCTTCGTGTTCGGCTGGGACTCGGAGGAAGGCATTGCTGCCGGCATGCTGCGCCAGACTTTCCTGATGGCGGCCATTGCGTCGGTCCTCCTCGGCCTCTTCAGCTTCACCCTCCCGGCCACGCCACCGAAGGCCGGCAAGGAATCGGGGCTCAAGGAGCTTTTGGGCCTCGAAGCGCTGTCGCTCCTCAAGGACCGCAACTTCCTGACATTCTTCGTCGCGTCGATCCTGATCTGCATCCCGCTGGCCTTCTATTACCAGCACGCCAACCAGTTCATGACGGAGATTCGCCTGCCGAATGCCACCGGCAAGCAGACGATCGGCCAGATGTCCGAGGTGCTGTTCATGCTGGCGATCCCGTACTTCCTGCTGCGCGTCGGCATGAAGGGAACGCTGCTGATCGGCATGGCCGCCTGGGCGGTGCGCTACGTCATGTTCGCCTTCGGCAACGCCGGCGAGCTGCAGTTCATGCTGATCGTGGGCATCGCGCTGCACGGCGTCTGCTACGACTTCTTCTTCGTTTCCGGGCAGATCTACACCGATGCGAAGGCGGGCGAGCGCTACAAGAGCGCCGCGCAGGGACTCATCACGCTCGCCACCTACGGCGTGGGCATGCTCATCGGCTTCTTCATCGCCGGCAGGATCACGGATATGTACGCGGACGGCGCCCTGCACGACTGGCGCACGATCTGGCTCTATCCCGCGGCGTTCGCCGCCGTCGTGTTCGTGCTGTTCGCGCTGACGTTCCGCGAGGAGCGGAACGCGGTGTCGCGCGAGACCGTCGCGGCGGGCGCGCCTGGCCGCTGACGGGAACGGGCCCGTGAACATCCGCGCTCGTGTCGAGAACCGGGCTGGGGTTCACCGCGTGCGGGTGGCCACCGGGGACAATGCGAAGTCGCTCGACATCGCTCCCGGGGCCGGCGGCTTCGGGTCGAGTATCAACGGGGGCGAGCTCCTGTTCCTCGCCCTCGCCACCTGCTACTGCAACGACGTCTACCGCGAGGCCGCCAACGCCGGCATGACGATCGAGAGCGTCGCCGTGGAGGTGGAGGGAGAATTCGGCGGCATCGGGGAGCCCGCGCGCAACCTGCGCTACCGCGCCCGTGTCGCGGCGCGCGGCGCCAGCGAAGAGCAGGTGAGAAAGCTGCTCGAGCACACCGACACGGTCGCCGAGATCCAGAACACCCTGCGGCGCGGCGTCGCGGTGCGCCTGGAGGCCGTTGACGTGACCGTGCGGGAGTGAACCCCTTGGCGCGGGATCGAATCGGTTTTCGCGGGGATCTCGGCCCGGGGTGATGCGACGCACCGCGGCTTCGGACCTGCGCCTCGCGCTGGCCTACGCTGTCACCGTGCTCGGCGCGAGCTGGGCCTTCCAGTTCTTCATCATCGCCAACGGCGGCGTCGATCGGTTCGGCCCGGTGTGGCTGGTCGTCCTGATGTGCATCCCCGGTGTCGCAGGCGTCGTGCTGCGCCTCGTCACCCGATCGGGCTTCGACGATGCAGGGCTCGGACCGGGACTGCGCCGTTACTATGCACATGCGGTTGCGATTCCCGCCCTGGTCGCTGCATTGCTTGCTGCCGCGTCGGTGGCGCTCGATATCCGCCGGCTTGCACCGGCCTCCGCCGCCGAGCTGGTCGGGATGGCACCGGTTCTCCTCCTCGTGCTCGGCCTCGGGCTCATCGGCGCCTGCGGCGAGGAGCTGGGCTGGCGCGGGTTCCTGCTCCCGAAGCTCATGGATCGCGTGAAGCGACCGTATGCACTGACGGGAGTCGTCTGGGCCGCCTGGCATCTCCCCCTCATCGCCGTTGGCGGCTTCTACGACACCGAGCATCCCGTACGCATGGTACTCGTGTACGCGGCGGGCATCCTGGCGATGAACGCCGTGCTCTGCGAATTGAGAATGCGTTCCGGGTCGGTCTGGGTAGCCGCCCTGGCGCACGCGGCGCACAACTTCTTGTTGCAGTTCGTGGTCCCGGCGATGGTCCTGCGCTCCGGGGGAACGCGGTCGCGGTTCTGGGACGAAGCGGCCGGGGACACCGGCGTAATCGTGGCCGTGCTCTATGCCTGTACGTATCTCGTGCTGCGCCGTGCGCGCGCGCCTACAGGAACGCGTCGCAGTAACGGTAGGCGTCGATGAGGGCCCGCTCGCCGGCGACGCCGTCGCGCGACTTGCCGTGCTCCATGCCGAGGATGCCCGTGTAGCCCTTCGCGTGGATGTGCCGGAAGATGTTGCGGTAGTGCATCTCGCCCGTGGTCGGCTCGTTGCGCCCCGGCACGTCGCCCACCTGGAAGTAGGCGATCTCGTCCCAGGCGGCGTCGATGTTGGGGATGATGTTCCCCTCGGTGATCTGCTGGTGATACATGTCGAACAGGATTTTGCAGGCCGGGCTGCCGACCGCCTTGCAGATCAGGTACGCCTGCGGGATCTCCGTCAGGAACATGCCGGGATGATCGCGGAAGTTGAGCGGCTCGAGCACCATGACGAGCCCGTGCGGCTCCAGGATGGCGCTGGCGCGCTTGAGCGCCTCCACGACGTGCGCCATCTGGAAGTCGTGCTGCAGCCGCGGCTCGACGTGATCCGGCACGACGGTCATCCAGGTGGCGTTCACGCGCTTCGCCACCTCGACGGATTCGCGGATGTCCTCGAGGAACGCGTCGCGCTTCGCGGGATCGCCGGTCGTGAGGCCGGGCTCGCTCCACGAGATCCGGTGCGCCACGAACACGCCCATGCGCATCCCGTGCTCGGCGAGCGCGGCACCGAGGCGCTCCTGCTCCGCGACGCTCCGCCCCCGCATGTCGTTGTCTTCCCACGCGGTGAAGCCGGCCTCCGCGGCATAGGCGATCTGGTCGACGATGTCGGGGCCCGCCGAGTGCTCGAACAGCCCGGCATGCGGCGCGTAATGGAGGTTGAAGCGCTCCGCCGCTGGCGCGCGATACGGCAGGGCGCACGCGATGCCGGCGGCGGCGCCGGCCTTGAGCACGGTGCGGCGGTCAACCACGGTGGCGCAGGCCGCTCGTGGTCGCGCGCGGTGTGTGCTCCTACGGGCGCGCATTCCACAACCCGGCGATGGCGTCGTGGTTGCG
This sequence comes from Woeseiaceae bacterium, assembly GCA_035304345.1. Lineage (GTDB taxonomy): Bacteria > Pseudomonadota > Gammaproteobacteria > Steroidobacterales > Woeseiaceae > IDS-8. The sequence continues at coordinate 65,338 of DATGQE010000050.1, read as the reverse complement.
CCGGATCGCCGCACGCGGGTCGTCGGGGTGATCGCGCTCCACGAAGCCGTGCAGGAGGCCGGCCGTTGGCGCGTGCGCGAGGATGCGCTCGAAGTCGACCTCGCCGGTGCCGATGTCGGACTCCGTGCTGCCGTCGTAGTCCTTGAGGTGGCAGAGCGGGAACCGGCCCGGCCATTGCTCGAAGTACCGCACCGGATCGGCGCTCCCGGCGTGCGCCCACGCGAGATCGAGCTCCATGAGGACGAGCTCCGGATCGGTCTCCTCGAGCAGCACGTCGTAGGGAATCCGGCCCTCGGTCTCGTCGAACTCGAAGGCGTGGTTGTGATAGCCGAGCTTCAGGCCCGCCTGCGCGCAGGCCTCGCCCCAGCGGTTGAAGTTCGCGGCGTGACGCCGCCATGCGTCCAGCGTTCCGCGCTCGTGCTCCGCCACCGACGGCACGACGAGGAACGTGTGACCGACCGCCTGCGCGTGCTCGATCACCGCCTCCGGGCCCGCGGCGAACTGGTCGTAGCCGATGTGCGCCGCCGGCGCGGCGAGACCCGCATCCGCCAGCATGCGGCGGATCTCCGCGGGCGGATGGTCGAAATAGCCGGCGAACTCGACTTCCTGGAATCCCGTCCGGGCGACCAGCGCGAGCGTTGCGGCCACGTCTTCGGCCATCAGGTCGCGTACGGTGTAGAGCTGCAGTCCGAGCGGCCGCACGCCGTCGGGATGCGGCTGCCATCCTGCACCGTCGGCTTGCGTGCCGCCCTCGCCTGCCGCGGCGGCACCCCGCCCGCCGTCGCCGGCCGGCTCTTCGCGCGAGCACGCCGCCGCGAACGCCGCGGCGGCCAGGATGAAGCGGCGTCGGTCCATCAGTCGTTCCCCCGTTCGTGGTTGTCGGGTCGATTGGCGTTGGTATCGCTAACAGCGGTATAGTACACAACGCTGACGACGAGGACGAAGGGGAGAGACGTGGGGCGCATCGTACTTCTGTCGTTCATCCTGGCGTGTGTCACCGCGTGCGGCGAGCGGCAGGCACCGCAGCCGGAGCCGGAGACCGCCGCACCACCCGAGCCCGTGAGCGAAACGCCCGCCTCGAACGCCACCGAGTCCCGGCCTGCCGGCGAGTGGGTGGTGCTCTTCGACGGCACGAACCTCGACGCCTGGCGCGCCTACAACGGCGACGCGCCGGGCGAGGGCTGGATCATCGAGGACGGCGCGCTCGTGCTCGACGTCGGTCCGGACGTCGAGGAAAGAACCGCGGGCGACCTGATCACGCGCGACCAGTACGAGAACTTCGAGCTCGAGCTCGAGTGGAAGATCTCGGAAGGCGGCAACAGCGGCATCTTCTTCGGCGTGCGCGAGTTCCCGGATCTCCCGGAGGCGTACGAAACCGGCATCGAGATGCAGGTGCTCGACGATGCACGCCACCCGGACGGCCAGGATCCCAAGAGGAGCGCCGGCGCCTGCTACGACCTGTACGCACCGGAAGGCAAGGAGCTCGAGCCCGTCGGCGAATGGAACAGCGTGCGCCTCGTCGTCAACGACGGTCACGTCGAGCACTGGCTGAACGGCAAGAAGATCGTCGAGTACCAGATCGGTTCCGAGGACTGGAACCGGCGCATCGCGAGCTCGAAGTTCGCGGACTGGGAGCACTTCGCGAAGTACCGCCGCGGCCACGTCGGCGTGCAGGACCACACGGACCGGGTCTGGTACCGCAACATCCGCATCCGGGAGCTGTGATTGTCCGGCGAGCGCCATGACGCGATCGTCGTCGGCTCGGGGGCCGGCGGCGGCATGGCGGCATACGTGCTCACGAAGCGCGGCCTGAACGTACTGATGCTCGAGGCCGGGCGTCACTACGATCCCTACAAGGAAGTTCCCATGCTCACGCCGCACCGCGCAGCCCCGCTGCGCGGCGTGTCGACACCGGACAAGGAGTTCGGCTACTTCGACGCGACGGTGAACGGCGGCTGGCAGATACCGGGAGAGCCCTACTCCAGCGCGCCCGGCTCGGAATTCATGTGGTGGCGCTCGCGCATGCTCGGCGGGCGCACCAACCACTGGGCGCGCAACTCCTTCCGCATGGGGCCCTACGATTTCAAGCCGCGCTCGCGCGACGGCCTCGGGGTCGACTGGCCGATCTCCTACGAGGACCTCGCGCCGTGGTACGACAAGACCGAGGCGATCGTCGGGGTGTACGGCAGCAACGACGGCCTGCCGAACCATCCCGACTCCTCGCCCGGCGTGCTGCACGACCCGCCGAAGCCCAGGATCGGCGAGCTCTACATCCAGGCGGCGGCCCGCGATCTCGGCATGCCGTGCATACCCGCACGCCGGGCGGTCCTGACGCGGCCGATCGACAACCGGGCCGCCTGCTACTACGCGTCCAACTGCGGCCGCGGCTGCGCGATCGGCGCTGCCTTCCAGACGACGACGTCGCTGCTGCCGATGGCGCTCGCGACGGGCAAGCTCAGGATCGTGACGGACGCGATGGCGCGCGAGGTGCTGCTCGGTCCGGACGGCAGGGCCAACGCCGTCGTCTACATCGACACGAAGACCGGCAAGGAGGCGAGGGTCGAGGGGCGCACGATCGTGCTCGCGGCGAGTGCCTGCGAGACGGCACGGCTGCTGCTCAACTCGAAGAGCGCCTCGTTTCCCGACGGCCTCGCCAATTCCAGCGGCCAGGTCGGCCGCAATTTGCTGGACACCGTCGGTGCCTCGATGGGCGCCCAGTTCCCGCTGCTCGAGAACCGCCCGCGCTACAACGAGGATGGCGCCATGGGCCTGCACCTGTACATCCCGTTCTGGCTCTACGAGGAGCAGGCGCGAGGCGAGCTCGACTTCCCGCGCAGCTACCACTACGAGCTCGATGCGGACGGCCGCAAGGAGCCGTCCATGGGCGTCATGGGCAGCATCGCGGACTGGGCGGGCGGCTACGGCGTGAAGCTCAAGGAGGACATGCGCCGGTACTACGGCAGCTTCATGAGCTTCACCTGCCGCGGCGAGATGATCCCGAACGGACATTCGTACTGCGAGATCGATCCCGACGCGACGGATCGCTTCGGCATCCCGACGCTGCGCTTCCACTTCAAGTGGAGCGAGCACGAGCTCAACATGGTGCGCCACTTCCAGCAGACGACGAAGGCGCTCATCGAGCGCATGGGCGGGAAGATCCACTGGGGCGGCGACCTCACGCCCGAGCAGGCGATCTCGAAGGGCGGCCAGATCATCCACGAGGTCGGCACGACCCGCATGGGCGACGACCCGGCGACCTCCGTCACGAATGCCTTCGGCCAGGCGTGGGACGTGCCGAACCTGTTCATCGCGGACGGCGGCGTGTTCGCGAGCAAGGCCCACAAGAACCCGACGCTGACGATCATGGCGCTCGCCATGCGCAACAGCGAATACCTCGCGGACGAGCTCGGGAAGCGCAACCTGTGAGCGCGAATCCGCTCAACCGCGTGCGCGTCGACCGCCGCACCACCATCAAGTGGCTGGCCGCCACCATGGCAGCGGGCTACGCCGGCTGCAGCCGCGACGAGAAGCGCGTCGGGCCGGAGATTCCCCCGGCCACGTCCTCCGTCCCCGCCGCTCCCGTGCGCGTTGCGGGTTACGGCAAGGACCCGGACCTCATGAACCCGGCGGTGCCGTGGCCGCGCACGCTGACGGACAGAGAGCTCGAGACCGCCGCCGCGCTCGCCGACATGATCATCCCGGCCGACGCGCACTCGCCTGCCGCGAGCGCCGTCGGCGTGCCGGACTTCGTGGACGAGTGGGTCAGCGCACCCTACCCGGAGCAGCAGGCCGACCGCGAGCACGTGCTCGCCGGCCTCGAATGGCTCGACACCGAGAGCCGCACGCGTTTCGGCAGCTCCTTCGCCGGCGCGAGCGACACGCAGCGCGCCGAGCTCCTCGACCTCGTCGCGTGGCCCGAACGCACGCCGCCGGAGCTCGCCGGGCGTGCCGAGTTCTTCCGCCGCTTCCGCTGGATCGTCGTCGGCGCCTACTACACGACTGCCGAGGGCATGGCCGACGTGGGCTACCTCGGCAATACCCCGATCGCGGGACCGTATCCGGGCCCGACCGAAGAGGCGATGGCGCACCTGCGCGGCATCCTGGAGCAACTCGGGCTGCCGGCACCCTGAGGTGGCAGGATCGGCCCGTATCCGGCACGAATGACGCTGTCCGCGCGCCGGGCGCAGGCGTATGGTGGCGGGCGATGGGTACGCGCGGCAGTTTCGTTCGCGTGTGCTATACCTCGAACACCCCCCACGTGCGACAAAGGTGCACGAAGATGGACAGACGCCAGTTCTGCCGGGCCACCCTCGGCACCACCCTGTTCTCGTCCTATGCCTGGCTCACCGGCTGCGAGCGCTCACCCGACACCGCGGCCGTTCCGCCCCGGCGGGCGGACACCGGCATACCGGCCGTAGCGCTCGACGGCTCGGCGATCGAGCTCGAGAAGGCCGCCGTCAACGAGCTCGCCGACGCCCTGTCCGGCGAGGTCCTCTTGTCCGGCCATCCCGCGTACGACAGTGCGCGCAAGATCTGGAACGGCATGCACGACAAGCACCCGGCGCTCATCGCCCAGTGCCGGAACGCGCAGGACATCGGCCATGCGGTGACGTTCGCGCGCGAGCGCAACCTGCTCGTGTCCGTGCGTGGCGGCGGCCATAGCTGGCCCGGGAAATCGGTGTGCGACGGCGGCCTGATGGTCGACCTCTCCCCCATGAACACGGTCGACGTCGACCCCGCAAAGCGGCGGGCCTATGCACAGGGCGGCGCGCTGCTGAACGCGCTCGACACGGCCTCGCGCAGGCACGGGCTGATCACGACCGCCGGCGTCGTGTCGCACACGGGCGTCGGCGGGTTCACGCTCGGCGGCGGGTTCGGGCGGCTGAACCGCAAGTTCGGGCTCGCCGTCGACAACCTGCGCGGTGCCGAGATCGTGACGGCGGACGGCAAGGTGCGGAGGATCAGCGCCGAGCAGGAGCCGGACCTGTTCTGGGCGATCCGCGGCGGCGGCGGCAACTTCGGCGTCGTATCGCAGTTCGAGTACGAGCTGCACCCGTTCCCGCTGGAGGTGTACTCCGGGAACATCGTGTGGCCGATCGACGATGCGCGTGCCGTGCTCGACTTCTACGGCGAGTGGTACTCCGGGCTTTCCGACGACCTGTACGCCGGCCCGGCGATGCTGACCATGCCGGACGGCACGAGCGTGCTCGTGATGGAGGTCGTGTACGCCGGCGACCCGGCACAGGGCGAGAAGGAGATCGCGCCGTTGCTCGCCGTGGCGAAGCCGCTGGAGAACGGCCTCAAGGTACAGGACTACATGGTGATGCAGACGCAGGAGGACGCGACCTTCTCGCACGGCATCCGCTCGTACGCGAAGAACGGCATGGTGAAGGAGATCACGCCGGAGCTCGTGGATGCCATGATCGAGTCGTTCGTGCCGGACCCGCGGCTCGCGCTTTTCACCCACACCGCGGGCGGCGCGGTCAAGCGCGTGGATGAGCTGGAGACGTCCTTCCCGCACCGCAATGCCGAGACGATGATCATCGTGGCGGGCGGCTGGACCAGCCCGGAGCACGACCGGGAAGCGATCGACACGGCGCGCGCCTGGTTCGCCGCGCTGGAGCCGTTCACCGGGGGCTATTACGACAACATCGAGTTCGAGGGCGAGCACGCCGACGAGAACTACGGGCCGGCGTACCCGCGACTCGCGAAGATCAAGGCGCAATACGATCCGGGGAACCTGTTCCGCCTGAACGCGAACATCGCGCCGGCGGCCGCGTAGGCGCGCGATCAGTCCGACAGGCGCCGCGAGCCCGGCCCGGCGGGCGGCTTCGTGAGCGCGCTCGCGACCTCGTCGCGGTAGTAGACGGCGTCGCGGAAGTCCTTCTGGATCTCCGTCTGGCCGAACGGCATGTAGTAGTTGAAGAGCACGGCCGCGATCTCGTTGGCCGGATCCACCCAGAACAGCGTGTTGGCCGCGCCGTCCCAGAAGAACTCGCCGACCGCGCCGGACGCTTCGGCCTGGTCGATCGGCGGGGCGATGCGCACCGCGAAATCGATGCCGAAGCCGACCTGCCCCTTGCTGGGGAGCCAGGACTTGTCGCCGATCGTGGGCGGCAGGGCATCGGTCGCCATCAGCCGCACGGTTTCCGGCTGCAGGATGCGTACCCCGTCGAGTGCGCCGCCGCCGAGCAGCATGCGCGCGAACCGCACGTAGTCGTCGAGCGTCGACGTGAGCCCCCAGCCGCCCGGCGTGAGCACCGGGTCGCGCAGGTTGTATGCGGCCCGGGGGTCGTCGTCGGGCAGGCGCCTGAAGCTGCCGTCCTCCAGGCGCTCGTACAGCGCCGTGAGGCGCTCCCGCTGCCCGGGCCCGAGCCGGTACTGCGTTTCCTCCATGCCGAGCGGCACGAGCACGCGCTCGCGCACGACCGCCTCGAACGGCTTGCCGGAAAGCACTTCGACGAGCCGCGCCTGGACGTCGACCGAGGGACCGTAACGCCATTGCGTGCCGGGCTGGTACGCAAGCGGCAGCGCGGCAAGCCCGGCGGACACGTCGGCGAGCGTGTTCCCGGGGTTGAAGAGGTCGGCCTCGCGCCAGCGCTCGCCGAGCCACCCTTCCTCGCCCCCGCCCGCGAAGCCCGCCGTGTGCCGCAGGACGTCGCGAATCGTCGGCGGCCGCTCGGCCGGCACGAGGCGCGGCTCGCCGTTCTCCATGCCGGCGAACACGCGCATGCCGGCGTATTCCGGGAGGTAGCGCTCCAGGGGCTCGTCCAGCTCGAAGCGCCCTTCGTCGTAGAACGTCATCAGGGTGACGCCGGTGACCGGCTTGGTCATCGAGTAGATGCGCACCAGCGAATCGCGAGCCAGCGGCCTCTCCGCTTCGCGGTCCGCCATGCCGAACGCGCCGAAGTACGCCTCCTCGCCGCGCTCGTACACGAGCGCCGAGACGCCCACGAGCTCGCCCCGCGCGACGTAGCCGGACAGCACCGCGTCGATGCGCCCGGGATCGACGAGGGAGCCCTGTTGCGCGGTGCCCGCGGACACCCCTCCATCGCCGCCCCCGCAGGCGGCCAGCGCGAGCAAGGCTGCCGCCAGGCCCGGGTATCTCATCGCTCCACCCTCGACATCCCGACGGCGCTATCGTAACACCCTGAGGGCACGACTTTTGCAGCGCTCGCAGCGACACCAGGATCCCGGGAGGAACGATGGACCGCAATCCGCTGCTCGAACTGAAAGCGCTCGGCCAGAGCGTGTGGCTGGACGACCTCCGGCGCGCCTGGCTCGAGGATGGAACCCTGAAGCGCCTGATCCGGGGCGACGGGCTGGACGGCGTCACCTCGAACCCCGCGATCTTCGCCAAGGCCATGATCGACGGGGAGGAGTACGAGGAGGCGATCGCCGCGCTGAAAGCCGAGGGAGCCGAGGCGCGCGAGATCTACGACGCGCTGACGCTCGACGACGTCGGCCGCGCGGCCGACCTCTTCCGGCCGGTGTACGACGGGAGCCGGGGCGCCGACGGCTACGTGAGCATCGAGGTGTCGCCTCACCTCGCGATGGACGCCGGGGCCACGATCGAGGAGGCGAAGCGGCTGTGGGAGCGGCTCGGGCGCCCCAACGTCATGATCAAGGTCCCCGGCACCCGTCCGGGCCTCGAGGCCATCGCCGCGCTCCTCGCCCTCGGGGTGAACGTCAACGTGACGCTGCTGTTCTCGGTCGCGCGCTACCGCGAGGTCGTGGAAGCGTTCCTGGGCGGGCTCGAGCGGCGCGCGGCCAACGGCGAGCCCGTCGAGCACGTCGCGTCCGTGGCGAGCTTCTTCCTGTCGCGCATCGATTCGCTCGTCGACCCGCGCCTCGACAGGATCGGCACCGATCAGGCGGGCGCGCTGCGCGGGCAGACCGCCATCGCCAGTGCTCGCCTCGCCTACCGGTATTTCGGCGAATGGACTGCCGACCCGCGCTGGCGCGCGCTGGCCGACCGCGGGGCGCGCCCGCAGCGCCTGCTCTGGGCATCGACGTCCACCAAGGACCCGATCTACAGCGACGTCAAGTACGTCGAGGCGCTGGTCGCGCCGGACACCGTCAACACCATGCCGCGCTCGACCCTCGCAGCATACCGCGACCACGGGCATCCCGAGGTACGGATCGCCCAGGACCTGGAGCTGGCCGAGTCCGTCGAAGCCCGGCTGCGCGACCTCGGGATCGACCTCGCCGAAGTGGCCGAGACCCTGGAAGCCGAGGGCGTGCGGAAATTCATCGAGCCCTGGGACGCGCTGCTGGCGTACCTCGGTCAGCCCGTGACCTGAGGACCGCCCCGACCGGCCGGCGGCCCGGCCCGTTGCGGCCGATACGGATGCCGCCGCGCCGCGAGGCGCCCGAGAATGGCCGGCGCGGCTGCGGTAAGATCGTCGCGGGGAATACGATGCACAGAACGTCGCCAGGGCACATCGCTGCGCCTCCCGTGTCCGGCACCGGCGACGGAAGCGCTCCCGACGACTTCTTCCGCACGCTTTTGGACGCGGCCCCGGACGCGATGATCGTGGTGGCCGCGGACGGCCGCATCGTGCTGGTGAACGCGGTCGCCCAGGCCATGTTCGGCTACACGCGGGAAGAGATGCTCGGCCTCGACATCGAGGCATTGATCCCCGAGCGGCTGCGCGCCACGCATCGCGGGCACCGCGAGGTCTACGGCCGGGCGCCGAAGCTGCGCGCCATGGGCATCGGCATGGAGCTCCTCGCCGTGCGCCGCGACGGCACCGAGTTCCCGGTGGAGGTCAGCCTGAGCCCGATCGATTCCCCTTCCGGGCCGCTCGTCGTGAGCGCGATACGCGACGTCACCGAGCGCAAGCGCATCCAGCAGGAGCTCGAGGCCGCGCGCCATGCGGCCGAGCGCGCGAACAAGGCCAACACGGCGTTCCTGTCGGCCGCCAGCCACGACCTGCGCCAGCCGGTGCAGGCGCTCAGGCTGCTGAACGGTGCGTTGCGGCGCACCGTCACGGACCCGCTGGCGCTGGAGATGATCGAGAGCCAGCAGGAATCGCTGGACGCGATGACGAACCTGCTGAACTCGCTGCTCGACATCAGCCGCCTGGACGCCGGGGCATTCCACCCGAACGTCGAGGAGTTTCCGCTGCAGACGCTGATCGGGCGGCTGGCGGCGGAATTCTCGCGCCAGGCGCGGCACAAGGGACTGGACTTCCATGCCGAGCCGTGCTCGGTGATCGTGCGCAGCGATCCCGATCTCCTCGGCGAGATCATCCAGAACTTCGTCTCGAACGCCGTACGCTACACGCGCGAGGGCAGCGTACGCCTCTCCTGCACGCGCGACGGCAACCACGTTTCGATCGACGTGTCCGACACCGGCGTCGGCATCCCGGCGGAGGAGCTCGACAGGATCTTCGACGAGTTCCACCAGGTGCAGCGCGGCGAGCGCAAGAAGGAAGGCGTGGGGCTGGGGCTCGCGATCGCCCGCCGCGTCGCCGACCTGCTCGGGCACACGCTGAGCGTGAGATCCACCGTCGGGGAGGGGTCCTGCTTCTCCGTGCGCGTCCCGCTCGCCGGGCAGGCCGCCGCACGGGAACCCGCCACCGTGGAAGCCCCGGAACGGCCGCGTGCCGCGACGGGATTCGTCCTCATCGTCGAGGACGACGTGCAGGTGGCCAAGGCGTGGAACCGGCTGCTGCAGGCGGAAGGCTACCGGGTCGCGCAGGCCGAAAGCGTCGCCGGGCTGCGCGACCTGCTCAAGACGCTGGAGGGGACGCCCGACCTCGTCATCTCGGATTATCACCTGCCGGGCGGCGCGAACGGGATCGACGCCGTGCGGCTGATCCGCGAAGCGGCCGGCCGCTGCATCCCGGCCTTCATCGTGACCGGCGACACGTCGAAAGTCGTGCACCAGGTCGCGCGCATCGAGAACAGCCGCATCCTGAGCAAGCCGATCGGCCCGGACGAGCTGCTCCGCCTCGCCCACGCGGCCATCGAGGAAGGCCTCGAGGACCGCGCGTAGCGGCTCCTAGAGGAAATCGCCTGCCGGGCGGAGCCCCCTGCTCACCCAGTCGGGCTTCACGATCAGGAGGTCGCAGGGCAGGTCCTCCAGCGTGCGCTCCGCGGTGGACCCGATGAACAGCCGCTGCAGGCGGTTGCGCGCGACCGCGCCCATGATCACCAGCGAGGCCCCGAGCTCCCGGGCGACCCGGGGAAGCTCCTCGTGCGCGGGACCGCGAACGAGGTGCAGCCGGTCCGGCGCGAGCCCGTGCGATTCGGTCACCTCGCGGAAGCGGCTCTCGTGCTCGCCGCGCATCTCCGTCTCGATCTCCACGAGCGGCAGCGACACGGGGATGTAGGCGTTTGCCGTCGCCGTCGCCACGGCCTTGCGCGGATCGTAGGCGTGGAAGGCGTGCAGCTCGGCGCCGGTCAGCTTCGCGAGCGCCGTGCCGGCGTCGAGGATCGCATCGTCCAGCGCCGCCGGCTTGTCATGCTCGTGCAGGGGATCGACGGCCGCCAAGAGGACCGGCTTCGCGGGCAACGCGAGCGGCTTGACCAGCCACAACGGCGCGCGGCAGGCGCGGATCAATGCCCAGTCGGCATGCGACAGGAGGGCGCGGCGCAACGCCGAGTGGTGGCGCGTTTCCTTGAACACGACGCTCGCCCCGATCCGCTCGGCGTGCAGCACGATGCCCTCGTGAACGGGGTGGTGCCAGATCGCGGCGGTCGTCACCTCCAGCCCCTCGCGCCGCAGCGGCACGGCCAGCAGCTCGAGCGTCTGCAGGAACCCGTCGAGGATCTCCCGGCGCGGCCGGTCCAGCGACCGCGCGTCGAACAGGCGGTCGCCCGCGAGGTACTCGTCGTAGTGGCACACGAGGAGCTCGATCGCGGCACCCGTCATGCGCGCCAGCCAGGCGCCGCGCTCCAGCGCGGGGTGGGTGTCCGCCGCCGGATCGATCACGATGAGAAACCTGCCCGGCACCGTCGTGAAACCGTTGTCACTCACGAACGGGACAATCGCGCTTCGCCGGCCGGCAGAAAATAGGGGCATTTACCTATCGCCCTCGCGGCATGGCCGCGGGCGCGGCGCGGGACGGGCGCTAGAGCGTCATGCGCACGAGCTCGGCGAGCGACCGTGCCTTCATCTTTTCCATGACCCGTGCGCGATGGATCTCGACGGTACGCTGGCTCACGCCGAGCTCCCAGGCAATCACCTTGTTGGGCTTGCCGGTGACCACGAGCTCCATCACCTCGCGCTCACGTGCGGTCAGCGTCTCGAGCCTCCTCGCGATGTCGGCACGAGCCGCCTGCGTGCTGCGGACCTCGCGATCCCGGGCGAGCGCGGCGTTGATCCGCTCGAGCAGCTCCTCGTCGCGGAACGGCTTCTGCACGAAATCGAACGCGCCTTTCTGCATCGCCTCGACGGCCATCGGGACGTCGGCATGCCCGGTCACGAAGATGATGGGCAGCCCGCTGCCGGTCTCCGCCAGGCGCTCCTGCAGCTCGAGGCCGCCGAGGCCTGGCATGCGGATGTCGAGCACCAGGCAGCCCGGACGCGACGGATCGAAGGATTCGAGAAACTCGCTGCCGGACGCGTAAGCTTCCGCCTTCAGCCCGGCGGAGGCGAGCAGGAACCGCATCGCCTTGCGAATCTGCTCGTCGTCGTCGACGACGAAAACGGTCGGCTCTTGCTGCGAATCGCTCGTCATGTCCGGATTCCGGTCGAGGCAAGCCTCCCCGGCCGCAAATCCTATTACCACAGCGCTTCGCGCCCGATCAACTGCCGTCGGGCGACCGCTCGCGGTCGGCCGGAAGGTTCATCGGGTACATGTAACCGTAGGGGTTGTATTGCGGTGCGCGCACCCGGTAGAGCGGCTGCAGGAAGGCGACCAGGTCGATGAGCTGCTGCACCGTGATGACCTCGTTCAGGTAGGCGGTGGTCATGCGCGACTCGCCGTCCACGGTCACCTCGGGGTGGGTGTAATGCGGGGCGAGGCGGTGCGACGGATTGATGATCGACGTGACGAGCTCGCCGTAGGTCTGGACCCGGCCGACTTCCCGCCCCAGCACGACCTCCATTTCGATCGTGTCGGGCGCCGGCAGCTCCATGTCGCGGACGACATGGCAGGAGTGGCACTGCAGCTCCACGAACGCCTCGCGTCCACGCTCGGCATCCCCGTCGGGCAGGCGAAAGCCCATGCCCGACTCCGGCTCACCGTAACAGCCCGCGAGCAGCGCGAAGCCGGCGAGTATCGGCAACCTTCCAGCCTTCATGACGGACCCCCTGCGCCTGGATCGAGCCTGCGGCGGCCTCGCTCCCCGGTCAAGACCCCCGGGTCACCGCCGCGTCAATCGATCGTATTGCGCCCGCAAGGTCCCGGACCATAGCGGTTACTACCTACGAGTCGCCAGCGCATGTGGGCAGCATAGGTATATATGCGGATTGAGCCAACCGCGGCAACCGCGGAGACTTTGCTCACGAGAACGAAGCAACCAGAAGCTTTGTCGACGGACGATCGCCCCCGAGTCGCCCGTCAGGCGGTGGCGTGTCATCACGCCGCCGCTTTTTTTTTGGCCCGCCCCTCCGGACCGGAGGCGGTCCGGCTGGCATGCGACTTGCAGACCGGAGCCCCGGGATTATTCGGGAAACGCCCGGAGCGCACGACGATGCTCGACCGAATCCGCGCCGCCGGCTCCATTGCCTGGGACACGATCCGCACCTTCGGCGAGCACGAGCCGTTCCAGCTCGCTGCGGCGCTCGCGTACTGCACGCTGCTCTCGATCGCCCCGCTCCTGCTCGTCGTCGTGGGAGCCGCCGGCATCCTGCTGGGAGAGGCCCAGGTGCAGGAGGCACTGGTCACCCAGGCGCGCGAGCTGGTGGGCGAGCGCGGCGCGTCGCTCCTGCGGACCGTGATGCAGAACGCCGGCCAGTCCAACAAGAACGTGATCTCGATGACGATCGGGTTTGCGTTGACCCTGCTCGGCGCGACCACGATCTTCGCCCAGCTCCAGAAGTCGCTCAACCGGATCTGGGGGGTGGAGCCGAACCCTGCCAACGCCATTCTCGGGTTCGCGCGCGCCCGCCTCGTGTCGCTGGCGGTGGTGCTCGGCCTCGCCTTCCTGTTGCTGGCATCGCTCATCCTGCAAGCCGTGATCCGTGCGCTGCAGGGCTACCTCGCGACCCTGTTCCCAGGCGCGGGCACCGTGACGCTGGTCGTCAACAACCTGCTGTCGCTGACGCTCGTTGCGCTCGTGCTCTCGATGCTGTTCCGTTACGTCCCGGACGTGCGCATCTCGTGGCGTGACACCCTGATCGGCGGCTTCGTCACCGCGCTCCTGCTCACGATCGGCAACTTCGCCATCGGGCTCTACCTCGGGCATGCGGCCGTCGGCTCGGCCTACGGCGCGGCGGGCTCCGCCGTCGTGTTCATGGTGTGGGTCTACTATACCGGGCTCATCCTGTTCCTCGGCGCGCACGCCACCAAGGTCACCGCGCGCCACCACGGTTCGCCCATCGTGCCGACCCGGCACGCGCGCTTCCTCCCGGGAGCCGAGCCCCAGCCCGTGTAGGCGCCTCTAGGGAAGGGGCGAGACGGCGGCAATCGCCTCCGGGTTCAGGATGTCGGCGATCGCGTCGAGGAGCAGCGGGTTGAACTGCTCCGGCCGGGTCATGTGGAGGTAATGCCCGACGCCCTCGAGGGTCACCGCGTCGAAATCGGCGTACTGGCGGTTCACCTCGATGCGGGTCGGCATGCCCCCCGCTGCGTTGATGGCGCGGATCGGGACGCCGGCATCGCGGAACCATTGCGGCGTGTCGACGCGACCGAAATCCCGCATCAGCGCGGCGGCGATCCCGGCGCGGTCGGCGCGGCAGCTCGTCTTGCGGACGCGTTCCATGACGGCCTCGGCGCCCGGCTCGGGGAACATCTGCTCGACGAACCGGTTGCAGGTGCCCACGAAGTTGGTCTCGAACGCCTGCAGGTACTGCTCGATCTCTTCGCCGGCGTACTCGAATTCGGCATCGTGCAGGGTATCGACCGCGACGATGCCCCGCACGCGGTCACCCGCAATCGCCGCGGCGCGCAGGGACACCGGGCCGCCCATCGAATGCCCGACGAGCACGACCTCGCTGAGGCCGAGCCCCTCGATGAGCTCGGCCACGTCCTGGCCGAACCCGGCCACCGTCCAGGCTTCGCGCTCCGCGGTCGCCTCGCCGTGCCCCGGGAGGTCCAACGCGAGCACCCGGTAGTGCCGGGCGAGGACCGGTACCTGCTCGGACCAGAACGTTCGCTCGCACATCCAGCAGTGCACGAGCACCACGGTCGCGGCTCCCCTGCCCGCCACGGTGTACGGCATGCGATTGCCGTCCGCGGTCTTCCACGCGTGCTCGCCCGGGGCGAGCGAGCTCGCTTCCCCTGCCTCCGCGGCACCGGGCTGTTCGACCGGCGCCGCAGGCTCGGGCTCCGGGCCGCAGCCGGCCAGCCAGGCGGCCAGCCAGGCGGCCAGCAGCGCGGCCGTTCCCGTTCGAACGGTCGTTGGAACGATGAAGCGATCCAGATTCACGACAGACCCCCGACGCCCGACCCTGCCGCCATTTGAGCAGGCGGCGCCAGTTCCGGTCAAACGCTCACCCCGCCGCCCGCCTCTGCACCGCGGTGCCGTCGAGCACCTCGCCCAGCACGCGCGTCGCGGCGAGCAGCCGCTGCTCGTCGCTGCCGCCGAACCCGAGCAGCAGCCCCGGCCGCTTCGCTCCCGTCGCGTAGCAGTCGGAAAGCGAGCTCGCGGTGAGCCCGCGAGCCGCCATCGCCTGCAGCACGCGGGCTTCATCCAGGCCGCCGGCCAGCCACACGGCCACGTGCAGGCCGGCGTCCGCGTTGATCACGGACAGCCGGCCTGCGCAGTGCTGCGCGAGCCCCGCGAGCAGCGCGTCGCGCCTTGCCGCGTACACCCGGCGCATGCGCCTGAGGTGCCGGCCGAAGTGCCCGCCGCGCAGGAACTCCGCGAGGACGGCCTGGTACAGCGTCGGCGAAAACAGGTCGAGCGCCGAACGGGCCTCGACGAAGCGCGCGACGAGCGCCTCCGGCACGACCAGGTAGCCGACGCGCAGCGCGGGGAACAGCACCTTGCTGAACGTGCCGATGTAGATGACGCGGCCGTGCGGGTCGATGCCCTGCAGCGCCCCGAGCGGCCGGCTGACGTAGCGGTACTCGCTGTCGTAATCGTCCTCGAGGATCCACGCGTCGCGGCGGAACGCCCAGTCGAGCAGCTCGAGCCGGCGCGCCGCGCTCAACATCCAGCCGAGCGGGTACTGGTGCGAGGGCGTGACGTGCACGGCGCGGACGCGCTCGCGACGGCGCTGCAGGGCCGCCACGTCCAGCCCTTCCTCGTCGACCGGCACGTGCACGAGACGGGCGCCCGCCGCGGCGAGCGCCGCCCGCGCGCCGGCGTAGCCCGGCTCCTCGAGCGCGACCCGGTCGCCATGATCGAGCAGCACCGAGGCCGCGATGCGCAAAGCCGCCTGCGAGCCGGAGACGACCAGCACCTGGCTCGCCTCGCAGCGCACGCCGCGGGCCGCGCAGAGGTGCTCCGCGATCGCCGCGCGCAGGTCCGCGATGCCGGCCGGATCGCCGTAGGCCATGTCCGCGGGGCCGAGACGGCGCGCGTGGCGTGCGACCAGCCGCGCCCACAGGGTGCGCGGGAAACGGTCGAGCGCCGGCTGGCTCGTCCGGAAAGGGCCGAGCCCGCGCCAGGCACGGTCGGGAAGCGGGTCTTTCCGCGCCTGCGCCGGGCGCAGCGCCCCGGCACGCGGCTCCGGCCAGTCGCCGGGCAGCGCGCGGCCGACGTAGGTGCCGGATCCGTGGCGCCCCTCGAGATAGCCCTCGTGCAGCAGTTGCTCGTAGGCGGCGAGCACCGGCTGGCGGGACACCGCGAGCTCCGCGGCGAGCGCGCGGGTCGAGGGCACCCGCTGCCCGGGTGCGAGAACGCCCTCGAGGATCGCCGTGCGCAATCCCGCGTAAATCTGCAGGTAGAGCGGCGCGGCGCCCTCCCGGTCCAGGTCGAGGTGCAAAGTGGTCATCGCGGCAATATACCAAGTGGCGATTGCGAAATGACCTCGCGGCCGGTTATCCGTATCCGGTGATTCCCGTCCGGAGACGTCCCATGATCGCTCGCCCTTCCTGGCTGCTCGCCTTTCCTGCCGCCGTCCTGCTGCTCGCGACGCCGCCGGACGCGGCACGATCGGTGCGCGCCGCCGAGCCCGCCCCGGCCGCGGAGCGCGACGGCAGCCGCGATTTCGATTTCTGCATCGGCACCTGGCGCACCGACGTGCGGGTGCTCAGCAACCGGCTGAGCGAATCCGCCGAATGGCTGGAGTTCGCCGGCACCTCCGTCGTGCGGCCGATCTGGGGCGGCCGCGCCAACCTCGTCGAGCTCGACGTCGAGGGACCCGGCGGCCGCATCGTGGGACTGAACTTGAGGCTCTACGACCCCCGCTCGGGCGAATGGAGCCTGCACTACGCGAACGCCCGCAACGGTGCGCTGACGCCGCCGGTCACGGGCCGTTTCGTGGACGGTCGTGGCGAGTTCTTCGGCACCGAGACGGTCGACGGTCGCGAGGTCCTGGTCCGGTTCGTGATCTCGCCGGTGTCGTCCACCGAGTGGCGCTACGAGCAGGCGTTTTCCGCCGACGGCGGTGCCACCTGGGAAACGAACTGGATCGCGATCGACACGCTGGTCAGCCGCGACCCCGGCTGAGGCACGCGCGCCGGCGCGGGCGAGTCAGTCCGCGCCGGGCGTGCCGCCGGCGGGTGAGCGCGCGGCGTGCCGCTCCGCCGCTTCCAGGATCCGGAGCACGTTGCCGCTCCACATCTTCCCGAGGTCGGCCTCGGAGTAGCCCGCCGCGTGCAGCCGCGCCGTGATCTTCGGCAGGTCGGTGATGTCCTCGAGGCCGGCGATGCCGCCGCCGCCGTCCCAGTCGGCACCGAAGCAGACGTGGTCGACACCGGCCACCTCGATGACGTGCAGCAGCATCGCCATGTACTGGTCGAAACCGGCATCCCACAGCCGCTCGCGCCGGTCCAGCTCACGCCAGCGGCGGGTCAGCTCCTCCTGCTCGGCGGGCGAAAGCTCGCCGATGCGCTCGAGCCGGGCGAACAGCGCCGCCCGCTCTTCGCCCAGGTTCATGGGGGAGAGAAACACGCTGGTGACGCAGATGGCGCCGCCGCTCTCTGCGAGCCGGCGGATGCGCTCGTCGTCGAGGTTGCGCGGGTGGTCGAACGCCGCACGGGCACCCGAGTGCGACAGCAGGATCGGCGTCTCCGACAGCTCGAGGAGCTGGTCGAAGGCCGCGTCCGAGGCATGGCTCGCGTCGATCACCATGCCCAGCCGGTTCATTTCCGCGACCCACTCGCGTCCTAGCGGGCTCAGGCCGTTCCAGCGCGGCTCGTCGGTCGCCGAATCCGCGAACTGGTTGTTGGCGCTGTGCACGGGTCCCGCCATGCGCACCCCGCGGCGATGGAACTCTGCGAGAAGCCCGGGATCCTCGCCGAGCGGATAGCTGTTCTCGAGGCTCTTGAAGGCGAAGATCCGACCCGACGCGGCGATCGCCCGCGCATCGGCCGCGGTCAGGGCCGGCGCGATACGCTCCGGGAAGGCGGCGAGCGTTTCGTCGATCACGTCCGAGCGCTCGCGCGCGAAGGCGAGCGCGTGCTCGTAGCCTTCGTCCGTCAGCGGCCCCTGCTCCGTGTAGATCACGAAGAATCCGCCGTCCAGCGCGC
Source organism: Woeseiaceae bacterium (assembly GCA_035304345.1). GTDB lineage: Bacteria > Pseudomonadota > Gammaproteobacteria > Steroidobacterales > Woeseiaceae > IDS-8. The sequence goes on along the minus strand of DATGQE010000050.1, from coordinate 47,582 downwards.
CCGACTCCATGCGCGGCAGGTCCACCTGCACGAGGTCCTCCGCGAGCGTGTGGCGCTCGCCGAAGCTCCACCCCGCGCGCGGGAAATGCATCGGCGTGTCGAGGTGAGTGTCGAGGGTCAGCAGCCGCTCGTGCAGCCCGTCGTCCCCGGCCGCGAAGGCCGGTACGGAAAGGCCGGCGGCCGCGAGCCACGCAAGAGCAATCCGGGTCGGCTGTGGCATCGAATCCTTCAGGGCATCAGTCGCGCCGGCGGCGCCCGTACAGGATTTTTAGCATGAGAACCGCGGCAAGGCTCCCCGTCAGCACGCCGGCAACGATCTCGCGCACGACCGACGACGACTTCGCCTCCGGCTGGGACTCCGGTTTCGCTTCGGCGGCAGCGGTCTCCGACCCGGCCGCGTACGGCAAGGGCAGCGGCAGCACGGCCGCCTCGATCGCGACCGTGCCGGCATCGAGGGCGAGCGCGGTCGCGGCCTCGCCGGTTTGCGCGAGGGCAAGGCAGGCCATGAGGGTCAGCACCGTCTTGTACATCTCGTTCTCGTCCGTCGGGTCGCTCGTTCAGGCAGGAGCGGCGAGGCTAGCCGCCTCGACAGCGGAACACGAGGAACCAGTCCCCAATCCGGAGCATCCGGGAGGCCCCGCGGTGTCGTTCTTCGTTCGGGAACCTCCGGGGCAAGTGTCACACCTTCGCCGACGGCTGGCAAATCGGCCCGGCGAGCCACGCGGGTTCCCCGGGCGGCGCCGGTTAGAATGAGCGCATGCCATTCATCCTGCTCGGCGCCTTCATCGGGTTCCTGTTGGGCCGGTTCCCGGGAGCCGTCATCGGCGCCCTGGTCGGCTATGCGCTCGGCCGCTACCTGCAGGCACGGGTCATCGGCGGGCTGCGCGCGCTGCAGGCCGAGCTGCTCGATGCGACGTTCTCGGTCATGGGCGCCGTCTCCAAGGCGGATCGCGTGGTCACGCGCGACGAGATCAGGGCGGCCGAAAGCGTCTTCGAGCGGCTGAACCTGTCCGGCGAGCAGCGCGAGGCGGCCAAGGCGGCCTTCAACCGCGGCAAGAGCCCGGGCTTCGACCTCGATGCCGCCGTCGATGCGTTTGCCCGCATCGCGCGCGGGCGCGCGGTGCTGGTGCAGATCTTCCTGCAGGTGCAGCTCATGGCCGTGGCGGCGGACGGCAACGTGCACCCGGCCGAGCACGAGATGCTCGTGCGCATCGCCCGGCGGCTGGGTCTCACGGAGCGCGACGTCCGCCAGCTCGAGGCGTTGCTCCGCGCGGCCGGTGGCGGCCCTTCGGCCGCCGGGGCGCCGCCGCGGAGCCGCATCGAGGATGCCTACGCCGCGCTGGGCGTCACGCCATCCGCGACCGTCGCCGAGATCAAGCGGGCGTACCGCCGGCTGATGAGCCAGAACCACCCCGACAAGCTCGCCGCCCGCGGCCTGCCGGAAAGCATGCGCGCGCTCGCCGAGGAACGCTCCCGGGAGATCAACGCCGCCTACGACGTCATCAAGGCGGCGCGGCAGTTCACCTGAGCCCGCGGCTGCGCGGCGCCGGCGATCAGACCGTCGTCGGCTCGATGTCCGGCTCCAGCTCGTCCGGGTCCGGCCGCGGTATCTCTTCCGGGGCGCGCACCAGCCGCAGGTCGCGCTCTCCGATCTGCTGGCGCCACATCGCGTAGTACAGGCCCTTCTGCTCCAGCAGGGCCTCGTGCGTCCCGGACTCGACGATGCGCCCTTTCTCGAGCACGTGGATGGTGTCCGCGTGCATGATCGTGCTCAGGCGGTGCGCAATCAGGATCACCATGTGCTGCCGCGAGCCGGACAGCTTGCGCACGGCGGTCGTGATCTCCTGCTCCGTGATCGAATCGAGCGCGGACGTGGCCTCGTCGAAGATGAAGAGCCGCGGTTTCCGCAGGAGCGCCCGGGCGATGGACAGCCGCTGGCGCTCGCCGCCCGAGACGCGCAAGCCGCCCTCGCCGAGGCGCGTCTCGAGCCCCTGCCCCGAGCGCTCCATCAGCGGTGTCACCGCCGCCTGCTCCAGCGCGGCCAGCATCTCCTCGTCCGTGGCATCCGGCTTCACGAGCAGCAGGTTCTCCCGGATCGTGCCGGAGAAGAGCTGCGGGTCCTGTGTCACGAAGCCGATCTGGCGGCGCACGGGGTTGTAGCGCAGCTCCTCCACGGGTACGCCGTCGATCGAGATCGTGCCGCTGTCGGGCACGTACAGGCCGACGAGCAGCTTCACGAGCGTGCTCTTGCCGGAACCCGAAGGCCCCACGAACGCCACCGTCTCGCCGAGCCGGATCTCGAACGAAAGGTGATCCACCGCGTTCTCCGTCGCGGTGCGGTGCCGGAACACGACGTCGTCGAACCGCAGGCTGGTGATCGGGCCCGGCTCCACGGCATCCTCCGGGCGCTTCTCCACCGGCTTCTCCATGAGCTCGCCGAAAAGCTGCATCGAAGCCTCGGCCTCGCGGTAGTTCAGGATGATGCGGCCGAGGTCCTGCAACGGCACGAAAATCGTGTTCAGGATGAACTGGGTGGAGATGAGCTCGCCGGTCGTGAGCGTCTGGCGGAAGATCAGCCACAGCAGGATGAAGAGGATGGACTGGCGCAGCGTGTTGATGAGCGTCGCTTGCAAGAACGACAGCGTCCTGACCTTCCGCGTCTTCTCCATCTCCAGGTCGAAGATCCTGTGCGTCTGGCGCTCCAGCCGCCGGATCTCGGGCCAGGTCAGCCCGAGGCTCTTCACGAGCTCGATGTTGCGCAGCGACTCCGTCATGGTGCCGGACATGCCCGCCGTCTCGCGCACGACGGCCCGCTGCACCTCGCGCATGCGGCGGCTGAGCACGCTGCTCATCGCACCCAGCAGCAGCACGCCGACGACGAACACGGGGATCAGCAGCCAGTGCTTCGTCACCGCGTACCACGTGAGGAAGACGAGCCCCACGAGCGACGAAAAGAGCACGTTCACGGCGCTGTTGATGAAGCGCTGCGTGTCGTTGCGCACCTTCTGCAGCAACCCGATGGTCTCGCCGCTGCTGTGATCCTCGAACGCCTCGTAGGTCAGCCTGAGCGCCTGCCTCAGGCCGTCGTTGAATATCCGCAGGCCGAAGCGCTGCACGACCAGCGCGAGCACGTAATCCTGGAAGGCTTTTGCGAGGCGGGCGGCGAGCGCCACCCCCGCCGCGACCAGCAGCCAGCCGAGGGCGCCGCGCACCAGCTCGCTTTGCGGGCGGTCATGGGGATTGAGCGCGTACTCGTCGATGATGTGCCCGAAGATCAGCGGGTCCACCAGCGTCAGCACCTGTGCGACGGCCGCCAGCAGGAGCGACAGTGCCACCCAGCCGCGCAGCGGCTGGATGTACCTCCACATGAGCTGCATAGCGCGAGACCTCCGACGCTTGCGAATACCCCGATTGTAGGGGTGCATCGCAGGCGACGGGGACGAAGCGGCGGGGCCGCGCGCGCAACGGGCAAAAAGAAGGGGCGGCCCCTTGAAGGCGGCCGCCCCGGCGGGGGAAAGCTCAGTCGGCGCCGAACGTACCCCGGAGGCCGAGCGTGTAGGTCGCCCCGGGATAGAAGATGTCGTGTGTCAGGTCGGCGTGCTCGAACAGGCTGCGGACGGGCTCGTTCGTGATGTTGTACCCGTCGAGCGTGAGCGTCAGGTTGATGTCGTCGAAGAACGGCAGGTTGTAGCCGATCGAGAAATCGACCTGCGTGCGATCGTCCGAGCGGATACGCCGGGCGGGGAAGCCGCCGCTGCCGTCGTAGCCCTGGAAACCGGACGCGACCGCACCGTCCTGGTGGTAGTACGTCACCCTGGCCTGGATGCGCTCGTTCTCGAAGTAGCCCGTCCAGCTGTAGGTCCAGTCGGAGATGCCCGTGATGATCGACGCTTCGTCATCGGCATGCTGGTTGATCTTGGTCACGCTCGCGTTGAAGCCGAGGCCCTCGACGAGGAAGTCGAGCGGCATGACCCAGATGCCTTCGAAGCCCTTGAGCGTCGCGGCACCTTGCACGTTCGTGCGGGTGCTGAGCTGCACCGTGCACTGCGCCGGTCCGCCGCAGGCCGCCAGCGCATCTTCCTGGGTCTCGCTCAGGTTCGTGATGTCGATACCGTAGTTCGCGAGCTCCTGGAACAGGATGTCGACCGTGTCGTCACGGGTGAACCCGGTGATCTCCTTCTCGAAGTACGTCAGGCTGACGTAGCCCAGGTTGCCGTAGTAGTACTCGCCACCGATGTCGAAGTTGATCGATTGGAACGGCTCGAGGTTCGGGTTGCCGGCCCTCGCCGTATCGATGCCGGAGGACGTGAACACGGAGTTCGGGTACATCTCGCCGGGGTTGGCACGGGTCATCGTGCGCGACGTGCTCACCCGCAGCTTGAAGTCCTCCGTCACGTCGTAAGTGGCGTTGAAGGATGGCAGGAACTTGCTGTACTTCGCGTTCGTCACCGCCGTGCCGTCGCCGGCGAGGCTGCTCAGGGTCTGGTCGGTCTGGACCCAGCGAACCCCGGCGTTCATGCGGAGCGGCTGCCCCAGAAGCTCCGTCTCCGCGTTCGCTTCGACGTACAGCCCGAGCATTTCCTCCTCGATGCCGCCCACGCCCTGCCCGAACTGGTCGCCGGTCCCGGCTTCCGTCGGCACGAAGTTGCGGTAGTTGATCGCCTCGAGGAACCGACGGGTATCCAGCATCGCGATGCCGGAGTAGCCGACCGAGTTGTCGAACACGTCGCCCAGGTCGGAGATCGGGGACGCAACGAGGTAGTTCTCGATGTTGGCGTAGGCATCGGACGGGAAGAAGAAGTCGTTCTTCAGCACGTCGTTGTTGCCGCCGCCGAAGAACGTGAGGTCCCGCGTCGCCTCGTCATAGGCAATGCCGAACAGCACGCCCGTGCGCGCCGGCTCCTCGCCGAGCGCGAAGTCCGCGTGGAACCCGAGCGTGTCGGTGTCGCGGAAGTTGCGCTGGAAGCGGATCTGGTCGCCCTGGATGTCGTTCCACACCCAGCCGATGTCCGGCCGCGAGATGTCGAGGCCGAATTCGAACGTCGGCACGTCGCCGAGACCCGAGAAGCGCAGCGGCGTGCCCGGGGACAGGAACAGGAAGTAGGGCTCGTCGCGCGAGAAGCTCGACTCCGTGTAGCTCGCCGACAGGCTCATGTGCAGCGTGTCGGTGATCTGCCACGCGAAGCTGGGCATGATGCTGATGAAGTCGAAGTCCTCGTCGTAGGCGCGCTGCCCGACCCAGGCATGGGCGTTGTAGAACGTGCCGCTGGTCACGACCTGATCGGAGTTCACCGTCAGGTTCTCGGGAATCCACGCCGCGCCGAGGTGCAGGAAGTTGCGGCGGCCCCAGCTCATCGCCTCTAGGCGATCGAACTCGCGGTCCGTCTCCGCGTACAGCACGTCGAAGGCGAAGTCCATGTCCTCGTTCGGCCGGAACTGGAACGACGCCAGCGCGCTCGTGGCATCCCGGTCGCCGATCGTGAACATGCCCCGGCCGAGGTAAGGGATGATGCCGCGGTCGAGCTGGTCGCGGGTCAGGCCGGACAGCGCGAGCGGATCGATCGGGTCACCGACCGACAGCCCGAGCTCGGGGTGCGCCGCCACGAAGTCGGCCGTCGCGTACGGGCTGTACATGAAGTGGTTGCGACCCAGCCAGGGCCCGCTCCCGTCGCAGTTCGAATTGGTGTTCGCCGGCGGGTCCGTGTAATCGGCGATGCAGCCGTCCGAGAAGCCGATCGTCTCGTAGCCATCCACCCGGTAATCGCGGCGCGAGGCGACCACGCCGACCAGCACGCCGAAGCGGTCGTTGAACGTGTTCGAGTACACCGCGGACAGGCGCGGGCTGATCTGGTCGTTGATCTCCGTGTAGGCACCCTCGGCCGACAGGCGAAGCTGCTGGCCCGGCCCGAAATCGAACGGGCGTATGGTGCGCAGGTTCACGTAACCCGAGGTGCCGCCTTCGAGCTGCGATGCCGTGGGCGTCTTCGACACGACCAGGCTGCTGAACAGCTCGGGTGGGAAGATGTCGAGGTCGACTTCCCGGTTCGAGTTCGTGCCGGTCAGGTTGCCGTCCGAGGCGACGGAGATGTTGTTGCCGTTCAGGGCGATCTTGGTGAAGCTGGGACCGAGCCCGCGGACCGAGATCTGCTGGCCCTCACCGGTGTGATCGCGGTTGATCTTCACGCCCGGGATCCGGTTCAGCGATTCGGCGAGGTTCTGGCTCGGCAGCTTGCCGATGTCGTCGGCGAAGATCACGTCGGTGAACCCGACCGATGCGCGCTTCGCGTTGGTCGAGTCCAGCAGGCTGCCGCGATAGCCGGTGACGACGATCTCCTCGAGCACGTTGTCCCCTTGCGCGAGCGCGGTGCCGGCGGGGGCGGCGCTCATGACGAAGGCACAGAGGAAACCGAGGCTGCGGGCGAGGCCGTTCCGGCAGGAATCGCCGCTGGCCGGCCGCGTTGCGACTGCAAGACGTTTCATGTTCTTCCCCCTTGCTGACTGGTGTGCCGGTTGCGGTCCGGCCACGGGCTACGGCGTCCTGCCGTTCACGGGCTCGCGCCGGCTGGATGTTTGCGCTAACATAGTGAATGTTCGCCAATCGGGCGTGATTGTCAAGTGAGCCGATTCGAGTGGCGTTATTTCAATAACTTATCTCGGTACCAAGGTTCACAAGGCGTCATGTTAGCGTCGGACAGCCCGGCCCGGTGACCGGGCGGGCCTCGCGCCCGCTCGCATCCTCGGCAGCCAGGGCGGAGAATCGGCAATGGCCAGGCACGACAACGACAACGCGTCCGGGGGGACGCGCCGACCCGACGGCCCATCGATGACGAAGTCGCTCAAACGCAGGCGCCGCCGCGCGCCGACACTGGACGACGTCGCCCGGCACGCCGGCGTTTCCTCGATGACGGTGTCGCGGGTGATCAACCGTTCGCCCACCGTGCGCGAGGAGACGCGCCGTCTCGTGCATGCCGCGATCGAGGAGCTCGGCTACTCGCCAAACGAGGCCGCGAGGCGGCTCGCCGGTGCGCGGCAGATCCACATCGTGCTGCTGTACGCGAAGCCCAGCGCCTTCATCGCGGAGCTGATGTTCGGCGGGCTCGAGCAGGCGCGGAAGCACGACGCCCAGTTCATCATCGAGAAATGCGGGGAGCTCGCGCACGCCGAGCGCGAGATCGGGCGCATCATGTCCGAGGGTGCGGACGGCCTGTTGCTCGCCCCGCCGCTCGCCGACTCCGCCCAGGTGCTCGATTTCGTCGAGGAGAACGGGATCCCGGCCGTGGTCGTGAGCTCGAGCCGCGTGCGCGACAGCGTGAACGCGGTGGGCATCGACGCCTACAAGGCGGCGCGGGACGTCACCGACCACCTGGTCGCGCTCGGTCATCGCCGCATCGGCTTCATCGTGGGTCACCCGCGCCACGCGACCAGTCCGTTGCGACTCGCCGGCTATCGCGACTCGCTCCGGCAGTGGGACATCGAATTCGACGAGCGGCTCGTCGCGCAGGGCGATTTCACCTGGCGCTCGGGGCTCGATGCGGCGGAGGACCTGCTGCAGGTCCAGCCGAGGCCCACGGCGATCTTCGCGAGCAACGACGACATGGCGGCCGCGGCCGTCTCGGTCGCGCACCGCCAGGGCCTCGACGTGCCGGCGGACCTGTCGGTCTGCGGCTTCGACGACACGCCGCTCGCGACGGCCGTGTGGCCGCAGCTCACGACCATCCACATCCCGATCGCGGAGCTCTCCCGCGCCGCGGCCGACCTGCTGGTCGAGACCATCCGCGACAAGCAGGCCGGCCGGCCGCACCGCCCGCGCCACGTCGTGCTCGACTACCGGCTGATCCGGCGCCAGTCCGACGCGCCCCCGCGCCGCCGCCGCCCCCCGCAACGCGCCTGACGGGCCGCCTGTCGGCATTCTGCCACTGGCGCCCGCCCCCCGATCCGTCGAGAATCGCGGACGGTGGACACCGGAGCGCGATCGTTGGTGAACAGAGGAGGCGGCGCGTTGAGCGTGCCGCGCGGGCTCAAGCTGGTCGTCGCCGGCGTTCTCCTGGCGTTGCTTGCCCTGGGCGTCGACTGGCAGGCGCTGCCGGAACAGGTCGCCCGGCTCGACTGGCGGTTCGCCGCCGTCGCGCTCGTCGCGATCGTGCTCGAGATGGTGGTGAATGCCTCGAAGTGGTCGTGGGCGCTGCGCCTGCACGACCTCGCGTTCCCGTGGGGCTACCTGTTCCGCATCGGCTGTTTCGGGTACTTCTTCAACAACTTCCTGCCCTCCGCGATCGGCGGCGACGTCTACCGCGTGTACCGCACCATGAAGCCGGGCGTGGCGCGCTCGCGCGCGGTGTCCGCCGTGCTCGTCGAGCGGCTCGTCGGCTTCGGCGTGATGCTCGCCATCGGCGCCGCCGGCGCCCTGTGGCTCGCCCGCACGAGCGAGCTCGCGCGTTGGTACCTGTGGAGCGCGGCCGCGATCGCGCTCGGCGGGTTGCTCGCGCTGGCCGTGCTGGCGCTCTGGCGCACCGGTCCCCTCCGGGCGCTGCTCGCGCGGGTGACATGGCTCGAGCCGGTGCGCGACAACCTGCGTCGGATCCGGCGGCCGGGACGCGAGTGGCTCGGCCTGCTGGCTTACTCCTGCATGTTCCAGGCGCTCGTGCTCGTGGTGATCTGTTGCGCGTTCGCCGCCGTCGGGGACGCCATCTCGCTGCCCGCGGCGGCCCTCGTCACCGGCGCCGCCGGCGTCGCGTCGGTGCTGCCGATCTCCGTCAGCGGCCTGGGCGTGGTCGAAGGGTCGATCGTCGGCACGGCCGTTGCCGTGGGCGTCGGCTACGATGCCGCGCTGCTCGCGGCGGTGGTGGTGCGCCTGCTGTCGCTGCTCGTGGGCGCAGGCTGCGGCCTGCTCTACCTCGTCGAGGGCGGCCGCGAACCGAGGCCGCCGTCCCCCGAGATGGCAAGCTGACGCCCTGCCACGAGTGGGGCGGCCGCGCTTCAGCCGGACGGTGCCTTGAACTCCGCGGCCAAGCGGCCGGTGGCGATCGCTTCCGGCCGGGCTTCCAGGGTCCTCCGGATTCCGTCGCGCAGTGACACCTGCGGCTGCCAGCCGAGGACTTCGAACGCGCGCCGGCAATCGAACTCGACGTCGCTCACGTAAAAGTCCATGCGCCGCCGGTGCAGCGGCGCCCTGACCTTCAGGAGGCGGCACACGTCCTCGACCACGCCGGCGAGCAGGATCATCGGCTTCAGCGGCAGCTGCGGACCACAGGAACGCCGGTCCGAGACCTCGGCCAGCGTCTGCAGGATGTCGCGCAGCCGTGTGGCTTCGGGACCCGCGATGATCATCTCGTGATTGGCCGCGTTCCGGTAGGTGCAGGCGCGCAGCAACGCTTCGGCCAGATCCTCGACGTAGATCATGTGGCGCCGCCCTTCGCCGGAACCGAACAGCGGGAACCGGCCGCGCACGGCGTTGCGCCACAGCTTGGCGAGGCGTTTGTCGCCCGGGCCGTAGATCTGGCTCGGCCGCAGGATGACGTACTCCATGCCGTAGCTCGCCGCGCGGCGCCTCACCTCTTCTTCGGCCGCGACCTTGCTGCGCTCGTAGCTGTTCCACGGCTGCGGACGATGGGTCTCGTCCACGATGCCGGGCACCTGCTTGCCGTAGATGCCGGCGGTGCTGCAATACACGAAGCGCTTGACGCCTGCCGCGTGCGCCGCGGTCATCACGTTCGCCGTACCGACGACGTTCACGCGCCGGAAGTAATCGTCGTCCGCGTGTGCCTCGGAGAACGCGGCGGCGAGGTGACACACGCAATCGGCCTGCAAGAGGGAGCGATCGAGCGCGTCACGATCGAGCACGTCCGCGTAGCGGACCGGCACGCCTTCGGGATGAGGCAGGGAGCGGGACGCATCGCGGGAGCGCTTCCGGTGCAAGGCAACGACGTCGTGACCTGCTGCCGATGCGTGCTGAACGAAATGTCGGCCGACGAAACCGTTGGCCCCGGTTACCGCTATGCGCATTGACGTCCTGTCGGGGGTTTCCGGTGTCGGCCGAGTCTAACAGGTCGTTTTCGCAAGCGCTCACCGTCTCCAACGAGCGACATGCGCCGCGAAGATCGACGACGTTTCACGCGCAAGGATGCATGGCAGAAATGCACGGAAGATGCCGGTTCGGCAACGCGTGCACGGACGGGTACCATGGACCTTCCGAACAGAGAGGTGATCATGACGGAAAAATCGATACCCGGACCGAAGACCCGCGAATGGCTGCAACGGGGCATTCCGTTGTTCAAGAACGGACTCAGGTTCCAGCAGGACCTCGAGCGCGCGACGAGCCGCGGTTTCGACCTGGCCGGCCAGATCGTGGTGAGCCGCGCGCAAGGCGAGTTCGTCTGGGACATGGACGGCAGGCGCTACATCGATTTCCAGAACGGCTGGGCCACGAATCCTGTCGGCAACGCGCACCCGGAGATCGTCGAAGCCGTGGATGCGGCGAACCGGCGCTGGGGCTTCCACTACGATCACCCGCTCAGGTACGAGCTCGCCGAACGGCTGGCGGACATCATGCCGGAGCGCGCGCTGCCGCGTTTCAACTACGAAGTATCCGGAACGGATGCCGCGGAAGCGGCGGTGCACCTGGCGCTGACGCGCAAGCAGCGTCGCTTCGTCATCACGTTCAGCTCCGCTTATCACGGCATGGGCCTCGGAACGAAGCTCATGTGCGGCTTCGACAGCCAGCTCAGCCGCTACCTCGAGGCGTGGACAGGCGGCGTGATCAAGGCACCGTACCCGTTCACCGACCGCCGTCCGGCCGGCATGGATCTCGACCAGTACGTCGACTACTGCCTGTGGTACCTCGACAACCACGTCCCGGACACGATCGCGCCGCGCGACTCGATAGCGGCCGTCCTGGTGGAGCCGGGGCTCGCCGAGGGCGGCAACTGGATCCCGCCCCGCCGCTTCATCCGCGGCCTGCGCGAGCTGTGCGACAAGAACGACTGGCTGCTGGTCGTCGACGAGGTCCTGACGGGGCTCGGCCGCACGGGAAGGATGTGGGCGATCGAGCACTACGGCGTCGTGCCCGACATCCTCGTCGTCGGCAAGAACCTTTCCGGTGGCATCGCGCCCTGCGCGGGCATCGCGACGAAAGACGAGCTCCTCGGCGACTGCCCGGGGTTCTACTCCGGCTCGACGTTCGCCGGCACGCCGGCCGGCTGCGCCGCGGGCCTGAAGACGCTCGAGATCTTCGAGCGCGATCGCGTCATCGAGCATGCGGCACGCCTCGGCGAGATCGCTGCGGGCATCATGCGCGGCTGGGAGCAGTACGGCATCGTGCGCGAAGTGCGAGCGAGCGGGCTCCTGATCGGCGTCGGGATACAGAGCCCCGATCCGGGCGAGAAGGACTGGTGGTACGCGAGGGCCGTGCGCAGCCGCATGCTGGAGAACGGCGTGTGGGCCATCAGCGACCGGGAGAACGCCATTCGCCTGTACCCGGCCCTCAACATGCGCGAAGAGACGCTGCGCAAAGGCCTCGAGATCATGGAAGAGGCGCTCGCGTGGGTCGACCGCCACGGGCAGCGGCTCGGCGACAGCCCGGCGTGGCCGACGGGGGATGCAGGCTTCTGACCTCCGCTCTCGCGGTAAGGCGCTAGTGGAAGAGCCGGACGAGGAGCATCACGCCGAGCCCCGCAACGAAAGCCAGCAGGTGCAGGACACCGCGCCCGAGGCTCTGCTCCTTGTTCACCTCGGGCACCAGGTCGGTGGCGCCCATGTAGATGAAATTGCCGGCCGCGAACGGGATGAGCCAGGTGACGTCGATACGGTCGGAGAGCCCGTAGGTCAGGAGGCCGCCGGCGAGGAACGCCAGCCCCGACAGCGCGTTGAACAGGAGCGCGCGGCGCTTCGACCAGCCGCCGTGCACGAGCACGCCGAAGTCGCCGAGCTCCTGCGGGATTTCGTGCGCGGCGGCCGCGAGCCAGCTCGTGATCCCGAGCCGGACGTCCAGCAGGAACGCGCTCGCAATCGCGAGGCCGTCGAGGAAGTTGTGCAGGCCGTCGCCGATCAGGATCAGCCAGGTCACCGGGTGGCTGTGATCGCCCTCGCCGCGCCGGCAGCGATGCCAGTGCAGGAACTGCTCCAGCACGAAGAACGAGAGGAAGCCGCCGGTCACCGCGATACCGACGCCGAGCACCGAGCCGGTCGCTTCCACCGCTTCCGGGATCAAATGGAAGAATGCACCGCCGATGAGCGAGCCCGCGGCGAGCGCGACGAGCGGCAGGAGCAGGCGATCGAGGGTCGCCGGACGCAGCAGCAGGGTCACGATGCCGACCAGCGCGATCGCGCTCATCAGCAACCCCGACAGGATGATCCACTGGAGCGTCGTCATTGCGCCGCCGGCATCCGCTACGTGAATACCACCATGGTACCTTGCCGCCGGCGCGGCTAGCCTCTATCCATGCTCGGGCGGATCACCGGGTGGGCCATGAACCAGCTTTCGAATCGCATCGCCGCCGGGGCCATCGCGGCCCTCGTCGTGGCAGCCGGGTGCGCCCCGGCGACCGACGTCACGAAGCTCTACCATGATCCCGATGCCGGCGCATCGCCCTACCGGCGGATCCTGGTGGTGGGCATCGCCGCGCAGGCCGACCAGCGCAGGTGGATGGAGGACCTGCTGACCGCAAGGCTTGCCGCGCGCGACGTCGCCGCGGTCCCGGCGTACACGCGGCTCGGTTTCTCACCCGTGCTGCTGCAGGACGACATCGACGCAGCCGCGGCAGCCACCGGTTCCGACGCGATTCTCGTCACGCATCTCGTGAGCGCCAGCGAAGAGGTGGAAGTCGTCGAAGGAAGAACCGACGTCAGCGCGCAATGCCGTGGCGGCAATCCGCTCGAGTATTTCCTCTACGACTACGAGGAGATCCGCGAGCCGGATTCGGTGAGCATCGCGCGGGAAGTGATCATCGTCACCAACCTGTACGACGTCCGCTCGGAAACCCGGGTGTGGACGATACAATCGACCTGCTTCGAGAAAAGCGCATTCGAAGCGATCCTCGATGACGAGGCGCGCGCGATCGTCGAGCAGCTTCGCCGCGATCGGCTGATCCCGACGGGCAGCACCTGACGGCGGCCTCTTGAATCTCCGCGTGCTCATCCCTACGTAATTCTTCTGATGGCCGGTGCTACGCACCGGCGCTATGTTGTACTGGCGGCAGACGCACCGGCGCGATGCCGCCGGTTTGCAGAAGCCGCCCCGATCGGAAAACTGTTACACAGGAGGAAAATCATGGCACTGGGAGAAATGGTTCCCTGGCGATGGGGCAGCCTGCGGCGCGCGGGACGCGACGAGAGATCGCTCGAGAGCTTCCGCGACAGCATCGCCTCGCTGCACCGCGAGATGGATCGCCTGTTCGAAAGCCTGTGGCAGGACGGTTTCGGCCTTTCGCCGCTGGCCGGGGACTGGACGCGGCTGGAGCCGGTTCCGCGGCTCGACGTGTCGGAGGACGACAAGGGCTTCACCGTGAAGGTCGACCTGCCCGGCATGGACGAGAAGAACGTCGACGTGACGCTCACGGACCGGGTCCTCACCATTCGCGGCAGACGGGAAGAAGACACTGAATCGAAGGACAAGGACTACTATCGCCGGGAGCGCACCTTCGGCGCCTTCCGCCGTAGTATCGAGATTCCGGCGGAAGTCGACGTCTCGAAGATCTCGGCGTCCTTCAAGAAGGGTGTCCTGACCATCGAGCTTCCGAAGACCCCGGCGGCGCAGGAAAAGGTCAAGCGCATCGAGGTCAAGGCTGCGTGAGCAGGCGGCCCGGGCAGCCCGCAGCGCACCCGCCGAAACCGCGGGTGCGCGCGCGGCTCGCCCGCGTTCCCCGCCCAGTCCGGTGCGGCGGCGTCAGTCCGCCGCGTGCCCCGGCGCCCGCCCGGGGAAGCGGCTGAACAGCTCGGCCACCACGGCCTCGATGGCCGGTTGCGGGTCCTCCAGCACCTCGCGCGTCAGCTTTCCCTCCGCCACGCCTTCCCAGATGAGCTGCCGGCGTTCGGCGTCGACGATGTCGATGTTGGCGGTGCCGACGCGGTAGTGAACGGTGTCGGTGCCGGAGGCGTAGAGCGGCCACGCGCTGTACAACCCGTACCGGTAGCCGTAATACCCGTAGCTGACCCACAGGTTCGGCCTCGAGCGCAACCGCGTCACGTCGCGCACGTTCGCGAAGAAGTTGACGAGGAGATCCGGGTCGTCCTCCACGTAGCGATAGCCGCGGCTCTGCATTTCACGGTCGACGGCCTGCTTGAAGTGCTGGGTGATGAGCGTCGAGTACCCGGCGCGATCCGTTCCGAGCTCGTCGGGATACCCGTAAGTCTCGAAGGACGAAAAATCGACTGAGCGATCGTAGTCGGTACGGATGTCCGGCGATGCGGCGCAACCCGAAAGCACGAGCGACGCCGTGACCAGCACCGCGAACGACGAGAACCGTCGCGCGGCCGTCCGGAGGCTTGCTGCTTGCATCATTGGGCAACACCTCTTGTGCAACGGGTGGATAAACCAGGCTCAATACACGTCGTTTACCGTATTGTAGACGTTGAATTTCCCGGTGGGGGTGACGATGGCTTCGCCCTTGATGACGTGCTTCAAGGTGCGCGTCCGGTCGTCGACGATGACGATCGCCGACTCCTCGTCCCGGGCGCTCCACACCGAGAACCAGACTTCGTCGCCGCGGGCGTTGTACTCGGGCTGTACGACCCGCCTGGCCCCGGGGCCCAGCCCGGCCCACTCGGCGATCGGCAACACCTCGTAGCCCGCGTCGAGATCGTCGATATCGAACACGGCGACGCTCTGGCTGATCGCCTCCTCCGGGTTCAGGGGCGTATCGACCCAGAGGTTGCGTGATTTCGGGTGCGACTTCACGAAGAGCGAGCCGCCGCCCTGGCCCTGCAGCACGCGCACCGTTTTCCAGGCATGCCCGGGATGGCCTTCGGGGTCGGTGCCGATGAACGTCACGTTCGCGTTGCCGAGTGCGCTCGTCACCCACACCGGGCCGTACTCCGGATCCTCGATGTTGGCGCCGCGCCCCGGATGGGGAATCTTCTCCACGTCGACGAGCGCGCGCAGCTCGCGCTCCCGCGCGTCCACCACCGCGATCTTGTCGGACTGGTTGGCTGCGGTGAGGAAATAGCGCTTGCTGCGGTCCCAGCCGCCGTCGTGCAGGAAACGGGCGGCCCCGATGTCGGTAACCGTGAGAGCGTTCACGTCGCGATAGTTGACGAGCAGGATGTGCCCGGTCTCCTTCACGTTGACGATGAACTCGGGATGCTCGTGCGAGGCGACGATCGCGGCGACACGCGGCTCCGGATGGTACTCCTGGGTATCGACGGTCATGCCGCGGGTCGAGACGATCCTGAGCGGCTCCAGCGTGTTGCCGTCCATGATCACGTACTGCGGGGGCCAGTACGCGCCGGCGATGGCGAGCTTGTCCTCGTAGCCTCTGTACTTCGAAGTCTCGACCGAACGGGCCTCGAGCCCGATCTTGATTTCGGCCACGACCGCCGGCGGATCCATCCACAGGTCGATCATGTCCACTTTGCCGTCGCGGCCGATCGTGAAGACATAACGGCCCGAGGCCGACAGGCGCGAGATGTGGACGGCGTAACCGGTGGGGAGGATGCTGACGATCTCCCGGGTGTCGCCGTCGATGATCGCCACCTCGCCGGCGTCGCGCAGCGTGACGGCGAAGAAATTGTCGATGTTGCGCGCGTGTTGCGGTCGCTCCGGCCGCTCCGCCGGCGGCGTCAGCAGGCGCCAGCTCTCGCGCATCTCCGCCATGCCGAACTCCGGCGGCGCCGGCGGCTCCTGCTGCAGGAAGCGCGCCATGATGTCGATTTCCCCCCGCGAGAGCTCGCCCGAGCTGCCCCAGTTGGGCATGCCCGCCGGCGACCCGTAGGTGATCAGGGCTTCGAGATACTCGTGCCCGCGGGCGCGCGTGATGTCCGGCGTCAACGGCTTGCCGGTCGCGCCCTTGCGCAGCACGCCGTGGCAGCCGGCACATCGCTCGAAATAGATGCGGGTGGCCGTCTCGTACTCGGCTTCGGTGAGCGCGGGTCCTTCGCCGGCGCGCACGCGCGCGCCCTCGCCTGCGGGCGAAGGGGCACCCTGGAAGCGGATCTCGGCCTCGGTCGCGCCGGCGTGCGGCTGCCCGGCCGCCCGATCGACGTTGCCGGTCTCCACGCGCAGCGCGGCGACTTCCTGGACGCTCACGCCCGGGTAATCGTTGCCCCAGGACTTGAGCACGTAGGTGAGCGCGGCCGCCAGCTCGCGGTCCTCCAGGTAGCCCATGCTCGGCATGACGGAGTTGTACTCCACACCGTTCACCGTGACGGGGCCGGACAGGCCGAACAGCGCCACCTTCAGCACTTCCTTGCGCTCGCGGGCGAGGTAGTCGGAGCCGGCGAGCGGGGGAAACGCCCCGCGCAGGCCCTGCCCGTTCGGCTGGTGACACGCGGCGCAATGCTGCAGGTAGACCTGCTCGCCGCGCGCCATGACTTCGGCCGCGGTTTCCGCGGCGGCCTCGGCCGCGTGTACCGCGAGCGCGGATGGCGCCGGCGGGTCGCCGGCCGCGCCCGTGCCCCGCTCGCACGCTGTCAACGCGGCGAGCGCCAGCACGGGAAGCAGTGCTGCTCGTGCTGCCGCGAACGTCCCTGACCGCCGGCTTCCGGTATCCATCTCATCCGCTCCTCAGTGCCATTGCCATTCGAATCCCGCGACGACGCTCCGGCCGGGCTGCGCCAGGGCGCCCAGCACCGGATCGTCGGGCGCGACACCCCTGACCGCCGACCAGTGCCACCACGTCCGGTCGGAGAGGTTCAGCACGCCGGCGCGCAGCGTCGCGCGGTCGTTCAGTTCCTGCCTCAGGAAAAGGTCGAAACGGACGTGACCGGGCGGGCGGAAGCCCGCGCCCGCGGCCTCGTCCTGCCGCGGCGCGCGCTCCACCGCGGTGGCGGCCAGTCGCCACGCAAAGCGCGCATCGCCGGGCCGCCATTCGACGGCGAGCACCGCCTCTGCCGGCCCGACCGAGCCGAGCGGTGCGCCGCCGTCGCGACCCTCGCCGCGCGCGGCGTACAGCGCGCCGTCGATGCGCCACTGCTCGAGCACGCCGGGAAGCTCCACGCGCCATGCCGCTTCCAGTCCCTCGATGCGCGCGCGGCTCACGTTGCGCGACTGGAACAGCAGGCGGCCGCTCGCCGGATCGATGCCGACGGGTACCCTGCTCTCGATGAAATCCCGGTAGCGGTTGTGGAACAGGCCGATGCGCAGGGCGGCACGCTCGCCGGTCCAGCGCAAGCCGGCCTCGAGGCCGTCGGAACGCTCCGACCGGAGATCGGGATTGGGTACGGCACGCACGTTGAACAGCGGGATGTCGAGCCCGGCGTTGACCTCGTCGCACGACGGGGCGCGAAAGCCGTGCGCGTACTGCGCGTAGGCTTCCAGGCGCCCGGAGAGGCCGAGCACGATCCCGAGCTTGGGGGACAGGTCGGATGCGGAGAGCGCGACGGGCACGGTTCCCGGGTTGTCCGCGGCGTACACCGGATCGGGCCGGGGCACGAGCTCGTGCCGGTCGGCGCGCAGCCCGGCCGTGATGCGCAGGTTGCCGAGCGCGAGCGTGTCCTCGATCCAGGCACCCCGCACGCGGGTGTCGGAGATCGGGAAATCGCGCAACGGAAACGCCTCGCCGAGCAGGACGGTGCTCGTCGCTCCGTTCTCCAGGTCGACCTCCAGCGCGTCGCGCGACTCCTCGCTCCGCGTCGTGCGAAGCTCGATGCCGGCGGTGAGGTGCTGCGTCATCCCGCCATGGCGGAGCGCTTTCGCCGCGCTCAGCTCGAATCCCCGCGCGCGCTGCGCCAGCTCGAAGGCGCGGGTGACGGCGACCGGCCGCGCGGCGGCCTCGCGCACGTCGAGCGTGCGCTGGTCGACTTTCGACGCCGCGAACCAGGCGCGCAGCAGGCCGGAGTCGATGGCGCCGCCCGGCGCGCCGAACCCCGCCTCCACCCAGGCAACGTCGAGGCGGCTTTCGTCGTCGCCCTCGAGCGCGGTGGTCTCCGCGAACCGCCCGGTGCCGAGCATCGAGCGCAGGTTCGTCGCGACCTCGCCGTCGCGGTGCAGCAGGCCGGCCCTCCACGCGAGGCCGAAAGCATCCCCTGCCGTGAGCTTGAGCAGCGCCGCGCGCCGCCGCTCCCGGCGGCGATCGAGCGCCTCCGGCAAGGCCGCCGGGTCGTACGCGCTGCCGCTCCGCAGGCTCAATCCCGCGAGCGCGCCGCGGGAGGCGTCCCCGGCGGCGACGATGCCCGTGCCATGGAGACTCTCGTCGGCGCCGTGCCAGGTGGATGCGACGCGCCCGCCGAAGCCGGCCTCGCCGGCGATGTCGGCGGGATCCGGAGTCGCGACCGCGACGACGCCGCCGATCGCATCGCTGCCGTAGAGCGCGGACGCCGGTCCGTGCAGCACCTCGATCCGCTGCACGAGCCCCGCCTCGAGCAGGTCGCGGGTGGCGTTGGAAAAACCTCCCACGGCGAACTGCCGGCCGAGCGGCACCCCGTCGACCAGGAGGGCGATCCGGTTGCCGCCGATGCCGCGCACGTTGAGGCCCTCTGCACCGAAGCGGGTGCCGGCGGATTCGTAGTCGATGCCCGGGACGTGACGGAAGGCGTCGGCCAGGCTGGTCGCGAGATCGCGCCGCAACTCGCTGCCGGTCACGATCGTGACGGTGCCCGCGATCTCGCGCAGCGGTCGTTCGCTCCGGTGCGCCACGACCACGACCTCGTCGATGGCCGCGCCGTCGTCGCCGGCGGCCGGGGCCGCGCCCGCCGCCATTGCCAATGCCGGCACCAACGCGAGGCCGGCGGTGGCCGCCCTGCAACGCCTCGACGCATCGTGGTGCTCACGCATGGACGGAACCATGGCCCTGGACGACACGGCACAACGTAGCCCCCGGGAAGGACCGGGTCCTTGACTCGGATCAATCCGGCGCTGCGTTCCAGCGGCGGCAGCCGGGTCCATGACCGTCACGCGCGTATCCGGGCAAACCCGCGAATAACGCCGCTCGCGCGCGCCGCCCCTTCGGGGCACGCTGCCGGGGTGGCGTCTTCGGGAAGCGCGGCGATGAGACGACCGGCGAAGCGCATCCCGGCCCTGTGCCGGGCCCCGCTGCTGTGCATTGCCTTGGGCTGTTTCGCGGCAGAACCGCCGCCGCTGATGCAGGCGACGGTTTACCCGCCCGGCGCGCCGATCGACGTCGCGAGCTACTGGGTCAGTGAGAAGCTCGACGGCGTCCGCGGCTACTGGGACGGCGAACGGCTGCTGACGCGGAGCGGCCGCGCCGTGGCGGCGCCGGAGTGGTTCACCTCCGGCTGGCCGGCGGTGCCTCTCGACGGCGAGCTCTGGGCGGGCCGCGGCCGCTTCGCGTTCGCCTCCGCCACCGTGCGCACGCGCGTGCCGGACGACGACGCCTGGCGGCAAATGCGCTTCATGGTGTTCGACCTGCCGGGCCATCCCGGCCCGTTCACAAAACGCCTTACCGCCCTGCGCGAGTTGCTGCAACGGGCCGCCGTACCGTGGCTGCGCCCCGTTCCCCAGTACCGCGTGGAGGACGCCGCGGCGCTCGATGCGCGGCTCGATGCGGTGATTGCCGCCGGCGGCGAAGGCCTCGTGCTGCACCGCGGGTCCTCCCGGTACCGGGCAGGGGAAAACGAGCACCTGCTCAAGTACAAGCCACACCGCGAGGGACGCGCGAAGGTCGTGGCCCGTTTGCCGGGCAAGGGCAAATACGCGGGCATGCTGGGTGCGCTCCTCGTCGAGCGGCCCGACGGCCTCAGGTTCCGCATCGGCACGGGATTCAGTGACGACGAGCGCCGCGATCCGCCGGCCGTGGGCCAGTGCGTGACCTACGCCTACGACGGTGACACGGCATCGGGCCTCCCGCGGTTCCCGCGCTTCCTCGGCCCCTGCGCGGCACGGCCGGCCTCACCGGCGCGGCCCGTGCATTGAGCCGCCAGATGGCATCATGGGTATCCAGTGTCGCCGGACACGGCGGCGACCCGCCCGAACGGACGGTGAGAAAACGGGCCATCGAAGGGAACCGCCATGAGCCAACGCAAGCTCGAAGCAAGAATCCTCCGCCGCACGCCGCTCTATACCGGCTTCCTCAAGGTCGCGCGGTACGAGATCGACACCGAGCGGCATGCCGGAGGCTTTCAACGCCTGACGCGCGAGGTGATGGAAAGGGGCGACGCGGTCGCCGTGCTTGCTTACGACCCGGCACGCGACGCCGTGGTGCTGGTCAATGAAATGCGCCCGGGCGCCCTCGCTGCCGGTGATTACCCCTATACCGACAACTTGATCGCCGGGGCGCTGGACGCAGGCGAATCGCCGTTGCGAGCCGCGGTGCGCGAAACGAAGGAGGAAACCGGGCTGGATCTCGAGGATCCGGTCATCGTGCATCCGGGTGCGTTCGTCAGCTCCGGGGGCACGTCGGAAAAGATCGTCATCGTGTTCGGTTTCGTGGACGCGAGCACGGCCGGCGGCATTCACGGCAACCCGGAGGAGCAGGAAGACATCCTGAGCGTGGTCCTGCCGGCCGAGGAGTTCATCGCGCGCACGCGTCGCGCCGAAATCACGGACCTGAAGACGCTGGTCGCGGGCTACTGGCTGGCGGAATACCGGGCGGGGCGGCCGCCGGCCACGGGCGATCCCGCCGAGTAACAATCCCTCGGAGTAAGTGCGGCGAACGGGAGCGGCCGGGAGAGGCGGCTGTCGATGGTGGCGCGCTTCTTGCACCGCGTCGGCTGCCGGGGAGCGCTCGCGGGGATGGTCGTCGAGACGAGGAAACGATCATGCAAAACTGGCCCTTCGCTGCGGCGATTCTTCTCGTGCCCGCGTCGCTCGCCTCGGCGCAGGAAGCCGGTCCCGGGGTATCCCCGCCCGGGGCGGAGAAGGCGATGAAGACCGAGGTGCTCGAGGCGGGCGCGCGCATGCTGCAGGGAAACTCGCCGCCGGAGCAGCTCACCCTGTACCTGGTCGGCTTGCACCCGATGAAGGCGGCGCCCGGGCACCAGGTGGAAGCCCATCACTTCTGCCGGCAGGTCAACCAGGACTTCGCGCAGTGCGCCCTCTTCGACGGCAACACCGACGATGCCAACCTCAACGGCATCGAGTACATCATTTCCGAGACGCTGTTCGAGCAGCTCCCGGAAGAAGAGCGTCGCTACTGGCATCCGCACAATTTCGAGATCCTCTCCGGGCAGCTCATCGCCCCCGGGATTCCCGAGCTTGCCGAGAGCGAGCTGATGCAGGGCAAGATGAACTCCTACGGCAAGACGTGGCACGTCTGGAACACCGGGTCCCATGGCATGGATGACGCCGATCGCCTGCCGCTGGGCGAGCCGCGGCTCGCCTGGTCGTTCAATCGCGACGGCGAGGCACGACCCGGTCTCGTGCAGAGCATGGAAGCGCGTGTCGGCGTCGACACGAAGGAGACCCGGAAGAAGAGGCAAAAGCTCGTGCCGCGCGCCGACCCGCAGGAAGGCGTGGACGCCCTCGAGGGCGAGTTCGGGCGCGAAACGACGCCCGTTCCCGGGGTCGTGCAAAAGGGGAAGGAGCGGGGCGGCCCGACGCGACGCTAGAGGCGGGAAGGCGGAACTGGCTTTGTCAGGTCGTCGAAGAGCGCCGCCATTTCGGAATACTAGAAATTCAATTGACAACACGGGATCGGCGGGTCAGTATTTCTTAAATTCCGAAATTGACCTTCCGGAGCCCCCGAATGGAAGAGAGTTTCCATTATTCCGAAACCCTGGTCAGGTCTCTCTCCGATCTCGGTCGCGCGGTCCGGGAGCAGCGTCGCGCGAGCGGTCTCCGCATCGACGATGCCGCCGCGCTTTGCGGGGTCTCCGTCGATCTGCTCTCGAGGCTCGAGAATGGCCACTCGGGCGTCGGTACGGACCGCCTGCTCAAGGTGCTCGACGGGTTGGGTCTCGCGCTGGTGGTCGTCGACAAGTCGAAGCTGACCCACCCGTACGCCGCCGAGCCCACGGATTGATGGCCCTGCACACGCTGGCCGTATTCGACGGCAACGTGCGCGTCGGCACGTTGGGATACGAGTCGCTCGAGGATCGGTTTTCCTTCGTCTATGACCCGGAATGGGAAGCAGCCGATACGAGCTACCCGATCTCACCCCATTTCCCGATTCGCGGGACACCGCCCGCGACGGCGACGGTGCGGCGCTTCCTGGAAAACCTGCTGCCGGAAGGACGCGCCCTGGACATCGTGGCGACCACGCACCAGGTTTCGCGGAACAACATTTATGGTTTGATCCGTGAGCTGGGGCGAGAGACGTCGGGCGCCCTCGCCTTCTTTCCCGGCGACGTCTTGCCCGGAGACCAACCCGACACGCGGCGCGAGATAAGTCGCGACGAGCTCCGGGCTCGAATAGAGCAGCGATCGAAGATTCCGTTCGCCGCCTGGGATGGGCGGGTACGCCTTTCGATCGCGGGTCATCAGGACAAGTTGGCCGTCTACCTCGATCCCGACCAGCGCATGTACCTGGTGGAAGGCACGCTTGCCTCCACCCACATTCTGAAGCCCGAGCCGCCGGAAGGCCGGCTGCCGATGCTGGTGGCCAATGAGCACTATTGCATGACCCTCGCCGGACGGCTGGGGCTCGCGGTGCCTTCCGTCTCCATACTCAGGTTGCCGGACCCCGTGCTGGTCATCGAGCGCTTCGATCGCGTGCGCGAGCCCGAACGCGTCCGCCGGCTCCACATCATCGACGCCTGCCAGGCATTGGATCTCCCGGTCTCCTACAAGTACGAACGCAATTTCGGCTCCGGCCGCGACGTCCGTCATATCCGCGATGGGGTGAGTTTCGAACGGCTGTTTTCGATCACGCGTCATGCGATGCGGAAGGCGATGACTCGCTTGTCATTGCTGCGCTGGGCTCTGTTCCAGTACCTGATCGGCAACTCCGATGCTCACGGCAAGAACGTATCCTTTTTCTGCCGCAGGCAAGGGCTGGCAATTGCGCCCTTTTACGATCTCGTCAGCGTGGTGCAGTACGGGAACCTGGATCACGACATGGCAATGGCCTACGGTGACGAATTCCGGCTGCATGAGGTCGGTCCTTTCGCCTGGGCTGATTTCGCGGCTCGAACCGGCACGCCGCGGCCTTTGCTGGAACGCGAGATGACCCGCATGGGCACCGCGGCCCTGGAGGCAGCTCCGCAGCAGGCCCGTGAGGGAGGCTATGTTCCCGATGAGCAGGATCTCATCGAGCGGATCTCGACCTTCGTTCAGGGCCAGGCGCGAAAGCTGCTCGAACATGCGGCACCGATGCGGCGCGTCGATGTCTCCCTGCTGTAGCGGGATACCCCCCGAAACAGCTCGCTTGTCTGCCGGCGCACACTTCGTGACAATGCAGCCACTTACGATCGCATGACCGGAGAAGCAGCATGCGGGTATTACTCGTTCCCGTGGCCGACCGGCCGGAAAGCGGCCTCGCACTCGAATGCGCGTTCACGCTGGCGGGAGAGCTCGGCGCGAACGTGGTCGGCTGCCACGTGCGCCCGCATCGCGAGGAAGACACGACGCGGGACCCCTACCTCATGCCGGAGCGACGGTGGCTGCGCCGTCGCCGGCGGCGCACTCCCGAGCTCGACAGCCGCTCGGCAGCCTCGCTGTTCGAGCGCATCGCGAAACGTCGCGAGTTCGACCTGGTGAAGCGCCCGGGGCGCGGCCGCAGCGGGATCGCGCTGTGGAAGGAAATGGTCGGGTCGCCGGCGCGCGTGTTCGGGATCATCGGACCGATGGCGGACCTCTCGATCCTGTCGCGGCCGAAAGCGAAGAGCTCCGGGCCGGCCGAGGAGTTCCTCCTGTCCGCGCTGTTGCATTCCGGGAAACCGGTGCTGGTGCTGCCGCAATCACGGCTGGCGTCGGTCGGCAGGCGGGTCCTGATCGCGTGGAACCAGAGCGTCGATGCGGCCGCGGCCGTTTCCGCGGCAATACCGGTGCTGACGCGCGCCGAGGAAGTGCGCATCGTGGAGTCCGGGCGCGGCTCGCGGCCGGGCCCGAAAGCCACCTACCTCGCGGAGTACCTGGCGCACTGGGGCGTACGGACCGAGCGGATCCTCACCCGCGGCGAGCGCCCGGAACGCGACATCACGAAGACGTTCGAGCGCACCGGCTCCGACCTGCTGGTCATGGGCGCGTACAGCCGCCAGCGACTGCGCGAGCTGGTTTTCGGCGGCGTCACCGAGTCCATGCTGTTCGACTCGGAATTGCCGGTGCTCATGCTGCACCGCTGAGCGTCCCCGCGACAGGTCCCGGGTCTTCGCCGGCGCCGTGCCCCGAGAATGGCAACGGTGCGGGTGCGGCTCGCGCGAGGCGGTGAAGCCGGAGTCACTCCTCGGCCGGCGTCTCCGGCTCTTCCGCCGTCTCCGGATCCTCGGCGGTCTCCGACTGGTCGTCCGGCACCAGCAACGCTTCCAGCCCCGGCCGGTCCCTCGCGGGATCGCCGAACGCGCCGTTACTGAGCCAGCGGATCACGCCGTAGTCGTTCAGGAGACTGTACAGGAAGCCGACGGCGACGACCGTCGCGATCAGCTTCGGCCATGCCGCCGGCCGCTGCCCGAACCGGTCGCCGAGCGCGACTTTCGCACCCCGCGGTAATTGCGCGATGCCGGTCAGGCTGGCGCCGAACGGCACGTTCAGCCGCGCGCGCGCGTTGACGGCCCAGCCGTTCGCGTCGAGGATCGGGCCCAGGTTGCGCTTGCGCAGCTTCAGCCACGCGATCAGCACCGACGGGCCGGAAACGATCAGCAGCAGCACCCCGAGTGCGACGCAGAGCTGCCAGAACGGGAGGCCCATCAGGCTGCTGCCGTAGCCGGCAATCGCGGCGGTTGCCGTCGCGAGCGCCCCGAACGCGACGCCGAGCGCGGCGACGGTGCCGACGTCGATCTTCTTCGCTTCCGGCGGTGCCTTGTCGACGTTCGTGACCGTGGTGGCGGTCAGCTCGAGCTTCTTCGTCGCGGCCTCGTCGGCAGCCGCCGCCCGCTTCGCGACCTGCTCCTCGATGAACCTGACCAGCTTCTTGTAGGGTGACCAGAACGCCTGCCGCAGGCTGATCGGGTTGTCGACGATTTTCGTGATCGTCGCATCCCAGTCGCGCCCGTCGCGGTCGTAGAAGATGCCGTTGCGGCCGACCATCAGGTTGTCGGAGTCGCCGTTCGTCACCGCGGCCACGATCTGGCGCTTCTCGCCGGTCGCCCGGCGCACGCAGTCGCAGTAGAGCAGGCAGGTGCCGGCCAGGGCGACCATCGGCGCGGCCTTCGCGGCGTCGTCCACCCACAGCGTCAGCTCGCAGCTCCGCTGGTCGATGTACAACGTGCCGGCCTGGAAGATCGCCTGCGACTCACGGCTGTAGAAATGCCGGAAATTGACGAAGTTCTCGCACAGGAGATACAGGTAACGGCAGTAACGCACCAGCCGGTCGACGCCGTCGATGGCCGCGGCCGTGCCGTACTCGGCGCTGTCCCGGTCGATGAGCGCCCGGAGTGTCGAAGCCGCATCGCCCGTGAGGATCTCCTGCAGCCGCTCGGGCGCGAGCTGCGACAGCGGCGAGGCCGCCACGTCCGCGCTCCAGGCGGCGAACGGCGCCAGCTTCGCTTCGAGCTCGCGCCACTCCTCGAGCGTGAGCTCGGTACGCTCGCCCAGCAGCGGGACGACGACCGCGCTGCGGAACTTCCCGATCCGCTCCTCCCAGGCCGGGTTGATGCCGGCGGTCAGCGGCAAGGGCTTGCCCGGCTCGATGCGGGCAAGCGGCAACGCGGCGATCTCCGCCGCGTCCGGCACGAGGTCGGCGGCGACCCACGCCGCGAACGCGCCCTCCCCGCCGTTCACCGCGGCAACCGCGCGCGCATCGAACTCCGCGAGCCGGCAGCGGGTGAAGTAGTCGGTGATCTTGGCGCGCACGGCCTCGAGCGCGGCCGACGCCTCGGCCGTGGCATCGCCGAGCACCCGGATGGCGGGGTCGCTCTCCGCATGCGCGAGCCGCTCCGCGAGCGCGGCCGCGTCGGCGAGGAAACGGTCGAGCTTCTCGCCTCCCACCCCAGGCTTGCCCGATGCGTCCGTATCGGCGCCGAGGCATGCGATCACGTCGTCGATCAGCGCCTGCACGGCCTCGTTGCCCTCGGCGGCATCGTGCGTGACGATGCCGTCGCCGTTGAAGGGCATCTGCGCGAAGCGCTCGCGGGCTTCCGTGGTGTCGTCGACGCTCAGCGCATCGGCATCCGCCTTGCCGAGCAGCTCGAGGACATGCCGGGCCGTGGCCAGCATCTGCGCCCCCTCGGGGCTCGCATCGTCGATGGCTGGGAGCGGCAGGGCCTCCGCCGGGTTCACGAGATCGTCGGGGTTCCGGATGTGCGCGGCGGCCCACTTGATCGCGGCGATCAGCTCCGGCGCACGAATGCGGCCGTCGCCGTCGGAGTCGATCAGCTCGAGGGTCCGCCGGTCGAAGTGCAGCCCGTCGACCGGACAACCCAGCGCCGCCCAGAGCTTCTGGTCCAGCGTATCGAGCGCGAGGAGGTCCGCCCCCGACGTGAGCGCGACCTGCTCGAAATCGCCGGCCCGGAAGAACTGCCAGGTGTGATTCGTCGATTCTTCCGCCACGGCATGCTCCTTGTAGACTGCGCGGCCTTTGCCGCAGCCGCTCGCAGGCGAGCGCACGGCGATTATAGGCACGCGCCCGAATCGCGCGCCAGACACGGGGACTTGCGCCATTTCGGCCCGCCGGCGCCCGCCGGGGAGCAAGGCGCGATCGGCTCCCGGTACGCCGCCGCCGTGCTCCTGCGGTAACATGAACGCCATACAAGTAGCCGAAGCCGCCGCCGGGCCGATGACCGAGAAGGCCGATGCGAACGCGCGTCGCTGGTTCATCAGCGCCAAGCTGGACGCACCGCGCCAGCAGGTCTCGCTGGTTTCGCGCCTCCACCTACTGCGGATCCTCGACACGGCGATCGAGCGGCGCCTGTGCGTCATCGTCGCGCCGGCCGGCTTCGGCAAGACGACCCTCGTCTCCCAGTGGCGCAACCGGCTCGTCGCGGACGGTCACACCGTCGCGTGGCTCAGCCTGGACGAGGACGACGCCGAAGTCCGGCAGCTCCTTGCCTACGTCATCCTTGCCCTTTCCGAAGCAGGCGTCGACACCGGCAGGCTCGAGATGCTCGCGGCCCAGGGACTCATGGAGCTCTCCGCAGAGGCGGCGCTCGGAAGCATCCTGTCGGCGATCGCCGAGCACCGCGCACACACGGTGCTCGCGCTCGACGACTATCACCGTATCGCGGCGCCCGCGGTCGACCTGGTCGTCAATCGCATGGTCGATGCGGCGCCGCCGAACTTCACCCTGATCGTCGCCTCGCGCGTCCGTCCCGACCTCGCGATCGCCCAGCGGCTGGTATCCGGGCGGGCCATCGAGATCGACGCGGACATGCTGCGGTTCTCCGAGGAGGAGACGCGCGCCGTGGTGGACCCCTCGTTGACCGACGACCAGCTCAAAGTCCTGTTCGAGCGCACGGAAGGATGGGCGGTTGCCGTGCAGCTCGCACGCCTGACGCTCGGCAGCAGCCGCTCGATCGATCACGCGCTCGCGGGTCTCAGCGCCCAGGGCAGCCACCTCGCGGGTTACCTCGCCGACCAGGTGCTCTCCGGCCTGGACGAGGACCTGCTCGATTTCATGACGAAGACCGCCGTGCTCGAGCGGTTCAACGCGCCGCTCGCGAACGCCGTCTGCGGGCGCAACGACGCCTGGAGCATCCTCAACCGGCTCGAGCCGCTGCAAAGCCTTCTCGTGCCGCTCGACGACCGCAAGGAATGGTTCCGTTACCACCACCTGTTCGCCGATCACCTGCAGGTCGTGCTCCAGCGCAGGGCCCCCGAATCCATCGCCGGGCTGCACCTGCGGGCGAGCGAGTGGCATGCCGCGCAAGGCTATGTCGCCGATGCCGTCCGCCACGCGCGCCTCGCCGGCGATCTCGACCGCGCGGCCAGGCTGATCGAGGACGCGGGCGGCTGGGAGCTGATGCTGTACGGCGGCATCGGCTACCTGCGCAACCTGGTGCGGAGCATCCCGGATCGCGAGGCGCTGGCGCGGCCGCGAATCCAGGTCGCGCGCGCCTACCTCGCGCTGAAGGACGGGCGGATCCCGGAGGCGCGCGCCATCATGGAACAGGCACGCGTGGCCGCCGGAGTCGGGAATCTCCGGGAAGACTTCGCGACGCCCCTCGGCCGCGACATGGTGAACGTCGGCGCGCTGCTCGACATGTACGAAGACCAGCGCTACACGGCGGCGCGCATCGTGCACCAGGAGGAGCTGCTCGCGCGCATTCCGCCCTCCGACAAGTTGACGCTGGGCGTCCTCTCCTGCACGAATGCGCTCGTCAAGCTGGCCAATGGCGCGTTCGACGAAGCCGAGCAGGTCAGCCGGCAGGCCATGCGCGCCATGCGGGCCGCGGATTCCGTGCTTGGCTTGAACTACTGCTTCCTGCACGCGGGCGGCGCGGCTCTCTACCTCGGGCGGCTACGCCAGGCGGAAGCGAATTTCCGCCAGGCGCGCCAGCTCGCGGAGGATAATTTCGGCGCCGACAGCGGCCTTCGTTCCCTGGCCGAGCTGCTCGTCGGCACCGTGCTGCACTGGCGGGACGCGTGGGACGAAGGCTATGAAAGCGAGTTCGATCGCGCGCTCTCGTACGTGGAAAGCTACGACGGCTGGTTCGAGATCTTCGCGCACGGCCTGGACACCGGGGTCGCCGCCGCGTTGCAACGTCGCGATATCGCCGCGGCCGAAGGCTGGATCGCGCGCGCCGAGCGAACGGCGGCCGGTCGCGGGATGCCGCGGCTGTCGGCCCTCGCCTCCGGCCACCGCCTGTGGCTGCACACGCTGTTCGGCGACCAGCGTTCGGCCGCGCGCCTCGCGGCCTCGCTCGCGGAAGAATTCACCGTCGGCTGCTGGAAGCACGACCGTTTCCGCTGGCGTCCCTGGCAGATCGTCGGGCCGGCGCTCGCGTACTACCACGCCGCCGGCGACCGCGCGCTGTCCCTGCGCGTGCTGGACGACGTCATCGCCTGTTGCCGGGCGCTGTCCGCCGGCATCTACCTGGTGCAGGCGCTGGCCGTCAGGGCCGACATCCTAGCGGGGTTCGGGCAGCGCCGGGAAGCGCTGGACGACCTGGTGCTCGCGCTGGAGCTCGCGGCCCCGGAGGGCATCCGCAGGCCGTTCCGCGGACCGCAGCCCGGCGCGGCGCTGCTGCGTGCCGCGCGTCGCCGGGCGCGCGACGAGGCCATCGACGCCGTCGTGCTCGATTTCATCGGGGCCTGCCTCGAGTCGGAGGAGCGCGGGGAGGATCCCGGCGGCGCGCTCAGTCTGCTCGGCCTCAGCCCCCGGGAACGGGAGGTGATCCACGAGCTCGTCCAGGGGCAATCCAACAAGACCATCGCGCGGACGCTCGATCTCACGGAGCACACCGTCAAGTTCCACCTGAAGAACATCTTCCGCAAGCTCGACGTGAGCCGCCGCGCCGAGGCCATCGCACGGGTGCGCGATCTCGGCATGCACGGCGAAACCTACCCGAACGAGTAGGTCCGGCGCGCCGCCGGCCCCGCGAGCTACTCCACGACGGCGGCGCGCCTAGTCCGATTCCCCGTTGCCGCCCTTATGGCACGTCCCGGATGCTTGCGGTGCCGGAGAACGCCCGCGCCGATCCGGCGGGGCAAGGGGGAGAACGCATGCAGTTGTGCACACGCTTTGGGGGGCTCGTCGCCGCCGTCGTGCTGGGGGCCTCGTCGCCCGTTTTCGGCCAGGCAGCGCCCGCGGACGCGGCCCTGGAAGAGATCGTCGTGACCGGCGCCCGGGGACGCGAGGAGCGGCTGCTCGAGGTACCGGTCGCCGTCACGGCTTTCGACCGGCAGGCCGTCGAGGAAGCCGGCATCCGGGAGGTGAACGACTTCCTCTCGATGACCCCCAACGTCAACTTCACGCGCTCGCAGAGCGCGGGCACGAACTTCCTCACCGTGCGCGGCGTCACCCAGGTCCGCAACTCCGAGCCGCCGGTCGCGACCGTCGTCGACGGCGTGCTGCAGATCAACCCGCGCCAGTTCAACCAGGGACTGGTGGACGTGGAGCGCATCGAGGTGCTGCGCGGGCCGCAGGGTGCCCTCTACGGCCGCAACGCCACGGGCGGAGCGATCCTGATCACGACGCGGGCACCGACCAACGAGCTCGAAGGCCACGTCGAGGCGGGCGCCGGCCGCAACCGGTACGCCGCCGGCGCCTCGCTAAGCGGGCCCATCGTCGAGGACGAGCTCTTCTTCCGGCTCGCCGCCCGTTACGACGACAGCGACGGGCTCCTGTACAACCCGGTGCTGGACGACACGGTCGACTACCTCGAAGACCTCACGTTCCGCGGCAAGCTGCTCTGGACGCCGAGCGCTGCGCTGGAAATCGACGTGCGCGCAGGCATCGTTCGCACCGAAGGCGGCGGGCTGAACTACATCTTCCAGCCGGCCACCGTCGGCGGCGACGGCAAGCCCGTCGCGTTCGACTTCACTCGCGGCGACGCGGATCTCGTGGATCGCAACCTCTACGCCAACAATCCCGGCTACAACGAGCGCGACATCGACGAGCTCGCGCTGAAGATCCGCTACGAAGGCGCCTGGGGCACGTTCAGCTCCACGACCGCGTGGAACGCCGTCACCGAGTACCTCCACGGAGACCAGTTCCCGTACACGGCGGCCACGAGCGTCGATTTCGGCGTCTTCCCGCTCGGCGACGGCACCCAGACCCAGTACGTGGACGTCGAGGCCGTGAGCCAGGAGTTCCGCATCACCTCGCCGTCCGACCGCCGCCTGCGCTGGATGGCGGGCGTCTACTGGCTTGCGACCGATCGCTTCATCAGCACGACCACCGGTGCGGACCTCGGGCTCGGCATCACGCGCATCGAGCACACGCCGCTGTTCGCCGATGCCGTCAACCCGACGCTGACGTTCCTCGCCGACGACAACGACAACACGGCGAGCGCGATCTTCGGCAACGTCGATTACGACGTCACCGACGCTTTCGAGCTGTCGCTTGCCCTGCGCTACGACAGGGACGAGCGCGAGCAGCACGTCTCCGGCCTGAACACGGCCGGCGTGCCGGGTGCGGTGAACGAGCGCACCTACGACCACCTGCAGCCCAAGGTCAGCGCGCGCTGGCTCGTGAGCCCCGGCCTGAACGTGTACGGCTCGTGGGGCGTCGGCTTCCGCAGCGGGCAGTTCAACCAGAACGGCGTGGGCGAGGCGGCCGCGAGCGTCGGCCTGGTCGGCGTCGAGGACGTGGTCGACGAGGAGATCACGGCAACCTGGGAGATCGGCTTCAAGGCGGAAGCCCGGGACGGGCGCGTGAGCATCGACGGCGCCCTGTACCGCACCGACGTCGAAGGCCAGCACTACTTCGTGTTCGTCGGCGCCGTCGGCGCGCAGGTGCTGGTCGGCATCGACGACGTCCGGCTCTTCGGCGGCGAGCTCGCCGCGACCGCGCACCTGGCCGAAGGCCTCGACGCGTACGCGTCGGTCGGCCTGACGGACAGCGAGATCAAGGGCTACGCGCTGAACCCGGCGGCAGTCGGCAACAAGGCGCCGTACGTGCCGGACGTCACCTTCAACGCCGGGCTGCAATACCGCACTGCGCCGCTGTGGCGGGGCTTCGGGACGTTCACGCGCATCGAGTACCGGCACGTCGGCGAGCAGTACTGGGATCCGGAGAACTCCACCGATCGCTCCGCCCTCGACCTCGTCGACCTGCGCTTCGGCTTCGAGAACGAGGAGTCCGGCTGGAGCATCATCGGCACCTGGGAGAACGTGCTCGACGAAGCCTACAACGACGAGTTCGTGCTCGGGGGGTTTGCCCAGCCCGCGCCGCCGATCACCTGGCGCGTCGACGTCCGGAAGGCATTTTGAGCACGCCGGCTTCCATGGCCCCGAGGCTGCGGCGCGCCGCGACGGACGTCGGCGGCACGTTCACGGATCTCGCGTGGTACGACGTGGATCCGAAAACCGGAGAGTGCTCCGAGGTCCGTACCGCAAAGGTCGACACCACGCCGCCGGACTTCGATCGCGGCGTGCTCGGCACCCTCGACAAGGCCGGGGTGAGCCCCGCGAGCCTGGCGTTTTTCGCGCACGGCTCGACGGTCGTCATCAATGCCCTGACGGAGCGGAAGGGCGTGAAGACGGGGCTCATCACCACCCGGGGCTTCCGCGACGTGCTCGAGATCGCGCGCGGCAACCGCCCCGACCTGTTCAACTTCAATTTCCGCAAGCCGGCCCCGTTCGTGGAGCGGCACCTGCGCGCCGAGCTGCCCGAGCGGACCAACTATCGCGGCGAGATCACGCACCCGGTGGAGCTCGACGGCCTCGACGACATCCTGCGCCACTTTCGCAGCGAGGGGGTCGAGGCCATCGCCATCACGTTCCTGCATGCCTACATCGCCCCGGACAACGAGATCCGGGCCAAGCGGGCGATCCAGGAGGCCTGGCCCGGGGTCTCGGTGCTCGCTTCGCACGAAGTCAGCCGGGAGTGGCGCGAGTACGAGCGCACGAGCACCACGGTGCTCTCCGCGTACGTGCACCCCATCGCGAAGCGCTACATCGAGCGCCTCGACCGGCGGCTTTCGGACCGGGGCTTCAACGGCCGGCTCTACATGATGCAGTCGAACGGGGGCATCGCGAGCGACGCGGCGGCCGTGCAGAACCCGATCGCCATGGTGGAGTCCGGCCCGGCGAGCGGAGTCTATGCCGCCGCCCACCTCGGGCGTGCGATCGGCGAGCCGAACCTCATCGTGCTGGACATCGGCGGCACGACGGCCAAGTGCGCGCTGGTGGAGAACGGCCGGGTCCGGATCTCGACTCACTATTACATCGAGAAGACGCCGAAGTCGCCGGGCTACCCGATCCAGACGCCGGTGACCGAGATCGTCGAGATCGGCAACGGCGGCGGCTCGATCGCGTGGATCGACGAAGGCGGAAAGCTGCACGTGGGCCCGCAATCGGCGGGGGCGGTGCCCGGACCTGCCGCCTACGGCCGCGGTGGCGAGTGGGCGACGACCACCGATGCGAACCTCCTCCTCGGGCGCATCGACCCTGCGAGCTTCGTCGGCGGCGAGGTGGAGCCTGACTGGGACGCGGTGGCACGCGCGTTCCGTCCGCTGGCGGAGCGATTCGGGGTATCGGAACGGGAGGTTGCCCGGGGTGTCCTGCGCATCGCCAACGCGAACATGATCAACGCGCTCAGGCTGGTGTCGACGAACAAGGGTCACGATCCGCGCGATTTCGCACTCATCGCGTTCGGCGGCGGCGGCGCGATGCACGCGGTGGACCTGGCCCGTGAGCTGAAGGTGCGCAAGGTGATCGTGCCGGTCAACTCGGCCGTGTTCTCCGCCTGGGGCATGCTGATGACCGACCTTCGGCGCGACTACGTCCAGACCCGCCCGATGCCGCTCGAGAAAGCATCGCAGGACCGCATCGCGGAAACTTTCATCGAGATGCGGCGCCAGGCTTGCGTCGACTTCGCCGAGGAGAGCGGCGAAAGCTCCGCGGATTTCGCGTTCGGCTATTTCGCCGACATGCGCTACCAGGGACAGGAGCACACGGTCAAGGTCGAGCTCCCGATGCTCGACGGCCGGGTCGACACGGAGGCGTCGCTGGAGGCTTTCCATGCGGCGCACGAGCAGCGCTTCACCTACCGGCTCCAGGCCCCGGTCGAGATCGTCAATTTCCACCTCGTGGCCAGCCTGCCGGTGGACAAGCCGGATATCGCGAGGAAGGCCGTGACCGGGGCAGAGCTCGCCGACGCGCGGCTCGGCTCACGCCGTGTCGACTTCGACCGGGACGGCGAGCACGAAGCGGCGATCTACGACGGCCTCAGGCTCGAGCCCGGCATGTCGCTCGTCGGACCCGCCGTCGTGCAGGAACCGTCGGTCACGCTCGTCGTTCCGCCCGGCCTGCCGCTCGAAGTCGACTCTTTCGGCAACTACCACATCGACCTGCAATCCGGACGCTGAGCAATGCGGCACGACCCATTCACGCGCGAGGTCATCAAGGACGCGATCGTCGCGATCGGCGCGGAGATGTTCGACGCGATGATCCGCACGTCGATGAGCCCCATCATCTACGAGACCACGGATTTCGCGGTCGGCGCGACGGACGCCGAAGGCAACCTGCTTGCCCAGGGAAACGGCGTCACGGCCTTCCTCGCCACGCTGGACACGGCGGTGCAGAGCACGCTCGCGCATCACCGGGGCAACGTGAACCCGGGCGACATTTTCATCACGAACACTCCCTACGAAGGCGGCGGAACCCACCTTTCCGACGTGGTCATCGTGTATCCGGTGTTCCACGGCGAGCGGCTGATCGCCTGGACCGTCAACAAGGCGCACTGGACCGAGGTGGGCGGCTCGTATCCCGGCAGCGTCTCGACCCAATCCACCGAGATTTTCCAGGAGGGCCTGCATTTCCGCTTCCTGAAGCTGTGCGATCGGGGCCGCATGAACGATGCGCTCGTCGAGATCATCCGCGCCAACGTGCGGTTGCCCGACAGCACGCTCGGCGACATGCACGCCGGCATCGCGGCCTGCAAGGTCGGGGCCAGGCGCATGCTGGAGCTCGTCGACAAGTACGGCGAGGACGAGCTGCTCGCGGCGATGCAGGATCTCCTCGATTACGGCGAGCGCATGACCCTCGCGGAGCTGGCGCGCCTGCCGAAAGGCACTTTCGAGGCCGAAGACGTCGTCGAGGAGGACGGGCTCGGCAACGGCCCGTTCACGGTGCGCGTCAAGGTCACGATCACGGACGAGCGCATGATCGCCGACTTTTCCGGCACCGACCCGCAGGCGCTCGGGCCGGTGAACTGCAGCTACACGGGTCTCGTGACCGGCGCACGCTGCGCGTTCAAGGCGGTGACGAACACGGAGATACCGGCGAACGGCGGCTGCTTTCGCGCGCTCGAGGTGCGTTGCCCTCCGGGGACGCTGATCTCCGCCGAATCACCCGCTCCCGTCTCGATCTACTACGAGGGCCTGCTCGCCGCGATCGAGGTCATGTGGAAGGCACTCGCCGCCGCCATGCCGGACCGCCTGCCCGCCGGTCACCAGCGCACGGTCGGCGCGACCTTCATCTCCGGATTGCACCCGGACACGGGCAAGCTCTTCGTCATGGGCGAGCCCCTGCTCGGCGGCTGGGGCGCGTCGGAAGGCCGGGACGGCGACAACGGCCAGTTCTGCTGTGCAAACGGCGAGACCTTCAACATTCCGATCGAGCTCGCCGAGAGCCGCTACGGCTTCGAGGTGGAGCAGTACGCGTTTCACAACGAGGACGGCGGCGAAGGCCGCTTCCGCGGCGGCAAGGGTGTCGTCATCGACTACCGCGTGACCGCGGACGAGGCGTTCCTCACCTATTCCGCCACCCGCACCGCGAGCCGTCCCTGGGGCATGGCCGGCGGGCGCGACGGCTCGACGAACGGAGCCTGGCACCTCAAACGGAACGGCGAGCGCATCCGCTACACGATGGCCACCGCCGTGCGGGGCGAGAAAGGCGACGTGTTCCGCATGATCTCGGCCACCGGCGGTGGCTACGGTAACCCGGCGGAGCGCCCCCGGGAGCAGGTGCTCGCCGATCTGAAGAACGGGTACATCACCGCCGCACAGGCGAAGCGGTACTACGGCGTCGCTGACGCCGGATGAGTGCCCCTTAAGCAGGAGGAGCCGACATGAGCGTTACCGGGACCTGGACCAACAGTTACGGCTCCGTGATGGAGCTCCAGCAACTCGTCGGCGGCATGGTGACCGGCACCTACCAGTCCTCGACGGGCTCCACCGGAAAGTACTTCGTCGTGGGCATGGCGAACATGAACGATCCGACGCCCCAGCTCGGACAAAGCGTCGCGCTGGCGATCTACTGGCGCTCCTACGAGGGAGGCCCGAGCGATCCGAGCTGGCACTGGGTTTCGGGCCTCAGCGGCCAGCTCGACGTGAGCGGAGCCCAACCCACGATTTACCTCATGCACGCCATGGTCGCCACCTGCGATTTTCCAGGGCTCGCCGACGCCGGAACCTATGTCGACAAGCTCGTGTACACGCCGAAGGGTGCGCTGCAGGAACCCGCGCCGAAGCTCGAGATCGCCTCCCCGGAAGCCGCCGCCGACCCGATCAGCGGCATCTGGGTCTGCCGCGAGAATCCCGGCCTCGCACTCGGCCTGGCACTCAACAACCCGTCCGTGGGTTACGTCACCGGCAACTGGTACACGCCGACCGGCCAGTACCCCGTCCTCGCCTTCACCGACGTCGACGCGCAGTCCGCAGGCCTTCCCCGCCAGGGATTGTCCGTCACCGTCGGCCTCGGCACGGCCGGCACGTGCCAGTCGATGGCGGGCAGTCTCGAGTTCTCCACCGGGGTGCTCACGCTGACGGTGTTCGACAGCAGGGGCACG
This sequence comes from Woeseiaceae bacterium, assembly GCA_035304345.1. Classification (GTDB taxonomy): domain Bacteria; phylum Pseudomonadota; class Gammaproteobacteria; order Steroidobacterales; family Woeseiaceae; genus IDS-8. Next base: position 11,049 of record DATGQE010000050.1, on the reverse strand, counting down.
GCCGGCGACGCAATCTACGTCCAGACGAAAGCCAGCCAGCTCACCTTTTCGAGGAACGCAGAGCGATGAACCGCACAGACGCTACGACCGCCAAGGCATCTCTCGCTCTCGCCGTCGTCGCGGCGATGCTCGGCGCCTGCCGGGCGGATTCCGCGCCCGAGGCGACCGCGAGCGAGGAGAGCGCCGAGATCATCCCTCACATCATCACGCTGCCGATGCAACGGGGACCGATGGCGGATTACGGTGCCACACCCTGGTACACGGACAGGATCGCGCTCGGAAAGAGCCCGATGCGGCTCGCACTCGACAGCGGCGCCAGCTTCTTCTGGGCCACGTCGGACCTGTGCACGACGCAGGCGTGCAATGCGCACGCCCGGGTCGACACCGGGCAACCCGGCTTCGTCTGGCTCGACAAGACGCCGACCACGAGGAGCTTCGGACCGTGGGGCAACATGACCACGTGGACCGGCGCCGTCCCGCTCTACATCGACGGCGGCCCCTGGCAGGCAATACCGTTCTTCGCTTCGGTCGACTATTCCGGCGCGAAGTTCCAGTACCTCACCTGGGGCGGCGGCGTCGGATTGCCTTCCGAATCCGCCGACGTGACGCCCGGCTCCGGGTTCCTCATCGAGATGCTCTACTTCAAAGGCGGGATTCCGAGCCCCGAGTTCTCGATGCTCACCGAGCCCTGGACCGGTACCGGCTTCACGTGGCTCGGTGGCCGCGGCGACCCGACGTACTTCGATCCGCGCAGCGAGGTGCAGCTCCAGCCGAAGAAAGCCGCCATCGGCTATCTCTGGGGAACGAACCTCTACTCGGTGCGCCTCGGCGGCACTCCGTTGCCGCCTCTCGCGGGACAGACGTTCTTCCTGGACTCGGGCTCATCCCGCTTCAAGGGCGACGCGCAGTACGTCTACCCGATCATGCAGCCGCTGTCACAGCTCCGCGATGCACAGGGCAACCTGATCTTCACGCCCACTTACGACGATGCCGGCAACTGGGTGGGCCTCTACTACACGAACGGACGCCCGTCCGACTACCCCAACCTGCCGGACCTGACGCTCACGCTCGGCCAGACCTGCTACCTCATGCCGGCCACGTCGCTGGTCGTCACGCTCTCGCCGGAACAATACTCCTACTATGTCGAGGAAGGCGACCAGGCGGGCAAGTGGGCGCTCGGGGTGCATCGCCTGGACGGTGTCGGTGGCCTGCTGGTCGGCTCCACGTTCATGGACCTGCTGGCCACTCGCTTCACCTATCGCGTCTCCGGGTCGTCGCTCTCGCAGGGCGACATGTACCTGTATCGCAAGACGCAGGGCGTGCAGCCGAAGGAGTTCTACTGCATCTCGATGGAGACGGGCGAGATGGTGGCCGCTCCGTAGCAACGCGGGGTTCCGGCTCCGGCCGGACGAGCCGAGGCGGTACGAGCGCGATCGCGAACGGCCCCGGGTCGGGGGCCGATCGCCTACCCGAGGCAGCTCTCGATCAAGGTTTCGAAAGCCTGGCCGCCTCTCATCGGATCGGCGACCGGCAGGCCCAGTCGTTCGGCTTCCGCAGCCATGTAGTCCTCCGCCTCCTCCGGCCGGAGTTTCGACGTGTTCATCGAAATGCCCGCACACCGGATGTGCGGATTCGTGCGCCCGCCCAGCCTGAGGTTGAGCTCGATGGTCTCTTCGATCGACGGAAGAGCGTAACTCGCGGTGCCGAGCATTTCGGTGCGACCGGGTTCATGGCAGACGACGATGACGTCGGGCTGGCTTCCATGGAGGAGCCCGAGCGAAACCGCTGCAAATATCGGGTGAGACAACGAGCCCTGGCCCTCGATGATGTCCCAGTGACCGGGTGCGGCATCGGGGCTCAGCGCCTCGGCAGCGCCCGCGGCGAAATCCGAGACCACGGAATCCATCGGTATTCCGCTGCCCGCAATCATGATGCCGGTCTGGCCCGTCGCGCGGAAGGTGCAGGGAATGCCGCGTTCATTGAAGGCATTCGCGATCGCGAGAGCGGTGTACTTCTTGCCAAGCGCGCAATCGGTTCCCACGGTCAAGAGCCTCTTGCCGGAGCGCTTGCGCCCGGTGGCGACGGGCAGGCCTTCCGGGGGAAAACGCACGTCGATGAGGCGGCGGCCGGTACGCTCGGCAGCCTCGGCGAGCTCCGGTACCTCTCCGAGCCGTGAATGCATGCCGCTGATGATGTGGAGCCCGGCGTGCATCGCTTCCACGAGAGGCGGGACCCAGTGTTCGGAGATCGATCCGCCGATGCCGGCAACGCCGATGACGAGCGAGCGGGCGCCGGCTTCGCAGGCTTCGGCAGGCGTCATATGCGGCAGGCCGGTCGTGACCGTCGCGCCGATGCCGAATTCACCGATACATTTGCCTCCCGCCCAGTCCCGCAAGCCGAACGCGGTCTTCGCGAAACGTGCCTCTGTCGCATCCGCCAGGAACAGCAGGTACGGCTGCGGCAGGACCAGGCCGGGCGTCCCGGTGGAAACGCTTTCTGCGGCGGACCCGCGGTCACCCCGCCTCATTCGTCCGGCTCCAGCCATGCGCCTTCCCTTTCCCTTCAATGGGTCGGGTGCGCTCGCCGCAGGAACGGCCGCCGCTCGAGGCCGCCGGCACCGGGCTTTTGCGCACCCGGTCGTATCTATCCGTTTTCTTCAAGTCGAAGTCCTGGATTCCGAGCAGATGGTGAGGACCTGGCAGCGCCCACGGCCGGCATTGATGTACGCATGGCCCATGTCGCTGTCGAAGAAAATGCTGTCTCCCTGCTCCAGCCGCACCGGCGCATAGATACTGGTGTGAAGCTCGAGCGTCCCTTCCAGCACATAGATGAACTCCTCGCCCGGATGCTGAATCATCGGCCCGAACTCCTCGATCGATCGGGCGCGGATGTCCCCGACCATGGGCACGAAGCCCTTGTCGAGCAGATCGGCCGCCAGGTGGCGGATCATATAGGTGCCCGAATCGACGCAAGTGCCTTCGCCCTTGCGATTGATGCTTCGGCGCGCGTTGAGCCGCGTCGGCGGCGTGTCCACGCCCGCGGGACTGAGAAGCTGCGCGATATTGATCTCCAATCCGTTCGCGACCTGCAGCATCTTGTCGTAGGTGAAGGAAATGCGGCCGTTCTCCAGCTTGGACAACGTCGGCACCGGCAGGGACGTCAGCGCGCTGACGTCGGCCAGCGTCAGTCCCCTGCGCTTGCGCAGCAGCTTCAGCACGGCGCCCGGGTCGGTCGTCGCGGTGCCGGCGGACCGGCTGGCGCGCGTGCCACGATTCACCTCCATCCTTCGAGGTCCGGCCCTCGATCCCAGCCTCGGTTCATCGGTCTTCATCGTTCCCGGGCACCTCGTGACGGTTCAGTGCAGATCTTCACTTGCGTGGCCATCCAGGATTATCTCGGCGACCTTCGGCCCGGTCACGAGCGCTGAGTCATTCCCCGTGTTCGCGAGCAGCACTACGGAGATACGCTGCTCGGGATAGCTGCGCATGAAAGCGTTGAAGCCGCTGATCGCGCCATTGTGACGGACGATCCGGCGGCCTTCCTCGTCCTTGCTGATGGCGAGCCCGAACCCGTACTCGAAGCTGCCCTGCCAGGACGGGCCCGGCTGCATGACCGTGCCGGACAGTTGCCCGTTCTTCAGCCGGCTCGGCTCGATCATCATCGCGAGGCTTTTCGGCGTCAGCACCTCGCCGCCGAAGAGCGCTCTTTCCCACTTCAAAAGGTCCCCGGCGGTCGACCGCATCGCCCCGGCCGCGGCAACGACGCTCATGTCGATCCAGGAGGCATTGCGGAATCTGCCCGGTACATCCTCGACGCTCTCGTAGCCATTCGCGCGATGGGGAACGACCTCGGCCGTGTCGTCGACGGCCGTATCGTGCAGGCCGAGCGGGTCGAAGACATGCGCCTTCATGAAAGACGCATAAGACTGGCCGGACACTCTTTCTATTATCGCCCCCAGCAAATAGTAGCCCGAGTTGCTGTAGCTCCAGCCGGTACCCGGATCGAATTCATAGACCCCGTCGAGGTTCGCAATGTAGTCCACCATCTGATCGGTCGTCATCGTCCGGCGACCGAGCGTGCGGCGGAAATCCCCGACCGCAGTATAACTGCGGATACCGCTCGTATGATTGAGCAACTGCCGGACGGTGACCTCGCCTGCGCGCGGGAAATCGGGAAGGTATTCAGACAGGGGGTCATCGACCGACACCTTGCCTTCCTCCGCGAGGAGCAGAATGCCTGAGGCGGTGAACTGCTTCGTGATCGAGCCGATCCTGAAGGCAGTCCGGCCGGTTACGGGGACATCGTGCTCGAGATCGGCAATGCCGTAGCCGCGGACGAAGGCACTCGACCCGTTCACGGAAACGCCGACTGCCAGCCCGGCCGCCTGCCCCGACTCGACCACCTCGCCGAGGACGCGGTCGATGGCCTCGATGGTCGCGGGAGGAAGCGAAACCGGCCCGGCGTCGGCGTGCCCCGCGTTGACGAAGCCGGGCGGTACGGCCAATGCCGCAACCGGCAACAACGCGAGGCCGGGCAGCCGCCGTTTCGCTCTCGCCCGTTCAGCCCCGGACGCCCCCGGTTTTTGCTGACTTGGAAACACCGGACCGAGATTTTGCCGTAATGAGCACGGAATTGCTAATCTGGAAATGTCTTGCCTATAATGAAGCAGGTCTCGAAAAGTTGCAAAACCTGTGCTTGGCCTCGTCGCCGACCAGGCCGAAAGAGACCAACACATCAAGAGCTTGATCGTTCGATCGGGAGGGGGAACGCAATGGCACGACTTTCAAATCCGAACAGCCCGGCTCGGGCCCGACGCTGCAGTCTTGCCGCACTTGCCACAGCGGTCGTCGCGGTTCCGGCGGCCGCCCAGGACCCGTCGCAGCAGCCCCCCGGTTTCGCGGAGGAGATCGTCGTCACCGGCTCGCGCATCAGCACCGTCGGCTTCGATGCGCCAACCCCGACCACGATCGTCGGCGACGACGAGCTGCGCCACGCAGGCCGTACGGATATCGCGACGGCGCTTGCCGATTTTCCGCAGTTCCGGGAGACGCAGGGCCCGGCCTCGACCAACACGACGGTGACCTCGGGCCAGGCACCGGCGGACCTGCGCGGCCTCGGAATCGCCCGCACCCTGGTTCTGGTCAACAACCGCCGGCACATCAGCTCGAACGATCTCCAGACCATTCCCTATACCCTGGTGAAACGCGTCGATGTCGTCACCGGCGGCGCCTCTGCCGCTTATGGCTCGGGCGCGGTTGCGGGCGTCGTCAACATCATCCTCGACGACCGGATGGAAGGGTTCAACGTCGGCGCGGAAGCGGGTCGCTCCAGCCGCGGCGACGGCACCATGTACCTTCTCGAAGCGTCCATGGGGACGAGCTTCGCCGGCGGCAGCGGCCATTTCGTCGGCGGGGTGGACTATCTCAACGACCAGGGCATCGGCCCCGGCTCCGCGCGGCCCCTGGTCGGCGACTCCGGCTTCTTCCCGGGCGAGGACGGCAAGCTCTACCCCGTGCTGGGTATCCGGGAGTCGTTCCGAAGCGAAGGCGGACTGATCAACACGGGCGTGCTCGCCGGACAGACCTTCAACCCGGACGGCACTCTGCGGCCTTTCCAGTACGGCATCCAGCACCCGGGCGCACCCACCGCGATGATCGGCGGCGACGGGTTCACGACCAACAAGTACCGCTCGGTGTCGGCACCCCTCGAGCGCGTCAACGTATTCGGCCGCACCAGCTTCGACGTGGCCGCCAATCACACCTTCTGGGTGGAGGCGAATTTCAACCGGGTTGGCGACGCCCGCCCGTACTGGCCCGATCTCGGCGTCAGCCAGCTCACCTTCTCCGCGGACAACCCGTTCCTGTCGCAATCGATCAGGGACACGCTCGCCGCGGCCGGAGAAACCTCGTTCACGATGGGCCGCGCTTCCAGCGACTTCGCGCTCGCCGTGTACGACTACGATCGCGAGGCCTACCAGGTCTCCGTCGGCTTCGACGGCTCGCTCGGAGGCGGAGACTGGCGCTATAACGCCTTCTATTCGCATGGTGAGCAGAAGCAGGACCAGTTCCTGCGGAATCTCACGCTCGCCGCCGAGTTCGCGAATGCGCTCGACGCGGTTCTCGCACCGGACGGTTCGATCGTCTGCCGCGTAGCCCTCACCGATCCCGATACGCCCTGCCGTCCGCTGAACCTGTTCGGCCAAGGCAACGCCGATCCGGCCGCGGTCGAATACGCGACGGCCGACTGGAACTCCATCGTCAACACCTGGCTCGACAACGCCGGCGTCAGCGTCAGCGGCGAGCCGTTCCGGCTCCACGGGAAGCCCGTCTCCGTGGCCGCGGGCCTCGAGTATCGCAAGGAATCGTACGAGAACACTTACGACGACAACTCGCTGGCCGGCAAGTTCAGGATGATCAACGGCACTCACTTCCCCAAGACCGGCAACAACGTGAAGGAAGCGTTTGCGGAAGTGAACGTTCCCGTCCTCTCCGATCTCCCCGCCGTCCGCGAGCTGGACTTCAACGGTGCCATCCGCGTTTCCGACTACAGCACCGGCGGCTCGATCCGATCATGGAAGCTCGGGGGAATCTGGCAGATGACCGAGGGCTTCAAGCTGCGCGCAACCAGCTCCCGGGACATCCGCGCAGCCGCGCTGACCGAGCTGTTCACCGACCGCACGGCCCTGTTCGGCGCCGTCACCGACCTGGGCCGGCCGGACAATCCGATCACCGAGACGATCCTGTACCGGGGCGGCAATCCCGACCTGCGGCCCGAGATTGCCGACACCCTGACGATCGGCGCCGTGATCTCGCCGCTCGACGGGCTCGATCTCTCGGTCGATTACTACGACATCGAGATCCAGGACGTCATCACCACCCTGTCGGCGCAGCAGATCGTCAATGCCTGCTACCTGCAGGGGATCCAGAGCGCCTGCAGCCAGATCTCGCGCGACGGGAGTGGCGCCATCAGCCAGATCAACGCATCGTTCATCAATATCGCCAACTTCCGGAACAAGGGCGTCGATTTCGAGGCTTCCTACCGGACCGACCTGCTATCGGGCCAGTTGTCGCTACGGGCGCTGGCAAACTACGTCGACACCCTCGTCGTCGACAATGGCGTAGTCGCGATCGAGGGCGCCGGCTACCTGAGCTCGGCGGCAGCTTTCCTGGTACCGAACTGGCGCGGCATGCTGAGCGCGACCTATGAAAGCGCCCGCATCGGCGCGGATCTTCGCACCCGCTACGTGGGCGATGGCGGTTATGCGCCGGCCAGCGTAAACCCCAACCTGGCGGACGGGCTGCACATCGGCAGCCGGGTTTACGTCGACCTGGGACTGCGCGCGTACTTCGACGTCGGCGACGACAAGCATGTGACCGTGTTCGGCAACGTACGAAACCTCTTCGACCGCGACCCGGCCATCGCGGCCGCATCCCCTTACCACGACGTCGTCGGCCGGTACTTCACCGCCGGCTTTCGCGTGGACTTCTGATCGGTTTCTGACTTCTGGCGACGGCGGCGGCAGCCACACAACTGCGCAAGCGTTGTGTGGCTGCCGGTCCGCCCGGTCTCGGTCGAGACCTGCCGCGACCTTCAGGCTGGATACGTGACCGTTCGGCGGCCGTTGCCGCCTGCCTGAATCCCCGAGCGTGCGCCGGAACAGGGCGATCAACGCCCGGGCTGCGCCTTGGACCAAGGTCCCATCATCTCGGACGGTCGTCCCGGATTATGGTAAATTCCGGTCGAGACGAAGGCTCGATGAACGACCTCCTGCTGCTCGCGGAGGAGGTGGGAAGGATGCAGGCGAGGAGCGCACGTGCCAGGTGGCTCGGGGAGAGGCTCCTCCCCGGGGAGTGTCGCCTTGCGGCTGGTGGATCCGGCGGTGCTCGCGGGCCGGCCGGGTTCCGTGAGCGCGGGCGAAACGAAAGCGGCCGCCAGCCTCCCTCCCCGACCCGCGCCACGATCGCCCTCGTCGATGACGACCCGTCGATCCTCCGCAGCCTGGAACGGCTGCTGGCGCGGTGCGGCTTCGAGGTCAGGACCTTCTCCTCGCCGCACGCGTTCCTCGCCGAAATAGGCTCCTTCGAGCCGAGCTGCCTGGTGCTCGACCTTGCGATGCCGGAGGCATCCGGCCTCGACGTGCAGCAGGCGCTGGGCGACTACGCCCTCAAGTGCCCGATCATCTTCCTGACGGCTCACGGCGACATCCGCACGACCGTGCAGGCAATGCGCGGCGGCGCGGTGGACTTCCTGACCAAGCCGTTCGACGCCGGCGAGCTGCTGGACGCACTGCAGCGGGCCATCGAAGCGGGCCGGCGTAACCGCGAGACGGACTCGCAGCTCGCCGTTCTCCGCGAAAGGGCGGCATCACTGACCGCGCGCGAGCACCAGGTGTTCGAGCAGGTCGTCGCCGGCCTGCTGAACAAGCAGATCGCTGCGAACCTGTCCATCTCCGAGAAGACGGTCAAGGTGCATCGCGGCCGGGTGATGCGCAAGATGTCGGTGCGATCCGTGGCGCATCTCGTGCGTGTGGCCGAACTTCTACGGACCCCCGCCACGGCATAGCGACCCGACCGGTCCGGCGGGCGGTCCCTCCCCCGCCGCAACTCGCGCACGTCATGCGAAGGTCCCATAGCGTGCGGCGGGCGGGTCGAGTCCAATCGGCAAATGGAAACACCAGCCCCGCTCATTGCGGTGGTCGACGACGAGAAGCCGGTGAGGCGCGCCTTGATGCGGCTGTTGCAGGGCGAGCGTTACCGGGTGGAGGCGTTCGAGTCCGCCGCCGGTTTCCTCGACTCCCTGCCGACGGAAATCCCGCGCTGCGTCATTCTCGACCTGCAGATGCCGGACATGTCCGGCGTCGAGCTCCAGCAACGCATGCTGGAGCTCGACCTGCACTTGCCGGTGATCGTCATCACGGCGCACGACCGGGCGGACATGCACCAGCGCTGCCTCGCGCTCGGGGCGCGGTGGTACTTCTGCAAGCCGGTCGAGGCCTCGGAGTTGCTGGAGGCCGTCCGTATCGCCGTCAACCGGCATCCGGCATCGCGCTGAGCGCGACCTCGTCAATGCATCGAGCTGCGCCGCGGCCGGCCGGCTGCGCCCTCGACCCCGTGCGCGGGCAGCGATATGTGAAACGTCGCTCCCCGGTCAGGATTGTTGCGTGCCCACAGCCAGCCCCCGTGTGCCGAAACGATCGTTCGGCAGATGGCGAGCCCCATCCCGATGCCGTGATCCTTGGTGGAGAAAAAGGGCGCAAAGATCGCTTCCGTGTCGTGTACCCCGCGCCCGGTGTCACACACCTTTATATGGATGTTCCCGTCGGCCCTCGTGGTGACGATGCTGAGGCTGCGGCTGTCGGCGTCGATTTCCATCATCGCATCCCGGGCATTGACTACCAGGTTCAGCAGCACCTGCAGGAGCTGCACCCGGTCGCCGTTGACGCGAGGAAGCCCGGGTTCGAGCTCCAGGCGCGTGACGACGTGATTGGCGACGAGGTCGGTACGTTCCAGGCCGAGCACGTCCTCGATGCACTCGTTCACGTCCACCGGCTGTGTCTCGACGGATCCTCTCAGCAACAGGGTGCGCAGGCGGCGGATGACGGCTCCCGCCCTTTTGTCCTCGGACACGATGTCATCCATCATCTCGACGAGCTCCCGGCGGGACGGTGCCTCGTGCTCGAGCTCCCGGAGCGCCGCCTGCGCATTGATGAGGATGGCCGTGAGCGGCTGGTTCAGCTCGTGCGCAATTGCGCCCGACAGCTCCCCCAGGGTCGACACGCGCCCGAGGTGCGCGAGCTGCTCGCGCTGCGTGCGAGCCTCCGTCTCCTGCGATTTCCTGTCGGTGTTGTCGATGAAGACGCCGATCATGCGCCGCGTACCATTCCGGCCGTCCTGCACGCAGCCCTTCGCGGTGATCCAGGCGGGACCACCTCCGCCGTTCCCGAACCGGCATTCGATCTCGGCGATGCCGTGCCGGTCGTTCCGCGCCACCTGCATCGCGCGGCGCAGGGACTCGCGATCGCTCCCGTAGGCGAGCCTCAGCAGCCCGGCCGGAGACGTCGAGCGGGAGGAAGGCGAGCTCGTATCGGCCGCGGTACGCGCCGAATGCCAGGTGATGAGATCGGCGGCGAAATCCCACTCCCAGGTTCCCATTGCCGCCGCGTTGAGCGCGAGATTGAGGCTTTCCTCCCTTGAGGCCGCAACCCGCCTCGCCTGCCGCAGCTCGGCAAGTGACGACGCCAGCAGCAACAGGGAGAATCCCGCAATGATCAGGAAGGTTTGCGAGCCGAATGCGGCGGTGACCGGGTTGCTCGCCGCGAACGGGCCGCGTCCTTCCACGACTCCCGTGATCGCGAACGCCGCTACGACGGCCATGCCGAGCGTCACGCCGTGGACGCCGAAGCGCACCGCGGCCCATATCAGCACGACGACCGGCAGGTACGGATGCATGGTGAGCTCGCCATGGTAGAAGAGCCCGTGGAAGACCGCAGTCGAGGTCAGCACCAGCGCCCCGAGGAGCAGGACGGCCTCGGCCACGCGCGCCGGACTCGCGCGGCGCAGCGAGTCCAACCGGGTCCGCGCCCAGACGAGGATTGCCGGCACGACGATCAGCGCCGCGAGCGCATTGGAGAACAGGCGTATACGCCAGACCTGCCAGAAGTCGCTGTAGCGCCAGCCGACCAGCGCGACGAACGCCGCGTCCAGGAAGGACGACACGACCGGCGCGATGACCATGGCTCCGGCGAGGAATACCCACAGGTCGTGCAGGCGATCGAAGCGCGGCGGTTCGCGCAGGAAGCGCCGGATGATCGCGGCGCCCAGCACCGCCTCGGTGACGTTGCTGACGAGCCAGGGCGCCGCCATGGCGAGCGGCACACCGAGCGGAATCTCGGCGGCGAAGTGCGCGGGAATCACGGCCGCGATCAGCAGCCACCAGCGTCGTGGCGGCGTCAGCAGCAGCGCGGCGAGCAGGACCGCGTTCGGCGGCCAGAGGACGGCAACGGGACTGGAGGGAAAAGTGAGCGCCAGGCCGGCGTGCACGCCGGCGTAG
>DATGQE010000049.1:0-29952 GCA_035304345.1 Woeseiaceae bacterium | reverse complement strand
GAGCTGCAAGGATTACCGTCGGCGGCAGATTTTTCAACCAGCTCCGCGGCCGTTGCCGGCGGAGCCCGCATGCCGCGGCGCCTGAATGCCGTGGCACGGTTATTGCTCCGCAAACGGCGTTTCCGCTCAATACGTCCATGGAGACGACGCGATGATCAAGCGCCTGACGAAGGCCAGACGGACGGCCATTCTCGAGCACCTGCTCGCGCTGGAAAAACAGATACGTGAGGAGTTCGGCGACAATCCGCCGCCCCGACGCCGGCACCTTTCTGAAAGCGATTTGCGCTCCAGCCGCCCGGCGGGCGGCGCGGGTGAAAGTCGCGCGATCGCCGAGGAGCTGACGGCGAGGTCCGTGCACTGACCGGCCGGTGGCGTGCATCGCGGGCGATCCGCGACCCTGCGCGCCGGGCGGCGGGGTGGCAAGCTCGCTGGGCCGTCGCCTGCCTCGTCTTCTTCAGCGGTTGTGCGACCTCGCCGCTCGGGCGCAGCCAGCTCGTGCTGTTCCCGGACGACGAGATCGACCGGATGGGGACGGCGGCGTTTCGTGAGCTCGTCGCCAGCACGCCCGAAGCCGAGGATGCGGAGACGAACGCGTACGTGACCTGCGTGGCCGACGCGATCACCGGTGCGCTCCGCGAGCAGGACCGGGGCGACTGGGAGGTCAGGGTCTTCGCGGACGACCAGGTGAACGCGTTCGCGCTCCCGGGGCGCAAGATCGGGGTCTACCAGGGCCTCCTGTCCGTGGCGGAGAACCAGCACCAGCTCGCGACCGTCATCGGGCACGAGGTCGCGCACGTGTTGGCACGTCACGGCAACGAGCGCATCTCGACGCGCTTCGCCGCCCAGGCGGGCCTCGACCTCGTGAGCGCGATCGCGGGCGAGCCCAGCGCGACCCGCCAGGCGCTGTTCGGCCTGCTGGGTGTCGGCACCCAGGTCGGCGTGCTGCTGCCGTTCAGCCGTCGCCAGGAAACCGAGGCGGACCTGCTCGGCCTGCGGCTGCTCGCCCAGGCCGGATTCGATCCCGAAGAGAGCATCGCGTTGTGGCGCAACATGAGCGCGGCGGGCGGCGAGAGCCCGCCGGAGTTCCTGTCCACCCATCCCTCGAGCGAAAGCCGCATCGAGGCACTGGAAGGGGCAATGGACGAGGCCCGCGGCATCGCGCAGGCAGCGCGCGCTCGCGGCCTCGTGCCCCGTTGCCGGTGACCGCCGATTCGGCCTGTACCGCCGGGTGCTGCCGTTCGGCGACGGTTCGTACCAAAGGCCGGCGTCAGTTTTACAACGCTTGCAAGAATTACATCGGCGGCACGCCGCGGGCGGCGCGGGCGCGACGACTGCGCGTGGCACGGTAATTGCTTGCCCTCCCCCGCGTGCCGGCTGCGCCGGGGCAACGAAAACGGACGTTCAAGAGCAGCAGGCCGTTCATCGCAACAACAGGCAGACAAGGCACAAGGGACACAGGCAGCAGGGAGTTTCAATATGAGCAGCAAAGGTTATCTCGCGATCTGGGCAGGCTGTGCGTTCCTCGCGCTCGGCATGCTCGGGGGGTGCGACACCGGGCAACAGCAGGAGCCGGGCTCGCCGGCAACGGGCGACGAATCGGGCGACGATCTCGCGATGTACGATCCGGACGATCGCGCGGGCGACCAGACCGGCGGCACGCGCGACCCGTACGCCGAGCAGCAACAGCCCTCGACCAGCGAACCCTCGACCGCGGAAGACCCGATGATGGGTGCGGAACGCTCGCAGCAGCCCGGCATGGGCGGGGCGGGAGCGAGCCTCGAGAGCATGAGCGCCGACCAGCTCGTCGGCAAGCCGATCGTCAGCCAGGAAGGCGAGGAGATCGGTGACATCCAGGAGATCGTGACCGATCCGACGAGCAACCAGAAGTTCGCCGTGGTGGACGTCGGCGGCTTCCTCGGTGTCGGCCAGAAGAGCGTCGTCATCGGACTGGACGAGCTCAGGATGGCGTCCGGCCAGGACCGCATCGAGAGCGACCTGACGCGCCAGGAAGTGCAGACCATGACGGAGTACTCGCCGGGCGACTACGAGCCGGTGACCGGTGGCGAGACCGGACCGGACACGACCCAGTGAGGCACCACTGCGGGTAAACGCGGCCACCGCACCGCGCGCCGTTTCGAAGCGCCGGGCGCAAGTTTGCGTCCGGCGTGCGCGTGTCCGGTACAGCAATCGAAGGGGTGAGATGCCATGAACACTGGAGGTGACGGCCTGCCGGGAAACGGGGGTGCCGAAGCCCAGGCACCGCCGGCCGGCGGCCGCCCGCGGTCGACGGAACCCAGGACCACGGAGCAGGCCGCCAGCGCGGCGCATGAAGCGATCGATCGCGCCGCCGAGGCCGCCGCGCGCGCAGAGGAACGCCTGCGCGAGGCCGCGATCACGGGCGAGCAGCGCCTGCGCGAGAAAAGTGCCGAGGCGCGGCACACCGCCGAACGCACGCTGGAGCAGGTCCGGCAGTACACGAGAAACAATCCCTTCGCCGCCGCCGGCATCGCCTTTGCCGCCGGCATCATCGTGTCGCGCCTGTTGAGCCGACGCTAGCCGATGGGAGCCGGGCCGCAGAACGGCAACGGCGACCGCCAGGCCGGCACCGACGGCGCCCCGGCACAGGCGACCGGGTCGGCCTCACTGCTCGCGGCCCTGCTCGCCACCGTCGATAGCGCGCTGGAGCAAGCCCGCACCATTGCCGCCACCGCCGCGACGGAAGCGCGGCTGTCGGCGGCCGCGCTCGTGGCGCTCGCGGCGACCGCGGCGATCGCGCTCGCCTTCCTGCTGTTCGCGTGGCTCTGCCTGCTGGCACTCGGGGTGTGGCTCGCCGTGCGGGCCGGTCTTCCCGCCTGGGCCGCCCTCGCCGGGGCCGTGCTCGTGAACCTGGCCGGCGCCGCTCTGTGCCGCTGGTGGATCGCGCGCCTCCTGCCGCACCTCGGTTTCGCGCGGACCCGCCGCCTGCTCGCGGATCCGGACTGAGCATGGGGCTCGCGGAGCTGGAACGGCAGGCCGACGCCCTCCTCGAGCGCGGCAGGCGCTTGCGCGCCGAGCGCCGGGCGCACGCGCGACGCGGGATGGCCATCCTCCGCGAGCGCATCGCGACACCGGCCGCGCTCGCCTGGTGGTTCGTGGCCGGGCTCCTGGTCGGCGGCAGGCGGCCCCGGCCGCCCAGGGACGCGCCGCGGCAACGAAGACGCGCACGCAAGGACGGGGCACAGGCGCTGGCCGGCACGCTCGCAACGCTCGCGATCCGGCTCGCGTCGTCGTTCCTGGCGGGCGCCGGGCCGGGTGCGAGCGGTGTGCCGCAAGGCCCGCTCAGCGATGCGTCGCCACCCCCGCCGTCATCCCGGGCGCCACCTCGGGCTCCAGGGTGAAATAGAAGGCGGCGCCTTCACCCGGGCGGCTTTCCGCCCAGATGCGGCCCTCGTGCCGGCGCACCACCCGCACCGCGATGTCGAGGCCGAGCCCGGTGGCGGCGTGCGGATTCCCGTCCGCCCGGGACCGCTCGCCGGAAGGGAACAGGCGCTCTGCCGGGTCGCCGTCGAAGCCGATGCCGTTGTCGCGCACGAAGTAGACGGGCACCCGGTCCCTGAGCTCGTAGCCCACCTCGATGCGGCGGCGGTCCCGGCCGCGCGTGTACTTGAGCGCGTTCCGCAGCAGGTTCAGTGCCAGCGTGCGCACCAGCGCGGGATCCGCGTTCGCGTCCGGCAGCTCCGCCAGCGCGAGCTCGACGCCGGGCGGCGGCTCCGCCGGTGCGAGCTCGTCGAACAGGTCGCGCACCATCTCCGTGAGATTCACGCGTTCCCGGCGGAACGTCGCGTCGGAGACGATGGACAGCCCGAGCAGGCGATCGAGGATCTCGGCCATGCGCTTCACCCCGGCGGACGTGCGCCTGAGCGCGGTGCGCCCGTCTTCGCCGAGCACCTGTCCGTACTGCTGCTCCAAAAGCTCGGTGTTCACCGAGATCGTGTTCAGGGGATTTCTCAGGTCGTGCGCGACCGAATCGGTAATCGTGCCGAGATCGGCGGAGCGGTCGGCGAGCTCGCGGGTGCGTGCCGCCACCTCCTCCTCGAGCTCGCGATTGCGCTCGACGAGCCGGCGGCCGGCGATCTCGGCCGCACGGGCCCGCGCGCGGACGCGGCGGTTCGCGAACAGGAGCAGGATGACGAGCGCGGCACAGGCGGCCGCGGAGGCGACGAGCGACAGCAGCCTCAGGTCCTGCATGGAGCCGCCCCGCGCGACTTCGGCCATGGACGGGTCCTCGCCTTGGTCGTCCTCGTGGCGGCGGTCATCGCGGTGACCCGCTCATCCGAGGGCCGCCGCCGGCTGGAAGCGCGACTCGATCAGGTCGGCGAGCTCGACCGGCGATATCGGCTTCACGAGGTATTCGTCGAACCCGGCGTCCGTCGCCTTGCGCCGCGCTTCCCGGCCGCTGTAGCCGGTCAGCGCGATCAGGAGCATCCGCTCCCCCCCGTTGAGCGCGCGCAGGCGTCGCGCCACCTCGAAACCGTCGTACTGCGGCAGCCCGATGTCGACGATCGCGGCATCCGGCTGGACCTCGTCCGCGACCGCGATGCCTTCGAGCCCGTCGGCCGCGGCGAAGGTGCGAAAGCCGTAGTGGCGCAGGACCGCGAGGAGGGCGTGGCGCGCATCCTCGTTGTCCTCGATCAGCAGCACTTTCCTGAGCTCGCTGATCGCGACGGGCTCGTCGCCGGCGCGGGCGGCGACGTCCGCTTCCGGTGCCCGTATCGCCGGCACCCGGATCACGAAGCGCGACCCCCTGTCGATGCCGTCGCTGTCCGCGGTGACCGTGCCGTTGTGCAGCTCCGTCAGCCGCTTCACGAGCGTCAGCCCGATCCCCAGGCCGCCCACGTTGCGATCGATCGAGCGCTGTCCCTGCACGAACAGGTCGAAGACCCGGGGCAGGAGCTCTTCCGGGATGCCGATGCCGGTGTCGGCCACCTCGAGCACGGCCTGGCTCTCCTCCTCGCGTACGGACACCCGGACCGTCCCGCCGGGTGCCGTGTACTTCGCCGCGTTCTCGAGCAGGTTCGAGGCGATCTGCTCGATGCGTGCCTGGTCGCCCTGGATCCAGACGGGGGACGTCTCGATCTCGAGCGACAGCTTCGCGAAGGTCGAGGTTCGCTTCAGGTCCTTCGTCACCTCGGAAACGACCTGGCCCAGGTCGAGCGGCGCCAGCTTCAGTCGCACCTTGCCGGACGTCGCCCGACCGACGTCCAGCAGGTCGTCGACGATGCGGGTCATGTGCTCGACCTGTCGCGAAATGATGGCTGCGGCGTCGCCCGGTACGCGGCTGCCCGCTGCGCGCGCATTCAGGATCTGTGTCGCGGACGTCAGCGCGCCGAGCGGATTGCGCAGCTCGTGCCCCAGCATCGCGAGGAACTCGTCCTTGGCGCGATCCGCCGCGCGCAGGCGTTCTTCACGCTCTCCTACCGCGCGCGCGGACGCGAGCAGCGCGCGGCTCACGTCGCGCACCTCCTGCACCGCCGCGCTCGTGGGCGGTTCCGGCGGCGTGCCCCGGCCCAAAGCCTTCGCGGCGGCCGCGAGCTCCCCCATCGGCTCGGCGATGCGCCGGCTGAAGCCCGCGGCCAGCATGGCGGCGATCAGTACCGCGAACAAAAGACCCACGGCCAGCAACAGGATCGTCTGGTTGGTGATCGCGTCGACGTCGGCCGCCGGGATCGCCATCGCCACGGTCCACCCGGTGCGCGTCGAACGGCTGTACGGCGTGTACGTCTCCTGTCCGTCGGCGGAAGCGTACCGAAGCCAGCCTTCACGAGCGCTTTCCAGCGCACGCTGGAGCGCGCGCGACACTTCCTCGCGCGGGAACGACGGGTCGGTATTGGTGCCGGCCACGATCTCGCCGTTCTGGTCCAGCACCACGGCAATCCAGTCCCGTTCCAGGCGTTGCGGCGTGAGCAGGTCGAGGATCGACCGCGCATCGACGAGGGCGCGCAACACGAACGTCTGTCCGTTGACCTCGACGGGCACACTGATCGGAAATGCTCGCTCCCCGCCGATCGTGATGAGGCCACCGATCGTTGGCGCGCGCGTCTGCAGCGTCCTGTCGATTCCTGCCCGGTCCACCGGGCGCGTGGCGGCGTTCGGATCGCGCGCGACGGTCAGCACCGGTTCTCCCGAAGGCAGGGAAACGGTGATCAGTCGCCAGTGGGTGTGCATCGGGAGCAGGCGGCTCGACTGCCGGTGGAACGCATCGAGGTCGCCGGTCTCGAGGTTGTACGACGTCGCGAGGGCCTGCAGGCTCGTGACGTGGCCGTTCAGCTCCGTATCGACCGCGGTGAGCAGCGCCAGCGTGCGTTGCCGCGCGCCGCGTTCGAAGGCGTCACGCTCGCGCTCGGCGACCCAGAGGGTCGTCGCCACGCCGAAGATCGAGACCGGCAGCAGGACGGCCAGCGTGAGAACCAGGAGATGGGTGCGGAGCTTCATGTGGGTCGCAACCGGACGTCGTCCCTCCGGTGTTCCTGTGTGGTCTTTCCCGCGCTTCGCCAGGTTCCGGCGCCGGCGGGGATCAGGATTCGAGTACCTCGGGGAAAGACGTCACGCCTATTTGACCGACTTCAGGTGCCGGCGTTTGCCGCGGGAGCGCAGCACCTGGAGCCAACGGAACTTTCTGTTGGAGGCGGAGGCGGAGAGGACGAACCAGAGGGCGGAGGCGAAAATGACGACGATCGCGATCACCGCGAACACGGTCATTCGCAGTCCGGACTCCCCGCCCGGAAAATCCATCTTCTCCAGCCTCCCGTCGCCGCCCGCAGGGCAGGCAGCGGTAAAACTTGCCCATGCATGTAAAGCTTATCGCTTCGCTCTCCCGCCGATCGAGACGTTCCATGTGCTGCTCCCCTCTGGCGTCCACCGCGTCTGGCGCGCAACTGCCGGCGCCTGCACGTCCCTGCAGAGTGCGATGCAATTCCCGTACCAGAAACACGGCTCGCCGCCGGGCCGTTGGCACAGGATTTGCAGGGTGTTTGGTTCGGACCGCGACCCCGCGGCCCGCTCGCAGCCACCCAACACAGTCAGGCGATGCAGATCCTCGTAGTCGAAGACAACGACGTCGTCGCGGCCGGGCTCTCCCGCGCTCTCGGCATGCTGGACACCGAGGTCTCGGTGCACACGGTGCCGGACCTGGGCTCCGCCGAATCGTTGCTCGGTAACGGCGCGCACATCGACGTCGCCCTCGTCGATCTCGGGCTTCCCGATGCGCAGGGGCTCGAAGCACCCACGAAGCTCAAGATGATCGCTCCCGGCCTCGTGATCGTCGTGATCACCGGCGACAGCTCCTCCGAGACCGCGCTCAACCTCATACGGCTCGGGATCCAGGATTACATCCCGAAAAGCGAAGCGACGCCCAAGCGCGTGCTGCGCACGATCCGCCTCGCTCGGGAGCGGCACGAGAGGGAGCTCAGGCTGAAACGCATTGCGTGCGTGGATCAGCTCACCGGGGCGCTCAATCGGCGTGGGCTCCTGTCCGCAATCCGGAACTCGAGCGACGCGATCGAGAGGCTTGGCATGTCGGCGGCCCTGATGACGATCGACCTCGATTCCTTCAAGAGTCTGAACGATACGTTCGGTCACCCGACCGGCGACATGGTCCTGCGCCAGGGTTGTCGCCGGATCGCGCACTGCGTGCGCCAGAACGACGTCGTCGGCCGCGCCGGCGGCGACGAATTCTGGGTGGTGCTGAACGGCTTCACGAGCCCGGAGAACGTGCCGGCCATTGCTTCCAAGATGCTCCAGGGTTTCGCCAGTCCCTTTCGCGTGAATTCCCGCAACATCGAGGTCGGTATCAGCATCGGGATTGCGCTCATGCCGGAGCACGCGGCCACGGTCGAGGAATGGATCGAAAGATCCGACATCGCCCTCTACGAGGCGAAGCGCCGCGGGAGGAACCGCTGGATCATGTACGAGACGGGTATGCACCCTCCCGACAGCCGCGGTCATCCGCTTGAAATCGCGCGTTGAATCACCAGAATCGAGAATTCCGGAACGAATCGCCGGCATGCTCCTGTCGCCCGCCTGCGACAGGAGGGGAAGGCCGCCGCGCGGCTCGTTTCCATGTTGGAGAGCAGCACCGCGCATCCGCGGACACGGGAGGCGCGGCATCTGCCAAACACGAGGGAGTCCCGTATACTATGTTTCCCCCCGCCCGGGGCCCTTGCGGATCCCGCCTCGGGTCGAGCGGCTAGTCACGGATCGCGAGGACATGGCACGAATCCTTCTCGTTGACGACGACAGCGACTTCACGGCGGCGACCCGCAGCCTGTTGCAGGCGGAAGAGCACGACGTGGAAACCGTGGGGTCACTGGCAGAGGCCAACGGTGTGCTCAACCGCGAGCATTTCGACATGCTGTTCGTGGACCTCGCGCTTCCGGACGGCAGCGGCCTGGAGCTGATCCAGGAAGAAGGTCCGAAGGCCGTCATCATCACCGGCCACCCGTCCGTGGAATCCGCGATCCGCGCCGTGCGCGGCCGGGTCGTCGATTACCTCGTCAAGCCCCTCGACAAGAGCCAGTTGATCAGGAGCATCGAGTCGGTGGCGGCGCAGGCCGCCGAGCACCGTCGCCTGACGTTCCGCGAGCCGGTGCAGCCGCCGAACATGATCGGCGAGTCGCCCGCGATGAAAGCGCTGTTCAAGACGATCGCGGAATATGGGCCGACGGACGTCACGGTGCTGATCACCGGCGAGAGTGGCACCGGCAAGGATCTCGTGGCGCAGGCGCTGCACAACACTTACAACGCGGACGCGGCGTTCGTGCCGGTCAATTGCGGCGCGATACCGCGGGAGCTGGTGGCGAGCGAGCTGTTCGGCCATGAGAAGGGCAGCTTCACGGGCGCGGCGTCCAAGCGCATAGGCGTCTTCGAGCGCGCGAAACGTGGCACGGTGTTCCTCGACGAGATCGGCGAGCTGCCGCTCGACCAGCAGGTGACGCTGCTGCGTGTCATGGAGACGCGAACGATGGTGCGAGTGGGCGGTGAAAAGGAAGTTCCGATGAACGCCCGCATCATCGCCGCGACCAACAAGGATCTCGAGAAGGCGGTCAGCGAGGGCAATTTCCGCGAGGACCTGTTCTTCCGGCTGATGGTGCTGCCGATTCACGTGCCGCCGCTGCGGGAGCGCGAGGGCGACATCCCCCTGCTCGCCAATTACTACCTTCAGCAGTACGCGCGCGAGCACGGCACCCCGTCCGAGTTCTCACCCGCCGTGCTCGCCAAGCTCGAGCGCTATCACTGGCCCGGCAACGTTCGCGAGCTCAAGCACACGGTCCTGCGGGCGGCGATCCTGAACCGCGGCAAGGAGAAGGTCGATGCGCTGCCGGAGAACTTCGATCATCCGCCGCGCTGGTCGGACGACAGTACGAGCCTGAGGGCCGGCATGTCGATCAGGGAGGTGGAAAGGACGCTGATCGAGAAGACGCTCGAGCACTTCGACGGCAACAAGAAGCTCACGGCCGAGGCGCTCGGCATCAGCCTCAAGACGCTCTACAACCGCCTCTGTGAGTACGAGGAAGAGAACACGGTGTAGCCGACGTGCCGTTGTCCGAATCCGAAAGGCGTGATCTCAAGGATGCGTTGCACAAGCTGAACAACGCGTTGAATTCCATCTCGATGCAGGCCGAGCTGGCCCGCATGTACGTCGAGCGCAAAGACGATTCCGGTGTCCTCGAGGCGCTGGATACCGTGATGGCCCAGTGCCGCAAGGCCAGCACCGTCACCCACGACGCCCAGCGCTGGTTCGAGAACGACGCCGGCGCTTCCTGAGGTCGCCGACGACAGCGGGGAGGCCATCGCCCGCCGGGCGGCCTCGTGCTTCTGTGGTGCGGCCTGCAGGAGGCTGCCGCGGCGGGCGACGAGCCGCTGACGCGTTGCGTTCAGCGCGCCGGGCGCGTCCGGGCGGTCGCGCGACGGCGAAGAGTCACCCCTTCCCGATTGCGTCGTAATTGGCCTGGGCGAACTCCCAGTTGGCCAGGTGCTCGAGGAACGCGTCCGTGAAGCGATCGCGCTCGTTCCGGTAATCCAGGTAGTACGCGTGCTCCCAGACGTCCAGCGTCAGGAGCGGCACCTTCGACGAGGTGAGGGGGGTGTGCGCGTTGGCCGTCGAAATGATGTCCAGCTTGTCGCCGTCGGCTACCAGCCAGACGTAGCCGCTGCCGAACTGCCCGACGGACGCTTCCTTGAAGCGCTGGCGAAAAGCATCGAGGCTGCCGAAGGACTCGTCGATCCTGGCGGCGAGGGAGCCGCGCGGCGTTCCGTTACTGTCCGGAGACATGCTGTTCCACAGGAACGTGTGATTCCAGGTCTGGGCCGCGTTGTTGAACACGCCCGTGTCCTCTTTCTCGAACGAGCTCCGGATCACCTCTTCGAGGCTCATCGTCTCGTACGGCGTGCCCTTGGCCAGCGCGTTCAGCTTGTTGCAGTAGCCCTGGTGATGCTTGCCGAAATGGTAATCCAGCGTCTCCCGGGACATGTGGGGCTCGAGGGCATTCCGCTCGTATGGGAGATCCGGAATGGTAAAGGTCATCGTACCGCCTCCTTTCAGTAACAGTAATGCTTGACAGACCGTGCCCCATCATACCCGCCGGATGGTGGAAAGGCGTAGTCGAACGGCATGTACCTGCCGCCGGCGCTCACGGAAAACGCGGGAATTGGCTGATTTGAAACAAATGGCCGGCCGCCGACTTTCGTCGGCGGCCGGCGACCCAAGCGCGTGTCAACTCGACGCCAGCATGCAGTTTATGACGACGCGCTTGTGCTCCAACACGGTCAGCAGGATGTGACGGCCATCACCGGGCGAGAGCGCCGGCACCGTCCGTGGCGTCCTCGAGCTCGTCGCCCGCCTCGTCCAGTGACTCGCCGGCCTCCTCCGCGGGACCTTCGTCAACGTCGCAGGCTGCGACACCGAAGGCGCTCAACAGGAAGAGCAGTGTCAATTTGCTTAGTCGCATGGCGATTTCCTCCGCGCCCGCATGGATTCCCGAGTCCGATTACTAGATCGGGGGCCGCCGGCGCCCGCCGATGAACATGACGAGGGCCAGGATCAACCCGACCACGAACAGGATCCACGCGATATTGGCCGCGGTACCCGCGATTCCGCTGAAACCCAGCACGCCCGCGATCAGCGCGATGACCAGGAAAGTGACTGCCCAACCTATCATTCCCGAGCCTCCTTTCAGCCCCTGGGGGCATTGCCGCAGCGGGCGATGCTACAGACCCTCTATGCAAGGGGTGTGCCAGCGCTTCGCCGCGGCGCCTGCGCGCGCCGGAATCCGTTGATTCGCCTCGCGCTCCCGTCTTGCCGGGCACGGCGGGCGCGGCCCGCCCGGCACGATTTACACCGCGGTGTAAATCCTGCAGGGCCGCCGGGCGGATTTGGCAAACCGCAGGAAGCGGCGAGGCTTGGCATGGCACCGTAATTGCATGCGCCGGTGCCAGGAGACCTCGATGGCAACCCCGGGCAGGAACGTGACGGATCTGACCCGCGGCCCCCCTCCGAACTCGGGTGAAGGGGCGCTGCGCATCCTCATCGTGGAAGACGAAGCGGCGGCGCGCATCGCCACGCGGCGCTACCTGCAGTACCGCGGCTGGTCGGTCGATGCCGCCGGCAGCGCCGAGGAGGCAATCCGGATCGCCCGCCGGCGGCCCCCCGACGTGCTGATCTGCGACTGGAAGCTGAACGGGCGGCGCGACGGGGTGGACGTGGCGCGCCTCCTGCAGAGCGAGCAGAACGTCGACATCATCTTCGTGACGGCGTACGCGCAGAACGAGCTGCGCAGGAGCGCACCCGACGTGAGAGCGGTGGGTTGCCTGCGCAAGCCCATCTCCCTCGGCGCGCTGGCGGCCGCGGTCGAGGCGCTCGCCAACGGCCGTCGCCGTATCCACTGAAGGCCTCGCGGCCCCGCCGCGACCCCCTCCGATTCTCCCCCGGTATCTCCGGGTCGCGCGGCGCGTTCTCCGCGTGCACCGGGTGCTCACGTGGCAAAAAAAAGAGGCGGTTCAGCGAACCGCCTCCGGGGAGTAAAAAGGGCCACCTTTGCAGAAGGTCGGGTTGACTGCGGTGCTTTGGGGGGAGCTGGGGACAGTCACGGGCCCGACAGATAGACAAAAGCGGCCCGGAAACTACATAGGCCTGTTCTCCAGGTCTTCCTCGGTGTCCTCGGCGGCGTCCTGCACGCCTTCACCGGCCGCCTCGACGTCCTCGCCGGCGCCGCGCATCGTGTTGCACGCGGCCAGTCCCAGCACCATGACCATCCAGAGCGGCAATAAGGCTGACTTCTTCAAGGGAACCTCCTTCCCGTGAGCCACGAGGCTCGTGTTGCCTTGACCCACAAGGAAGCAAGTCCCGTGCCAGAAATGCCGGGACGGCATCGGGCGCGGGCGCCGCACGCGTCGCCCTCGCGAACGTTCCTGCGGTCCGCCACCGGCCGCGGTAAGAGTTACAAGTGACTTGCAAAAACCGCCCGACCGGCGGGGCACTTGGCAGCGGGCGGGCCGGCGGGGCACTTGGCAGCGGGCGGGCCGGCGGGCGTCACCGATGGCACGGTTGATGCAGCAACGGTGCGCCTTTTCGAGACCGGAGGACGGCATGAACATCGGGTTGGGAACGGCGGCAACGGGCCGCATCGCCATCGGCGCCCTGGGCGTGGTGGCGCTGGCACTGGGCGGGTGCGCCGGAAACGGGCAGCGTCCGGATGCGGACCTCGCCCGCGCGGAGGCCGGCATCCGCCAGGCCGAGCAGAGCGGCGCCGAGCAGTACGGCGGCCTCGAGCTGCAAGCCG
The DNA here is from genome assembly GCA_035304345.1 of Woeseiaceae bacterium. Classification (GTDB taxonomy): domain Bacteria; phylum Pseudomonadota; class Gammaproteobacteria; order Steroidobacterales; family Woeseiaceae; genus IDS-8. The sequence continues at coordinate 17,137 of DATGQE010000049.1, read as the reverse complement.
CCCGCGACAAGCTGGAGAGGGCCCGGGCCGCGGCCAACGAGGGCGAGATGGCGACGGCCCGGCAGCTCGCCGAGCAGGCGAGCCTCGACGCCGAGTTCGCGGCGGCGAAGTCACGCAGCCGCAAGGCCCAGCTCGCCGTCGAGGAGGTCGAGGACAGCATTGCCGCCTTGCAGCAGGAGATGCAGCGTGACGATCGTCGGCGGGGAGACTGGCAATGACCCGCGCCGCGACGCTGGCCGCCAGGGCCGCTACCGCGATGGCCGCCGTGGCCGTGCTGCTGCTCGCCGGCTGCGCCGGCACCCCCGAGAACGTGCCGGCCCTCGACCAGGCGCGCGCCGCCGTGGAACGGCTGGAGGCGCAGGAAAAGGCAGGCTCGGTGGCCGCCGAGCCCTTGTCCATGGCGCGCGAGGCCCTGTCGCGCGCGGAAGTCGCGCTGGACGAGGGTGAGCCCTTGCCCACGGTCGAGCACCAGGCGTACCTGGCGCGGCGCCATGCGGAGATCGGTCTCGCGATGGTCGAGGAAGCGGAATCGATGGAGGCCGTCGAGGCGGCGAAAGCGCGCCGGCGCGAGCTGCAGCTCGAGGCGCGGACGCGGGAGGCGGAACAGGCCGAGCAGATGGCGGCGCGGCAGGCGGCGGAAGCCCGGCAGCAGCGCCAGGCGGCGACGGCGGCCATGCAGGAAGCCGAGCGGCTGGAGCGCGAGCTTCAGGACCTCGAGGCGGAGGAGACGGCGCGCGGCATCGTCGTGACGCTCGGCGACGACGTGCTGTTCGATACGGCCAGCGACCAGCTCAAGCCCGGCGCGGAGCGGGCGATCGATCGCCTGGCCGACTTCCTGGATCAGCACCCGGAACGGCGCCTGCTCATCGAGGGCCACACCGATTCGCGCGGCACCGACGCCTACAATCGCGACCTGTCCGAGCGGCGTGCAGAAGCGGTCGCGCGGGCGCTCGAGGAGCGCGGAATTTCGCCGGATCGCGTGCGCCCGGTCGGTCTCGGGGAAGGCTACCCGGTGGCGAGCAACGATACGAGCGCCGGCCGCCAGCAGAACCGGCGCGTGGAGGTGGTGATCTCGGATCGGAACGGCCGCTTCCCGCAGGAAGCGCGCAGGAGCGTCGCCCGGGAGAGCAGCGGCGCCTGACGGCCGCTCACGGACGGCGGTCGCGGTAGCGGGGCGGGGCGACCTGTCCCGAGAGGACCACGTCCTCCAGCTTCGCGCGCAGGTCGAGGCTCAGGCGCTCGGCCGAGAGGCTGCCGCGGAGCTCGGCGGTACGCGTGACCACGATGGTTCCGAGACCCCGCACGTCTCCCTCGACGGAGCCCGCGATGACCGCCGACCCGGTATCGATGTCGGCGCGCACGCGCGCCTGTTCGCCGATCGAAAGGCGATGGTTTCCCTGCGTGATGCGGCCCTCGAACCGGCCCTCCACGATCAGGTCCTCCGCGAGCGTCAGCTCGCCGCGCATGACGAGCGTGGCGCCGAGGACCGACGTCCCGGGGCGGGCGGGGCGCTCGTCGCGCCGTGATGCCGGTGTATTCCCGTCGATCGTCCGCCTACGCGCCAAGCTTGTGGGTCCGGGTGTGCTCGTCCGCCACCTGGAGCTTCGCCTGGCCGCCCGTCGCCTGTGATCCCATGTTGATGCTGCCGTTGAACCGGGCGCCGTCGGCCATCCGGATTCGCGGCGAGTAGATGTTGCCGGTGACGACCGCGCTCTCGGCGAGCTCGACGAACTCGTCGCCGTGGATGTCGCCTTCCACCTGCCCCTGGATCGTCACCGATGCGGCGTTGATGTCGGCTTTCACGCGGCCTTCCTTGCCGACGGTCAGGTTCTTCTTGTGATGGGCGATCGTGCCCTCGATGGTGCCCTGGATCACCAGGTCCTCGTCGGCCGAAAGCTCCCCCTTGAACACGAGAGTCGGTCCGATGACGGACACGGTGCGCGTGCGTACCGCGCCGGGCGCGGGCGTGGGCGGCTCCGGCGTCGCCTGGCCGCGATCCTCGCTGGATTTTTTGAACATGCTTCCCTCTCCCTGTACGGTGACCGACGCCACCGCATCCGCTGTCGATGAGAGAATACTAGAACCTGTCTCCCAATGCGCCGTGACATCCGTCGAGGAATGACGACGTCGTACCCACCCGATGCCGCTGCCGGCGAAAGTCGCGACCGGCCTGCAGGACGCCCGCGGGTCGTGATCGTCGGCGCCGGGTTCGGGGGGCTCGAGGCCGCCAAGGCGCTCGCCTCGGCGCCGGTGGACGTGCTCGTCGTCGATCGTCGCAACCATCACCTGTTCCAGCCGCTCCTGTACCAGGTTGCGACGGCCGCGCTGTCCCCGGCGGAGGTCGCATGGCCGATCAGGCGGATCCTGAGAAAACAGCGAAACGCGCGGGTGCTCATGGCCGACGTCACGGGCATCGACGTCGAGCGGCGCGAGGTGCTGCTCGGGGAGCGCCGGGAACCCTGGGATTTCCTGGTCGTCGCCACCGGCGCCACGCATTCCTGGTTCGGGAACGAGGCGTGGGCGCCGTACGCGCCCGGTTTGAAGACCATCCGCGACGCCACCGCGATCCGCCACCGCATCCTGTGCGCGTTCGAGAGGGCGGAGGCCGAGGACGACCCGGCGGCCATCGAGCGCCTGCGCACGTTCGTGATCGTCGGGGGCGGGCCGACCGGCGTCGAGATGGCCGGTGCGGTCGCCGAGCTCGCGCTCAAGTCCCTGCCGGCGGATTTCCGGCGCATCGACACGCGCAAGGCCCGCGTGCTGCTGATCGAGGCGGGGCCGCGCGTGCTCCCGACGTTCCCGGAGCCGCTGTCACGCTACGCGCAACGGGCGCTCGAGGCGCTGGGCGTCGAGGTGCGGGTCGGTGCGCCGGTCACGGCATGCGATGCCGGGGGAGTCGCCATCGGGGACGAGCGCATCCCGTCCGCCACGGTCGTGTGGGCCGCGGGAGTGGCCGCCTCGCCGGCCGCGCACTGGCTCGGCGCGGAGGCGGATCGTGCCGGGCGCGTCGTCGTCGAGCCCGACTTCTCGGTGCCGGGCCGCCCGGACGTGTTCGTGATCGGCGATACGGCGCTCGCGCGCGACGCGGAGGGACGCCCGCTGCCGGGGGTGGCCCCGGTGGCGAAGCAGGAGGGCGCGTGGGTGGGAAGGCTCATCGCGCAACGGGTGCTGGGGCGCGCCGCGCCGCGACCGTTCCGGTACCGCGACGCGGGTCAGCTCGCCACGATCGGGCGGCGGGCGGCGGTGGCCGATTTCGGCTGGCTGCGCCTGAAGGGCTGGATCGCCTGGTGGTTCTGGGGCATCGTGCACATCTACTTTCTGATCGGCGTTCGCAGCCGCATGATCGTCGCGCTCGAATGGTTCTGGTCCTACCTCACCTACGATCGGGGCGCGCGCCTCATCGTCGACCCCTGACTCGCGCGTTCGCCGGCTAGGGGCCGGCCGCGTGCTTCTTGCGCCAGACGTCGGCCACGGCGAGCGCGCTCATGTTGAAGATGCCCCGTGCCGTCGAAGACGGCGTGACGATGTGCGCCGGCATGGCCGTGCCGGACAGGATCGGCCCGATCATCAACGCACCGCTGACCGCGCGCGTGAGCTCCATCGCGATGTTCGCCGCGTCGAGGTCGGGCATGACCAGGAGGTTGGCCGCGCCCTCCAGCGTCGAGTAGGGGTTGATCGCATCGCGCAACGCCTCGTTCATCGCGGCCGACGCGTGCATTTCGCCGTCCACCTCGAGGTCGGGCGCGCGCTCGTGCAGCAGGCGCACGGCGTCGCGCATCTTCCGGGCCGAGGCGGAGCGCGAGCTGCCGAAGTTGGAATGCGAAAGCAGCGCGACCTTCGGCCGGATGCCGAAATCCGAGATGCGGGCGGCGGCGGCGAGCGTGGTGCTCACCACGTCCTCCACCGTAGGCTCCACGCTGACGTGCGCGTCCGCGATGAACAGCGGCCCCTGCGGCAGCACCAGCACGGTCATCGAGGATACCCGCTGACCCGGTTCCGGGCCGATGATCTCGATGATGTGCTGCAGGTGGTGATCGAAGCGCCCGACGGTGCCGCAGATCATCGCATCGGCGTCGTCGCGGGCCACGAGGCAGGCGGCGATCACCGTCGTGTTGGTGCGCATCGCTTCCTTGGCGGCATTGACCGAGACGCCGCGGCGGCACACGCGGCGGTGATAGAACTGCCAGTATTCCCGGTAGCGGGGATCGTCCTGCGGATCGACCAGCTCGAAATCGCGGCCCGCCTCGATGCGCAGCCCGAGGCGCCGGATCTTGGCGTCCACCACCGCGGCGCGGCCGATCACGATCGGCGCGGCGATGCCCTCGTCCACGACCGTCTGCACGGTGCGCAGCACGACCTCGTTCTCGCCCTCGGCATACGCCAGGCGTCCGCGGCCGCGGCGGGCCACGTCGATGATCGGCTGCATGAACAGCGACGTGCGGTAGCTGAACGCCGCGAGCTGCCGGCGGTACGCCTCCATGTCCTCGATCGGGCGCTCGGCCACGCCCGAGCGCATGGCCGCCTCGGCAACGGCGCTCGAGACTTCGACGATCAGGCGCGGATCGAACGGTTTCGGGATCAGGTAATCCGGCCCGAACGAGAGCGCCTGGCCCTGGTAGGCGGTCTCGACCTCGTCGGTCGCCTCTCGCAGCGCGAGATCCGCGATGGCGTCGACGCACGCGAGCTGCATCTCACGGTTGATGGTCGTGGCGCCGACGTCCAGCGCGCCGCGGAACAGGAACGGGAAGCAGAGGACGTTGTTGACCTGGTTCGGGTAGTCGGAGCGGCCGGTCGCGATGATGGCGTCCGCCCTGGCGGCCAGCGCCTCCTCCGGGAGGATTTCGGGCGTCGGATTCGCCAGCGCGAGGATCAGCGGACGCGGCGCCATGCGCGCCACCATGTCGCCGGTGAGCACGCCCCCGGCCGACAGCCCGAGGAACACGTCCGCACCTTCGATCGCCTCGTCGAGTGTGCGCAGCGACGTGTCGCGGGCGTAGCGCGCCTTGTACGGGTTCATGCCGTTGCGCCGCCCGCTGTGCACGACGCCGTCGAGATCCACGAGGGTGATCTGGTCCCGCGGCAGCCCCTGGCTCACCAGCAGGTCGAGGCACGCCAGGCCCGCGGCGCCGCCGCCTGTCGAGACCAGGCTCACCTCGGACAGGGACTTGCCGGCGAGTCGCAGGCCGTTGCGAATGGCGGCGCTCGCCACGATCGCCGTGCCGTGCTGGTCGTCGTGAAAGACCGGGATCCGCATGCGGCGGCGCAGGGCCTCCTCGATGACGAAACACTCGGGCGCGCCGATGTCCTCGAGGTTGATGCCGCCGAACGTGGGCTCGAGGCTGGCGATGATGTCGATCAGCCGCTCGGGATCGCGCTCGTCGATCTCGAGATCGAACACGTCGATGCCGGCGAACTTGCGGAACAGTACCGCCTTGCCTTCCATCACCGGCTTCGCCGCCAGCGGCCCGATCGAGCCGAGCCCGAGCACGGCCGTGCCGTTCGAGATGACGCCGACGAGATTGGCCCTGGAGGTGTACTTGGCCGCGGCGCGCGGGTCGTCCCTGATCTTCAGGCAGGGCCAGGCGACCCCGGGTGAATAGGCGAGCGCGAGATCGCGCTGGTTCGCGAGCGGCTTGGTCGGCGTGACGGCAACCTTGCCGGCCGTCGGCTCGCCGTGATAGCGCAGCGCGTCCTGTTCGGGCACGTCAGCCATTCAGGAACGACCTCGAGAGGGATGGAAGTTGCGCGAAAGGGGAGCGCCACCGCGTGGAGCCCGCCCGCAATCCCGGTTTTGGTTTGCCATTATTGAGTCGAAAATGACAGAAATTCCTGCCTTTCCGGGGTGTTGTCGGGAGCTCGATCCCACGCGAGGGAACCCGAAAAAATACAGGAACGCCCGGTGCGTTGCCAGCGATGCCGCCAGGCGGATGCACCGCACCCGCGCCATTCGGGCGTTCTGCCCGCGCGGGTCGACGTTCCGGGCCGCCGGTGCGCGTCCGTTCGCGCACCGCCGAACTGGTCCAATCGTGCCAGCTCGCGGCGGGGCCCGTTTGACGCCGGCACGGCGCCGGCGGAGCATACGGGCGCTTCGTGCCTTACAAAGCGATGACCCGTCCCGACGACGAAGACACTGCGCTGTCCCGTACCGTTGCCAGCACGGCGACGCTCAAGCTGGCTCGCCTGCACACGATCGATCCTTTTTATACCCCGCTCGAGGAGCGCTTCGAGCGCATCACGCGGCTTGCCCGCCAGGCCCTCAAGGTGCCGATCGCGGCGATCACGGTGGTGCAGGACGATCGCCAGTGGTTCAAGTCGGTCGCGGGGCTCGACGTCAGCGAGCTGCCGCTCGACAAGAGCCTGTGCACCGAGGTGCTGAAGGAGGGGCGCCTGGTCGTCGTGCCCGACACGCTGCACGACCTGTACCTGATGAGCAATCCCCTGGTCTGCGGGGGTCCGAGGATCCGCTTCTATGCCGGTGCGCCGATCCGCAACGCGTCGGGCAGGACGATCGGCACGTTCTGCGCGATGGACACCAAGCCGCGCTCGCCGGACGACGATTTCCGGACGATGCTGTCGGATCTCGCGGACATGGCGCAGCGCGAGCTGTTCTCGCTCGAGCTGCGCAACGCACAGGCGGCGCTGGTCTCGAAGCTCGGCAAGGCGCGCCGGCAGGCGATGTTCGATCCCCTGACGCGGGTGTGGAACCGGCGCGGCGGCACGGAGCTCCTCGCTTCGGCGCTCGAGGAAGCCATGCGCTTCAACCACACGCTGGGCATCTGCCTGGCGGACATCGACAACTTCAAGCAGGTCAACGACCAGTTCGGGCACCAGGTCGGCGACCAGGTCCTCAAGCGCGCGGCGGCGGCCATCGTCGCCTCGGTCCGGCCGCAGGACATCGTCTGCCGCTACGGCGGCGAAGAGTTCCTCGTGATCGTCCACGACGTCGACGAGAAGGGGCTCACGGCCATCGGCGAGCGCATCTGCATGGGCATCCGCAGGCTCGCGATGAGCCTCGAGGGAAAGCCGCTGCCGGCGACGATCAGCGTCGGCGCAGCCCTCAGGGCGTACGACCAGGCGGCGACGGCGGACGAGCTGATTGCGCGCGCCGATCGCGCCCTGTACGCCAGCAAGCGCGCCGGCCGCGACCGCGTGACCCTCTGAGCCGTGTGGCGCCTGCCGGGCGTCAAACCGGCGCGGCGCTACAGCAGGCCTTCCAGGTTGTCGAGGTCGTTGATGACCCGCCAGCGGCCTCCCGATTTCTCCACGCGCGTCTGCCAGTCGGCGAGCCGGCCGAGGTATTCCCGCGGATCCACGTTGTCGGACCTGAGCTTGGTCACGTTGAGCGCGATCACGTCGAACCCGTCCAGGTCGAGCTCGATGTCGCGGACGTAGCCTTCCTGGAGGTCCTCCTTCAGGTCGGAGAAGATGAGGATGGTCTTCCGCCGCGTGCCTTTCTCGTTCAGGAATTCGACCGCCTGGAGCACCCCGCCCGTGATGTCGGTATAGGGAGAGGACTGCGCGTTGCGGACGAAGTCGCTCACCTGCTGGGCGAACAGGCGCTTCTGCCGGTTCATCGTGCTCGGCCGGTCGTCGAACGAGGTTTTCGCGACGATGTCCTTCTCGCTGAAGCTGCCGGTATCGATGCGGGCCACCGCAAAGCTGTCCGACGCATCGAGGCGCGAAAGCGTATGGCGGATGATGTGTTCCGCCTTCTCGAGCTCGTTCGCGTACGTGCCCGACGTGTCGAGCAGCATGTAGACACCCGTGTTGTCCTTGCGCTCGGCGGGGGAGCAGGCCGCCAGCACGAGCACGAGCGCGGCCGTCGCGGCCGCCCGTCGCCCGGTTCTCATGTGCCGACCCTCCCCAGGCGTGCGCTGCCCTTGGCCTGCGCCACCCCGATCCTCGCTTCCAGCCACAGCGGGATGAAAAGCGGCAGGTCGTAAAGCTGCTCGGCGAGCAGCCCCACCCAGCGGAAGACGTTCCCGAAAACCCGGAACAGGAGCGACGTGCAGCGCAGCAGCGCGATGCCGGCAAGCCCCAGCACCGTCCGCAGCGAATGCACGAACGTCTCGAGCGGAATCGCGACGAAGGTGAGGGCGAACGGCAGGATGAATCCCATGCCCATCTGGGCGGCGGTCGTGATCCACAGGTACTCGCCCGCCAGGGTCGCTCCTTCCGCCTCGCCGCGCAGTAGCGCGTTCGTGGCGAGCTCGTCCTGGAGCAGAACCTCGCGCATGTAAGCGAGCCCGGCCTCGACGCTGGCGAGCAGGAACAGGATCGTGAACGTGATCCACACCATGCGCACGCGAATCTTGTCCGGCAGCGCCCCGATGACCGGGAACAGGCGCGTGATGCGCAGCGACTCCATCAGGAACAGCCCCATCGAGATCTCGACCATGATGATCACGAGGGCCGCGATGTCGGCCGTGCGGAAGCCGCCGATCAGGTTCGTGCCCCCGACCATCTCGGCCATGGGGCGCGCGATGAGCGAGAAGTTGATGGTGGCGCCGCCGACCGCCACCGCCAGCACCAGCGCGGACACGAAGAAGTACACGAGCGACGAGGACGACAGCACGGAAATCGCGCGGTCGTGCCCGCGTACGATGTCCTCGTATTCCTGCATGTGCCGGTCGATGGCGACGGAGCGTTCCAGCAGGCTGTCGACGCTCTTCTGCACGTGCCCGAGCGCCTGCCGCACCCGGCGCCACTCCGGTTGCATCCGGTGCAGCAGCGCATGCCGCCTGGCGCTCGCCTCGCGGTACGCCGCGAGGGCCTCCTCGTGAGCCTTGACGAGCGACTTGTGGATGTCGCCGAGCACGTCGCTGATGCCGACCCTGCCTTCGCGCGAATCGATCTTCGCCACGGCTTCGACGGCCTTGACCCAGCCCGGCGGATCCGGAGGCACCTCGACCGCATCCTGGTGATCCTTCTCGATCCGATCGATGGCGCCCGACAACGACCGGTGCAGCGCCGCGTAGTTCGCGAGATCCTTGCGCACGCTGTCGTTGACGCGATCGAATTCGCGCTCGACGATGCGCTCCTTCGCTTCCCGTCCCGCGGCGAGCAGCACCTCGCGATTGCGTTGCGCGAGATTGGCTTCGGCCTGCGCGACGGCGCGCGACGCGAGCTTCAGGCTGTTGTGGAGTGAGCCGGCGGTGGCGCGGATCGCCCGGTGCGCCGTGGGCCGCGCCAGGTACAGCGCGCCGACGACCAGCACGATCCAGAAAAGCGCGGACAGTACCGGCCAGGGCGTGATGCCGAGGACAAAGTTCATACTGGTAACCCCGCTGTCATGGTTCGAGAACCGTAGACCGGTGGCTTTGCGGCCCTCCCTTTCGGAAAGGTGTGCCTTTATCAGTGCCGACACAGCCTTTCACAGGGACGTTCGAACGTCAACGAACCTCGTCACCGGTGCCGCAAGGCAAGGAAAAATTGAGCTCGCAAGCGGGATTGCGCATTCGACATAAGCTTGCCGACTCGTCGGCGGCGGCAGCCTGTGCGCTGCGGACGCCGCGATGCCGTGATTTGAGACCCGCATTCGCACCTGCGCCGCAGCGCTTCGCTAAGCTGGTTCGCTACCGTCACGCCGTTCGTCCTGCATGCAAGCGCGACCGACCACAGCCACAGCGCGGGGCCGCCCGGCGCGGGCAGGACTGTGCCTGCGCCGGGGCATGCGCGCGCTCGCCTCCTGCATGCTGCTGGTCGTCGCCGGCTGCGCGTCGCGGCCGCCCGCCGCTGTGCCGGAGCCGGCTCCCGCGCCGGTCGCGGGCGAGGTGGCGCCGGAAGCTCCGGAGCCGGCGCCGCGGCCGGCGCCTCCGCCGCGCGTCGAAAGCCCGCCGGAGACACCGCCGCCGCCGCCGGCCGAGCCGCAAACCGGCAGGGTGGCCGTCGTCCTCAGCGACCGCTCGCCGGCTTATGAAAGCGTCGCCGTCGCGCTCGGCAAACGGCTCGGGCGCGTTCTCCTGTACGACCTCGCGGACCGCAGCCTGCCGCCTGCCGCCGTGTTCTCCGGGATCGCGGACTCGGCCGCAGAGGTCGTCATTGCGATCGGGCTCGAGGCGGTCGAGCGGGCGATGCTGCTCTCGCCGTTGCCGGTGGTGTTCTGCCAGGCTTTCAACGTCGACACGCGCAGGAGCAGCGTGCCGGTTCGCGGGGTTGCCGCGATCCCGCCGCTTGCGCCGCCGCTGCGCGCGTGGAAAGAGGCGCGGCCCGCATTGCGCTCCATCGGCACGATCGTCGGCGAAGGTCACGACGCGCTCATTGCCGAAGCCGAAGCCGCCGCGGCGGACCAGGGGCTCGAGTTCCGCTACGGCATCTCGGGCTCGGATCGCGAGACGCTGTACCTGTTCCACCGAATGGCGCGCGACATCGATGCCTTCTGGCTGTTCCCGGACAACCGGGTGCTGAGCGTCCCCGTGCTCGAGGAGATGTTCGCGTACGCCAGGCGGCATGGCGTGCAGGTCGCGGTGTTCAGTCCCGCGCTGCTCGCGCTCGGTCCCGACGTCGTGGTCCTGTCCGATCCGGACGACGTCGCCGCCACGGCGCTGGCCGTCGCGGAACGGATCATGGCAGGCGAGCTCGGGACCGTATCGCCCCTGACGCCGCTCCGCCGGGTCGAGGTGCGGGTCTCGGCCCCGGTGCACCGGGCGCCCGCGGCCGGGAGCGCGCGGTGAAGGTTCCGCATCGCATCGCGCGCGGCGCTGCGCTCGCCTGGCACCGCTCGCGGCGCCGGGTTGCGCGTGCGGTCGATCGGGCGTCCGGCGGGAGCGGCTCACGCGGCGGGAAGCGGGTGCTGATCCACGAGATCCTGACGCTGCAGATCGTCATTACCGCGGCGATCGGTGCGCTCGCGATCGCGAGCCTCTACTGGGGCGGCCAGTGGGTGCTGCAGGACAACTACAGCCGCTGGGCACTGCAGTGGACGGACGAGCTGAACGAGCTCGGCGCGCCGCTGTACCTCGGTCACGACCAGGAGCTCATGCTGCGCCTCGAACGATTCATCGCGAAGTATCCCGAGATTCACCGCGTCACCTGGTATCGCGAGGACGGCAGCACGTTGTACTCGATCGACAACGCGTCGCTCGCAGGGGAGGCCGCGAGCCCGCTGAGCCCGGCGCTGCTCGCAGAGCTCGCGGCGCTCGTCGGCAGCGAGCATCCCTACCTCATCGACAGCGACGTGCTCGACGTGCGCAGCTTCACGATCCTGGCGCCGATCTGGACGGAAGCGGTGCTGAGCGACGGGCTGTTCGGGTTCCACCCGGGCGCGGAGCCCGGGAGCGCCCGCGACCTCTCCGGGTTCGTCGGCCTGGAGCTCGACTTCGGCTTCTTTCACGAGCGGCTGGTCGTGAACATCAAGATCGCGACGAGCGTGCTGCTCGTGCTCCTCGTCGTGTCGGGCTTCGTCGGCCGCCGCATCCTGCGGCGCGCCCTGATGGCGATCTCCGACCTCCAGCAGCCGATCGCGGAGCTCGCCAAAGGCAACCTGGCCGTGGAGTTCAAGCCGGCGCAGCATCGCGAGATCTCCGAGATCGTGGAAGCGCTGGAGTCCACGGCGTCCGCCCTCGGCGAGCGCAACGAGCGGCTGTCGAGGCTCGCGAATCACGACCCGCTCACGGGTCTTTTCAACCGCCGGCGGTTCGTCGAAGAGCTCAAGAAGGTCCGGCGAGCGTCCTCCCGCCCGTCCGGCGCGCTGCTGTTCATCGACCTCGACCAGTTCAAGTACGTGAACGATACCTGCGGACACCCGGCCGGCGACCGGCTCATCCGCAAGGTCGCGCAGCAGTTGAGCCATTCGGTGGGCGACCGTGGCATCGTCGCGCGCTTTGGCGGAGACGAGTTCGTCTGCCTTGCGCCGGGCGTGTCGCGGCGCGGCGCCCGGGCGCTGGCGGAATCGGTATTGGAGGACATGCGCCGCCTGGCTCACGTGGAAGACGGCAACGTTTTCCACGTGCATTGCAGCATCGGCATCGCGATGATCTCGGACCGGCTCGATCACGACGAGCTGATCGCGCAGGCCGACATCGCCTGCCGCGAGGCGAAGGCCTCGGGCCGCAACCGGCTCGCGTTCCACAGCAAGTCCGGCCGGGAAGCCGAGCAGATGGTCGCGGACGTCAACTGGGTGAGCAAGCTGCGTTCCGCCATCGACAACGACGAGTTCCTGCTTCGTTACCAGCCGATCGTGTCGCTTGCCACCGGAAAAACGACCCACCACGAGGTGCTGCTGCGCATGCGGGGAGACAACGGGCGCATGGTAGCGCCGGAAGCGTTCCTGCCGGCGGCGGCCCGCTTCGGGCTGATGGCCGAGATCGACACGTGGGTGGTCGAGGCGACGATTCGCGAGCTCGCGCGTTACCGCGTCGATTCGCCGGACCTGTGCTTTTCGTTGAATCTCTCGGCGAATGCCTTCGAGGCGGAGAACCTGGTCGCCTGGGTCGGTTCCCAGCTCAACCGGCACGGCGTGCCCCCGGAGAACGTCGTGTTCGAGATCACCGAAAGCCTCGCGGTACGTCACCTGGAGCACGTCGAGAAGCAGATCGCCGGGCTGCGCGAGCTCGGGTGTCGCCTGGCGCTCGACGATTTCGGCACCGGCTACAGCTCGTTCAGCTATCTGCAACGGCTGCCCGTCGACTACATCAAGATCGACGGTGCGTTCATTCGCGACATCGTCAACAACCCGGTGGACCAGAAGATGGTGCGGCTCATCGGTGAGATCGGGCGCGAAGCCGGGATGCGCACCATCGCGGAGTACGTCCAGAGCAGTGCCGCATTCTCCCTGCTCGGGAAGCTGGGAATCGACTACGCGCAGGGCTTCTACATCGGCCGGCCGAGCGCCACGCCGATCCGCAAGGAAATGCCCGTGGAGCTCTCCGGCCGCCGCGCACGCCGGCACGGCTCGCGCAAGCGCGCGCAATGACAGGCAAGTTTTTCAGCTTCGCTTGCAAATATTACAAGTGACGCCCCGCGCGCGGCGCGGCGCATTCGCCGCGCGATTCGAAGTCCAGTGGCACACTTGTTGCAGCCGCGAAACGAAGCCGGCATCCACGCTTTAGGCCGCACATCGACCCACTCTCGGAAGGACTTCAGGCACGCGCCCGGAACGGAGGACCTGCGCCACGGCAGGAACACGACGATGACGTCTTCGATCGTCGCGCCGCACGAGGATCGTCTTCACTGCGTCGAAGATGTCGGGTCGTTCGAGCCCCCCAGGCGCGAAATCCGGAAATGACTGTGCACAGAGACGCGGCGACGGGATTCGGGAGCCGGGAGCAGGGACGCGCCGCGGGCGCGGCTGCCGGCGTGGAAGGGGGCCTCGGCCTGCTCGTCGGCTCGTCGGAGCCCATGCAGCGGCTCTACGAGCAGATCCGCGAATGCGCCGCCTCGGACGACAGCGTGTTCCTCGTCGGGGAGACGGGTTCCGGCAAGGAGCGGGTGGCGCGGACGATCCACCAGCAGAGTGCCCGCTCGCACGCCCAGTTCGTCCCGCTCTACTGCGGCTCGCTCGCACCCGAGCTGCTCGAAACCGAGCTGTTCGGCGACGACCGCCCCGGCCTCACGGTGCGCGAGCGCGCCGGCCACCTCGCGCGGGCCGCGAACGGCACGCTGTTCTTGGACGACATCACCGAGATGAACGCCGGGCTGCAGGCGCGCCTGCTGCAGGTGCTGGAAGAGCGCGATGCCGGCGGAGACCAGGCCCGGGAGCAGGGCACGCGCATCATCGCGGCGACCAGCATGGAGCCCGAGGACGCGGTCGAGAGGGGTCGGCTCAACGAAGCGCTCTACCGCCGGCTGGCGCAGTACAGGATCCGCGTGCCGACGCTGCGCGAGCGGGGAGAGGACGTCATCCTGCTAGCCGAGCACTTCCTCGCCGAGCGCAACGCGGAGACCGGCGTGACCAAGCAGTTCGACGACGAGGCGCGCGAAGCGCTCAGGGCGTACCGCTGGCCGGGCAACGTGCGCGAGCTGAAGGATGCCGTGCGGCACAGTCACCTGCTCGCCGCGGGCACGATCAAGGTGGAGGACCTGCCGGGTCCCGTCTCGTCGGCCGGCCCGGGTAACGAGAGCTATATCCGGGTGAACGTGGGAACGCCCCTGTCCGAGGTCGAGCGGCGCACGATCCTCTCCACGCTGGAGCACTACGACGGTGACAAGAAAAAGGCGGCGGACACGTTGCGGATCAGCCTGAAGACCCTTTACAACCGCCTGAAGCAGTACAACCACAGGCGGCAATGAACGGGACGGCGGGCTGAGCGCGGCATGGCGAACGTGAAGACGGTCCTTGTCGACGTCGAGCCTCGCGAAGGTGCCCACCCCGAGGTCGAGCGCGCCCGGCAGCTCGCCGCCGCATCCGGCGCGCGGGTGCACCTGCTGCTGGTTGCGTACGAGCCCGAGCTCTCGCCCGGCGCGCTGCCGAGCCGCCGCACGCTCGAGGAGGTGCGCGAGCGCTGGCTGGCGGAGCTGTCAGGATGGCTCGACGCGCTGGCGGCCGGGCTGTCGAGGGAGGGCATCCAGGCACGGGCCGAGGTCCTGTGGCACTCGCCCCGGTATCACGCGGTGATGTCGCGCGCGGACGAGCTGCAGGCCGACGTCATCGTGCGCCCCGGGCGACGCGAATCCGGGGTCGGGCGGCTCCTGTTCGGCGCCGCCGACTGGGACCTCGTGCGGCGCGCCGTCCAGCCGCTGTGGCTCGTGCGCAAGGAGGTCGATCTCCTGCGCCAGGGAGCGCGGGTGCTGGTGGCCGTCGATCCCTCCCATCCGCGTGAGAAGCACGCCGGCCTCGACCGGCGCCTGCTGGACGCGGGGTCGCGGATCGTGAACCTGTTCGGCGGCGAGCTGCACGTGTTCCACGCCTGGCGCCCGCCGGCCGTCACGGCGCCGCCCGCCGCGGTGCACCCGACGGCGCTGCCGGGGCTCGCGCTCTCTCCCGAGCTCGTCGCCGAGCTGCGCGCGCATCGCGAGGAGCAGCTCGGGCGGCTGGCCGACGCGTTCGGGGTGGCGCCCGCGCACGTCCATCTCGTGACCGGGGAGACGAAAGCCGCGATCCAGGAGTGCGTGGCGACGCTGCGGATCGACGTGGTGCTGGCCGGGGCGGTTTCCCGCGGCCGCATCGAGCGCCTGCTCATCGGGAGCACCGCCGAGCGCATTCTCGGCGCGGTCGAGTGCGACGTCGTGGTCGTGAAGCCGGACGCCTTCCCCGTCCCGCCGCGCTGAGCGCGGGTCTACGCCCGGGTCTTGGGGAAGTCGAGCTTGCCGTGCTTGCCCGCTTCCTTCTGCAGCGTCTCCCCGGTGACCATCGCTTTCGCCGCGTCGAACGCGAAGCGGACCGACTCGATGCCGGAACGGTCCCAGTACTCGGCGTACGTCGGCACGACTTCGAGCAGGACCAGCGTCGGGTCGTGGCGGCCCTTCGGGAACCAGAGGTCCTGGATGCCGTCCCACACGGCGCTGATGCGCTCGGGATCCCGGGTCGCCCGCACCGTGCCCGAGATCGACAGGAACTTGTCGTCTGCCTGCATGGCGACGTTGACGGCGGGGTTCTCGGTGATCTCGTCGAGCTTCGCGCTGTCTATGCTGGTGATGAACCAGACGTGGCCGTCATCGGTGCGGTCGGCGATGCCCATCGGGCGCGAGCGCAGCTCGGAGCCACGCCGGGTCACCAGCATCGCGTAGTCGAAGGCGTTCAGCACGTCGATGAATTCGTGCAGTTGCTGCTCGTCCATGGGTGATCCCCGGTACTGCGATGCTTCCGGAGGCTGCAACGGTCGTGCCAGCCGTGCACGCGTATGCCCGGCACGCGGGGCCGCACCGGACGGCCGAATCCACAAGCGAGGTGACACCATGAAGCAAACGTTCGTTTCCGGCCTGTTCCTGGCCGCCCTCTGCCTGCCGGCCACGGCGGGTTTCGCCGCGCAGGAGGAGCGCGAGCGCAACCTGGAGGCGGTGCACTGCGTCCGTATCCAAAACATCAGGGACATCGACATCGTGAACGACCGGACCCTGGTGTTCCGGATGCGCAACGGCGACGTCTACCGCAACGACCTGCCGCGCCGCTGTCCCGGCCTCGACCGCCGCGACCCGCTCATGTACCGCACCTCCGTGGGGCAGCTCTGCAGCGTCGACATCATCACCGTGCTGGAGGACTGGGGGTTCGGCTTCGCGCCGGGGGTCTCCTGCGGCCTCGGGATGTTCGAGCCGATCACCCCGGAAATCGCCGACGAGCTGCTGCGAGAGGAGGGCTGAC
This sequence comes from Woeseiaceae bacterium, assembly GCA_035304345.1. GTDB lineage: Bacteria > Pseudomonadota > Gammaproteobacteria > Steroidobacterales > Woeseiaceae > IDS-8. The sequence goes on along the minus strand of DATGQE010000049.1, from coordinate 900 downwards.
GGCGCGGGACATGGCCGCGCCGCCGTCACCGCCCGGACGGGGGATCGTCCGGGCTGCCCCCTGCCGGCCGCGCGAGCAGGCGGTCGAGGTCGCCGATGTCGAGCACCGGCGAGGCGTCGATGCTTTCCGCGTCGAGCATCGCGGACACGCGCTCCAGCGCGGCCACGATCATCGCCTGTTCCCAGTCCGCGAGCGCGACGAAGCGTTCGCGGAAGCGGTCGTGCAGCAGGTCGGGGGATTCCTCGAGCACACGGCGACCGGCATCGGTGAGCTCCACCCAGATCCGGCGGCGGTCCTCGGTGTCACGACGCCGGGTGACGAGGCCGGCACGCTCGAGCTTGTCCACCAGCGACGTCACCGTGGCCTGCGTGAGGCGTACGGCGCGGGCCACCGTGCTCGGCAGGGCCTTCCCGTGGCGGGCGACGATCTGCAGCACGATGAGCTGCGACGTCGTCAGCCCGGTGCGGCTCGCGAGCACCCGCGAATTGAGCTCAGTGGCGCGCAGGATGCGGCGGAGCGCGACCAGCGCGGTTTCGGACCGATCCACCGGCGGCTCGGCGCCCGCCGCGGGGCGCGCGGCCCCACGCCCGGCAGCGTCGTGGTCATGGGCATTCAATTTTTTGCCTCGCTAAGTTTCTGGCGACTCAGGGCAAGAATGCACAGCGGCGGCCACAGGCACAAAATCCCATAATGGACAGTCAGATATCGATTGCCCGGCGATGCGGGCGGGTGCTCCCGAGCGGGCCCCGGTTTCGCCGGGCGGCGAAATTGCTTAGAATGCCAAATCATATTCCGATGACCGCCTCCACGAGCCCTCCTACCGCCGCTGCACGCGGCGATGCCGCGCCGGTCTTCCGGCGACCGACCGCCGCCGACGGTGTGCGCGTGCACGATCTCGTC
>DATGQE010000048.1:0-9920 GCA_035304345.1 Woeseiaceae bacterium | reverse complement strand
ACGTCGCCGATGCGCAGGTTGCGCGTCAGCCGCTCGGCGACCCGGCAGAGCAGCTCGTCGCCGGCATCGTGGCCCAGCGTGTCGTTCACGGACTTGAAGCGGTCGAGGTCGATGAAGAGCACGGCCACGGACGAGCCCTTGCGGCGTGCGCGGCCCGCCGCCTTCTCGAGTTGCCGCAGGAACAGGGTGCGGTTCGGCAGCATCGTGAGGTCGTCGTGCTGCGCGCGCTTCTCGAGCTCGACCGTACGGCGCGCCACGTCGGTGACGTCGCGGAAGGTGACGATGCCGCCCGCGAGCTCGCCGGCGGCGTCGAACAGCCCCTGGCCGTTCAGGCTGAGCACCACGTCGGGCTGGCCCGGCACGCGGTGCACCGCCGGGAAGTGCGTGAACTTCTGGCCGCGGCTTGCCCGTTCCAGCGGCAGGTGCCCGGGCGGGAGCGGCGTGACGCCGTCCGCCGCCAGCGCGCAGAATCCGCGTTCCCACCCGGCCGGCGGCAGGCTCCGCGGCTCGAGTCCCAGGAGGGAACGCGCCGCGGGATTGATGTCGATGACACTGCCGGCACGATCGACGACGATCACGCCGTCGTTGATGCTCTTCAGTATGCTCAGCGCGGAGGCGGCGCCGCCGGAAAGCCGTCCAAGCAGCCGGTGACGCTCCACGGCGTGCCGGCATGCGCCCGGCAGGGCCACGGTCGCGGTGCCGTCGTCGAGGCACAGGAACGATTGCGCCCCGGCACGCACCGCAACGACCCCGCGATGCTCCAGCTCACGGGTCGTGAGCGCGATCACCGGCCAGTGGCGCAGGTCCTGGACGAGCGAGGGAATCTCCGCCGAGGGGCCGCTCCGCACGTCGAGCAGGACGAGGTCGAGGTGCTCCGGCACGCGCTCGGGCGCGAACGGCAGCGGCAGGCGGACCAGCCGCGCGCAGAAGGGCTGGTGCTCGAGGTGCTCCAGCCTGCCGCGGGAAAGCCCCGCGCCGCCCAGCCAGAGCATGGAATATGCCGTCACCGGCTCCGTCGCCGGGTCCCCCTCCGCGATTGCGCCGTACGCATCGGCTGCGATGTATGACATGGTTGTTCTTCTGTCGGTGCCGGCGTCCCTTCCGGGCAGCGCCGACAAAGGCCACGCGCATGATACTAGAACCCGTCTCATAATGCCGCGGGGCCGTTCCGGGTCGCGGGCCGCGCACCGGCGGCGCTTCCCGCCCCTTAAACCAGCCGTGGCCGGGGTGCATCCAAGTGACAAAGCATGAGGAGCAAGGATCGTTGGAAGCACGCCTCACGGCCGGCGGCGGCAGAGCGAGCGCCCCGGCAGCGATGAGCCAGGTCGTGCCTGCGGAGGAGCAGGAATGGATCGCGCGCGCCAAGAAAGCGGATACCCGTGCCTTCGAGGCGCTGTACCGGCTGCATGCGGCGCGGGTGTACGGCCTCTGCCTGCGCATGACGGGCGTGCCGGCCGAGGCCGACGACTGCACGCAGGAGACGTTCATCCAGGCGTGGACTCACCTGGACCGGTTTCGCGGGGACAGCGCTTTCGGTACGTGGCTGCACCGCGTCGCGGTCAATGCCGTGCTGGGGCGCATGCGCAAGTCCCGCCGCGAGCAGGATCGGCTGAAGGCGGTGTCGGACACGGAGGACGGTGCGCCGGCGGTCGGCGACGGCGCCGGGCTCGAGGACCTGGAGCGCGCCATGCAGGCGCTGCCGAGCGGCGCACGCCACGTGTTCGTGCTGAACGCCGTGTACGGCTACAGCCATGAGGAAACGGGCGAGATGCTGGGCATCGCAGCCGGTACGAGCAAGGCGCAGCTCCATCGTGCGCGCCGGCTGCTGGCGCAGCAGCTCGGCCTGGAGGCAGACGAATCATGAGTGAACGTAACGAGACGCTGCAGGAAGACGATGCGCTGATGCGCGCCGCGCGCGCCCTGCCGCAAGAGATCGAGCCGCCGCGCGATTTGTGGCCCGGCATCGAGGCGGCGATCAATGCCGCGGGCGCCCGAACGGTGCGGCGCTGGCCGCGCTGGCTCGCGCAGGCCGCCGCCGTGGTGCTGCTCGCCGGTGGATCGTCGGCCGTCACCTGGTTTGCGCTCGAGAGAAGCGCCACGGGCGTGCCGGTGAACGGGCAGCCCATGGCGGGACTCGAGTTCGAGATGGTCGCCGGCAACATCGGGAACCGTTATCACCTGGGCCCCGCGTTCGTGGACGCGCGTGCCGAGCTCGCCTCGGGACTCGACGAGAAGATCGCGCAGTTGCCGCCGCAGACCCGTCTCGCGGTCGAGCAGAACATCGCCGACATCCGCGCGGCGATCGCCGAGATCAACCGGGCGCTTGCCGACCAGCCCGACAACAGGCTGCTGCAGGACCTCCTCATGAGTGCCTACCGCGAGGAGCTCGACCTGATGCGGAAAGTGGACACCATCGCGCGCAGGAGCGCGATGCACCGGACGGATATCTGAGGATCGACACGACATGATCAAAGCGACTTTGATGGGGCTGAGGCTGAGCTGCCTGACGCTGTTCGTCGCCTCGGCTTTTGCAGCAGACGACCTTCCCCGCTCGGTCGACGCCGTGCCCGACGGCAACGTGTCGATCGAGAACACGGCCGGCTCGGTCGACGTACGCGGCTGGTCCCGCAACCAGGTGGAGGTTTCCGGGAGCCTCGGGGCCGACGTGGAGGAGCTCGTCGTCGAGCGTGACGGCAGGAACGTCGTCGTCCGCGTCGAGATCCCCGACAGGAAGTCGCGGCGCAGGCACATCTCGAGTGACCTGGTCGTCAGGGTGCCCGAGCGGAGCTCCGTGAACGTGGACGGCGTCAGCAGCGACCTGACCGTGTCCGGGGTAAAGGGCGCGCTCCGCCTGAAAACGGTGAGCGGGGACATCGAGGCACAGGGCTTCGAAGCCGACCTCGACGCGGAGACCGTGAGCGGCGACGTTCTGGTCGAGGGCAGCGGCCGCGCGAACCGCTCGCGCCTGCACTCGGTGAGCGGCGACGTCGAGGCTCGCAACCTGTCCGGTGAGATCGAAGCGGGAGCCGTGAGCGGCGACGTCATCGTCCGGCACGGCCGCTTCGGCACCGTGCGCATCGAGACGGTGACGGGTGACGTCGAGTTCGAAGGAGAGCTGCTCGGGAACGGGCGCATGGACCTGGAGACCGTGAACGGGGAAGTCGACGTGACGTTCACCGGGAGCCTGTCGGCCCGCTTCGAGATCGAAACCTTCAACGGCGACATCGACAATTGCTTCGGTCCGCAGCCGACCCGCCAGAGCCGCTACGCGCCCGGCAAGCAGCTCGTGTTCACCGAGGGCGACGGCGGCGCCCGGGTCACCATCCAGACCCTGAACGGCGACCTGACCCTCTGCAAGCAGTAGGGCCGCCGCAGGCGCGCACACCGCCCACCGCATCCGCCACGAGGCCGTGCGGGGGCGCGCGAGGGACCCTCCCGCACCCCCCGGCGGCCCCCGATTTGCTATCCTGTCCGCCTTCCTCGAGGACGAAATCGCCCGGATTCCACCATGGCCCGCGCGCTCAAGGTTCTGCTCGTCATCGTGGCGGGGCTCGTCGCCATCGCGGTGCTCGCCGCGGTCGCGCTCATCCTGTTCTTCGACCCGAACGATTACCGCGACGAGATCGCGGCGCAGGTCGAGAAGGCCACGGGACGCGAGCTCACCATTGCCGGCGATCTCTCGCTCTCCCTGTTCCCCTGGGTGGCGGTCGAGGTCGGAGAGACGACGCTCGCCAACGCCGAAGGCTTCGGCGACGAGCCGTTCGCACGCTTCGAGCGCGCCGAGCTCAGCGTGCGCCTGCTGCCGCTCCTCCTGCGCCGTGAGATCGCCGTGGGCACGGCGGCGCTCGATTCGCTGGTGCTGAACCTCGCGGTCGCCGCCGACGGCCGCACCAACTGGGACGACCTCGCCCGGCCCGCCGAGGAGCCGGCGGAGCCGGAGACCGGCGAAGGCGCCGGCGTCGGCGGCCTGGACGTCCGCAACGTCGCGGTGCGGAACGCGACGGTACGCTACCGCGACGCCCAGGCGGGCAGTGCCTACACGGTCGAGGGGCTGACGCTCGAGACCGGGCGCATCGCGGGCGGGGTGCCGTTCGATTTCGACGCCGAGTTCGATTTCACCGCGGACCCGGGCGAGCTGGCCGGCCATCTCGCGATCGGCGGCAGGGCCACGCTCGGCGAGGACCTGGGCAGCCTCGTGGTGGACAACCTGTCGGTCGCGGGCCGCCTGCAAGGCATCGCCGAGGAACCGGCCGAGCTCTCGTTCGAGGCGCCGCACGTGGCGCTGGACATGAACGGCCAGACCGCGTCGGTCGGCGAGATGACGCTGGCCTTCATGGGTGTGCGGGCGTCGGCGAACGTCGAGCCGTTCTCGTACGCGGGCACGCCGCAGCCGAAGGCGAAGCTCCGCGTCGAGCCGTTCTCGCTGAAGAGCCTCATGCAGGCCTTCGGGACGGAGCCGCCGGTAACGGCCGATCCTGCCGCGCTCACCCGGGTTTCCTTCGAAGCGGATGCGGCGGTCGGCGAGACGGCGATCGCGCTGACCTCGCTCGCGCTCCGCCTCGACGACACGACGCTGCGCGGCACCTTGAGCGTGCCCACCGGCGAGCAGGGGCTGATCGAGTTCGACCTGGCCGCCGACAGCATCGACGTGGACCGCTACATGGCGCCCGGCGACGCGCCGCAGCCGGACGAGCCCGAGCAGCCGGCGACGGACATCGAGATCCCGGTGGACCTGATTCGCGCGTTCGAAGCGCGCGGCAAGGCCACGCTCGGGCGCGCGACGCTCGCGGGCATGACGTTCGAGAACATCGAGCTCGGGGTCGACAACCGGGGCGGCAAGCTCAGGCTGCACCCGATCCGCGCCGAGCTGTTCGAAGGCACCTACGAGGGCGACGTGCGCATCGACGCGTCGCGCGACACGCCGTCCATCTCCGTAGACGAGAAGGTCAAGGGGGTGAGCCTCACGCCGCTCGCGCAGGCGATGTTCGAGCAGGACAACATCAGTGGCACGATCGCGGGCAGCTTCAAGCTGGCGGGCAGCGGCAGGACCCTGTCGGAAATCCGCAGCGACCTCGACGGCGACATGGCGTTCGAGCTGGCGGACGGCGCCTGGGAGGGAACCGACATCTGGCACCAGATCCGCACGGCGCGGGCCCTGTTCCGCAAGGAGCCGCCTCCCGAGCGCCGCGGGCCGCCGCGCACGGAGTTCACGTCGGTCGTCGCGACGGGCACCGTGACCGACGGGCTGTTCAAAAACGACGACCTGCTGGCCGAGCTGCCGTTCCTGCAGCTCACCGGCGGGGGGAACGTGGACCTCGTCAAGGGCACGATCGATTACCGGCTCGAGGCGCGCGTGCTCGAGAAGCCGGAGTTCATCGATGCCGCGAGCCAGGAGGAGCTCGACGACTTCACGCAGGCGGTCATCCCGATGCGCATCGGCGGCTCCCTGGCGTCGCCGAGCATCCGGCCCGACGTCGAGGGCATGCTGAAGGCGGAAGTCTCGCGCAAGGTGGAAGAGAAGCGCGACGAGCTCAAGGACCGGGTTCTCAACAAGCTGCTCGGCGGCGACGACGACGAAGAGCAGGACGAACAGCAGCAGGAACGCCGCAACCGGTTGGAGGACCGCCTGAAGGACCTGCTGAAGCAGTGACGAAGTCCGCGCTCGCCGCGGCCGTGCTGCTCCTGGCGACGGCCGGTGCGCCGGCAGCGGACCTGCGCGCCATCTCGGTCGTCCACGAGAACGGGCGCTATCACCTGAAGAGCGAGGTCTGGTTCGCAGCCGACAGCGAGGCGATCTGGCGCGTGCTCACCGACTTCGACGACTACGAGCGCATCTCGAGCGCTTTCGTCGACGCCTACGACGTGCCGCCGGACGAGCAGGGGCGGCCGCGCTTCTACACCCGAATGGAAGGCTGCCTGCTGTTCTTCTGCCGCTCCATCGAGCGCTACGGCTACCTGCTGCTGAAGCCCGTGGAGGAGATCGTCGCCGTCACCGAGCCGGAGCAGAGCGATTTCAAGTACTGCCGGGAACGCTGGCAGTTGCAGCAGGACGGCGAGGGGACGCTGCTTCATTACGACTTCGAGATGGAGCCCGATTTCTGGGTGCCGCCCGTCATCGGCCCGTGGATCATCAAGCGCACGCTGGAGGTCGACGGGCGGGACGCGATTGGCCGCATCGAGGCAATTGCGCGCGGCGAGACGCCGAAACCGGTCGGGGAGTGACGCGATGGCCGACTGCTTCGCCGCGCGCCTCCTCGCCTGGCATGCGCGCCACGGCCGCAAGGATCTGCCGTGGTTCCACGACCGCACGCCGTACCGCGTCTGGGTCTCCGAGATCATGCTCCAGCAGACGCAGGTGGCCACGGTCGTGCCTTACTACCTCGCCTTCATGGAGGCCTTCCCGGACGTCGCCACGCTCGCGCGTGCTCCGCTCGACGAGGTGCTGCGCCACTGGTCGGGGCTCGGCTATTACGCCCGTGGACGCAACCTGCATCGCGCCGCGGGCCTGGTCGTCGAGCGCCACGGCGGCGAGCTGCCGGAGCGCTTCGAAGACCTCGTCGCACTGCCCGGGATCGGCCGCTCGACGGCCGGCGCGATTCTTTCGCTGGCTCGCGGCCAGCGTCACGCGATCCTCGACGGCAACGTGAAGCGGGTGCTCGCGCGCCATCACGCGGTGCCCGGCTGGCCCGGCACGCCGGCGGTCGCCGCGCGCCTCTGGGAGCTCGCGGAGCAGCACACGCCGCACCACGACGTGGCGCGCTACAACCAGGCGATGATGGATCTCGGCGCGACGGTGTGCACGCGCCGCCCGGCCTGCGAGCGTTGCCCGCTGGCGGAGGATTGCCGGGCGCGCGCGCTCGGGGACACGGCGGCCTACCCCGGCCGGCGGCCGCCGCGCGCCCGACCGGAGAAGCACACCCACATGGCGCTCGCGCTGTGGGACGGCGGCGTGTACCTCGAGCGGCGCCCGGCCGCCGGGATCTGGGGCGGGCTGTGGAGTCTCCCGGAGTTCGCGGAGGCGGGAGAGATCGCGGACTGGTGCGAGCGTTGCCTCGGCGCGCCGGCGGCGGCGCTCGAACACTGGGAGCCGCTGCGGCACAGCTTCAGTCACTACGACCTCGACATCACGCCGGTCGCGGTGCGGCTCGCGGGACCGCCCGCCAGGCTCGCCGACACGGATGCCGCGGTCTGGTACCGTGTGGACGAGGCGCCGGGCTTCGGCCTCGCGGCGCCCGTCAAGCGACTGATCGAAAAGGTGAGGAGCGATGCGAAAGGTTCATTGCGTGCTGCTCGGCCGCGAAGCGGAAGGGCTCGAGTACGTGCCGTACCCCGGTGAGCTCGGCCGCCGGGTCTACGAGAACGTCTCGAAGGAGGCCTGGCAGCGCTGGCTCGCGCACCAGACCATGCTCATCAACGAGTACCGGCTGGTCCCCATCGAGCCCGAGGCCCGCAAGTTCCTCGAGCGCGAGATGGAGAAGTTCTTCTTCGGCGAAGGCTCGGAGAAGCCTTCAGGCTACGTTCCCGAGTGACGGCGCGTACCCGCCCGGGCGCTCCTACACGCGGCGGCAGTACTGGACGCTGAAGTAGCGGCGGTCGTCGGTCCAGGCGGTGTGCACCGCGAAGCCCGCGCGCTCCGCCATCGCGCGGAACTCCTCCGGCGTGTACTTGTACGAGCACTCGGTGCGGATGGTCTCGCCCTCGCGGAGGCGGAAGGTCTCCCCGCCCACCTCGACCGACTGCTCCCGCAGGCTGACCAGGTGCATCTCGATGCGGCCGTGCTCCTCCACGTACACGGCCCGGTGCGCGAACGCCCGCAGGTCGAAGGTTGCGCCGAACTCCCGGTTCAGCCGCTCGAGCACGTTGAGGTTGAAAGCGGCGGTGACGCCCGCGGCGTCGTTGTAGGCGCGCTCCAGGACAACGCGATCCTTCTTGAGGTCGACGCCGATCAGCAATGCGCCGTCCTCGCCCGCTTCGTGGTGCATCACCCGCAGCAGGTCGAGCGCGGCTTCGGGCGTGAAGTTGCCGATGGTCGAGCCGGGAAAGTAGACGACGTTCCTGAGCGGCATGACCTTGGGCTGCGGCAGGCGGAACGGTCGGGTGAAATCCGCCGCGACGGGCAGCACCTCGATGTGCGGGAATTCCGCCGCGATCTTTTCGGCGGCGGCGTAGAGGTGCTCACGGGAGATGTCGACGGGCACGTAGGCGGCGAGCCGGTCCAGCTCCTTCAGCAGGATGCGGGTCTTGGTGCTGGAGCCGGAGCCGAACTCGATCAGGCTCGCCTGCGGACCGACGAGCTCGGCGATCTCGCGCACGTGGGCGTGCATGATCGAGAGCTCGGCACGCGTCAGGTAATACTCCGGCAGGCGCGTGATCCGGTCGAACAGCGCGGAGCCCCGCCCGTCGTAGAAGAACTTGGGCGAGAGCCACTTCTGCGGCGCTCCGAGCCCCTCGATGATCTGCGCAAGATCGCCGGAGCGACGGTCTTCCGTCCGGCCGTCGTCGGCCGGTGGCGCGCCGGCGGCCATCAGGCGTCCCGCGCCAGCCGGATGCCGAGAAACTGCCAGCGCGCATCCGGGTAGAAGAAACTGCGATAGGTGGCACGCACGTGCCCGCGCGCGGTGACGCAGGAACCCCCGCGCACGGTCACCTGGTTGCACATGAACTTGCCGTTGTACTCGCCGAGGGCGCCGGCAAGCGGCACGAAGCCCGGGTAAGCGGCGTACGCGGAGCACGTCCACTCCCACACGTCGCCGAAAAGCTGCGTGTCGCCCTCCGCGGCGGCGACCGGATGCCAGTAGCCGTCTTCGACGAAGTTGCCGTCGACGGGCTGTGCCGCCGCCGCGCTCTCCCACTCCGCCTCCGTCGGCAGGCGGGCGCCGGCCCACCGGGCGAAAGCGTCCGCCTCGTAATAACTCACGTGCGTCACCGGCGCGTCCAGGTCGAGCGGGCGCACACCGGCGAGCGTGAACTCGGATTCGAGGTCCTCGTGCCAGTAGAGCGGCCGGTTCCAGCCGCGCTCGCGCACGACGGCCCAGCCGTCGGACAGCCACAGGGTCGGCTCGCGATAGCCGCCGGCGCGGATGAACTCGCGGTACTCGCCGTTCGTGACCAGCCTCGATGCCAGCGCATGCGGGTGCAGGAGCGCGCGGTGCCGCGGCCGCTCGTTGTCGAAGGCGAAACCGTCCGGGCCCGCGCCGATCTCCACGATGCCCTCGCGCCCGCGGCGGTACTCGAGCGGCGGCGCGCGCCGCCGCGGCGGTTCCTTGAGCTCGGGGTTCACGGCGGGGGCGAGCGGGTTCACGGAGAACACGTGCTTGATGTCGGTGAGGATAAGCTCCTGGTGCTGCTCCTCGTGTGCCAGCCCGAGCGTGGTGCGGGCGACGACCTCCGGATCGTCCGATTCCTCGAGCAACTGCGTCATCGCGTCGTCCACGTGCCAGCGGTAGTCGATGATCTCGTCGACGCCGGGTCGCGACAGGAGCCCGCGTTCGGGCCGCCGGTGCATCTCGCCTGCGCTGTAGTAGTAGGAATTGAACAGGTAATGCCAGGCGTCGTTGAAGCGCCGGTAGCCGGGCACCGCGTGCTCGAGCACGAACCGCTCGAAGAACCACGTGACGTGCGCCAGGTGCCACTTGGTCGGGCTCACGTCGGGCATGCTCTGCACCACGAAATCCTCGGGCGCGAGGTGCTCGCACAGGGCGAGCGTCGCCCCGCGGGTGCGGGCGTAGCGCGTCGACAGGGGCTCGGCGGAGCCGCCTGCCCGTGTGACTTCGGGGGATGCGGCCATGGGGCGTGTATTCCTGCAGGGGTCCGTAGCCAGCCTACGCCATGGCCCGCCGGAAGTGTAGGCGCAGGACCCGGCTATCAGCATCGTTCATGCCCGGTTGCGATCGGGGCTTAAGCTCCGCCGCGACCGGGGG
>DATGQE010000047.1:0-49079 GCA_035304345.1 Woeseiaceae bacterium | reverse complement strand
CACGAAGCCGCCCGCGTTGCCGACGAGGCCGATCCGTTTTCCTACCTGGTCGATGTGCTCATCGAGGGGTTTGCCGCGAGCCTGCGTCGGTCGAAGTCCGCTCGCCGCGCGAGCGGCTGATCAGGAGGCGGCGCTCGGCGTGGTGCGCGGGCTCGACCAGCCCGATCGCGTATGTTCCGTCAGGTGCTTTTCGGACAACGTCCAATTGCAGAGCGGAGCAGGAAGCCGCTCGCCACGTCGGGAAGGGAAAATCAGGACCGTCCGCGTGCGACGCTGAGGCGGCGTTCGCGGGTCAGTGCCTGCTCGTGCGGGTCCGGGGATGTCGCAGCCGGAACGGATCGCTTTGCGGGCGGGCCTCGACGCCAGGCCTTACCCCGCTCCGGCGCCGCCGGGCGCGGGCATGCTGCCGGGCACGCCCGTTGCAGACCGGTCGCCTCGCTGGCGCTTTCCACGCTGCGCCTGGAACCCCTGCGGCACCTCGAAGCCGACGAGGCGGGCCGCGCGTTCCACCGGGTGCTCGCGCCGAGGGAGCCCGAGCAGCCGGCGCACCGCACGATACAGGGGCCGTACCAGCGTGAGAGCCAACAAAGCCTCGACCACGGTCAGCACGACCGCCACCGCGGGATTGGTCAGCGCTGCACGCGCCCGGGCCTTCAGCACGGCGCGTTCGCGCGCGATCTCGATGCTGTCGTAGAAGCTCGGGATGACGAGCAGCGTGAGCAGCGTCGAGGTGAAGACCCCGCCGATGATGGACACCGCCATCGGACGATACAACTCGCCGCCTTCGCCCACGCCGATCGCGACCGGCGTCATGCCCGCGATCAGCGCGAACGTCGTCATGAGGATGGGCCGGAAACGCACGCGGCCTGCGTGCATCAGGGCCACCTCGCGATCGACGCCTTGCGCTTCCTCCTTGCGTGCGCAGTCGAGCAGCAGGATGGCGTTCTTCGCGACCAGCCCCATGAGCATGATGATGCCGATGAAGCTCATCAGGTTGAGCGTTCCGCCCGTCGCGAGCAGCGCGAGAACGACGCCGATCAGCGACAGCGGCAGCGACATCATGACCGACACCGGCGCCGTGAACGAGTTGAACTGCATGACGAGCACGAGGTACATCACGCCTACGCCCAGGAACAGGGCGGTGAACATCTCGGCGAACACTTCCTGCTGGTCGCGCGAGGCGCCGCCGAGCGACAGGCCGTAACCTTCCGGGAACTGGATGGATCTCGCGAGCGCCAGGGCGTCGGCCGTGACCTCTCCCGCCGATCGCCCTTCGACGTTGGCCGAGACGGTGACCGTCCGCTTGCCGTCGAGGTGCTGGATTCGCGCCGGCCCCTTGTCCAGCGTGATGGTGGCGATCTGGTCGAGCGGCACCATCATGCCGGTACCCGCGACGGCAATCGGCAGGTGCTCGATGTTGCTCGCGTTGAGGCGATCGTCGGGATGCAGGCGCACCGCGACGTCGCGCGCCTCGCCGTCCGGATCCACCCAGTCGCCCACTTCCACCCCGGCGAACGCGACCCGCAGCGTCTGCGCGGCGTCGGCCATGGAAATACCGAGCTGGCTCGCCAGCCCGCGGTTGAGCTCGATGCGCAGCTCGTCCTTGGGATCCTGTTCCGACAGGCCGACGTCGACCGCGCCCGGAATCCCCCGCATCTGCTCCATGAAGTCGTTGGTGATCTCCATGAGCCGGCGCGAGTCCTCGCCGTAGAACTGGATCTGCACCGGCTTCTGGGCACCCATGTTGAGGTCGTCGAGCACGACGTACTCGGCGCCGACCAGCCGCTGCAGCAGCCCGCGCAACTCCGCCGCGATGGCGAACGTGGAGCGGCTGCGCTCTTCCCGGTCGCCCAGGTCCACGTAAACGCGCCCGCCGCCGTCGAACGCGCGCGAGTCGGTCGCCCGGGTTTCGGGGATCGAGCGCGCCAGCGCCGCGGCCTGCTCCACCTTGTCCCGCGTGTACTCCAGGCTGGTGCTCGACGGCGTGCGGATATCGATCGCGATCGTGCCGTAGTCGGCTTTCGGCAGGAACTCGCTGCCGCCGAACGTGCCCTGCAGCACCAGTGCCGCCACGAGGGACACGACCGAGATCGCGGCCATCCACCTGCGGTGATGCAGTGCCCACTCGATGACGTTCCCGTACCGGTCCGCCAGGCGATCGAACCAGTCGTTGAAGCGCTGGACGTACCTGGCCAGCCCCCAGCGCTCGCGCTGCCGGTAGCCGGGCGGGTCGCCCCAGTAGGCGGACAGCATCGGGTCGAGCGTGAAAGCCACGAGCAGGCTGACGAGCACCGACGCCGCGACGGTCACGGCGAACGGGCGGAACCACTCGCCGGCGCCGCCGCCCATGAACGCCACCGGCACGAACACCGCGACGATGGACAGGGTGGTGGCGGTCACCGCGAGACCGATCTCCGCGGTGCCCTTGTGCGCCGCGGTGATCCTGTCCATGCCGCGCTCCATGTGGCGAACGATGTTCTCGCGGACCACGATGGCGTCGTCGATGAGCACGCCGATCGCCAGTGAGAGCCCGAGCAGCGTCATGAAGTTCAGCGTGAAACCGCACAGCCAGATGGCGATGAACGCCGCAATGGCCGACGTCGGCAGGGACAGGCTCGTGATCAGCGTGGAGCGCCAGGAATTGAGGAAGACGTACACCACGAAGATCGTGAGACCGGCACCGAAGACCAGCGCATGGATGACGTTGGACAGCGAGTTCGAGGCGTCCTCGCCGCCGTCATAAGTCACCTCGAGCCGGGTGCCTTCGGGCAGGGTCTCGTTGATCTCTGCCACTTCCTTGCGCACGAGCTCGGCGACCTTCACGGTGCTCGCTTCGCGCGAGCGGATCACCGACAGGCCCACGTTCGGCTGGGCGTTGCGCAGGCTGTAGCTGGTGGGCTCCGCGAACCCGTCCTCGATGGTGGCCACGTGGCCGAGCCGCACGATCTCGCCACCTACGCGCTTGACCACGACGTCGTTGAACTCCACCGGCGATTCGATGCGCCCGACCAAGCGGATGTTCTGTTCCTCGACGGGCCCCTTGATCTGGCCTACCGGCGCGGTGGTGTTCTGCGCCCTGAGCGCCTCGACTACCTCGCCCACCGAGACGTTGAACTCGCGCAGCTTGTCGGCATGCAGCAGCACCGACAGCTCCCGCCGCAGCGCGCCCTCGACCTGCACCACTGCCACGCCGTCGATGCCGCGCAGCCGGTCGGCGAGCACGTCTTCGGCCAGCCGCGAGATCTCGGCGTGCGTCTGCCGGTCCGACGACAGCGCCAGGTTCATGATCGGCTGCGCGGAAGGGTCGAAACGGTACAGCACCGGCTCACGCATCTCGACCGGCAGCTTGTAGCGGACCGAGGCGATGGCGTTGCGTATCTCGTCCGCGGCCGCCGACATGTCCTTCTTGAAGTCGAAGACGATGACGATGCGCGCGTTGCTTTCGTAGGAGGTCGAGCGGATCTCGTAGACCTGCGGGATGCTCAGCAGCGATTTCTCGACCCGGTTGACGATCTCGCGCTCGACGGTCTCCGGCGATGCACCCGGATACGGGAAGTTGACCACCATCACCGGCTGCTCGACGTCGGGGATCTGGTTGACGCGCAGGTTCTTCAGCGCCAGGAGCCCCAGGCACATGAGCACGATGATCATGGCAACCGTGGTCACGGGTTGCCTGATGCTGAAATCGGAGAGAAGCATCGCTTACTTCTCCGCGGACATCGTCACCGGTTCTGCCTGGCCGGCGAGCTGCGCCGGCTGGCCGTCTTTCAGGGTCGAGCCCGGAAAGCGCAGCACGGTGTCGCCTTCGGTGAGACCGGCGTCCACGACATAGCGGCCGGTGCGCGCGTCGTGCACGCCGAGATCGATCTCCACCCGCTGCAAGGTGCCGTCCTTGAAACGCCAGGCGAACGCGTGATCGCCGTCGCGCTGGATCGAGGCGGCCGGCAGCGTGAGGTGCGTCGCGGTGCGGGCGGCGATGCGGCCCTCGGCATACAGGCCCGCCACCCTGGGAATCCGCTCGGGATCGTCGAAGCTCACCAGGACCTCGACCTGCCGCGTCATCTCGTTGGCGGCGGGATTCACCCGCACCACGGTGCCGGTGAAGTCGGACTGGTCGAAGCCCTGCACGCGAAAATGCACTTTCTGGCCGGCTGCCACCTCGCCGATGCTGTCGGCCGACACGCGCCCCTCGAAGCGCATGCTCGCCGGATCCATGACCTGCATGAGCTCCTTGCCCACCGACGCGGTGTCGCCCGCGGACACCTTGCGGTTGCTCACGAGGCCGTCGAAAGGCGCGCGCACTTCAGTGCGCTCCAGTTGCTGGCGGGCCGCCACGACACGCGTGCGTGCCGCTTCGGCTTCGCTCTGCGCGCTGTTGCGCCGCACCTCGGCGTCCTCGAGCTGTTGCGCCGAAACCAGGTTCTCCTCGCGCAGCTTGAGAATGCGCTGGTACTGGCGCTCGGCCTGCTCGTAGGCCAGCTCGGCGGCACGCGCCGAGGCCTCGGCGGACGTCAGCGCGTCACGAATGGCAGTCGGGTCGAGGCGCACCAGGAGGTCGCCGCGGCGGACCGGGTCGCCGTTCTCCTTCAGGACCTCCAGGACCACGGCCGACACCTCCGCCCGCAGGTCGGCACGCCGCTCGGCCTCGACCGAACCGGTGATCAGGGGACCGGACGCGAGCGCGCTCTCGCTGACGCTCAGGAGATCGTCGGGCGAAAGCAACAGCGGGGCAGGGGGCTGCTCCGGGAGCGTGCTGCCGGCACCCTCCCCGCACGCACCCAGGGTGATCAAAGAGGCTGCCAGTACGAGCGCCACACCCGCGTGGCGGACGATTCGCATTGTTTTAACCACGCAGTGTTCCTCGAGCACCCGCCGCTGTGACACGCAAATCCCCCGAAAAGTTGCATAGAGCATTCGGTTTGATGCCTGGCGAGGGGGATAGGTTGCAAATGACCGCCCGGGCCGTCGGGGCGGCGCTCGGGCGCGGGCCGGGAGTCTAGCTTGGAAACCCGAAACCTGCCACAGGCTCCGGCGGCTTTCCGGGGGCAGCTCCCGTTCCGGTACACCTCGCCGTAGCGCCCGTGCGACCGGTCGATGCGCTGCTTCCGGCCGCTTGAAGTTGCACCACTGGACCCGTCCCGGTGGCATGCGCCTTGCATCGTTAGCCGCCGTTCTATCGATGGAGAACGGCTATGGCAACCATCCGTGAAGAAGCCGTGCTGGAGACGGACAGGCCGCTGATCAGCTGGGGCGCGATCTTCGCGGGCCTGGTGTTCGTGGTGGCCTCCACGTGGCTCTTGATCTTGCTCGGATCGGCGATCGGCCTGAGCGTGGCGGACGTCACGGACGCAGCCGGCGTCGGCCAGGAGCTCGGCATCGGTGCCGTCATCTGGCTGCTGCTCACCGCGTTCGTCGCGTACTTCCTGGGGTCGTTCCTGACGGCACGGTTGGCCGGCAAGCCGGAACGATCTGCCGGTATGCTGCACGGGGTCATCCTCTGGAGCGTGGCGACCGTGCTGATGCTGGTCCTGGGCGCCTGGGGCATTCGGGGCCTTTTCCAGGTGGGTGGCAGCGTGGCAGGCGCCGCGGTATCGGCGGCTGCCGGCGCCGGATCGGCGGGGGCGGAGGCCGGCGGTGACGCCGGTGCCCTGGCGAGCTCGCCGTTGATGACCAGCATACAGGCGGGGTTGAAGCGGAAGATCGCCGATGCGCTGGTCGAGGCGCAGCAAGCCGACGCGGCATCGGGCGGGGCAGGCGGCAGGGCGAACGCGCAACGGCCCGGGGAGCGGCAGGCCGGACCGGCACGGGCCGCGGCCGGGTCGGCGGAAGCCTCGCGGCAGGAAATCCAGCAGGCCCTGGAGGAGATCGACGTGAACACGCTGATCGCCGCGACGCAGCCGATCGTTGCAGGCCGGCCGCAACAGGCGAAGGACGTGCTCGCGGTCAACACCAGCCTGAGCGAGCGGGAGATCGATGCGATCGTGAGCGGTGTGTCGCAGGAGATGAGCCAGCAGATCGAGCAGGCGAAGCGTGAGCTGAACCAGGCGATGGAGCAGGCCTCGACCTACTCGCAGGCCGCGACCTGGGCCGCTTTCATCGTCGGTGCGCTGGCCCTGCTGGTCTCGATTGCCGGCGGATCGCTCGGCGCGGGCCAGGTGCGACGCCTGCACGCGACGGACGTCGTGCGCAGGACGAGATAGCCGGGTCGAATCGGCCTTCCGCTCCCGGTAGTCCCCGCACGTCGGCGCCCCTTGGCGGACGCTCCACCGGGAGGCGCGTTCGCGCAGCGCGCGGTTTGCGTCACACGTCGCCGCGCGCTGCGGACGCTCCCGCGAGCAACGCACCGCCTGCCGCCGCGAGCTGGCGCGGCCCGACGGAGAAATGGGCGGTGAGGGCCCGCAGGTCGCGCGCGGCGCGCGCGAGCGCGGCATCCTGCTCGATACCGGACATCCCGGAGAAGGACAGCAGCTCGTCCACCGCCGTCCGCAAGCTCGCGACGCCGTGCGCGCAGGCGGCGGTGATTTCCGCGCGCTCGGCGGGGGCGAGCGCACGCCCTCCCACGGCGGCCCACGCACGCTCCGCGAGCGCGGCGTTGCCGTGGCGCGCGAGGCCGACCGCCGCGTGCGTGCGGGCAAACGCGGCTCGCGCGAGCTCGTCGTCCGCGAGCCGCAAGCGGGCGCCCTGCGGCGTCTTCACGGCCGCGAGCGCCGCGAACTCGTCCAGCGCGTGACGCGCGATGCCGCACGCCACCGCCGCCACCGGCAACTCCGTGAGCACCTCGAACGGCAAGCGATAGAGCGGGCCGGGCTCGCGCGGCGCATCCGTGAACACGCTGAACGTGCGCGTTTCCGGCACGAACACATCGTCCACCCGAAAGTCATGGCTTGCGGTCGCGCGCAAGCCCGTCGTGTCCCAGGTCGGCAGCACGGTGACGTCCGAGCGGTGGAACGCCATCGCCCGGACGAGCGGTGCACCGCTCGCGTCGCGCACGGGCTCTCCCGATTCGGTCACGACACAGTTCGCCGTGAAGGTCGTTGCGTACGGGGCGCCGCTCGCGTACCGCCACTGCCCGCTCGCGCGATAGCCGCCCGGCACGCGCTCCGCGCGACCTGCGGGCGCGCCCGAGCCGGCGATGACGGCGGGGGACGGCTCATAGATCTCACGCGCGGAGTCCTCCTCGAGCCAGGCCGCGAACAGGCCGCCACCCGCGCCGATCATCACGGACCAGCCGAACGAGCCGTCGATATGTGCTGCCGCTTCGTAGACCGCGAGCGCGGCCGGGAGCGACAGCTCGAGGCCGTCGTAGCGGCGCGGGATCCAGAGACGGAACAGGCGCGCCTCGACGAGGCGCCCGACGACCTCGTCGGAGAGCGCCGAGCGGCGGTCCGCATCGGCCGCTTGCGCCCGGACGAGGTCGCGCGCGCCGGCAAGCGCGCGCAGCAACGGGGCGGCGTCTTCCATCGTCATCGATCTGCTGTCGGCTCGTTGCGCCGGACCGCCACGCTTCAGCGGCGCCGGTAGACGCCGAAGTGCACGTACTCGTGCTGCGTCGCCCGCCCGGGCGGCACGTTCTCCGGCACGCGCGAGTTGATGGGCTCGATGCTGCGCAGGTAGTCGACGATGGCGTAAACGTCCTCGTCCGTCAGCCTGGCGTAGGCCGGCCAGGGCATCACCAGGATACGGCCGCGCCCGTGGCGGCCGGCGCCCACGCGGATGGCCGCCGCGATCTGCTCGCGGCTCCAGCGGCCGATGCCGGTGTCGGGATCGGGCGTGATGTTCGGCGGGAACACGACACCCGGCCGGCTGAAAGCCACGGGGTTCGTATAGGCGATCCCGACGCTCGAGCCGGCCAGCCAGCGATGCATGTTGGCGCGGCCGACGAGCGCCCCTTCCGTGTGGCACGCACCGCAGCCGAGCAACTCGACGAGGTACTTGCCGCGCGCGACCGCTTCGCGGTTAGCCGTTGTGACACCGGTCGGGTAGGGCGCCTCGAAGAGCGTCGTGGCATTCACTTGTTCGTAGTCGGCGAGCGGATCCTCCGGCGTCGCGCACGCGCCGACCACCAGCAGGATCGCAATCCACGGTGTCCTGGCCATGACCTGTCCTCCCGCTACTCCGCTTTTCCCCGCCGCGTGGCCTGCCATGCGGTCGGCCGGTTCGGGTGAGAGCGACCGGGCTCGCCGCGCCGGCCGGGCGCCGGATCTCGCATGAAGTCACGTCACATCCGTGCGATGCAACGAGGCTTTCTCGGGAAGCTCAAGGGTACCCTTCCGGTCCGATTCTTGTAAGCTATCGGCGTCGTTTTTCGGAGTGTTCGTTCCGGGCCAAGGGTCGACAACCCCATCCTCGCGCAGGGATCGGGCGAGGGCTCCGGCCCGCACAGACCCATGCAGGAAGCGCTACAGCAGATTCTCGACGGCGTTCGCCGCCGCGACCCGGACCAGGTCCTTTTCCACCAGGCCGTCGAAGAGTTCCTGACGAGCCTCTCGCCTTTCCTTCGCGAGCATCCCGAGTACCTCGATCGTGCGCTGTTCGAGCGCCTGGTCGAGCCCGAGCGCCAGGTGCAGTTCCGCGTCTGCTGGACGGACGACTCCGGCGCCGTGCGGGTGAATCGCGGCTTTCGCGTGCAGATGAACAGCGCCATCGGACCCTACAAGGGCGGCCTGCGGTTTCATCCATCCGTCAATTGCGACGTGCTCAAGTTCCTGGCGTTCGAGCAGGTGTTCAAGAACGCCCTGACCACCTTGCCGCTCGGGGGCGGCAAGGGAGGCTCCGATTTCGATCCGAAAGGCAGGAGCGACAACGAGATCATGCGCTTCTGCCAGGCGTTCATGACCGAGCTCTATCGCCACATCGGGGAGGACGTCGACGTGCCCGCGGGTGACACCGGGGTGGGCGAGCGCGAGATCGGCTACCTCTACGGCATGTACAAGAAGCTGACGAACCGGGTGACCGGCACGATGACGGGCAAGGGGATCAGCTTCGGCGGCAGTTACGTGCGCCCGCAGGCGACCGGGTACGGATTGATCTACTTCATCGAAGAGATGCTGAAATCGCAGCACCGTACGCTGGACGGACTCAAGGTCGCCATCTCGGGCTCCGGCAACGTGGCCCAGTACGCCGCCGAGAAGGCCATGAGCGAGGGTGCGCACGTGGTCACGTTCTCGGATTCCGGCGGCACCGTGTACAACCCCCGCGGCTTCACGGAAGAGCAGTGGCAGTACCTGATGGAGCTCAAGAACGTGCGGCGCGGCCGCGTCAAGGAGCTCGCCGACGAGTTCGGGCTGGTTTACGAGCAATCGGCGAGGCCGTGGGCGTTTCCCTGTGACATCGCGTTGCCCTGCGCCACGCAGAACGAGCTGGACGCCAGGGATGCCGAGACGCTGGTGGCGAACGGCTGCTCGTGCGTCGCGGAGGGCGCCAACATGCCCACGACGCTCGGCGCCGTCGAGGTGTTCCAGTCCGCCGGAATCCTCTACGCACCGGGCAAGGCGTCCAATGCCGGCGGTGTCGCGGTCAGTGGCCTGGAGATGTCGCAGAATGCGCTGCGCCGGACGTGGACCGACGGAGAGGTCGATGCCATGCTGCACGACATCATGATCGGCATCCATCACGCCTGCCAGCATTACGGCCGGCAGGATGACCGCACGAACTACCTGGTGGGCGCCAACGTGGCCGGCTTCCTGAAAGTCGCCGACGCGATGCTGGCGCAGGGAGTCGTGTAAGAACCGCGCCGCGTCCCGGCGAAGCCGGCGCCGCTTTTTCCACGCCGCCTACCACGCCTGCTTCCACGGGTGGATCTCATCGTGGTGCCCGGTCGCCGGCACAGCGTCGTGCCGGCGGTCCGGGACGGTGCGCACGCGCGCGCCGGGAACCAACCACCGCAACGGAGAGATTCACCATGACTGCATCCCGATCGACGATCGGCCGGCACTTTCGGTCCGGCCGCCCGGTGCTGCTGGCCTTGCTGCCTGCTGCCGCGCTCGCGCTGAGCCCGATGGCGCGGGCGGAGCTGGCCCACGAGACGCGCGCGATGACGGTGAGCTACGCCGACCTCGACGTCTCGACGTCCGCCGGTCTCGAGTTGCTGCACGCGCGGATACGTACGGCCGCACGTACGGTCTGCGGGCCGTGGGAGAGGGACAAGAGGCTCGACCTTCGCGGTGCGTGGCGCGAGTGCTACGACGGCGCGGTGTCGAACGCAGTCGCCGCCCTCGAGCAGGCCAACGTCGAGCCTGCGCAGGCCGGGCGCGAGTGATGCCTTCCGGATCGCCCGCCCGGCAGGGGTCGGGCGGGCGAGACCGGATGATCGGGCGGGCTACGCGAGCTTTGCCTGCACCCTCTCCAGGCGTTCCCTCACCTCTTTTGCGAGCTCGCCGATCGCCGGGTTGTCGACCAGCTTCAGCACTGCTTCCGGGTCCATGAACCCGACCGTCACCGAGCCGTCCTCCTCTTCGCGCACGAGCACGTTGCACGGCAGCAGGAGGCCGATGTCGGGCTCGGCTTCGATGGCGCGGTTCGCGAGCGGGGGATTGCAGGCGCCGAGGATCTTGTAGGGACGCCGATCGACGCCCAGCTTGGCTTTGAGGGTCTGCTGAACGTCGATCTCGGTCAGCACCCCGAAGCCTTCGGCCTGCAGGGCCTCGGTGACTTTCTGCACGGCCGCATCGAACGGTGCCTGGACGACGGTGGTGAATCCGTACATGTCGAGCTCCTCCTTCCGGGGACACGTCTCGACGGGATGCCGCGTGTTCTCCGCCGGTGCCCTCAGCCACCAGTCTAGCCGTCCGGCGGGCACGCCGGCGTACGGGAAATCACGCATGGCGTTCGGCCGCGGTCGTCGCTTGAATCGGCGCAGTTGCCGCTGCGGGAGAGGAGCGATGGACGAACGCGCCCGGGAGCGACTGCGCGAGCACCTGGTGGGCAAAAGGCACGAGCTGACCGCGAAACTGCAACGTATCCAGGACAATTTGCGCAGGGGGCTCGATCCCGACTCTGCGGAACGCGCGAAGCAACTGGAAGACGCCGTCGTCGTCGACACGCTCGGACGGGAGGCGCGTCTCGAGTTGCAGCAGATAGCCGATGCGCTTCGTCGCATGGACGAGGGCCGGTTCGGCATTTGCGCGAGCTGCGGCTCGCCGATCGGGGATGCACGGCTCCAAGCCTACCCGTATGCCACCGAATGCATCGATTGCGCGACCGCGGGAGAGGCCAGGCGGGTAGGATCCTGATGAACGGGTGGCAGCGCGGCGTCGATCATCCCCGAAACGGTGCGGGCGCGACTACGTTATGCGCCGAACCGGTCCGGGCGCGGGGCCGGTGAATGAAATTGCCGGGTACCGCGCCCGATAATGAAGAAGGAGAGGGCGCGCGCGGTCCGTAAACGCGGCCGGGGCCCGAGCCACGGCGCGCACTGCCGGACGGGTCGGTTGCCGGTGCGGGTCGCGGGTGCAACGGGGTTGACGATGAGAACAGGGTGGGGCAGCACGGTCATCGCTTTGGCGCTTGTCGCCGCCGCCTCGCCGGCGTTCGCCACCTGGTCGATCGTCGCCGCGGACCAGGACAGCGGACGGGTGGTCGTGGCATCGGCGACCTGTGCGGACATCACCGCGTCTTTCCTCTACCACCTGCAGGCGGTCATCGTTCCCGGCAAGGGCGCGGCGGCCTGCCAGGCGTGGGTGGACGTGACGCACCAGGACCAGGCGTTGATCGAGCGCGAGCTCGCCCGCGGCACCGAGCCGCGGACCCTCATCGGGATGCTCAAGGACGCGCCCGCGTTCCCGTCGCGGCAGTTCGGCATCGTCGACCTGGAAGGCCGGTCGGCCGGCGTTACCGGCGAGCGGAACCCGGCCGCGGCCGGGGACGTGCAGGGTCGCGTTCCCGGGACGCGTATCGTGTACTCGATCCAGGGCAACACCCTGCGGTCTTCCGACGTGATTGCCGCGGCGGTGCAGGCCTTCGTCGCCACGAACGGATCGCTCGCCGATCGTGGCATGGCGGCATTGGAGGCGGGCGATGCCGCGGGCGGCGATGCGCGTTGCGGCTGCCCGCCCGGTCTCACGGTCGACTGCGACGACCGGACGTCGAGCCTCGCGTACATCGCCATGGCCGAGCGCGACGCGGCGCCCGGCGAGCTCGCGCTGTTCATCCCGGTTTCCCAGGCGGTGCTCGCCGAGCCCGGGGCCGAGTGGATCGACGTCGCGGAGGGCGACAGCTTCAACCCCGTGAAAACCCTGCGGCTGCGCTACGACCGCTGGCGCGCCGCGCACGCGAACGACCGGCGCTGAAGGAGAAGCCCGAGCCGGGCGCGAGTCGCGTCACTCGCTCGCGATGATCCGCTCCTTGATCTTCTCGGCGGTGCTCGTGAGGTGGTCGTGCAGGGCGGCGGCGGCGCGGTCCGCGTCGCGTGCGAGCAGGGCTTGCACGAAGCGCTCATGCTCGTGGAAGGACTTGTCGGGCTCTGCTTCGAGCGCGCCGGACAGGTTCTGCAGGCGCGTGATGTGGCGCTGCACTCCCTCGTGCACGGCGATCAGCGCCGCGTTGCCGCTCGCGGCGACGATTGCGCGGTGCAGGGCGTTGTTGAGCCGGAAGTAGCGCTCGATGTCGCGCTGCTCGTTGCACGCGCGGATCTCCTCGTGCAGGCGGCGGATCTCCTCGAGCTGCTCGTCGCTGGCCCGCTCGCAGGCCGAGCGGATCGCCAGGGTTTCGAGCGCGGTGATGATCTCGGCGTACTCCACCGCGTCCGTCATCGTCGGGCGCGTTACGACGGCGCCGCGCCCGGGCAGGAGCTCGAGCAGCCCCTCCTTCGCCATGACCTGGAACGCTTCGCGGAGCGGCGAGCGCGAGACGCCGTAGCGCTCGCACAGGATCCGTTCCTGCAGCCGCGAGCCGGGAGGCCACACGCCCTCGACGATCTCGTTGCGCAGGCGCGAGGCGACCTCCTCCTGCAGGGAGCGGCGGGGAATGGTGGATGTCCCGGATTCGCCGGATTCGGTGGGTGTCCCGGATTCGGGCCCGGACGCGGGTATTCCCCTGCGGGTCGTCGGTTCTACGGCCATGCGCTCGTCCTGTCGGGCCGGCGGCACGGCCGCCGGCGTTCGTAACTGGCTGATTCGCAAATTGTATGTTGTCTACAAAGCGGCGTCCACGCTGCGGGCGGGCTTGGCCGTCGCGCTCGCCACGTTGGCTGTCTCCCGCGTGGGCCGGCGGGCGCTGCAGGACGCGGCGGCGATCGCTTGTGCTCCCGGTACGTCTATTGTATTTTGTCGGCAATCTACCAAACCGGGGGATTTCGGGGGATGATCATGAAGCACTGTCGGCCGCTGCCCGGCCTGCTGGCCCTCGTCCTGTTCCTGCCCGTCGGGCCCGGTGCCGCCCGTGCCCAGGAAGGCATCCGCGCCGACGCACCGGCGCTCGACGAGATCCGGGTGACCGCGCGGCGTTACGAGGAGAGCCTGCAGGACTCCCCGGTGTCCGTCGGGGTGATGAGCAGCGAGTACCTGGCCGCGCAGAACATCACGCAGGTCAAGGACGTCATCGACCGCTCGCCCGGCACCGGATTCACGCGCTTCAACAAGCTGCAGAACGTGTACAGCATGCGCGGGCTGAACTCGCAGACGGAAGGCGCGGCCGGCGATCCCTCCGTGCTGACGGTCGTCGACGACGTGGTGTACGTCAAGGATTACATGAAGTCGGCCGAGTTCTTCGACGTCGAGAGGGTCGAGATCCTGCGCGGCCCGCACGGCACGTCCTTCGGCCGCAACGCGACCGGCGGGCTGGTGCACATCATCAGCAAGCGGCCGACGTCCACGCCGGAAGCGACGCTGTCCGCCGGCATCGGCAATTACGGCCGCTGGACGGTGGACGGCGTGGCGAACGGCGCGCTCTCGGACACCGTCGCGGCGCGCGCGGCCGTGCACTACGCCACGCACGACGGCTATACCCGCGACGTGCTGCGCGACGTGGATCTCGCCGGCGAAGAGAACCTGAGTGCGCGGTTCTCCCTGCTGATCACGCCAACGAGCGAGCTCGACGTCTACCTCAAGGCCGAATACAGCAAGGACGACGACGGCGCCGCCGTGCGCCAGCCGCGGGACTGCGTGAATCCCAACGAGACGTTCTCGAACTTCGTGGATCCGTGCAGCCCGTGGGAGACGGCGACCTCCGCGACGACCGGCTCGGGTGAGCCTTTCTACCTGAAGCGCGAGATCCTGAACCTCACCGCCCAGGTCGGGTGGGACCTCAGCGACTCCATCCGCCTCACATCCGTGACCGCCTTTCTCGACGGGGAAGGCGACTACAACATGGATTCGGCCGGGACGCCGCGCGACCTGAACTTCAGCATCACGCGCAACGACTCGAGCCAGTTCAGCCAGGAGCTGCGTCTCGACAATCATGCCTCGGGGAACGCATTGCGCTGGCTCACCGGCGTGTACTACCTGAACGACGATCACGACCGGGTCGACGGGCGCGAATGGTTCCAGGAGGATCTGAGCGTCTGGGGGCCGGGGCCGCCCTTCTCTCCCACGGAAGTGAAGGCGGTTTCCCGCAACCAGACCGAGAGTATCGGCCTCTTCGGCGAGCTCGCGTTCGACATCACCGACCGGCTGACGGCGACCGTCGGCGCCCGCTACAGCTACGACGAAAAGGATTTCGTCATCAGCCACAACGGCGCCGGTTTCGGCGGACCGGTGACGAACTTCCTCGCGGAGATCCCGGAGAACGGCGGGCCTTGTCCCCCGGGACCGACCTGCGCGCTCGGCTTCGACAACGCGTCGGCGACCGAGGACTGGGACCACCTGAGCTACATGGGCTCGCTCAGCTTCGACGTCAACGACGACGTGATGCTCTACGCCACGGTCTCGGAAGCCTACAAGACGGGTGGCTTCAACGGCGAGCCCGCGACCGCCGCTGACGCGGTGATCCCGTACGACGAGGAAACCGCCCTCAACTTCGAGATCGGCATGCGCTCGGAATGGGCGAACCGCCTGCGGCTCAACGTGAGCGCGTTCCGGGTCGAGTACGACGACCAGCAGGTGAACGTGTTCCGCGCCGGGACGAACGGGTTCACGACGCAGGTAATCGACAACGCGGCGCAAAGCGAGGTGCTCGGGGTCGAGCTGGACTACGCCTGGCAGGTGACGGAGCATTTCCGCCTGAGCGGCAACTTCGCCCGGCTGGACGCCGAGTTCAAGGACACGCGCATTCAGACCGGGCCGGGGCCCGCGAGCATCAGGGACATCAGCGGCAACCGGCCGCACAACGTGCCCGAGTGGACCGGTACGCTGGTGGCGGACCTCGAGTTCCCGCTCGCGAACGGCGCGGTGGTGGCGCTGCGCGGCGACTGGCGGGGCAGGAGCGAGGTGTTCAACGACATCCTGAACGAGCCCGAGTTCGAGCGGCCCGGCACCGACGTGTTCGGCGCGCGCCTCGCGTGGCTGTCGCCCGACGGTACGTGGCAGGTGGCGCTGTGGGGCAGGAACCTCACGGAAGAAGAGGAAATCCTGAACATCGGCCCGGCGCCCCCGTTCCTCGGCGACAACCCGGTCGGCTTCGGTCCGCCGCGCACCTACGGGATCACGGTCACGTACGGCCTGCATCAATGAAGGCCGGGGAGGTCGACGCCGGGGACATCGTCGACGGCGCGGGCATGGGGCGCTTCCAGTACACGGTGGTCGCCCTCTGCTTCGCGCTGATCATGGTCGACGGCTTCGACACCCAGTCGATCGCCTTCGTCGCACCCGCGCTGCGGGATGCCTGGAGCATCCCTCCGCAGACCTTCGGCATCCTGTTCAGCGCCGGCCTGCTCGGCACGATGATCGGCGCCATGGCGCTCGGCGGGCTCGGGGACCGCATCGGCCGCCGGCCGGTGATCCTCGGCGCGACGCTCGTGTTCGCCTCGATGTCGCTCCTCTGCGCGACCGCCCCGGGAGTCGAGACGCTGCTCACCTACCGGTTCGTCGGCGGCCTGGGGCTCGGGGGGCTCCTGCCGAACGCGATCGCGCTCGTCGCGGAGTTCTCGCCGAAACGCGTGCGCAGCACCGTGGTGGTGTCCTCCTTCATCGGCTTTCCGCTCGGCGCCGTGATCGGCGGGATGGCGAGCGCCCGCATCATCCCGGCATTCGGCTGGGAAGCCGTGTTCCTGGCCGGCGGCATCATCCCGCTCGCGCTCCTCGTGATTGCGTGGCTCGCGCTGCCGGAGTCGCTGCGGTTCATGGTGCGGCACCGCCGCGACGATCCGCGCATCGGGAGCATCCTGGCGCGCATCCGGCCGGATCTCGGACGCGGCGGGCTCGTGGCGATACGCGAGGCCGAGCACGCCGCGGCACCGTCGGTGCAGGCGCTGTTCGCCGGCGGCCGCGCCGCGTGGACGCTGTGGCTCTGGCTCCTCTCGTTCTGCTCGCTGCTCCTCACTTACTTCCTCGTGCACTGGATCCCGCTCGTGCTGGTGGACGCCGGCATCGATCCGGCCAGGGCGATCGTCGGCGTCGCTTTGCTCAACCTCGGCGGCATCGTCGGCAGCATCGTCATCAGCCGCCTGAGCGACACTCGCGGCGCCTACCTGCCGATGGGGATCGCGCTTGCGCTGGCGATCGTGCTCATCGCCGCGATCGGGTCGAGCGTCGGCGCCGGCGCGCCGGTCGTGCTGTCCGTGATCTTCCTCGCCGGCGCCACGTTCGTCGGCATGCAGCTCAACCTGAGCGCGCTCGCCGCGAACCACTATCCCGTCGAGATCCGCAGTGCCGGGACCGGCTGGAGCATCGCGGCGGGCAGGGTCGGCTCGATCGTGGGTCCGCTGGTCGGCGGCCTGCTGATCGGTTTCGAGGTCGGTATCGATCGCCTGTTCCTGATCGCCGCCGTGCCGGCCGCCATCGCGCTCGCGTGCATCGTCGCGATGGCGCGGGCCAAACGGCAGGCCGGCGTGCGGGAGCACGGCCGCTCCGCCGCCGCGCCGGGCACCGCCACGCCGGGATGACGGCGCTGCCTGCGTCCCGCGCCTCCGCCGCGCTCGCCGCGGGCCTGCTCGCGCTCGCGCTGCCCAGGCTCGCCGCCTGCACCGACCACGAACCCGCCGGGCATTCCGGAACATCCGCGCAGTCCGGGACATCCACCTCCTCCGGCGAGGCCCGCGCGGGGCAATCCGGGACATCCACTTCCTCCGGGGGGCAATTCGGGACACCCACGTCTTCCGGCGAGGCCCCCGGCGGGCAATCCGGGACACCCACGTCTTCCGGCGAGGCCCCCGGCGGACAATCCGGGACATCCACTTCCCCCGGCGAGGCCCGCGGCGCGCGCCCGAACGTGCTCCTGATCGTCGCGGACGATCTCGGCTACACGGATCTCGGCGCATTCGGCAGCGAGATCGCGACGCCGAACCTCGACGCGCTCGCAGACGAGGGCCTGCTCCTCGCGCAGTTCTACGCGTCGGCCATGTGCTCGCCGTCGCGCGCGATGCTGCTCTCCGGCGTGGACAACCACCTCGCGGGCGTCGGAACCCTGCACGAGAAGATCGCGGACAACCAGCGCGGCCGCCCCGGTTACGAAGGGCACCTGTCGGCGCGCATCGCGCCTCTGCCGGCGATCCTGCGCGCGCACGGCTACCGCACCTACATGGCGGGCAAGTGGCACCTCGGCGAATCGGAGGCACAGAGCCCGGCGGCGGCCGGGTTCGAGCGCTCGTTCGCGCTCGTCGAATCGGGCGCCAGCCACTTCGCGGACATGCTGTCGCTGTCCGATCCGCGCCCGGCGCTGTACCGCGAGGACGGCGAGCCGGTCGAGCGCCTGCCGGAAGACTTCTATTCCTCCCGCTTCTACGCCGATCGCGTGATCGACTACATCGCCGACGGCCTGCGGGACGGGCAGCCGTTCTTTGCTTACCTCGCGTTCACGGCGCCGCATTTCCCGCTGCAGGCACCGGACGAGGCGATCGCAAGGTACGCGGGCCGCTACGACGCCGGCTACGACGAGCTGCACCGGCAGCGCCTCGCGGCGCTCGAGGAACGCGGGCTCGTTCCGCCGGGCATCGAACCCTTCCCGCGACTCCCCGCCGAGCGACCCTGGGCCGAGCTCGACCCCGGCGAGCGGCGCGTTTCCGCGCGGCGCATGGAAGTGTATGCCGCGATGATCGACGAGCTCGACCGCCACGTCGGCCGCGTGCTGGATTTCCTGAAGAGCACCGGCGAGTACGAGAACACGCTCATCGTCTTCCTGTCGGACAACGGGGCCGAAGGCCACTGGCTGCACCAGGGATTGCGGCCGCTCGCGGAGTACGCGGCGGAATGCTGCGACGACACCCTCGAGAACATGGGAAGGCCGGGCTCCTACACCATGCTGGGCCCGAACTGGGCGCGCGTCGCGACCGGCCCGTACCGCCTGTTCAAGGGCTTCACTTCCGAGGGCGGCATTCGCGTTCCCGCCATCGTTCATTACCCGCGCGCGAGCGTGAAAGGCGTCGTCGTCGACCAGCCGTTGACGATCATGGACGTCATGCCGACGGTGCTGGAGCTCGCCGGCATCCCGCATCCCGCCCCCGGGTTGGAGGGCCGCGAGGTGCTGCCGCTGCAGGGCCGCTCGCTGGCCCCGCTGCTCGTGCACGGCGACGCGACCGTGCACCCGGAGTTCTCCGTCGGCTGGGAGTTCCTGGGCAAGCGCGCGTACCGGCTGGGCGACTGGAAGATCGTGTGGCAGCCCGGCCAGCCGGCGTGGGAGCCGTGGCCTGCCGGGATCGCCACGGGCCGCTGGCAACTCTACGACCTCGCCCGCGATCCGGCGGAGCTTCGCGACCTGGGAGAGGAGCACCCCGACAAGCTGCGCGAGATGATCGGGCTCTGGGAGACCTACGCGCGCGCGAGCGGCGTCGTCCATCCCGACTGGATCAGTGACTACTGAGAGCCGGCCGAAGGGCGCCGCCAGGGAGCTGCGCTCGCGCATCGTCACCCGCGGCCTCACGCGCGCGCCGCATCGTGCCTTCCTCCGCGGCCTCGGGCTGTCCGACGACGATTTCGACAAGCCGTTCATCGGCGTGGTCACGACCGCGGGTGAGACCACGCCCTGCAACCTGAACCTGGCGCGGCAGGCGCAGGCCGCGAAGGAAGCGATCGCCGCGGGCGGCGGCATCGCGCGGGAGTTCGCGACGATCTCGGTCGCGGACAGCCTGTCGATGAATCACGCCGGCATGCGTTTCTCGCTGATCGGACGCGAGCTCATCGCCGACAGCATCGAGGCGGTGATGCGCGGCCACGCCTACGACGGCCTCGTCGGCTTCGCGGGCTGCGACAAGACGCTGCCCGGGATCCTCATGGCGATGGTCCGGTGCAATGCACCGTCCGCGTTCGTGTACGGCGGCAGCAGCCTGCCCGGGCGGCTTTCCGGGCGCGACGTGTCGATACTCGACGTGGCCGAAGGCGTCGGCGCGGTGCTGGCGGGCGCGATGAGCCGGGACGAGCTCGGCCGGCTCGAGCGCGCGTGCGTGCCGACCGCGGGCGCCTGCGCCGGGCAGTTCACGGCCAACACGATGGGCATGGTCGCGGAGACGCTGGGCCTCGCCCCGCTGGGCTCGTCGACGATGCCCGCCGTGTACGCCGGGCGCGCGGTCGTGGCGCGCCGCGCCGGTGCCGCGGTGCTCGCGATCCTGGAGCGTGGCGGTCCGCTGCCGCGCGATCTCGTGACTCGCAAGAGCCTGGAGAACGCCTGCGCGATCGTCGCCGCGACGGGCGGCTCGACGAACGCGGCGCTGCACATACCGGCGATCGCACACGAAGCCGGCGTGCGCTTCTCGCTGGACGACGTCGCCGAAGTCTTCCGGCGCACGCCGCTCATCGCGGACCTCAAGCCGGGCGGGCGGTTCCTGGCGAAGGACGTGCACGACGCGGGCGGCGTACCGGTGCTGCTCAAGGCGCTGCTGCAAGGCGGCTACCTCGACGGCGATTGCCTCACCCTCGAAGGCGAGCGCCTCGCCGATGCCGTGCGCGCCGCCGCGCCGCCCGACGGCGAGGTCGTCCGTCCGCCGGAACGCGCGCTCGCGCCGCACGGCGGCCTCGTCGTGCTGAAGGGCAACCTGTGCCCCGCGGGTGCGCTGCTCAAGACCGCGGGGTTGAGGTCGCTGTTCTTCGAAGGCAGGGCACGCGTGTTCGAGAGCGAGGAGGCGTGCATGGCAGCGGTGCGCGAGCGCCGTTACGACGCGGGCTCAGTGCTCGTCATCCGCAACGAGGGCCCGAAGGGCGGGCCCGGCATGCGCGAGATGCTGGGCGTGACGGCGCTGATCTACGGGCAGGGCATGGGGGAACGCGTGGCGCTGCTGACCGACGGCCGGTTTTCCGGTGCCACGCGCGGCATGTGCATCGGCTATGCCGGCCCCGAGGCGGCGGACGGCGGGCCGATCGCGCTGCTCGAGGACGGCGACCGCATCCGCATCGACGCGGAGCGCGCGAGCATCGAGGTCGACCTGCCCGCCGCCGAGCTCGCGCGGCGCGCGGCGGCGTGGCGACCACGGGAAGACGGGCACCTCGGCGGCGTGCTGCAGAAGTACCGGGCACAGGTCGGGCCGGCGTGTTCCGGCGCGGTGACCCACGCCGGCGCGGTGGAATGGCCATTGGAGGTCGCGCATGACGACGACTGACGCGGCGCTCGGCTTCGTCGGGCTCGGCAAGATGGGCGAGCCCATGGTCCTGCGGCTGCTCGACGCGGGTTACCGGGTCAGCGCCTTCAACCGGAACGCGGCGAAACTGCGCGCCGCCTGTGCGGCCGGCGCCGCGCCGTGCACGTCGCCCGCCGACGTCGCGCGGCGCGCGGACATCGTGTTCCTGTGCGTGTCGGACAGCGCGGCGGTGGAAGCCGTCGTCTTCGGCACGGACGGCATCGCCGCCGGCGCCCGCGCGGGCACGTTGCTCGTCGACTGCTCGAGTATCTCGCCGCGCGCCACCCGCGACATGGCGGCGCGGCTCGCGGCCTCCGCCGGCATGCGCTGGGTGGACGCGCCGGTCTCCGGCGGCGTCCTCGGCGCGCAAAACGGGACACTCATCTTTCTCTGCGGCGGGGCGGCGGAGGACGTGGCCCGCGTGCGGCCGGTCCTCGCCCGTCTCGGGCAACGCGCCACGCATCTCGGGCCCGTCGGCAGCGGGCAGCTCGCCAAGCTCTGCAACCAGGCGATCGTCGGCACCAACCTCGCGGTCATCGCCGAGGTGATGAACCTCGCCCGTCGCGCCGGCCTGGACGCCGCCCGCCTGCCCGCCGCGCTCGAAGGCGGCTTCGCCGATTCGCTGCCCCTCAGGATCTACGGTCCCCGCATGGCGACCGGGGGCCCGGCACCGCCGCAGGGCGAGGTCGCGACGATGCTGAAGGACCTGGACAACGTCCTCGAGCAGGCGCGTGCGCTCGGCGTCTCCCTGCCGGTCGCGGGCCTCGCGGCGGAGCTCTACCGGCTGGTCGCGGACCGGGGCTTGCGGCGCGCCGACCTCCAGCACCTGGTCCGCCTGTACGACGGTGCGCCCGCGGATTCGGGGCCGGACGGGGCGTCGGGCCCGTAGATTGCATTTTGTATATTGTAGACCAACTCGATAAAATCGCGATGACCCGAGGTGCGACCCAAGCTGCCACTGATTCGAGGGGGACCGTGAACACGAGCGACGGAGTGGATCTCGCCACCCGGCGGGCCATCGAGGACCTGCTCACCGAATTCGCCTGGCGCGCCGATCACGGCCGGGCGGACATCGTGCACGAGCTCTTCACCGAGGACGGCTCGATCCGCGGGCCGGGCCTCGACATGCGGGGCCGCGCCGAGATCGCGGCGCGCTTCGCCGAGCGGGCGGCGGACCCGCAACGGGTCTCGCGCCACGCCTGGAGCAACCCCCGTTTCGAGCGCCTCGACGACGACGCGGTGCGCGTCGTCACGATCGTGCAGACCTCGATCCACCGGCTCGAGCCGGGACAGTCGTTGCCGGCGGAGGCGTGCACGTTCGTCGTCGGCGATTCCGACGACGTGGTCGTCCGCGGCCCCGACGGGCAGTGGCGGTTTCGCTCCCGCGAGCTCGTGGTCGCCTTCCGCATCGAACGGGGTACGCCTTGAAGCTGGTCACTTTCACGTACGCCGGGAGGACGTCGATCGGCACGGTCGAGGGCGACACCGTGTACGACCTGCGGGCCGGTGCGCCGGAGCTTCCCGGCAGCATGCGCCAGTTCCTCGAAGCCGGCGCGCCGGCGCTCGAACGCGCGCGGGAGGTGGCGGCGGCCGGGCGGGGCGGCATTCCCCTCGCGGAGGTGCGCCTCGAGGCACCGGTGCCGGATCCGCGCAAGTTTCTCGGCATCGGCGGCAACACCCGCTCGCACCTGGCCGAGGTCAAGGCGGCCGGTGTGCCGATCAGGCACTCGCCGCACCAGACGTGGTTCAACAAGCAGGTGACCTGCATCGTCGGCCCGTTCGACGACATCCACCTGCCGTCCGTTTCCACGCAGCTCGACTACGAAGGCGAGATGGCCATGGTCATCGGCGCCCGCTGCCGCAATGTCCCGAAGGAGCGCGCGCTCGAGGTCGTCGCGGGCTACACCGTCTGCAACGACGTCAGCGTGCGCGACTGGCAGCTCCGGGCACCGACGGCCACCCTCGGCAAGTCGTTCGACACGCACGGGCCGGTCGGCCCCTGGATCGTGACGCGGGACGAGATTCCCGATCCGCACGACCTCGAGCTGAAGACGTGGGTGAACGGCGAGCTGCGCATGAACGGCCGCACGGACGAGTTCCTGCACCGCTGCGAGGAGATGATCGCGGAGCTCTCCAGCGTATTCACGCTGGAGCCCGGCGACATTCTCGCCACCGGCTCGCCCGCCGGCGTCGGCGCGCTCATGGACCCCCCGCGCTTCCTCGAGCCGGGCGACGTCGTGCGCGTGGAAGTCGGCCGCATCGGCTGGATCGAGAACCGGGTGGTGGAGGCGCCCGCGGGGCACGTCTACCGGCCGCCGGCGGGAACGGGCTCGTGAAACGCACGATGCGCTCGGTGCAGGTGCATCGCTACGGGCCGGCGGAGGACGTGCTCACGCTGGTCGAGGACACGCCGGTTCCCGAGCCGGCACCGGACGAGATCCTCGTCGAGGCGCATGCCACGTCCGTCAACCCGGTGGACTGTTCTGCGCGCGCGGGCTACGGGCGCAACATCTTCTCGACGCTGTGGGGCGGCTTGCCGCTGATCCTCGGCCGCGACGTTTCCGGCGTGGTGGTCGCGGTCGGCCGCGACGTCGAGGCGTTCGCACCCGGCGACGAGGTCTACGCGGCGCCGCACATCGGCTGTTACGCGGAATACGTCACCGTCAAGGCCGCGCACGCGGCGCGGAAGCCCGGGAACCTGTCCCATCTCGAGGCGGCGTCGCTGCCGTTCGTCGCGCTCACCGCCATCACCGCGCTTCGCGATCACGTCGGTCTCGGCCCGCACGACTGCGCCGGACGCAGGGTGGTGGTCCCCAGGGCCGCGGGGGGTGTCGGCAGCTTCGCGATCCAGCTTCTGAAAGCCTGGGGCGCGTCGGTCACGGCCATCTGCAGCACCCGCAACGTCGAGCTCGTGACGCGGCTCGGCGCGGATATCGTCGTCGACTACCGGCGCCAGGACTTCTCCCGGGCGTTGTCGGATTACGACGTCGCGCTGGACACGATCGGCAAGCCCTCCGATTTCGAGGCGATGGATGGCAAGCGCTACAACGAGGGCAGCCCGGACGATTTCGACGAGCAGCTCCTCTCGGTGCTGAAGACGCATGCCGATGCCGCCTACGTGACCATCTGCTCGCCGAAGATGGTGCTCACGGATCGCTACGGCCTCGAAGAGGGACTGCGCCGCGCCGAGGAGATCTACGCCCGGCGGCGCGAGGCGCAACGCGCACTGGGACGGCGCTACTACTGGTCCTTCTTCAACCCGGACGGCGGGGCGCTCGCCGAGGTGGCGGCGCTCGTGGAAGCGGGACGCGTGCAGCCCGTCATCGACCGCGTGTTCCCGCTGGAGGAGATGGCGGCGGCACACCTCTACTGCGAAAGCGGGCGGGCGCAGGGCAAGATCGTGATCGACATCGCGGCCTCGCGGGCCTGACGCGGCCGCGGGGCAGGAGGGTCATTCGACGATGGAGAAGTTCAAGGCGAGGGTGGTGGTGCCGGCGAAGCAACGGGGCCGGATCGCGCCGACCAGGATGTCCCATGTCGTGCTCAACACGCACCCGGACAACTACGAGACCATGGTGAACTGGTACCTCAAGGTGTTCGAGGCGGAGATCGCGTACGCGAACGACGAGGTCGCGTTCCTCGGGTTCGACGAGGAGCACCATCGCATCGCGATCGCGGCCGTGCCGCACGTGGTCGAGCCACGGCCGAAATCCTGGGGGCTCAACCATTTCGCGTTCACGTACGACAGTCTCGAAAGCCTGCTCGCCACCTACGAGCGCCTCAAGCACGAAGGGATCACGCCCTACTGGCCGATCCTCCACGGCCCGACGACGTCGCTGTACTACAAGGACCCCGATCTCAACCGCGTGGAGCTCCTGTGCGACAACATGGACGAGCAGGAGCTTCTCGAGTTCTTCGAATCCGGCGCGTTCGACGAGAATTTCATGGGCATCATCTTCGATCCCGACGAGATGTACGCACGCCTGAAAGCGGGCGTGTCGCCCAAGGAGCTGACGCGGCGCGAGCAACTGCCCCACGGGAAAACGCCCTGGGACATGTACCGCGACTGAAGCCGGGGCTCCGGCACCGGCCGCGTCACAGCGACTTCAGGTACTCCTCGAGATCCTTCTTCTCGCCTTCGGACAGCCCCAGTCCGAAGTGCTCGTCGTAGTGGTCGATCACGTCCGCGAGCGTCTCGAAGCGGCCGTCGTGGTAGAAGCCGCCGGTCGTATGGCTCCACAACCCCTTGAGCGGCGCGGTGCGGTAACGCTCGTCGGGTGAGCGCTCGGCCTGGAACGCGTCGATGCCGATCTCCTCGGGCGTGTGCATGTTCCAGCCGGGCTCCGTGTAGAGCGGCGGCACGTGACAGCGGGCGCAATCGGCCTTGCCTTGGAAGAGCTCGGCGCCGCGTTCCGCGGCGGCCTCGTCGAAGCTGCCGCGCGGCGGCTTCGGTGCCGGGAGGCTGAGCTGGTAGAGGTGCAGGCGGGCCAGCTTGCCGGTCACGAGATCCGGGTCGTCGCGGACGTTGCCGAAACCGGCGAGCGCGGCGATCGGGAATTTCACCGGGTCGTCCAGCCGCGGATCGTAGAACGTGCCCTGGCCCTGCATCTCGAGGTTCGCGACCAGCGCGTTCCAGTGGGTGACCGAGCCCCAGCCGGTCCACGTGTGCAGGTTGACGCCGGCGAGTCCGAAAGCCGGCGGAATGAGCGTGGCCGCGGGCTCGCCGTCGGGGCGCACCGCCTTGCCGTCGAGCAGCAGCTCGGCATCGAACTTGCCGGGCCCCCAGCTCCGGAGCACGGTGCGCACGGTATCGGCATCGATGCCGGGATCGACCAGCCGCAGCAGGTCGACGAACGGCTGGACGTTCGGTGCAAACGCGATGATCGCGCCGACGTCGAGGTCGCGGGCGGCCCAGCCGTCGAGGCGCTCGCCGATTCCCGGCGCGAACGAATCGTCCACCGTGGAATGACACAGCGCGCACGTGATGCCCACCGATTCGAGCCGGTCTTCCTCGTCGAAGAAGCCGCGCACGCCGACGACGGCACCGAGCTTCAGGAGCGCCACGGTCGTCGCCGGGTCGCCGAGGTCGACGCGCCCCTTGCGCAGGTCGTTGCGGAGCTGGCGCGGCAGCGCGTTGACGTCCACCTTGAGCCCGAGCGCCAGCGCGTCCTCCGGGCTCAGCCCCTCGCCGGTGCCGCCGTTCGCTTCGCCGGCGATCGCCTCTTGCAGGCGCAGCGTATCGCCCCAGAAGGTTTCGCTGCCGTAGGTATCGAACCGGAAGGTCTCCCGGCCGCGCAGGACGTCGTCGAGCGCGCGCGTCAGGTTGCGCCAGTCATGGCGCGACCACGTGTCGGGGACGTCTCCGGCCCCCGCGGGCGGGTCTGCCGATGCCGAGGGGCAGGTCGTGACGATTGCGCACAGGGGAACGAGCAGGGAAGCGAGCCAGCGAGTCATGTCGGCATCCTCGTGACGAAACCTCCGGCAGCGCGCATCGCACGCGGCCGGGACGCATCCCGGGTCAGATACCGCAATGCTCCCGGCGGGTCAGTTACCGCGGTAACACTGGAAGCGAGGCCGAAGTGGACGCCGTCAGGCCCCGTCGCGCAGGCGCGCCACGTCCACGCGGAGGTGGCCCCGCGGGGAGTAGTGCACGATGCCGCGCCGGCGCAGCGAGTTGAGCGCCGTGGAAACCCGTTCGCGCCGGGCGACCACCATCTGGGACAGCTCCTCCTGGGTGAGATAGGTGCCGATCTCGACGCACTCGCCGAGTGGCCGGCCGAACTTGCCCGCGAGATTCAGGAGCACGTTGACCAGGCGCTGCATCACGTCGTCGTCGGCGAGGCTGTTCACCTGCGCGTACGCCTCGGACAGGGCGTTGCACAGGACCTGCGTGAACTCCCGCAGCAGGGCAGGCCTGCCCGCCAGAACGTCCACGACCTCGTCGAAGCGCACCGCGACGGCTTCCGTCCGCGCCAGCGCGACTGCCCGATCCCGGCGCACGCTCTCCAACGCGCAGAGCTCGCCGACGACGTCCCCGCTCTTCCGGATGTCGTAAATGATCTCGCGCCCCTGGCTCGTGATGGTGCCGGTTTTCACGAGGCCGTCGCGGATGAAGAACAGGACCCGATCGTCGTCGCCCAGCTCGTAGATGACGTCATCCTCGTCGAACAGGACGGCGGCCCGGTCGGGCAGCAGCACGTCGCAGAAGCGGCCGCGAAACAGGGGCACCAGCGCGCAGTCGACCGTGGCCGCCGCGAGCCGGTCATCCGGGCTCGCGGGCTGCTCGCCGCTGCCACCCTGTTGGACGGTGCCCATGCGCTCGTTCCCGGCCGTGGGGCCGCGATAACTCCATTGAGTTATAGCCCGCGGCCGGGCCGTTCGCGAGGCACGCTCGCGGCCGGGCGAGCGGGCGCGAGCCAGCGATCGTGCAAGCGCGTGCGCCGCCCCGGTGCGGAGGCGCGCGGGAGGCTGCGTTATCATCCGCGCATGGCGCGAAGAAACACGCGAATCGCGGCCGCCAAAGAGGGGATTCGACTCTGCCACGCGGGCCTGCTGCTGGCGGGCCTCGGCTGGCTGTGGCTCGTTGCCGGCTGCGCGACGACGCCGCCCCGCGACATCGAAAACCTGTGCGCGATCTTCGAAGAGAAGCCCCGCTGGTATCGCGCCGCGAAGAAGTCCGAGAAACGCTGGGGCACGCCCGTGCACGTGCAGATGGCGATCATCCGCCAGGAATCCTCGTTCCGGTTCGACGCCAGGCCTCCCCGCAGGAAGCTCCTCGGCTTCATTCCCTGGACCCGTCCCTCGAACGCCTACGGCTATGCCCAGGTGTTGAAGAGCACCTGGCAGTGGTACGAGGAGGACACCGGCCGCTGGTACGCCGATCGCGACAATTTCGGCGACGCGATCGATTTCGTCGGTTGGTACACCGACATGACGCAGAAGACCCTGGGCGTCTCGAAGTGGGATCCCTACAACCAGTACCTCGCGTACCACGAGGGCCACACGGGCTGGAAGCGCGGAAGCTGGCGCAGCAAGGGCTGGCTCGTCGAAACGGCCCGGCAGGTCGACTGGCGCGCGAAGGAATGGGGCGCCCAGCTCAGGCGCTGCGAGGACGAGCTGGACGACGGGTGGTGGATCTTCTGATCGTGCTTTCCTGACCGGGCGACCGCCCCGGCTCGCGGGCGCCGGCGGCCTTCGCAGGTGCGATAATTGCCGGATAATTGCCGGAGCACCGCGGGTCGGTGGGGATCTGCGAGGAGGAGTGCATGCCGAACCCGGAGAAGCCAGAATCACGCGTCCCGGCGCGCCCCGGCGAGCGCCCGGATGCCGCGCCGCGCGGCGAGCGCAGCGGGCAGTCGCCGCCCAGGCTGCCGCCGAAGAGCGCCTGGCTCGCGTTCTTGCTGATCCTCGCCGGGAACTACCTGCTGATGCGGCTGCTGTTCCCGGTCGAGGAGGCCGTAACGGTTCCGTATACGCTGTTCAAGGCCCAGGTCGAGCAGGGCAACGTCGAGGCCGTCTACAACCGCGGCGAGACCATCGAGGGAACGTTCCG
Source organism: Woeseiaceae bacterium (assembly GCA_035304345.1). Lineage (GTDB taxonomy): Bacteria > Pseudomonadota > Gammaproteobacteria > Steroidobacterales > Woeseiaceae > IDS-8. The sequence goes on along the minus strand of DATGQE010000047.1, from coordinate 20,892 downwards.
CGAGCCGGTCACGCTGCCGCCCGCCGACGAGGCGGGCGAGCCGCGCAGCGTGACGGACTTCGAGACCATCCTGCCGTTCTTTCTCGACCCGGGGCTCGAAGCGCTGCTGATCGGGCAGGGCGTCGAGATCCGCGCGGAGCCGATCGAGACGGGCGACAGCCCGCTCAACATCCTGCTGTTCGGTTTCGGCCCCGCCCTCCTGCTGATCGCCTTCTACTTCTGGCTGTTCCGCCGCGCCGCGGCGCAGGGCGGCGGCGGCCTGATGGGGCTGGGCAAGAGCAAGGCGCGGCGCTTCGACCAGGCGACGGACACGCGCGTCACCTTCGACGACGTGGCGGGCATCGACGAGGCCGAGAACGAGCTCGCCGAGATCGTCGACTTCCTGAAACAGCCGGAGAAGTACACCCGGCTCGGCGGCACCGCGCCGAAAGGCGTGCTGCTGGTCGGCCCGCCGGGCACCGGCAAGACCCTGCTCGCGAAGGCGGTGGCCGGGGAAGCGGGTGTGCCGTTCTTCTCGATGAGCGGCTCGGAGTTCGTGGAGATGATCGTGGGCGTCGGGGCCGCCCGCGTGCGCGACCTGTTCCGCGAAGCCCGCAAGCACGCGCCTGCGATCATTTTCATCGACGAGCTGGATTCGATCGGTCGTGCGCGCGGCGCGGTGGCCATCGGCGGAGCGGCCGAGCAGGAACAGACGCTGAACCAGATCCTCACCGAGATGGACGGCTTTTCCAGCCGCGAGGGCATCATCGTGCTCGCCGCGACGAACCAGCCGAACGTGCTCGACAAGGCGTTGCTCCGCTCCGGGCGCTTCGATCGCCGCATCGTCGTCAACCTGCCGGACAAGAACGGCCGCAAGGCGATTCTCGAGGTGCACACGCGCAACGTCCCCTTGGCCGACGACGTCGACCTCGCGGAAGTGGCGGCCGCGACGCCGGGCCTGTCGGGTGCCGACATCCGCAACCTGGTGAACGAAGCCGCGCTGCTCGCGGCGCGGCGCGGACAGGACGAGGTCAGGATCCAGAACTTCTACGACGCGCTGGAACGGCTCGTGCTCGGCCCGGAGCGGGCCATCCTGCTGAGCGAGCAGGACCGCGAGGCCATCGCGTACCACGAGGGCGGGCACGCCATACTGGGGCTCGTCGTGCCGGGCGCCGACCCGGTGCACCGGGTCACGATCGTGCCGCGCGGGCAGGCGCTCGGCGTCACCTACCAGCGGCCCGACGCAGACCGTTACAACTATCCCGAAGCCTACCTGCGGGCCCGCATCATCGGCATGCTCGGCGGCCGCGCCGCCGAAGAGCTCGTGTATGGCAGGCGGACGACGGGCGCGGAGAGCGACATCGCGCAGGCCACCGACATCGCGCGCAACATGGTGACCCGCTGGGGCATGAGCGATGCGCTCGGCCTCGTGCAGCTCGACACGCAACAGAACCCGTACCTCGGCGGGCCGGGCATGACCCGGCCCATCAGCGAGGAGACCGCGCGCCTCGTGGATGCGGAGGTCCGGCGCATCATCCAGGAATGCCACGAGGAAGCGCTGCGCCTGCTGCGCCAGCATCGCCGCGAGCTGGACGCGCTCGTGCAGGCGCTGCTCGAGCGCGATTCGCTCGACGAGAAGGAGATCCTCGAGGTGACCGGCCTGCCGCCGGCGCCGGCGCTCGAGAGCGGGCGGGTGGCGCGCGCGGTGGGTTCCTGAGGCCTCGCGCCCTGCTCGAGAAGACCCGAAAGGAGCACCGCAGGTGATCAGGCGACTGTTCGAACAGATCACAGCCACGCTGTCACGCTCCGACCGCGCGCCCGCCGATGCCGCGGAGCGCGAGCGCGCGATCCGGCGCGCCACCGCCGTGCTGATGCTGGACGTGGCGCTCGCCGACAAGGTGTTCGACCAGCGTGAGCTCGAGCACCTGCGCGAGCTGGCACAGGAGCATTTCGGCCTCACCCCGGCCGAAGCCGACGAGCTGATCGCGGCGGCGCGCGAGCAGGTTGAGGAGATGGTCTCCCTGCACGAGTTCACGCACTTCCTGCACAACAACCTGACCCACGACGAGAAAGCCGCCATCGTCGGCATGCTGTGGCAGATCGCGTACACCGACGGCGAGCTCGACAAGTACGAGAACGCCCTGATCCTGAAAATCAGTGACCTGCTGTACGTGAGCCGCGGCCGCGTCATGCGGCTCAAGCACGACGCGGCGCTCGCGGCCGGCTCCGGTTCCTGAGGGCCGGCCGGACCCTCGGCGAGCCTGCCGGCCGGGCCGGCACGTGCCCCGGCCGTGAGCCGATTTCCCGCCCGATCCGGTACGTCCCGGCGGACCTCCCTGCGGGGAGCGCATCCGCAGACGAATCACAAGCGGGGATACCGGGATGTCAGGGTGCTCTAGGTACGTTCACGGGGCGGCGAGCTGCGCCGTTCTCCTCCTCGGTTTCATGCTGGGCGCCTGCGGGGGCGGCGGAGGCGGTGGCTCCGCCGACGACGGCACGGGCGGCAGCGGCGGCCCGGGCAACCCGGGCGGCTCGGGCGATCCGCCGCAGGTGAGCATCACGGGAGGCGGCATCGGGGAGGGCGACTCCGGCACGGCCAGCCTCGTGTTCGCCGTCGCCCTGAGCAGCGCCGCGAGCGCGGACGTGACGGTGGACTACGTCACGGAGGAGGGCAGTGCGACCGCGGACGACGACTACGCGCACGCGGAGGACACGCTGACGATTCCGGCCGGCCAGTTGCAGGCGAACCTCGCCGTGACGATCAACGGCGATACCTGCTTCGAGGAAGACGAGACGTTCTCGGTCAGGCTGACGGGCGTGTCGTCCAACGCCGTGCTCGACACCGCGCTGGCGACCGGCACGATCCGCAACGACGACAACCAGCCGGTGCTCACCGTCGCGGATGCCGAGATCGACGAGGGTGACGACGGCTTCACCGACATGCCGTTCGCGATCACCCTCGACAGGCCGACGTGCGTCGCGGTCACCGGAACCTGGACCACGAACAGCGTCACCGCCGACGAGCAGGACCTCACGATCGCGACCGGTCCCTTCGAGATTGCCGCCGGATCGGACGCGGGAGAGATCCTCGTGGCGATCGCGGGAGACGAGATCTACGAGACCGACGAGACGTTCACCCTCAACCTGGAGAACGTCTCCAGCCACGCCGTCGTGGCCGACGGGGAGGCATTCGGCACGATCCGCACGGACGATTTTCCGCCGGTGACGGTAAACGAAGCCGAGCTCGCCGAAGGCGACTCGGGCACGCGCACGCTCGTGTTCCCGGTGGAGCTCGCCGGTCCCACGAACGAGATCTCCGTGGAGTACGCGACCTCGGACCTGAGCGCCACGGCCGCCGATCAGGACTACGTCGCCGCGCAGGGCACGCTCACGGTCCCGGCGGGCGTCACGAGCGCCACGATCGAGGTGGAGATCGTCGGGGACACGCGGCCGGAGCTCACCGAGGAGTTCCTCGTCAGGCTCACCGCCGTGGACGGCGATGCCGTCCTGGTGCCGGGCACCGACCAGGCGAAGGGCAGGATACTGGACGACGACACGGTCGTCGTTCTCGACCCGGAGATCAGCGTGCCGCCCGCCTTCGGGTTCGAGGAAGGCGACGAGGCGGATGACGTCAGCGAGCTGGAGTTCCAGGTCACGTTGAACGTGCCGGTCGCCACCCCGCTCGAGCTCCGGTTCGAGACCGCCGACGGCAGCGCAACCGCCGGCAGCGACTACGACGCCGCCGACGGCATCGTGACGATCCCCGCGGGCGGCCTCTTCGCGATCGTTCCCGTGACGATACACGGCGACGCGGAGGAAGAAGGTCCGGAGCAGCTCACGCTCGAACTCGAGTTGCTCACGCCGGGCATCGCGACGCTGCTCACGCCGCAGGTGACGGGCACGATCATCGACGACGACGTCGAAGGCCCGCCGTTCCTGTCCGTGCAACCGGTCGAGATTTTCGAGGGCGACGACGGGACGCGGGACGTGACGGTGTTCGTCACGCTCGGCGGCCCGGCCACCGACACCGTCAGCGTGGGCTATGCGACACGCGACCTGACGGCACTCGCCGGCAGCGATTACGCGGCCACGAGCGGCACGCTGTCGTTCCCGCCGGGTGAAACGGTGCAGACGTTCACGGTCACGATATTCGGCGACACGGTCGTGGAAGGCGACGAGCGCTTCGAAGTCGTGCTGAGCAACATGACCGGGAACGCGATCATGTTCGACGATGTGGCCGAAGCCACGATCAGGACCGACGATCCGCTCGCCATGGTGTCGATCGGCGACGTCGTCCTGGTCGAAGGCGACAGCGGCGTGTCGCCGATGCGGTTCATCGTCAGGCTGAGCGCGCCGGCGGCCGACCCGGTCACCATGGAATACGCGAGTGCTGACGCGACCGCGGGCAATTCCGCCACCGCGAACGAGGACTACGTGCCGGTGAGCGGTGTCCTCACGTTCCTGCCCGGCGAAACGGAAGCGTCCATCGACGTCGAGGTGCTTGGCGACGTCGACAACGAGTTCGACGAGACCTTCACGATCACGCTGAGCAACGTATCCCAGAACGCCGAGCTGGCCGACCCGGTGGCGGAAGGTCACATCGTCAACGACGACGAGACGCCCGGATGGCAGCTCGCCGACTACTTCGTTTCGACTCGCGACGACAACGTGCTGCCGAGGATCGCGATGAACGCGGCCGGCGACGCGACCGTCGTGTGGGCACCGATCGGCCCGGTCGGCCCGTACACGAGCGTCCGCTACACCGCCGGGGGCGGCTGGGGTGCGCCCGAGAATCCGCCGGAGGCGCTCGTCGCCGGGCTCGTGCGCAACGATCGCGACCACGTGATCGACGGCGCCGGGCGCACGACGCTCGCCTGGGCGATGATGCCGGAGGCCGCGCGGCACTCCGCGGCGGACGGCTGGGACACCGCCCCGGCCGTGCTCGTGCCGACCAGCACCAACGACGCGGAGTTCGTGCGCGTCGCCGGCAACGAGGCCGGCACCGTGCTCGCCGTGTGGAAGTTCAACGACCCGGCCGGCGTGAGCATCGATCACCTGATGTTCAGCTTCTACGATCCGGCGGCCGGGGCGTGGGGCACGCCGGATTACATCGTGCTGCAGGGCGCGCCGATCCTGCTCCCGGACGTGGCGATGAACGAGGACGGTGCGGCGGTGGTCGTGTGGCAGGAAAGCTCGGTCCGCGCCAGCGTCTACGATCCCGTCGCCGGCACGTGGAGCGCTCCCGTCGAGATCTCCGCCGAGCTCATCCCCGGCATCCACCAGGCCGGCTATACGCCGCGCGTCGCGATCGACGCCGAGGGCAATGCGATCGCGGTCTGGGATTCCGGGCAGTCCCTCGGCACGGCCACGATCGGCGACGTGTGGACGGCGCGATACGACGCGGCCAGCGGACTGTGGTCGGAAGCGACGCCCCTCGACGCATCCGCGCTCGATGCCACGAACCCGCAGGTCGCGATGGACGCCGCGGGCAACGCGTTCGTGGTCTGGCTCCAGGACAACGATGGGACCGATCCGTGGAACGACACCTTCGACATTCGCGCGCGCCGCTACGACGCGGCGGCGGATGCCTGGGAACCGATCGTGCTGGTTCAGGACAGCAACACGCGCGTCTCCGGCACCGCGGTGGACCTCACGTACTACGCCGTCGACATGCCGGCGCTGGCGGTCGATCCGGCAGGGAACGCGATCCTTGCCTGGTCGGAGGAGATCAACGGCGATTTCGTGATCCGCGCGAGTCGTTACGACCGCACGGCGGCACAGCCGGGATGGAGCGCGCCGGAGCCGGTGAGCGACGATACGTATCCGTTCGCGATGCTCCCGGACATCGCGATCGACGCCGCGGGCAACGCGATCGTGGTCTGGCAGGCCGGCGACAGCGACCAGTTCGATACCGGGAACGTGTCCGCCATCGGCTGGAACCGCTACGTCGCACCGTGACGGCGCGCGCGGCCACCCTGCAGGAACGCGCACCGAACGTGCCCCGGCGGCGCTTGACGTCCGCCCCGCGTGCCGGCGAGAGTGCCGCTATCGCAGGCGCGGGAGACCCCGATGGCGGAACGAGGGCACCGGCTCACGCGGCGTGATTTCGGCAAGGCGGCACTGGCGACCGCGGCGCTCGCGGGCAGCGGGGCACGGGCCGCGAGCGACGCCGGCCGGCGGCCCAACATCCTGGTGTTCATCGCCGACGATGCCGGCGCGCGGCATTTCGGCTGTTACGGGAATGCCGCCGTGCGCACGCCGCACATCGACCGGCTGTCCGCGGGAGGCGTGACGGCCGATAACGCGATGCTGACGACGCCGCAGTGCAGCCCGTCGCGCATCAGCATCCTCACCGGCCTGTACCCGCACGCGACCGGCGCCGAGGACCTGCACATGCCGATGCCGGAACGGCATACGACCGTGCCGGGCCACCTCCGGAAAGCGGGTTACTTCACCGGCCACATGCAGAAGAAGCACGAGGGACCGCATTCCGATCGCCAGTTCGACTGGTACGACCCCGGCATGGAACGCTTCGACGCTTTCCTGGATGCGGCAGGCGAGCGTCCGTTCTTCCTGTGGTGTGCGTTCGACGATCCGCACCGCCCCTACCAGCCCGGCACGCTCCCCGAGCCGCACGACCCCGGCGCCGTCGAGCTGCCCCCCTACATGGCCGACACGCCGGAAACGCGCGCGGACGTCGCGCTCTACTACGACGAGATCGGCCGCATGGACGCGGTGATCGGGCGCTTCCTGCGCGTGCTCGAGGCGCGCGGCCTGGACGAGGACACGCTGGTCGTGTTCCTGAGCGACAACGGCGCGCCGTTCCCGCGCGAAAAGGGCACGGTCTACGACGCCGGCGTGTGCACCCCGCTCATCTTTCGCTGGCCGGGCGTCGTGCCGCGCGGCATGCGTCACGACGGCCTCATGAGCGTCATCGACCTTGCACCGACGTTCCTGTCACTGGCCGGTGTCGAGGTGCCGGCGGAGATGCACGGAGAGGACCTTTCGGCCGGTCTCCGCGATCCTTCGCGCTGGCGGCGCGATGCCGCATTCAGCGAGCGGAACTGGCACGACTGCGACGAGCACATCAGGAGTGTCCGCACGCCGCGCTACCGCCTCGTGCACAACGCCTACATCGGGCTGCCGTTCGGCTCTCCCGCCGACGTATCGGCGAGTCCCTCCTGGCACGCGTTGTATGCCCTCAAGCAGGAAGGCCGGCTGAGCCCGGCCCAGTCGCTGCTGTTCGCGGTGCCGCGGCCGGAGATCGAGTTCTACGACACCGTCGAGGACCCGTGGGAGATCACGAACCTCGCCGCGGATCCCGCATACCAGCCGCACATCGCCGAGCACTACGCCATGCTCGCGCAGTGGCGGGCCGACACCGGCGATTTCCCGTCGCGCCGGCGCCGTCGCGGCGACTATGCCGACCGCGTCACCGGCGTGCTGTACTCGCTCGAGCTTCCGCCGATGTACGACGAATGAGCGAAAGTCTGCGATACTACGCGCGCGATGCGCCTCGTCGACCAGCTCCTGCGACTGTCCGCCACGGACCTCGCGAACCACCTGAGTTGTGCTCATTTGACGGCTCTCAGCCGCGCGGTGGCCGAGGGGCGGGCGAAGAAGCCGCAGTGGAACGACCCGATTGCGGCGATCCTGCGCGAGCGCGGCGTTGCCCACGAGGTCGCGTATCTCGAGCATCTTCGAAAGTCGGAAGGCGTCGAGGTGCTCAGCATCCCGGAGCTCCCGGAGGCGGAAGGCCTCGAGCGCACGCGCAGCGCGATGCGGGAAGGGGCGGCGCTCATCTACCAGGCGCCGCTCGGTAACGAGCGCTGGTACGGACGCGCGGATTTCCTCCGCCGGGTGGACGTCCCGAGCGGGCTCGGCGACTGGTCCTACGAGGTGATCGACGCGAAGCTCGCCACGGAGACGCGTGCCGGCACGATTCTCCAGCTCTGCGTGTATTCGGAGCTCGTGGCCGGCATCCAGGATCTCTGGCCCGCCTACGCACACGTCGTCGCGCCGCATCATCGCTTCGAGCCGGAGCCCTACCGGCTCGCCGACTACGCCGCCTATTACCGGCTCGTCAAGCGGCGCCTCGAGGAGGCGCTGGCCCGCGAGCGGAACACCTATCCCGAGCCGGTGGCGTTCTGCGAGGTCTGCGGCTGGTGGCAGGTGTGCAATGCGCGGCGGCGCGCGGACGACCATCTCTGCTTCGTCGCCGGGATCAGCCGCCTGCAGATCAGGGAGCTCGAGCGCTTCGCGATCGACACGCTCGAAGGGCTGGGCGACCTCGCCGAAGTGCCGAAGCCGGCGCGCGGGACGCGCGAAGCACTGCAGCGCACACGCGACCAGGCGGCCATCCAGCTCGACGCGAGGCGCCGTGGCGAGCCGCGCTACGAGCTCCTCGGGCCGCTGGACGCGACACACGGGCTCGCGATGCTGCCACGGCCGTCGCCGGGCGACCTGTTCCTCGACCTGGAAGGAGACCGGCTTGCCGCCGACGGCGGCCGGGACTATCTCTTCGGCTACGTGCTGGCCGGGCGCTACGTGCCCGTGTGGGCGACGGACCCGGCCGGCGAGCGCGCGGCGTTCGAGCAGCTCGTGGATCTCATCCTGGCGACGTTCCGCGAGCATCCCGACATGCACGTCTACCATTTCGGCGCCTACGAGCCGAGCACGTTCAAGCGGCTCGCCGGGCGCTACGCGACCCGCGAGGATGCGCTCGACGTGCTGCTCCGCGCGGAGCTGTTCGTCGACCTGCACCGGGTCGTCAGGCACGCGTTGCGCGCCAGCGTCGAGAGCTACTCGATCAAGGAGCTCGAGCAGTTCTACGGGTACGAGCGCGAGCAGGACCTGCGCGAGGCGACGGCGGCGCGGCGTGCCGTCGAGTGGGCGATCGAGTTCCGCGAGCCGGTTTTCGGCGTGCCCGACCTCGAGCCGCACGTCGCCGCCGTCGAGCGTTACAACCGCGAGGACTGCGTCTCGGCATCCCTGCTTCGCGACTGGCTGGAGTCGCTGCGCGCCCGTGTCGTCGCCGGCGGTGTTGCGCTGCCGCGGCCGGAGCTCAAGGACGGTGCCGCGAGCGACACCGTCGAGCAGCGCGTGGAAGAGACGCAGGAAGTCATGCAGGCGCTGCTTGCCGGCGTCCCGGCCGACCCGGACGAGCGCAACGAGGAGGAGCAGGGACGCTGGCTGCTCGCCCACCTGCTCGAATGGCACCGGCGCGAGGAAAAGGCGGCCTGGTGGGAGTACTTCCGCCTGCGCGAGCTGCCGCTCGACGAGTACCTGGACGAGCGCTCGGCACTCGCGGGGCTGGAGTTCGTCGGCACGGTCGGCGGCACGCCGAAACGCCCGATCCACCGCTTCGCCTTTCCCCCGCAGGACCACGACGTGCGCCGCGGTGACGAGGTGTGCATGCCGGACGGCACCTGCATCGGCACCGTAGAGGACCTCGATCTCGCGGCGCGCACGCTCGACGTGCAGCACGGCAGCAAGTGGGCCGACGAGCGCCCGACGCACCTGTTCGTGCGTCGCTACGTGCCGCCCGGGTCGAAGCCCGGCGCGCTGCTCGACCTGGGGCGCTGGGTGGCCGCGCAGGGCATCGACGCCCCGGGCGCCTGGCGTGCCGCCCGCGACCTGGTCCTCCGGCGCCCGCCCCGGTTTGCACCCGGTGCGCGGGGTCTCGGCGACGGCGTCGACCCGGCGGACGAGCTGGGCACGGCCTGCCGTCTCGTGCAGGAGCTCGACCACGGCGTGCTCCCGATACAGGGGCCGCCCGGCACGGGCAAGACGTACACGGGCTCGCACATGATCGTGGAGCTCGTTCGCGCCGGGAAGAAAGTCGGCGTCACGGCGGTGAGCCACGAGGTGATCCGCAACCTGCTCGCGTGCTGCATCCAGGTGGCGGCGGAGAAGGGCGTCGAGGACTTTCGCTGCCTGCACAAGGGCAAGGCGAAGGAGGGTTCGCCCGACGGCCTCGATGCCGTCGACGACTACAAGCGCATTCACGCGCTGTTCGACGGCGAGCAGTACGCGGTCCTGGGCGGCACGGCCTGGCTCTGGGCGCGGCCCGACTTCGCCGACAGCGTGGACGTGCTGTTCATCGACGAAGCGGGGCAGATGGCGCTGGCCGACGTGCTGGCCGTGGCACGCAGTGCCAGGAGCCTCGTGCTGCTCGGGGACCCGCAGCAGCTCGAGCAGCCGCAGCAGGCGAGCCATCCGCCGGGCACGGGGGCATCCGCGCTGGAGCACATCCTCGGGGCGCACAAGACCATACCGGACGGCGCCGGCCTGTTCCTGCACCAGACCCGCCGCCTGCACCCCGCGATCTGCGCCTTCACGGCGGAAGTCTTCTACGAAGACCGGCTGACGGCCTGGCCCGGTCTCGAACGCCAGGCCGTGCGGGGCACGGCGCGTTTTCCGAAGGCGGGTCTCGCGTACGTGCCCGTCGAGCACACCGGCAGGCAGGCGCGGGCGGAAGAGGAAGTCGACGCGATCCGCGGGATCGTTGCCGAGCTCACAAACGGCCGTGCGCGCTGGCGCGACAGCGACGGCCGGGAGCGGGTGCTCGTGGCGGAAGACCTGATGGTCGTCGCTCCCTACAATGCGCAGGTGACGGCATTGTCGGCGGCGTTGCCCGGGATCCGCGTGGGCACGGTGGACAAGTTCCAGGGCCAGCAGGCGCCGGTGGTGATCGTGTCGCTCACGACCTCCTCGCCGGACGAGGCGCCGCGCGGCATGAGCTTCCTGTACAGTGCCAACCGCCTGAACGTGGCGACTTCCCGCGCAAAGGGATTGTGTATCCTCGTCGGCAGCCCGAAGCTCTTCGAGCCCGACTGCCGGACTCCCGAGCAGATGCGTCTCGCCAACGCGTTCTGCCGCTACCTCGAGATGGCGAGCTGCGTGACACTCGACGACACACTCGACGATCGATGACGGAGAAACACGAGATTCGACCGGTATTCGACGGCCGCTACCGGCACGTCATCTGGGACTGGAACGGGACGCTGCTGGACGACGTCGTGCTCTGCCTCGACGTGCTCAACTCCATGCTCCGCGCCCGGGGCATGCCCGAGGTCGATCGCGAGCAGTACCGGGACACGTTTCACTTTCCCGTGCGGGAGTACTACCGCTCGCTCGGTTTCGATTTCCTCGCGGAGCCGTTCGAGCGACTGGCGTACGAATACGGCAACGCGTACAACTCGCGCGTCACCGAGTGCGGGTTGCACGCCGATGCGTCCGGCGTCCTCGAGCTCGTTTCGGACCAGGGGATGGAGCAGTACCTGCTCTCCGCGCACGAGCACCGCGCACTGCTCGAGGCTCTCGAGATCTTCGGCATCCGCGATCGCTTCCACGAGGTCGTGGGCCAGTCAGACAATCACGCGAGCGGCAAGATCGCCGCGGGGCTGGCGCTGATCGAGCGCATGCGACTCGACCCAAAGCGCACGATCCTGATCGGCGACACCCTGCACGATCACGAGGTGGCCTCGGCCCTCGGGGTCGACTGCCTGCTGGTCTGCAACGGCCATCACTCGCGGCGCCGCCTCGAGGCCGTGCACGACCGGCTCCTCGATTCGCTCGCGCTGCTGCGGCCGTAGCATGTCGCCTGCCACGGAAACCCCGGTGGAGCTGTACTGCGGCACGAGCGGCTTCTCCTTCAAGGAGTGGAAAGGGCCGTTCTACCCCGCGAAGCTTCCGGCGGGCGACATGCTGGCTTACTACGCCACCCGGCTGCCGGCCGTGGAGATCAACAACACCTTCTACCGCATGCCGCGGGCGGAACTGCTGGGCGGCTGGGCAAGCCAGGTCCCGGAAAGCTTCCGCTTCGCCGTCAAGGCGCCGCGGCGGATCACGCACGTCAAGCAGCTCGCCGGCTGCGAGGAGGAAGCGCGGTTCTTCTTCGAGGCGCTGCGGGCATTGGGTGACAGGCTGGGCGTCGTGCTGTTCCAGCTTCCGCCGCATGCGCGCGCCGACGTGGCGAAGCTCGAGCGGTTCCTCGATCTCCTCCCGCAAGAGGTGGCGGCTGCCTTCGAGTTCCGCCATCCGTCGTGGCGCGACGACGCCGTGCTCGATGCGCTCGCCGGGCGCGCGGCCGCCTGGGTGACCACGGACGATGCCGGCGAGCCGGCAGCGGGGCTGCCGCGGACCGCGCCTTTCACCTACCTCCGCCTGCGCGCCGAGTCGTACTCCGACGACGCGTTGCGGGCATGGAAGGCGCATTGCCGCACCTTCGAGCGTGCCTTCGTGTTCTTCAAGCACGAGGACGAAGCCGCCGGCCCCGCCTACGCGCAGCGCCTCCTCGCCCTGTAGGGGTCCGCTCCTACGAAGAAAGGAATCGCAGGGTAGCCGTCTCCGCGCCGTCGAGGCCGCGCCGGGGCCGCGACCTCGGGGCATGCCGCGCCAGCGTCCCCGACTGCCACGCGTCGACGACCTTCGGGTGCACGTAGTACTTCCGGCATACGGCCAGCGTGTTGCCGAGCACCTTTGCCGTCTCGCGCAGGTGCTGGTTCAGGGTGCGGGTCTGCTCGGCAACCGACGTCGGGCGCGGCTCTCCCGCGAGCCGCTCGAACGCATCGACCGTGCCGCCCCAGGTGCGGAAGGTCTTCGCGGTGAACGGCTCTCCCGTGACCTGCTGCAGCACTTCGTTGACGTCCGTGGAGGTGAGCGGGCGAATCTCGCCGTCGGCGTCCACGTACTGCAGCAGCCGCTGTCCCGGCAGCTCGTGGCAGCGTTTCACCGCCCGCGCCGCCCGCGGGTCGTGCAGGTCGATCTCGGTGAGCTTGCCGCCCTTGGCGACGAAGCGGAAGCTCACCACGTTACCATTCGCGGACACCTGCTCGGTCGTGAGCGTCGTGAGCCCGTAGCTGCCGTTGCCCTCGGCGTAAGCGTCGTTGCCGATCCGGATGAGCGTGCGGTCGAGCAGGTGCAGCGCAATGCCCGTCATGCGCTCGCGATCGAGCGTCTGCCGCCTGAGCTGGGTATCGATGAACTCCCGTATCGTCGGCAGGCTCGCCGCGAAGCCGGGCAATTGCTCGAAGTCCCTGCGCTTGTTCTGCTCGATCCATAACGGATGATAGCGATACTGCTTGCGCTTGCGCGCGTCGCGGCCAACCGCCTGGATGTGCCAGTTTCCCTGTCCCGCCACGCGGACGTCCTCCCATGCGGGGGGAATCGCGAGCACGTCGAAACGCCTGCGGTCTCGCGGATCGCGAACGGCGCGTCCGCCAAGATCCCGGTACGCGAAGCCGCGTCCGCAGCGCACGCGCCGGATCGGCAGCTCGTCGGTCCGGCCGTAAACGACCGGGGTGGGCCACGTGAACTCGGGCTGCTTCATGCCGGCGGGCCATGCGAAAACCGTGCCACCGACCCGCAACGCATGGACGGAATCGCCGCGACGCCGTGCAGGAGCGATTGCGAGGTCTGCTCGGACGTCGGTGGCGCCGACCTCTACGATCGCATCGTTCATGCCCGCTGATGATCGAAGCTTAAGCTCCGCCGCGACCGGGGGGTGTCCCTGGGGGAATGGCTCCCATGCGGACACGGCGGAGCAGCGCGGGCATCGCGCAAGGTTTGCGTCCCGCGCCGCGCTGCTCCGCCGTGTCCTCGGTCCGCTTTATTTCCCCCAGGGACACCCCCCGGCCACGGCTCCGCGCGGCGGTTCGGGGCCGGGCATGAACGATGCTCAGTCTGCGTTTCGGCCGATGGCCGGGCATGAACGATGCTCGCGGGGCGGATTTCGGGCGCTCCTGCGCCGGTATACTGCGGCGATGGGTGAATGCACGGGTGAACCGGGGAAGCTCGTCGAGGCGCGCCGCCACCTCGGCGCCGCGGAGTCCGGTTACCGCTCGCCGGAAGGCCTCGCGCACCTCGAAGCGGGTCTTGCACTGCTCGAAGAGGTGGCGCTCGACGCGGCGGACGAGCACCGCACGGTCGCGGCGAACCTGCTCGCCGCCTACTCGTCCCGGATCTGCCAGGCAGTGCGCGGGCGGGTCGAATCCGATCCGGCGTTGCCCGAGCCGGAGCTCGAGCACCTGTTCCGGCTGCTGCTCGCGTTCGATGCCGTCCCGCTCGAGCTGCCAGGCTACGTGCGTTCGCTCAAGGTGGACATCGCGCGGCGCCTGGTCGAGCGCTACTACGAAGGTTACCCGGCAGAGGAGAAGGCGCGCGCCCTGGAGCAACTGGCGGGCATCGCCGAAGGCTGACCCGCGGAGCGCTCACTCGCCCTTCATGAGCCGCCGGAAATGATTCAGGTGGCGCAGCGCGCCGCGGGCATCGCCCTGCGCCTCGAGCAGCCGCGACAGGTTGTAGTGGGCATCGGCGTAGCTTTCGTCGATGCCGATCGCGGCGCGGTAGGCCTCGACGGCCGACCACGTCTTCCCCTGGTCCTCCAGCGCGACGCCAAGGTTGAACGCCGCGAGCGCGCTCTGCGGCTCCTGCTCCAGCGCCGCGCGGTACATCGCCTCCGCGTCGGCCGTGCGGCCCGCCGCGTGCAGCAGCCTGCCCAGGTTGATGCGCGCGGCCACGCGCGCCGGGTCGCAGCGCAGCACCGCTTCGTAGACCTCGCGCGCCGCTTCGGTGCGGCCGGCGAGCTCCAGGTCGAGCGCGGCCTGGTAGAGCTCGTCGGCCGTGCGCGCGCGCTCCGCCTCGCTGCGCGGCGGCCGTTCCGCGAGGATCGGCGGGGCGACGGGAGCCGAAACCGCCTGCACCTCGAAATCCAGCGCGCACTGCCCGGATTCCGGCTCCCACGAAGCGAGCCGGTCGCGCACGAGGACGCGCTCCCCGGTGACCAGCACGCGCACCGCCGAAAGCGGCCGTCCTTCCGGAAGCTGTGAGCGCAGCAGGCTCAGGGCGCGCGTCACGCGGCGCACGCTCACACCGGCGCCGAGAAGGCGGCCGGCCGTCCGCAGCACCGCGAGGTCCTGGAAGGAGAAGCGCAGCCGCCCGCGCTCGTCCCTGTGCGGCGTGACGAGCCCGGCGCGCGCCCAGCTTCGGACGCGTCCCTCGGGCAGCCCCGCGAGGTCGGCGACTTCTCGTGTGGAGTAGGCGCGCACCTGCACCGCGTGCCGTCAGCCGGCGCGTTTCTTGCGTGAAGCCTTCTTCGGTGATGCTTTCGCCGGCTTCTTCGTTTCCGTTCTCTGTGCCGGCTTGCGCTTGTCGGTCGCGTTCAGGCTGGCCTTCAACGCTTCCATCAGGTCGATGATCTTGTGCTCGGGCTTCGCAGCGGGCGCGATCGAGATGTCCTCGCCCTCGACCTTGCGCTGGATGAGGGCCATGATCTGTTCGCGCACCTCGTCGCGATAGGCGGCGGGATCGAAGCTGTCGCTCGCGGCCTGCTCGATGAGCTGCTTCGCGAGGTTGAGCTCCGCCTCCTTCACCTCGACGTCCTCGATCGGCACTTCGCTGAACGAGCGCACCTCGTCGGCGTAGTGGAGCTGCTCGAGCAGCAGGCCGTTGTCCTTCGGCCGCACGAGCACGAGGTGCTGGCGGCCGCGGGCGGCATAGCGGCCCACCGCGACGCGCCCCGTTTCGCGCAGCGCCCTCGCGAGCAGGTGATAGGCGCGGGCTCCGCCCTTGTCGGGACCGAGGTAGTACGCCTTGTCGAAATAGATGCGGTCCACCGTCCCGTCGGGCACGAACTGGTCGATGTCGATCGTGTGCGTGGCGGCGGCCTCGAGCGCCTTGAGCTCCTCGGGGGTGAACAGCACGTACTGCCCCTTGGCGAACTCGTAGCCCTTGACGATCTCCTCGCGCGGCACGATCTCGCCGCTGCCGGAGGAGACGAGCTGCTGCTTCACGCGCGAGCCGTCGCGCCGGTCGATCTGGTTGAAGCGGATGGTGGCCGCCGATTCCGCGGCCGAATAGAGCTTGACCGGTATCGAAACCAGTCCGAAGGCGATGGTCGCAGATCCGAGGGGGCGTGCCGGCATCGCGCGATCATACCCCCGGCCCGCGGCCGATCGCAACGGTAAAGCACCCCGAATTAGGCACTTATCGCCGGAAGCTAGAACCGGTAGCGGATGCCGAGCTCGAGGCTGTCCTCGATCTCCCGGTCCCCTTCCAGAAGCTCGAACTCGAACCGCCGGTAGCCCGCGATGCCGATCAGGCGGTTCGTGAGCGGCAGCTCGACCTGGGCCGTGAAGTCCGTGAGGTTGTCGGCGGTACCGAAGGTCAGGATGTCCGGTGCGTACGCGAAGCGGGCGACCAGGTAGATCTCCTGCCGCCGGAGGAGCTCGAAGCGCGCCTCGGCGCCGAGCGCGATGCTGAACACGTCCGTGTTCTCGTCGCCCAGCATCGCGCCGTAGCCTACCGGGCCGGCCTTGATCGTCAGGCGCCGGTTACCCAGCCGGTTGGCTTCGAAGAAGTACTGGGCGCTGATGACGAGATCGCGATCCTCGTTGAGGAACACCCCCAGGCCCACTTCGCCCGCGACGCCTCTGGCCGGCGCCCAGGGCGCGAGGTAGCGGAGCTGCATGGCTTCGTCGGAGAGAGTGACTTCCGCCGCGCCCTGTGCGCGGGCGGGAGCGGGGAACGAATGCGCCGCAACGAGCAGCGCGCACAACAGGCTTGAACGTAGCGGCATGGTCCTTCTCGCACGGAAGTCGCATGCCGGCGCCGGGTCGCCGTTACCTGTGCAATATTCGTTCCCGGTCCCGCGAGGGCGGCGGTTGCGGCGCCTGCGAGAGCCTCGTGTAAAAGCCGCCCGGGCGCGTGCACTTTTTACCCCCGCGCCCAATGCCGCGTCCGGATCGGATATTCTGGAAGGCGTGGACAGCACCGCAGACGGCGGCCGCCTTGCCGCCTACCGTTCCAAGAGGAAGGCCGGCGCCACTCCCGAGCCGTTCGGCTCCCGCTCGCCGGGTGCGTCGCGATTCGTCGTGCAGCTCCACCAGGCGCGGGCACGCCATTACGACTTCCGGCTGGAGCACGCGGGCGTGCTCCTCTCCTGGGCCGTGCCCAAGGGTCCCTCGCCCGATCCCGCCGACAAGCGCCTCGCGGTCCGCACCGAGGATCACCCCGTCGATTACATCCACTTCGAAGGGCTGATCCCGGAGGGCAACTACGGCGCCGGCGCCGTCATCGTCTGGGACCGCGGCCGCTTCGAGCCGGTGAAGGACCTGGACGAGGGCCTCGCCTCCGGCAAGCTGCTGTTCGACCTGCACGGCCACAAGCTGCGCGGCCGCTGGACGCTCGTGAAGACGAAACGCAGCGAGAAGGACTGGCTGCTGATCAAGGAGCGCGACGCGTACGTGCGCGAGGGCGAGGCCGCCAGGCTGCCAGAGGACTCGGTGCTCTCGGGGCGCACCGTGGAGGCCCTGGGCGCAGGCGAGGATCCGGGCGCGGCGCTTGCCGAGGCGTGCCGCGCGGCGGGTGCCCGCCGTGCCCGGGTGGCATTCCGGGACGTGAAGCCGATGCTCGCGACGCCGGGCGAGCCCTTCAGCCATCCGGCGTGGGTCTTCGAGATCAAGTACGACGGGTATCGCCTCCTCGCCGGGCGGGAACAGGGCAACCCGCGGCTCATCTCGCGCAACGGCAACGATCTCACCACGGTCTTCCCGGAGATCGTCGAAGCGGTCGAGGCGCTGCCTTACGACAACTTCCTGCTCGACGGCGAGGTGGTCGTGCACGACGCCGAAGGCCTGCCGAGCTTCGCCGGCATGCAGCAGCGCGGACGGCTCACGCGCAGCGCGGACATCGGCCTCGCGGCCGTGCAGTGGCCGGCCACGCTGTACGCGTTCGACCTGCTCCTGTTCGGCGAGTACGACCTGCGCAAGCTGCCGTTGACGGAGCGCAAGCGCCTGCTGCGGGAGCTCCTGCCGTCCTGCGGCGCCATCCGCCTGTCGGAGCACATCGAGGAGGCGGGCGAGGCGATGTACGAGAGGCTGCGCGCGATGAACCTCGAAGGGCTGGTGGCAAAGCGCGCCGACTCCGCCTACGTCGGGCGCCGCTCGCCGGACTGGATCAAGGTGAGTGCGCGCACCACGGACGATTTCGCGGTCGTGGGCTGGACGCCGCCCAAGGGCCGGCGCGCGGGCTTCGGCGCGCTCCTGCTCGCGCAGCTCGGGCAGGACGGCTGGGTGTACGCCGGCAGGGTCGGCGGCGGCTTCGGCGAGCGCGAGCTCGCCGCCGTGTCCGAGCGCCTGGCTGCCGCGAAGCAGGGGCCGCCGCCGCGCGAGCCGGAGCCGATTCCCGATGCGCGCTGGATCGAGCCCGGGTTCGTCGTGGAGGTACGCTTCAAGGAGCGGAGCTCGCACGGCTTCCTGCGCCAGCCGACGTTCCTCCGCGTGCGCGACGACAAGGCGCCGGAAGACTGCTGGCTGCCGGGAGAGAGCAAGCCCCTGCCCGAGGCGCCCCGGCCGCGGCGGCGGCGGGCGGCACCCGAGGTGAAGGTGACGAACCCGGAGAAGGTGTTCTGGCCCGAAGAGGGGCTGACGAAGGGCGATCTGGTCGCGTACTACCGGGCGGTGTCGAAGTGGATGCTGCCGTACCTCGCCGATCGCCCGCTCGTCCTCACGCGCTATCCCGACGGCATCGACGGCAAGTCGTTCTACCAGAAGGATGCGCCCGTGTACGCGCCCGACTGGATCCGGCTCGAGACGCTGTGGAGCGAAGGCTCGGAGCGCGAGATCCGCTACTTCGTGATCGAGAACGAGGAGGGGCTCGCGTACGTGGCGAACATGGCGGCGATCCCGCTGCACGTCTGGTCGAGCCGCGTCTCGCGCCTGCAGCACCCCGACTGGTGCATTCTCGACCTCGACCCGAAGGGCGCCCCGTTCGCGCACGTGGTCAAGGTCGCTCGCGCGATTCACGAGTTGTGCAAGGCCGTCGACCTGCCGCACTTCGTGAAGACCAGCGGCTCGACGGGCCTGCACATCCTGATCCCGCTCGGCGCCCGCTATACGCACGAGCAGAGCCGCGCGCTCGCGGAGCTGTTGGCGAACTGCGTCGTGCACCGGCTGCCGGAGATCGCCACGGTGGAACGGCAACTCGACGCGCGCGGCGGCAAGGTCTATGTCGATTACTTGCAGAACGGGCATGGGCGCCTGCTGGTCGCACCGTACAGCGCCCGCACGGTCCCGAGCGCGTCCGTCTCGATGCCGCTGCGCTGGGAGCAGGTGACGTCGAAGCTCGATCCGACGCGATTCAACCTGCGCACGGTGCCGGGCCTGCTCGCACGACAGAAACGCGATCCGTTCGCCGGCGTGTTCACGGAGGCGGCGGACCTGGATCACAGCCTCGCTTTGCTCACGGAGGTCGTATCATGCCGCACGTAATCGAGCCTGCCGCTTCCGGCCGCGCGAAGTGCCGCGGCTGCGGCGGCAGGATCGCGAAGGACGAGCTGCGCTTCGGCGAGCGCCAGCCGAACGCGTTCGGCGAAGGCGAGATGACACTGTGGTTTCACCTGCCTTGCGCCGCCTACAAGCGTCCCGAGTCGTTCCTCGAGCTCGTGAACGGCGATGAAGCCGGCGACGTCGGTGCTTCCGAGCTCGAGGTCGCCCGTGCGTTCGTGCCGGCGGCGGAGCTCGGGGTGGAGCATCGCCGCTTGCCGCGCCTCGACACGGTCGATCGCGCCCCGACCGGGCGCGCTCGCTGCCGCCACTGCCGCGAGCCGATCGAGAAGGGGAGCTGGCGCATCGGGCTCGTGTTCTTCGAGGAGTATCGTTTCGAGCCGTCGGGCTACATCCATCCCCGCTGTGCGCGGGAGTATTTCGGCACGACGGATCTCCTCGATCGCGTCCGCCACTTCAACCCGGGGCTCGACGCCGCGGAGCTCGAAGATTTCCGCACTGCCCTGGAGGCCGATGCCTGAATGCTGCTCGACGGCGACGGCCGACGAGGTGCGCGGGCCCTGCTCGGCCGCTTGCTATACTGCAACCGCCGCACAACGGATCGCCGGTTCGCTTCCGGAACCGCGACGCGATCCGTGTGACCGGCAGCCGTGGGACACGAGATGAGCGACACCTGCTGCGGCGCACCGCTCGAAGCGGGCCGCCTCGAAGGCCGGCAGCGCCGGGTGCTCGTCGCCGTGCTGGCCATCAACGCCGTGACCTTCGTGATGATGGCGGCAGCGGCTGCCTGGAGCGGCTCGTCGGCGCTGCTTTCCGGTGCCCTCGACAACTTCGGTGACGCGCTGACCTACGGCCTCAGCCTCGCGGTGGTGGGGGCGGGCCGAACCGCCAAGGCGCGCGTCGCGATGTTCAAGGGCCTGCTCATCGGCGCCGCCGCCCTCGGCGTCGCAGGCCAGATCGCCTGGCGCCTGTTCCATCCCGCCACTCCGCTGTTCGAGACGATGGGCGCGGCAGCCTTGCTGAACTTCGGCGCCAACCTGGCGTGCCTCGCCATGCTCACGCCGCACCGGCGCGACGACGTCAACATGGCGTCCGTGTGGGAGTGCTCGCGCAACGACGTCGGGGAGGGCGTCGCCGTCATCGCGGCGGCGGCGGCCGTGTGGGCGTTCGGCAGCGGCTGGCCGGACCTCGTCGTCGCCGCGGGGCTCCTGCTGCTGTTCCTGCGGTCGTCGGCGCGCGTGCTGGGCGGCGCGTGGCGGGAGCTGCGCCCGCGAACAGCCACCTAGGCGCCGCAACCGGAGCACGCACCGCGCGCGACCATCCGGGCCTCCTCTTTGCTTGGGGGCACCGACCTCTGCCACGCATCGTTCATGCCCGGTTGTGATTGAAGCCGATGCTCCGCCGCGACCGGGGGGTGTCCCTGGGGGAATGGCTCCCATGCGGACACGGCGGAGCAGCGCGGGCCTCGGCGCGGGCGGCAGGTCCTGCGCCGCGCTGCTCCGCCGTGTCCTCGGTCCGCTTTATTTCCCCCAGGGACACCCCCCGGCCACGGCTCCGCGCTGCGGTAGGTGGCCGGGCATGAACGATGCTCAGGGGCGGGGTCCGCGCTCCTGCGGGGGCATCGGTC
>DATGQE010000046.1:0-5157 GCA_035304345.1 Woeseiaceae bacterium | reverse complement strand
ACGCCGAGCGCCGCCTCCTGATCAGCCGCTCGCGCGGCGAGCGGACTTCGACCGACGCAGGCTCGCGGCAAACCCCTCGATGAGCACATCGACCAGGTAGGAAAACGGATCGGCCTCGTCGGCAACGCGGGCGGCTTCGTGCACGTGGGGAAAGCGCTCGGCGGACAGCCCGCTCACGTCCGTCCGGCGTGCTCCACTGCGGAAGCGAGCCGTGTCGTCGAGAACCAGGCCGAGCACCGCCACGACGGTGGCCTTGACGGCGTTGTACGCCGAGACCGCGTCGAAACCGCCGGAGCGGAACGCGGCGAATGCCGCCTCGAAGGCTTCGGCAGCCTGCTCCCCTTGTGCCGGCGCATGGTGGAACGCCTCGAACGCGCCGGGATGCTTGCGCGCCAGCGCGCGCATCGCCGTGGTGAACCGGCGCACCCAGTCCTGCCAGGAGACTCCTCCCGCGGGCAGCTTCGCCTCGACGAGCAGCGCTTTCACCATCTCGTCGAACACCGCCTCCTTGGTGGGCACGTGGTTGTACAGCGAGGTCACGTGCACCCCCAGGCGTGCGGCGATGCCGCGCAGCGTGACGGCCGCGAGGCCTTTCTCGTCGGCGATCTGAATCGCCGTCGCGACGATACCCGTCCGGCTGATGCGGGGCCCTTTCATCTCCGGCGACTCGTTGACAAGCCCAAACCTACGCTGTAGGTTACCAGAACCTACAGTGTAGGTATGGCCCGCACCCGATCCGCGCAACCGGACGTTCTTATGAGCGTTTTTCCCGTCCTCCCGGGGCTGCTGGCGGCAGCCGTCATCGCCGGCGCCCCGGCACGGGCCGCGGACCGTCCCTCCCCGCACCCGCTGACCGCGGCCAACGTCGAGGCATGGCTCGACGGCTTCCTGCCGTATGCGCTGGAGCAAGCCGATATCGCCGGGGCCGTGGTCGTCGTGGTCGCGGACGGCAAGGTCCTGGTGCAGAAGGGGTATGGCTACGCGGACGCGAAGCAGCGGGTTCCGGTCGCCCCCCACCGAACCGTGTTCCGCCTCGGTTCGGTGGCGAAGCTGTTCACCTGGACGGCGGCGATGCAGCTCGTCGAGTCCGGGCGGCTGGACCTCGACCGCGACGTCAACGAGTACCTCGACTTCACGATCCCGTCGCGCTACGGGCAGCCGGTCACGCTGCGCAACCTCATGACGCACACGCCGGGATTCGAGGAGGTGATCAAGAACCTCATCATCGACGATCCCGAGCGGCTGCCCGCCCTCGGGGAATACCTGGCGACCTGGATACCCGAGCGGATCCATGCGCCCGGTGAGATTCCCGCGTACTCCAACTATGGAGCCGCGCTGGCCGGTTACATCGTGCAGCGCGTGTCGGGCCAGCCGTTCGACGAATACGTCGAGCGCCACCTGTTCCTGCCGCTCGGCATGAGGAACACGACGACGCGCCAGCCGCTTCCCGACCGGCTCGCACCGTACATGTCGAAGGGCTACGTGATGGGATCGGCCCCCGCGCGGCCGTTCGAGCTCGTCGGTCCTTCCCCTGCGGGCGGCGGCGCAGCGACCGGCGCCGACATGGCGCGCTTCATGCTCGCTTATCTCCAGGAGGGAGAGCTCGACTCCGCCCGGATACTCGAGCCGGAAACGGTGCGCATGATGGTCGGCACACGCCTGCAGATCGTGCCGTCGCTCGACGGCATGCTGCTCGGCTTCTTCGAGCAGAATCTCAACGGGCGGCGCGTTGCCGCGCACTACGGGGATACGCAGTTCTTCCACGCGAGGCTGGACCTTCTCGTGGACGATGGGGTCGGCGTATTCCAGGCGTTCAACAGCACCGGCAGCGAGGCTGGCTCGATCGCGATCCGCCGGGCGCTGATGCACCAGTTCATGGATCGCTATTTCCCGGCGGACGCCGATGAGCGGGCCGCCGATCCCCAAACAGCCGCGGAGCATGCGCGCCTGATGGCCGGCACCTACGAGAGCTCCCGCCGCTCCCAGTCCAGCTTCTTCCATCTCGCTACGCTGCTTTCGCAGGGCCGCGTAACCGTCGGTCGCAACGGCGACCTCGTCATTCCCGTCCTTACCGGCTTGGACGGGCAACCGATGCAATGGCGCGAAGTCGCGCCGTTCGTCTGGCACGAGGTGGGCGGGAAGGAACGGCTCGCGGCGCGAGTCGAGGACGGCGAGGTCGTCATGTTCGGCGTGAGCAGCACGTCGCCATTCCTGGTATTCCAGCCGGTCGCGTGGTGGAAGTCCTCCACCCTGCTGATGCCGCTGGTGTCCTTCGCCGCCGGGGCGATCCTGTTGACCGTCGTGGCGTGGCCCGCCGCGGCAGTGCTCAGGCGACGCTATGCCGCGGTCCTGCCGCTCACGGGCGCCCGGCTTCGCACCCGCAGGCTGGTGCGCATTGCCGGCGTGGCGACGATCGCCATCCTGGTGGCCTGGGGAAGCGTCGTGTCGCGCCTGTCCTCGGATCTCTCGATCTTTGCGCCAACGCTCGACCCGTGGATCCTGCTGCTGCGAGTTTCGACCCTGACGGTCTTCGCAGGAGCAACGCTCATCGCGCTGTGGAATGCGCGGCTGGCGTGGGCGGAGCAGCGCCGCTGGGGCTCGAAGCTGTGGAGCGTGCTGCTGGCATTCGCGTCGGGGATCCTGCTCTGGGTGGCATTCGTGTCCAACCTGGTCGGGTTCGACGTGAGCTACTGAACGGCAAGCGTCCCTGCCCGAATCGGATGGGATCAGAAGCGCACGTGCCAGCTCACGGCTGCGCCGTCGGCGGTTACGGCGAGCTGGAGGCCTGATCCCCGGTCGGCCGTGCCCAGGAAGGCGTCGTTCACGACGGCGGCAAGGAAGTTGCCCAGCGCCATGCCGAACAGGGTGTCCGCGGGGAAGTGCTCTTCCGACTCGACGCGTGCCCACGCCGTCGCGATCGTCAGGCCGTCCAATCCGAGATCGAAGGCGTGCCGTGTCCGGTCACCGGTCTCGATCCAGCGCAGGTTGCGCGACGTCAGCCGTGTGAACGCCGCCGTGATCGAGGCATGCCCCGAAGGGAAACTGTCGTCGCCCGTTCCGTCCGGCCGCCGGCGGTCGACGCTCGTCTTGAGCTGCTGCGTCACGAGACCGGTCGCCGCGACGGCGCTCATGCCGACCAGGTAGCCTTTCGCCCTGTTCTCGAAGCCCTCGCCGGCGGGCATGGCGAGCACGCTGGCGTGGTAGGCCAGGATCGAGGCCGTCCGCAGCCCTTCGCTCCAGTCGTCGGCATTCTGCGGAGAGCCGAACACGGGCGTATGCTCGACGGCCCAGTCCGAGATCCTCTCGTCCATGTCGTCGATCTGCAGCACCGCGGCACCGACGGCGGGAATCCACACCCGCGGATCGCGAGCGGCGTCGAGCGCCGAGAGCCGCACCCGCTCCCAGCCGGGCCGGTACGTGGCGTTCTCTCCCCAGGGATTCCCGTCCGGGAGCGAAGCACATCCGGCGGAAAGCAACACCGCCAGCAGCGCCAGCAGCCGGGACACGCGGCTCGAGGCGGAATGATCAGGGCAGGACAAGGGGTTCCATCCCGGAGAAAGCCATCGCAATCGTGTAGCGACCGTCACCCGGCCATGCACCGCGTCGAAGTCTAGCAGCCAACTTGCGCCAGCGCGCCGGTCCGAGGGGATTGGCCATGTCTTCGAAGAATGCCAGCCAGACATCGACAGTTGCGTTCTTCGGAAGCCAGTAATCCAGCTCGACGAGCACGGGCTCCAGGCCTCAAAGTGATCTTAACCTTAGATGAGAGAGACTGCCGATGGACGCGGAGCTCGTAGAGCGCCTCAATCAGCCCCTGAACCGGCCCGTGCCATGGATGCCATGGCTAGCCTTCCAGACCGTCGGTACAATCGCTGCGGCTCGCGAGCAAACGCGTGCGGGTGCCGCTCGTTTGGTGGAGCATCTTCATCCCAGGATGCCGCTGCATCGATACCGGGGCAGCGAGCGCTGCCAGATGCGCTGGCTGCTGTTACTCGGCTTCGCGTTCCTGTGCCAGGCAGCGGGCGCGGCAGAGGAGATGACGCCGCCTGCCGAAACCGGACCCGTGCCCTGGCGCGCAGACCATCACATGCACCTCGCCTCGGCCGACATCTGCGAGCGGGTGGGCGACTGCCTGCCGGACCGGGATCCCCCGACCGTTCTCGCCGCCGACGCGGTCCGCGCGCTCGACGCCGGCAATGTAAATAAAGGAGTCATCTTCTCCTCTGCTTACCTCTACGGCCTCCCCTCCCTGGGCCTCGACCCGGAGGCGATCACGCGCCTGGTGCGCCGGGAGAACGAGTTCACGGCCGCGGAGGTTGCGCGATACCCGGACCGGCTGATCGGTTTTCTCTCGGTCGACCCCCAGCAGGATTCGGCTCTCGACGAGCTCCGTCACTGGCAGGGCAGCCGCGAGCTCGTCGGGTTGAAGCTGCACCTCACCGTGTCCGCGTTGCACCTGCAGAACCGGGCGGAGCGCGGCAAGCTCGCCGCCGTCGTGCGCGAGGCGGCGAACCTGGACCTGCCGATCGTGATCCACATCGGCGGCGGGAGCTTCGGCGCGGCAGATGCCGGGATTTTCGTCCGGGAGATCCTGCCGGAGGCAGGCCGATCCTGGGTCCAAGTCGCTCACGCCGGGGGCGGCTTTCCGCTGACGGACAACAACCACGCCGAGGTGCTCGCGGTGTTCGCCGATCACATCACCCGCGACGATCCGCTGACTCGCCGCGTGCTGTTCGACCTGTCCTATGTGCCGGCTCCCGAGCAAGGTACGGACACGGTTGCGGCGCTGCGCCGTGAGATGCGCCGGATCGGCCTCGAGCGGTTCCTGTTCGGCTCCGACTACAACGTGCTCACGCCCGCCGGGCAGATCGCGGCGCTGGCGCGCCTCGACCTGGCCGATGAAGAGGAATCGATCCTGCGGACGAACTGCGCCCCGTGGGTTTGCCCGGACGGCGGGGAAAGCTCCGAGCCCGAGCCCTGATCGGCTCAGCGGCCCCGGAACGCCGGGGCACGTTTCCCGGCGAACGCGGCGCGGCCCTCGCGCGCATCCTCCGTGGCGAAACAGATCGCCTGGAGATCGCGCTCATACGCCACGGCGCTCTCATAGGGCATGCTGAACGCGGCTCGCAGGTTCAGCCTGGCGGTTTCCGCCGCAAT
>DATGQE010000045.1:0-4809 GCA_035304345.1 Woeseiaceae bacterium | reverse complement strand
GGCCGTCGCACGTGCAAGCTTGCGCATCGAGCGCTCCCCCCGTTGCTCTCCTATCGCTTTTCTTCCGTGTCCGCCTGCGTGGCCGTGTGCGTGTCGACGCCGGTGACGGTCGCCTGCAGCCGCCCGCGCGCGAGCCGGGCCGTCACCGCCGTGCCGGGAACGACGCTGCCGGCTTCCCGGAGCACGCGGCCGTCGGCGTCGGTGACGATGGCATAGCCCCGCTCCAGCGTGGCGAGCGGGCTGACGGCGTGCAGGCCGCGCCGCGCGTGCCGCAGGCGAGCGGCCGAGCGCTCGAGCGCGAGCTCCGCGGCGCGCCGGAGGCGCGGCCGCAGCGTCGCCAGGCAGTGCGCGGCGCGCTCGACCCGGGGCACCGGCGACTGGCGGTGCAGGCGGCCGATCAGCGCGTCCGTCGCCCGGCCGCGCCGGGTGAAATCGTGGCGCATGGCGCCGCCCAGCCGCCGTTCGAGCGCGGACAGCCGGCTGCGCTGGTGCGCGAGGCGCATCCCGGGGCTCGCCTGCTTCAGGCGCCGCGCGAGCCAGTCCAGCGCCTGGAAATCGTTCTCGAGGCAGCGCCGGATCTGCTTCGCCAGGCGAGCGCCACAGGCGGCGCACTGGCGCAGCCACTCGTCGCAGTCGGGCACCACGAGCTCGGCTGCCCCCGAGGGCGTGGGTGCGCGCAGGTCGGCGACGAAATCGGCGATCGTGAAATCGATCTCGTGCCCGACGGCGCTCACCGTGGGAATGGGGCAGGCCGCGATGGCCCGGGCGACCGCCTCCTCGTTGAAGGCCCACAGGTCCTCGAGGGAGCCACCGCCGCGCCCGACGATGAGCACGTCGCATTCGGCGCGCGCCGCCGCGGTCCGGAGCGCCCTGACGAGCTCGCCCGGCGCGGCCTCTCCCTGCACGGCGGCGGGGTAGACGACGACCGGCACCGCCGCAAAGCGCCGCCTGAGGACGGTGATGATGTCGCGAATCGCGGCTCCGGAGGGAGACGTGATCACGCCGATGCGGCGCGGCAGGGGCGGCAGCGGCCGCTTGCGCTCGCGGTCGAACAGGCCCTCCGCCGCGAGCTTGCGCTTCAAAAGCTCGAAGCGGCGCCGGAGCTCGCCTTCGCCGGCGGCTTCCACGGTCTCCGCGACGAGCTGGTACTCGCCGCGCGGCTCGTACAGGCTCACGCGCCCGAAAACGAGCACCTTGTCGCCGTTCTTGAGCGTGATGCGCGCGCCCCGCTGGCGCTGGCGGAACCAGCAGCAGCGGACCTGCGCGGCGGGGTCTTTCAGGCTGAAGTAGAAGTGGCCCGAGGCGGGGCGTGCCAGGTTCGAGATCTCGCCTTCGACCCGAACGTGCCCCACGCTGCCCTCGATCGACTGGCGGACTACACGGTTCAGGTCGGAAACGGTCAGGACGACCGCCGCCGGCGGCTTCAGCGTCACGCTCATCGGCGCATTATAGAGAGAACCCGGCCCGAGTTTCCCTGCCGCGCGTTCCGGAATCGGGTTCCGCCGCGCCCGACCCGTGTTTACCGTGCAACGGGCGCCGCGTAAAATGTCCGGCTTCCCTGACGGCGGAGCCCGTATGCGCATCGAGAAGGAAGCACTGACGTTCGATGACGTTCTCCTCCAGCCGGGCTACTCGGACGTTCTGCCGCGCGAGGTCGATCTCACGACGCAGCTCACCACCGGCATCCGGCTGAACATCCCGCTGCTTTCGGCGGCCATGGACACGGTCACCGAATCGCGGCTCGCGATTGCACTCGCCCAGGAAGGCGGCATCGGCATCATCCACCGGAACATGGACGTCGAGGAGCAGGCCCGGCAGGTCCTGACCGTCAAGAAATTCGAAAGCGGCATGGTGCGCAACCCGATCACCGTGCCCCCCGACATGACCGTGCGCGAGGTCATCGACCTCACCCGGGCCCTCAACATCTCCGGGGTGCCGGTCGTGGAGAACGGCCAGCCGCTGGGCATCGTGACCCATCGCGACCTGCGCTTCGAGACCAATCTCGACGCGCCGGTGGCCACCGTCATGACGCCGCGGGAGCGCCTCGTCACGGTGCGCGAGGGAGCGGACGACGAGGAGGTGCTGTCGCTACTGCACAAGCACAGGATCGAGAAGGTGCTGGTCGTCTCCGACGATTTCGAGCTCAAGGGGATGATCACGGCCAAGGACTTCCAGAAGGCGAGCGATTTTCCCCGCGCCTGCCGCGACAGCCACGGCGCGCTGCGCGTCGGTGCCGCGGTGGGCACCGGCCACGGTACGGACGAGCGCGTGGCCGCCCTGGTAGAGGCGGGGGTCGACGTGATCGTCGTCGACACGTCGCACGGCTGGTCGCGGGGCGTCATCGAGCGGGTCAAGCGCATCAAGGCGGAGTACCCCGACCTGCAGGTGATCGCGGGCAACGTGGTCACCGGGGACGCGGCGCTCGCGCTCGTCGAGGCCGGCGCCGACGCGGTGAAGGTCGGCATCGGGCCGGGCTCGATCTGCACCACCCGCGTGATCGCGGGCGTCGGCGTGCCGCAGATTTCCGCGGTGGCCGAGGTGGCGCAGGCCCTGGAGAAGACCGGGATCCCGCTGATCGCCGACGGCGGTATCCGGTATTCCGGCGACATCGCGAAGGCCATCGTCGCCGGCGCGCACGCGGTCATGATCGGCGGGTTGTTCGCCGGCACCGAGGAATCGCCCGGCGAGGTCGAGCTGTACCAGGGCCGTTCCTACAAGACCTATCGCGGCATGGGCTCGGTCGGCGCGATGGCGAAGGGGTCGGCCGACCGCTACTACCAGGACGCGGCCGAGGAGCTCGAGAAGCTCGTGCCCGAGGGCATCGAGGGCCGCGTCGCGTACAAGGGCAGCGTCGTCGCGATCGTGCACCAGCTCGTGGGAGGCGTGCGCGCCGCCATGGGCTACACCGGCAGCCACAACATCGAGGAAATGCGCACGAAGCCGGTGTTCGTCAAGATCACGAGCGCGGGCATGCGGGAAAGCCACGTGCACGACGTGACGATCACCAAAGAAGCGCCGAACTATCGCAGCGGAACCTGAGCAGCGGGGGCCGACGCCGATTAACCAGAATTACGCATGAGCCGCCCTTCGACGGACCCGACGCGTGACATCCACGCGCATCGCATTCTCATACTCGATTTCGGCAGCCAGTACACGCAGCTCATCGCGCGCCGCGTGCGCGAGTGCGGGGTGTACTCGGAGATCCACCCCTGGGACATGGACGAGGCGGCGCTCAGGGCTTTCGCGCCCGCCGGCATCATCCTCTCCGGCGGCCCGGAATCCGTGAACGTCGAGGATCCGCCGCGCCTGTCGCAGGCGGTGTTCGAGCTCGGCGTGCCGGTGCTCGGCATCTGCTACGGCATGCAGGCGATGGCGGCGCAGCTCGGCGGCCGGGTCGCGGCGTCGCGCGACCGGGAGTTCGGGTACGCGGAGGTCACCACGCGGGAATCGGTCCTGCTGGAGGGGCTGAGCGACACGGCGGCCGGTCCCGGCGAAGGCATGCTCAAGGTCTGGATGAGCCACGGCGACCGGGTGGAGGCGCTGCCTCCGGGATTCCGTGCCACCGGCCGCAGCGCCAACTCGCCGCTGGCCGCGATGGAGGACCCCGCGCGCCGCTACTTCGGCCTCCAGTTCCACCCCGAGGTGACGCACACCCCGCAGGGGCAGCAGATCATCTGCCGCTTCGTCAAGGACGTGTGCGGCTGCCCCGGTGACTGGACGCCCGGCAACATCGTGGAGGACGCCATCCGGAACGCGCGCAGGACCGTGGGCGACGGCCGCGTGCTGCTCGCGCTTTCCGGCGGCGTCGATTCGTCGGTGGTCGCGGCGTTGCTGCACGAGGCGCTCGGCGACCAGCTCGTGTGCGTGTTCGTCGACCACGGCCTGCTGCGCTACGGCGAGGCGGAGCAGGTGATGGCGACGTTCGCGGAGCACCTCGGCGTGAACGTGATCCACGTGGAGGCAGCCGATCGTTATTTCGCCGCGCTCCAGGGCGTCACGGATCCGGAGGAGAAGCGCAAGATCATCGGGCGGCTCTTCGTCGAGATCTTCGAGGAGGAGGCCGCGAAGCTCGAAGGCATCGAGTGGCTGGCGCAGGGCACGATCTATCCCGACGTGATCGAATCCGCCGGCGGGCCGACGAAGAAAGCGCACGTCATCAAGTCCCATCACAACGTGGGCGGGCTGCCGGCCGAAATGCGCCTGAAGCTGATCGAGCCGCTGCGCGAGCTGTTCAAGGACGAGGTACGCCAGATCGGGCTGGAGCTCGGCCTGCCGCCGGAGATCGTCGGGCGCCACCCGTTCCCCGGCCCGGGCCTCGGCGTGCGCGTGCTGGG
The DNA here is from genome assembly GCA_035304345.1 of Woeseiaceae bacterium. Lineage (GTDB taxonomy): Bacteria > Pseudomonadota > Gammaproteobacteria > Steroidobacterales > Woeseiaceae > IDS-8. The sequence continues at coordinate 475 of DATGQE010000045.1, read as the reverse complement.
CGAGGTGCGGCGCGAGTACGTCGAGCTGCTGCAGCTCGCCGACCGGATCTTCATCGACGAGCTGCGCAAGTACGGCCTCTACGACAAGACCAGCCAGGCGTTCGCGGTGTTCCTGCCCGTGCGCTCGGTGGGCGTGATGGGGGATGGCCGCCGCTACGATTACGTGGTCGCGCTGCGCGCCGTCGAGACGGTGGACTTCATGACCGCGCGCTGGGCGCACCTGCCGTACGATTTCCTCGAGCACGTGAGTTTGCGGATCATCAACGAGATCGACGGTATTTCGCGGGTCGTGTACGACATCTCGGGGAAGCCGCCCGCGACGATCGAGTGGGAGTGATCTGGGCCTAGCATCTACGGCGCGTACGGCGACGAAGTCTCGTGGATGGCTGTCGCGTTGCCCGGGCAGGCGTCGGGGCCGAACTGCAGCAGCGCGCACTCGATCGCCTCCTCGAACGCGCGCTCGGAGAGGTCGAGG
>DATGQE010000044.1:0-59404 GCA_035304345.1 Woeseiaceae bacterium | reverse complement strand
CCAGCTCCTTCGTTTCCGGGAAGGGTCCGTCGATGACGGTGCGGTTCTCCCCGGAGAAGCGCACACGCACGCCCTCCGAGCTGGGCCTCAGCCCGTCGCCGTCCCGCATGATCCCTGCTTTCACCAGTTCCTCGTTGTAGGTCATCATCTGCGAGATCAGCTCTGCACTCGGCATCTCGCCGGCTTCCGAGCCCCTGGTCGCCTTCACGAACACCATGACTTTCATGGGTATCTCCTCTGTTGAACGGTTACGAACGTGCTGCCCCATAGTCGCCTCCCGCAGCGCGGAATCGACATTCCATGGACGATCCTTTTCGATGTGGAGTCCTGCTGCTCCTGCAGCGCTATACACCTCCCGTCATTCCCTGGACACCCTGGAGATACGCCATGAAGATCGGAGCCCTGGTCCTGGCTGGCTTGTTGCGAGGCACAGCAATGTTGTCGGCAGCCGCGTCTCATGCTGCCGTCGACGACGAGCAGCTCGTTCGCGCGCTGGACAACGAGGAACGCATTGCCGCGCTCGAGCGCGACGTCCCGGCGCTCGAGCGCCTGTGGTCCGACGATTTCACCGTCAATGCGCCGAACAACCGGGTCGTCGTCGGCAAGCAGGCCGTGCTCGACGTGTTCGTCCACGCCGGGGTAATCGACTTCGCGACCTTCGATCGCGACATCGAGTTCATGCGCGTGGACGGCGATTTCGCCGCGATCATGGGACAGGAGACCGTGGTGCCGGTGAGCGACGCTCCGGCCGCCGGCCTGCGCGCCGGGCAGAAGATCACGCGGCGCTTCACCAACATCTGGAGGCGTGAGGGGGATACGTGGCGGCTGTACTGGCGGCACGCCAACGTCATCCCGCCTGGCCGGACCCAGTGATACTGCCCGGCGCTGCTATGCGGAGCCGAAGAGGTTGGGAGGGAGGCCGCGGACGCCGGGGTCGACCTCGAACAGCATCCCGGCGAGCGGCTCGTCATCGCGGCGATTCTCCGCGGCGGAGGTGACGAACTGGCGGTCGAGGTCGGGACCGGCAAACGTGCAGCTCGTGATCTGCGAGGCGGGCAGCGCGATCGCTCGCTCGAGCTCGCCTTCGGGCGTGAACCGGCTCACGCGTCCGCCGCCCCAGTGCGCGATCCAGAGATGGCCCTCCGCGTCGACGGTCATGCCGTCGGGGTAGCCCCACTCGCGCGGGAAACGGATGAATTCGCGTCGGTCGCCGATATCCCCGTCCGGCGTCATCGTGAAGCGGTAGACGATGCCGAGGCCCGTGTCCGAGTGGTACAGGCAGCCGTCGCCGAAGGCAGGGCCGTTGGTGACGAGATAGCCGGTATCCATCTTCCTGAAGCCTAGATCGTGATCGAGCCGGTACAGCGACCCGGTCGGCGAACGGATCTCGCAGTCCATCGTGCCTGCCCAGATGCGCCCGCGGCTGTCGGCCTTGGCGTCGTTCATGCGGTTGTCGGGCAGCTCCGGCTCGGGATCGACCAGCAGGCGGCACTCGAACGGCTCGAGCGTGAGCGCGTGGAACCCGGTCTGCAGGCCCGCGATGAACCCGGGCGCGTCGCGCCGCTCGATCACCCAGCCGATCTTCGCGGGCATCTTCCACGAGCACACGGACGAATCGGCCAGCGACAGTCGATGCAGCTCGTGACCGAGGATGTCAACCCAATAGACGGCGTTCTCGCGCGCCGACCAGAGCGGTCCTTCGCCGAGCTCCGAGCGGATGTCGCAGGCAATGCGCCAGCCGTCCGCCATCACTGCCTCAGTGGTTGTGGCGTGGCACGCCGTACTTCTGCGCGATGCGCTGGTACTTCGTCGCGTTCTCGAGCACCGCGCCGGTGTCGGCCTGGCTGATGACGGAGCGCTGCATCTCCTGCCACGGCGTCTGGCTTTCCGGCACCGGGTAGCCGCCTGCCTCTTCGAGCGCCTTGCGGCGCACGGCCAGCTCCTCGTCGCTCACGAGCAGGTTGGCCTCGCCGCGCTTGAGGTCGATGCGCACGCGATCGCCGGTCCTGACCAGCGCGAGCCCGCCGCCCGTCGCCGCTTCCGGCGAGGCGTTCAGGATCGACGGCGATCCCGAGGTGCCCGACTGGCGGCCGTCGCCCACGCACGGCAGCGTGTGCACGCCGGCGCGGATGAGCGCGGCCGGCGGGCGCATGTTCACGACCTCGGCGGCACCGGGATAGCCGACCGGCCCCGCGCCGCGCATGAACAGGATGGTGCTCTCGTCGACGCCCAGCTCGGGATCGTCGATGCGACGGTGGTAATCCTCCGGCCCGTCGAACACGACCGCACGCCCTTCGAAAGCCTCCGGATCCTCGGGGTTCGAGAGGTACTTGGCGCGGAACTCGGGCGAGATCACGCTCGCTTTCATGATCGCGGAATCGAACAGGTTGCCGCGCAGCACGGTGAAGCCGCCCTGTGGCTTGAGCGGCCGGTCGTAAGGCCGGATGACGCGCTCGTCCTCGATCTTCGCCCCGCGGCAGTTCTCACCGATCGTGCGCCCGTTGGCGGTGAGCGCGTCCTCCACGATGAGGCCGTGCTGCATCAGCTCGGAGACGACGGCCGGCACGCCGCCCGCACGGTAGTAATCCTCGCCGAGGTACTCGCCGGCGGGCTGCAGGTTCACGAGCAGCGGAACCTCGCGGCCGTATTCCTGCCAGTCGTCGACGGTCAGCTCGACCCCGATGTGCCGTGCGATCGCGTTGATGTGGATCGGCGCGTTCGTCGAGCCGCCGATCGCCGAGTTCACGCGGATCGCGTTGATGAATGCCGCGCGCGTCAGGATGTCGGACGGCTTGCGATCCGCCGCCACCATCTCGACGATCTGCCGGCCCGTGCGATACGCGCATTCCTGCCGGTCGCGGTACGGTGCCGGAATCGCCGCCGAGCCGGGCAGCGACATGCCGAGCACCTCGACCAGGCTGTTCATCGTCGTCGCCGTGCCCATGGTGTTGCAGTAGCCGGTCGAGGGCGCGGAGGACGCGACCAGCCTGATGAAGCCCTCGTAATCGATCTCGCCCGCCGCCATCAGCTCGCGCGCGTGCCACACGATGGTGCCGGAGCCGGTGCGCTCCCCTTTGAACCAGCCGTTCAGCATCGGCCCGACGGAGAGCGCGATCGTCGGGATGTTCACCGTCGCCGCCGCCATCAGGCACGCCGGGGTGGTCTTGTCGCAACCGATGGTGACCACGACCCCGTCGAGCGGATAGCCGAACAGCACCTCGACCAGCCCGAGGTACGCCAGGTTGCGATCGAGGCCCGCGGTCGGCCGCTTGCCGGTCTCCTGGATCGGGTGCACCGGAAACTCGAGCGCGATGCCGCCCGCCTCGCGAATGCCTTCGCGCACACGCTGGGCGAGCACGAGATGATGGCGGTTGCAGGGCGAGAGATCGCTGCCGGTCTGCGCGATGCCGATGATCGGCTTGCCGGACTGCAGCTCCTCCAGCGACAGGCCGTAGTTCATGTAGCGCTCGAGGTAGAGCGCGGTCATGTCCGCGTTTGCCGGGTCGTCGAACCATGCACGCGAGCGCAGCTTGCGTGCCGGTTTGGCGGAGGTGTTCATGGCCGTCCGTGTTCCTCCCGTTCCGCCGAAGTCACTTTACCGTCGTAAAGCGCAGCACCATCCTGTTCACGTAAGTCTCGCCCGGGTCGAGCCTGGCCGAAGGGAACTCCGGGTGGTTCGGCGAATCGGGAAAAACCTGCGGTTCCAGGCACAGGCCGTCGCCCTGGCGGTAGATTCGTCCGCCCTTGCCGACCGTGGTGCCGTCGATGAAGTTGCCTGAATAGAACTGCACACCCGGGGCGGTCACGAGAAGCTCCATGATCCGACCCGTGCCCGGATCCTCGAGGCGGGCGGCGGGCCGGAGCTCGCCCGGCTCGCCGTTGACGATGAAGTTGTGGTCGTAGCCGCGGCCGAACCGCACCTGCTCGTCCTCACCGGCATTGACGTCGCGGCCGATCGGCTTGGGTTCGCGGAAATCGAAAGGCGTTCCGGCCACGGGCCGCATCTCGCCCGTCGGGATGAGCGTGGCGTCCACCGGCGTGTAGCGGTCGGCGAACAGCGTGAGCCTGTGGCCCATCACGGACTCGTCGCCCGTCGCCCCGGCGAGGTTGAAGTAGCTGTGGTTCGTGACGTTGACGATCGTCGGCGCATCCGTCGTCGCGCGGTACTCGATACCGAGCTCGCCATCGTCGGAGAGCTCATAGATCGCGGTGAGCTCCAGCCGCCCCGGGTACCCCTGGTCGCCGTCCGGGCTCACGTAGGTGAAGACGGCCCGCGCGGGCGAGCCGCTTTCCGCTTCCGCGAGCGTCCATACGACCTTGTCGAGCCCCTGCGGTCCGCCGTGCAGGTGGTTCGGACCGTCGTTCAGCGGCAAGGCGTAGGTCCGGCCATCGAGCGTGAAGCGGCCCTTCGCGATCCGGTTCGCGTAGCGACCCACGGTGGCGCCGAAATACTGCGGCTGGTCGAGGTACTGCTGCGCCTCGTCGTAGCCGAGCACGATGTCCGCGCTCTGGCCGCGCGCGTCCGGCACCGACAGTGCCTGCAACGTGGCGCCGAGCGTGATGACGCGCGCCATGAACCCCTGCGCGTTGGTCAGCTCCACGGCTGCGATCGGCGTGCCGTCCGCGAGCGTGCCGAAAGCGCTCGTCGTGGCTTGTGCGGCGAGTGCCGATGCGGCTGGATGAGTCAAGAGCGGAATGACGGTGAAGGCTGTAAGTAATTGTTTTTTCATGTCTCAGTAGACGCGGGTCGCCGGACCCGCCGGGCGCCGGCGGCCTGCGTCCGCCAAATACTCGGACAAAATGGCACTAAACGGCCGCCGACACAAGCCCCCGGCGGCAGGCGCCGCCGGAAAGCGGGTCGCGCGGGAGCGGTTCGCGGCGCCGCGGCGCGGCTCAGGGGCGCACGAGGTGCACGTTCGCTGGCGCGCGCATGCGGTCGGCGTGACCGGAATTCACCTGCGTGATCCAGTCCTTGACGCAGGTCGGCAGGAACTCGTAGCGCGCTTCGCGCGTGTACACCGTGATCCGGCCCCGTGAATGGATCCCCGCGTGCACTTTCGGGGGCGCGGTGGGCTGGATGCAGACGATCGCCTCCTCTTCCCCGCCCCGGTGCGGCGCGTTGCCGCTCACGGCCAGCGCGCTGCCGTAATACTCGACGCCGGCGTTGACGTCCAGGTTGCGCTCGAGCTCTGCGAGCGCATTCCCGGTCAACGCTTCCAGCTCCGCCGCGATGGCCGGCTCCGAGAGCAGCCCTTCCACGTCCCAGCCGCCGACGTAGCGCCCGACGAGCGCCGTCTCCGTCGTGCCGCTCGTTTCCTCGGCCGGCACGGGCCCCGGGCAGCCGGCGACCGCCGCCGCGGCCAGCACGGCGCCGAGCGCAGCGATCGCCGCCCGCCCCGGTCGCGCGGTCCGTACGGCGGTCGTCACGGCTCTCACCGGCAGCCTCCTACAACGTCGGTTTGCCGGCGCGCTCCGCAGCGGCCTTCGCTTCTTCCGCGCGCCGCGCGAGCTCCGCCTGCTCCAGCGCGCGCTCGGTCGCGACCAGCGACTCGTAGCCGCGCGCCTGGTCGACGACGCCGACCTGCAGCGAGTTGGCGATCAGCGGGTTGTCCCGCAGCGGGTTGATGGTGGCGGTCACGATGACACCGCAGTTGGTCGACAGGTTCACGGCACTGTCCGGATGCGAGGGGCCAACGCAACTGCGGGCGACGGGATGCGTCTCGGGCACCTGGCGGTCCTGGAGGTCATAGACCCACCTGAGCTCCCACACCCCACCTTCGAATACGGACGTCGGCGCGCCGTACTTTTCGACCAGCGCGTCCCTGACGCCCGCCATCGTTGGCGCCTTGTCCTCGGCATACGCCTCGAGACGCGTCGCGGCGACGACGCGCTCGTCCCCCGGCACACCCATCGTCGTGACGTACCAGCGGGCGGTGCCACCCGGCATGCCCGGCGAGCGGCGATTGGTGCCGCGCGCCATCGCGGAATCCTGCATCTCGGCGAGGATCTCCTGCGACGTCTTGTTGATCCTGTCCTCGGCGAACACGGCGTCGAACCCCTGCCTCACGGCCTGGCCCCAGGTGTTGACCTCGAACCTGCGGCTGCGATTCTCCGTGACGACAAGGAGCTCGTGGGTGCAGAGCACGACGTTCACGGCCTCGTCCCAGGTCATGCCGGGGCGCACGCCGACGACGTCGTGCGCGCCCAGTCCCGGCCGCGGCGCCGTGCTCACCTTCGCCGGGCATTTCACGTTGCCGCGTGCCTCGGCGGCGACTTCCGCGGCGGTGGCTGCTACCCGCGAGCGGTCCGGCTGTGCCGCCGCCTTCGATCGCTCCGGTTGTGCCGCAGCGCCGGACGGCGACGAGGCGCCGTCCGCGCCGGCCGGTGCGTCCGGCGAGCCGCAGGCGGCCAGCGCGGCGCTCATGACCAGTGCGAAGCACAGTTTGCGTGTTGCCATGGAATCTCCCTTGCGAATGCTTCCGGCCGGCGTCACGGTCCGACGACGCGCAACTCCGGTATGTCCAGCAGAAAGTTTTCGATGAGCACGACCGGGCGCCCGCCGAGAAGCGGCTTCTCGGGGAGCGGATCCCGGCCGAGCCCGATGGTGAGCGCACGCCAGGCGAGCTCGCTGCAGTACACCGCGGCCGCGTCGGCGAGGTCGAAGTCGAGGTCGAATGCAGGCCGCGCGGCATGCAGCGAGAGCGCGGCCTCCGCGACACGGTCGGCGGCGGCGCGGTCGTGCAATCGCAGGACGATGAGCTGCCGGCTGGCGGCCTCGAACGCGCGCCACCCGGTCAGCCTGACCTCCCCGTTCATGCCGTTGTCGTCCGCCTCCGCATGCGCGACCTTGAGCTCCGTGCCGTCCCGCACGACCACCCCGACGTGCGAGAACCGCCCGTCGCGACGGTTCAACCCGGCGAAGAAGGCGCTCCAGAGGCCGTTACCGCGGCGCAGGACGATGTCGCCGGGCTCGGGCTCCGCGGCGCCCGGCGCCGCCGCCGCGACGCTCGTCGGCAGGACGCCGACGGCGATCATGGCGACGAGCGAGGCAAGCACGGCCCCGCAGGCACCGGGCGCCCGAGCACCCCCCGTTATTTCTTGAAGCCGACCTTCCATTGCCCGTCGATCTTGCGCAGATCGAGGGTGGACTCGCCGTCTTGCGCCGCCACGACGACCTCCGCCCGCGTATCGCTGATCTTGTTCACCTTCACGATCCGGTAGTCGCCGATCGCGAGGTTTTCGCCCAGGCTGTTCCCGAGGTTGATCAGGGCCTTGGTCTCGTCGGTGCTGAGCTCCAGCGCGCGGGTGATGTCGCCCTTGTTGAGGGCATCCAGCCAGGCCTCGGCGGCACCTTCCGGTCCGCCGCCGCAGGCGGCCAGCGCGAGAAAGGCGGACAGGACGAGGATCGAGGCTCCCCGGGCGAGCGCGGGGCGGGAAGGGGTCATGGAATCGTTCGAACGTGACATGTGCGGACTCCTCAACGAGGGGACGGTGCGGTGTTCGTGCCGCGGTTGCGAATCTCGGAAACCGAGGTCTGGATGTCGGCGATCAGGAGGAAGCCGCCGAATACGGCGACGCAGAACACGAACGCGCCGAGGAGCATGGCGATCCCGACCCAGAAGCCGGCCATTTTGAAGCCCAGGATGGTGGCACCGAGCAGCACGATCCAGATGGCGATTTCCAGGAACAGCTTGTAGGAGGCGAGGATGATTCTGCTCAACATAGTGATTTCCTTTTTGTTGTCAGGCTGCCGCTTGCGGATGCCGGGCCATCGCCTGAAAGGACCGGCATCCGCGAGCACCGAAGAATGTCGCCGCGGCGGCGCCCGGCCGGCGACGGCAGATAGCGGAACCTAGCGGCAGGTAGCGTGGTTTAAGCTCGTGCAGGAGCGCGCAGCGGGCGCGAGCGCCCGGGATTCGCCCTCAGGCGCCGGGTGTCGCCGGGGATGCTCGTTCCCGGAGGGCGGTGAGGGGCACCATGTCGGGCAGATCGCGGTACCCGGGGCAGATGGCCGCGGAGCGCTCGAGCGCAGCCTGTGCCTTCTCGATCTCGCCGCGCAGGAGGTAGGTCTGCGCCACCCGCCGGTGGGCCGTGGCCTCGGTCTGCGCGGCGGCAATGCCGTCCAGCTCGTCGTCGAGGCTGCGCGCCACGGATTCCGGCACCAGCGACGGGTTCAGGTGCCCGAGCACCGTGTAGTAGTAGGCGCGTGCCGCCCGATCCGCGACCGGGGCGTTGCCGCGAAGCTGGTCCCGCTCCGCGATCTCGGCGGCACGGAGATAGGCCTCGATCGCCCGCTCGGACTGCCCGAGCTGGTACCAGGAGTCGCCGAGGTTGCCCCACATCTGGTGGATCTCGGGGGCGCCTTCGGCGATCGAGGCGATGGCCCGCTGCCTCAGGCGCGCGGATTCCTCGAAATCGCCGAGGGCGTAGTACGCGGTACCCAGGAACTCGTCCCCGACGTAGGACTGGGGCGCGATCGCCTGCGCCCGCAGGTAGGCGTCGCGAGCTTCCGCGAACGCGCCGTCGCACAGGTAGAAGGTGCCGAGGTTGGCCAGCACGTACTCGTTCTCGTCGCGGGCGCGCGCGAGCTCGCTCGCCTCGATGGCGGCGGCCACGTCGCCGTCGAACCATTCCATGGTGGCGAGGAAGAACAAGGGTTTCCACACGGTGGGATCGACCTCGCCCGCCCGCCGCGCCGTCTCCTTGGCGCGCAGCAGGAACTCGTCACCCTTGCCCTGCTGGTATGCGGTCAGCAGGCTGGAGGCGAGCCCGCCCAGGATGGCGGCGTCGTACGGCGAGGCCGCGGCGGCCTTCTCGTACGCCGCGATGGCCTGGTCGTTGCGCCCGGTTCGCCGCAGGAAGTGGGCGTGCGCGGCGGCCACGACCGGATCGTCCGCGGCCAGCTTGAGCGCGCGGCCGCAGGCGCGAACGGCGCTTTGCAGCGCCCGCGCCTCGTCGGACATCCAGTGCTCCTCGAGCAGCGTCTGGCAGAGCCCGGCGTGCGCGCGTGCGTAATCGGGCTCCTGGCGCAGCGCCGCCTCGAAGCGGCTTTGTGCGCGCTTGATGTTGAGCTCGTTCGAGGGGCGGTCGAGGTAGTACTCGCCCTGCAGGTAATCGTCCTGTGCGGCGGCGGCCGGGAAATGCGACGGGGATCCGGCATCCACCGCCATGCCGGCCGCGCGCCGGACGGCGAGCAGCACGTTCCCCGCCGTCCGCTCGAGCGCGTGCGGCAACTCGACCCTGGGCAGGCTTTCGGCCCAGATCTGCCGGCGCACGCCGTTCACGAACAGGAAGATGCGGACAGCGGCGAGCCGCCCGACGGTCGCGATCTCGCCTTCCACGATCACGTCCGTGCGCAGGCGCCGCGCCACGCTCGGGGTGTCGAGCTCGCGGGTGAGGACGGTCGCCGTCTTCGCCGCCACGCTGAAGCTGCGGCCGAGCGCTTCCCGCAGCGCGTCGGCCAGCGCATCCTCGACGTCGCCGGCGATCGGCATCACGACCAGCGTCGGGTCACCGAGGTCGAGAATCGGCACGTTCCGGGCTTCCGACGGCAGGTCGCGCGGAAAACGCTCGTGCAGGACCCACCCCGCGGCAACCAGCACCAGGCAGGTGGCGACCGCGGCCGTGACGATCCAGGGGCGCGAGAAGCGCGGCGGAGCGGGATCCGCCGCCGGCGTTTCGTCGGTGCGGTCCTCGTCGGAAGTGAGATAAAGCGTGTGGGCCTCGACCCCGAGGGCGCGCGCCGCGCGGGCCAGCGTGGTGGGCTCCACCGGCAATTCGCGGAACAGCCTGTTCACCGCGTCCCGCGGGGGGGCATCGAGCCCTTCGAGGTCCGCAATGCGCTCCGCCAGCGCCGCCTGGGTCCGCAACCCGGCGCGGGTCAGCGCATCGGTCAGTCGGGCACGGGAGGCGCGCACTCCGCGCTTGCGTTGGTTGTTCTTGTGGGTCGCGGCCATGCTTCGCTCGAGCGCGCATTATGCTGCAACAACGGGCGGGCCGGGAACGGGTCACGGCGCACGCGCCGGGCGTGGACCGGTAAATCCTGCCGCCCGCGCGCGCTGTTTGCCGGCGCGCTCAGACGGCGGCCGGGCGCTCTCCGGCCGTGCCGCCGACACCGACGATCGGCGTGAAGGCGGGCGGGTCGCTCGCGGGGAAGCTGGCGCGCGAGGCCTCGTCCGCGTACAGGTCGAGCTGCCGCCAGTCGAGGACACGGATGCGGTTGTCGACCTCGTGGACGCCGGCCACGAACCAGGCATCCTGCGCGGCTGCCAGCCGCTGCCCCGGTTCCGATTGCACGCCGATGAGCATGACGACACGATCGTCGGTGCGCACGCCGATGCGCGAGGCGTCCACCCGCGGGTCGCGCTCGAGGGCGGCCCGCACCGCCTCCGTGATCGCGGCATCGCTGTCCTGCTCCGCGGGCTGGACCTGCAGGCGGTTGTCGACCGCCGTTGCGCCCCGCGTCCACCAGGCGCGCACTTCCGCCATGCGGCGATGCAGCAGGCTCTCGACCCGGCCGTGGAGGCGGACGACGGAATCGGTCACCTCCGGGACGATCTCGCGCTCCCCGCCCGTCGCACCGTCCGGTGCAATCGCGTAGCCGGAGAACAGCGGGTCGGACTCGAGCGACGCGACGAGATCGGCGCGAATGCTCGCGTCGTCGCGCGGTTCTTTCGCTGCAAGCCGCAACCGGTCGTCGATGCCCAGCCCGGTCGTCTCGGCCGCGAGCCGTGGAATCAGGCGCCGGGGCGCGATGCGCTCGACCGTGCCCTCGAGGGTGACGACGCCGTCCGCGACGCTGATGCGAATGTCGTCGCCGTTGCCGAGCCTCGGGTGGCGTGCGATCGCCGCGCGGATGGCGGCGACGGGATCCTGTTGGGCCATGCTGCATCTCCTTTGGTGCAGTCTCGCGGGAGTGCAAGTCGCGTGCCATCCGGCCGCCACGGTTCGTTTCGCCGCGAGGAAGCCGAGGGCGGGCGAGGGATGGCATGGCGATTGCACCGGAGCAGGGCTCGCCACGCCGGCCCATATCCAAAGGAGATTCCCATGAGAGGGCTCATCGTCACGTTCGGCGTGCTGGCGCTCGCCGCGGGCGCCACGCAGGCGCAGGAGGACGAAACGCAGGAGTTCGTGAAGGAGGCGACGGTTTCGAACAACTTCGAGATTGCAAGCAGCGAGCTGGCGCTGGAGCGGTCGCAGAACCGGGCAATCCGCCGGTTCGCGGAGCACATGATCGAGGATCATCGCAAAGCCGGGCAGGACCTCGAGAGGGCCGCGGGCGACACGGAGCTCGGCGTCGGCACGCGCGAGACGCTCGACAAGAAGCACGCCGGGATGATGCAGGAGCTCGGCGACGCACGCGGGGCGGAGTTCGACCGCCTGTACGTCGAGATGCAGGTGGCCGCGCACGACGAGGCCGTCGACCTGTTCGAGGATTACGTCGAGGAGGAGGACGCGAGCGCACCCGTGCAGCGGTTCGCCCGGGAGACGCTGCCGGTGCTCGAGGAGCACGAGCGGCAGGTCCGGCAACTGGACCGGAGGATGGCCCGCGAGTAGCGGCAGGGTGCGACCGCCCCGAGCCGCCACGCCGGCGGGGCGGTGCGCGCGGCCGGGGCCGGATGCCGACGGCGCCCTGTCCGGCGTTTCCCGCCCCTCCGCGGAGGGATTTGCGGAATGAGAAGCGTTTCCACTTCCGCACTCCTCGGTGGGGGGAAGGCGGGCCGGTTGGCCTTGCTTCGGTCCTCGGTTGTCTCACCGGGTCGGGCAGTCTAGACTTGCCCTCCCCACGGGCGGGCGGTTAGCTCAGCGGTAGAGCACTGCTTTCACACGGCAGGGGTCGCTGGTTCGATCCCAGCACCGCCCACCAACAAGCCTCCAGCCTGTCGGACACGGATCGCGCTCAGGCGTCGAACGCAGCGCGCAGCCGGCGCAACCCTTCCGCGATGTCCTCGGTGGCGATGGCGCCGTAGCCGAGCACGAGCCCGGGCCGGTCGCCCCGGTCGACCGGGTACCGCGACAGGGAATGCAACTGCACGCCCTGCTCGAGGGCGCGGGCCAGGACGGCATCGAGCTCCGCGAACGACATCGCCTTCGACAGCGCCGCGACATGCATGCCGGCGATGGACGGGAGTGGCTCGAGCACGTCGGCGAAGTCCCGTTCGAGGATTTCCAGGATCCGGTCGCGGCGGGTCAGGTAGAGCCTGTTCAGCTTTCGCAGGTGACGCGCGTACTCTCCGTCGTCGATGAAGCGCGCCAGCGCGCCCTGGATCAGCGTGTTCGTGTGCCAGTCCGTCACGTGCTTCGCCTTGTGCACGGCCTCGCGCAGAGCCGGGGGCACCAGCACGAAGCCGAGCCGCAGCGCCGGCAGCATCGTCTTGGAGAAGGTGCCGATGTACACGACGCGCCCCGCGGTATCGAGGGCGTGGACGGGATCGAGCGGCCGGCCGTCGAAGCGAAACTCGCTGTCGTAATCGTCCTCGACGATCGCGCTGCCCGTCCGGTTCGCCCAGGAAAGCAGCGTTTCGCGGCGGCGCATGCTCATCGTTACGCCGAGCGGATACTGGTGCGAGGGCGTGACGTACACGAGGCGCGCGGATTTCGGCAGCGCGTCGACGACGAGACCTTCCTCGTCGACGGGCACGCGCACCACCTTCGCACCCAGCGAATGCAAAAGCTGGATGGCGGGCAGGTACCCGGGATTCTCCACCGCCACCCGGTCGCCCGGCGCCAGGAGCACCCGCGCGACGAGGTCGAGCGCCTGCTGCGTGCCGGTCGTGATCGTGAGGTCGTCGGGCGACGCCTGGATGCCACGGGATATGGCGATGTGGCGGGCGATCGCCTCCCGCAAGCCGCGATGTCCGGCCGTGTCCCCGTAGCCGTTGCCCCGCGAGGCGATGCTGCGCAGCTCGCGCGTCACCAGCCCGCGCCAGGCGGCATACGGGAACAGGGATCCGTCCGGTGCGCCCGTCCGGAAGTTGTATTGCCGCGCCGGCAACAGGGACGGGAGCTCGACCGAGCTCCAGTGCGGTTGCGGGCGGAGCACGCCGGGGTGCCGGGAGTTGCCGCTGCGCTGCGGCGCGCGCGGTGCCCGGAAGCTCACGTAGGTCCCGGCGCCGACCTGCGCGGTGATGTAGCCCTCCGAGGCGAGGCGGTCGTACGCGACGCCGACGGTGTTGCGGGACACCGAGAGTCGCGCTGCGAGCTGCCGGGTCGGCGGCAGCGCCTCTCCGGGCCGGAGCACGCCATCGATGATGGCCTGGCGTAGCTGACGGTAGATCCCGGCGCTCAGGTTGCGCCGGCCGTCCAAGCGTATGTGGACCTCCATTGCGCGCCGCAGGCTAGCACAGCCAATGGCCCATCCATATTCCAAAAGATTGGGTCTTTCAGCGGTCCTGTGGCCCACCCAGACTGTGCCGATTCGCCGCCAAGCCACACTCCGGAGGGCGGCGAGTTAGATCTAACGCACTGATTTCAAGAGGGTTGCAGACAACCCCCGGCAGGAGAGACGCAAAATGGCAACACAATCACGGGTGGCGCAGGCGATACGCTGCGCCCTGCTGACGGGCGCGGCCACGTCGGCGGCGGGCGTCGCGCCCACCGCGCTGGCGCAGGACGCGGACCTCGAGCAGATCACGGTGACCGGCTCGCGCATCGCGAAGCGCGACGCGATCGCCGAAAGTCCCATCTTCACGCTCGAGCAGAGCGCGCTGCAGGTCAGCGGTTACGTCACGGTCGACCAGTACCTGAACACGCTGCCGCAGGTCACGCCCAACATCAGCTCGCAGGCCAACAACCCGAGCTCCGGCGGTCGCGCTTTCATCGACCTGCGCGGGCTGGGCGCGGAGCGCAACCTCGTGCTGATCGACGGGCGCCGCGCCATCGGCCAGGCCGCCGGCGGCACCGTCGTCGACACCAACGTCATTCCCGCGGCTCTCATCGACCGGGTGGAGATCATCTCGGGCGGCGCTGCCGCGACCTACGGCGCGGATGCCATCGCCGGCGTCGTCAACTTCATCCTCAAGAAGGACTTCGAAGGCGCCGCACTGAACAGCCAGTACCGGCTGACGGAACAGGGCGACGGCGAGGAGTTCACCCTCGACCTCACGCTCGGCAGCAACTTCGCCGACGGACGGGGCAACGCGGTGTTCAACGCGTCGTATTTCAATCGCGAGGTGATGTTCAAGGGCGATCGCGGCTTCTCGGCCCAGGCCTCGTCGACGACCGGAACGTTCCCGAACGGCAGCTTCGTCACGGGCGCCAACGCACCGTCGCAGGCGGCTGTCGACGCGCTTTTCGGGCCCGGCGCCTGCGCCGCCAACGGCGGCCAGCGCGGTTTCGGCCTCAACCCGGACGGGACGTTGTTCTGCACCGGAATCGAGAACGACCCGCGGGACGTCGTGGGCTACACGGGTCCGGAGGAACACATCGCAAAGGCGTTCTTCCCGGACAGCTTCTCGTACAACTTCGAACCCGAGAACATCCTGGTGCTGCCGCTCGAGCGCTGGAGCCTGTTCACGTACATGGACCTCGAGCTCAGCGAGCACGCGCGGCCGTACGTGCAGGCGGTCTTCACGAACTACAGCGCCTCCCAGGAGCTGGCTGCCACCCCGGCCACCGGGCTCGTCATCCCCGTGACGAATCCTTTCATCCCCGACCAGCTCGCCGATCTCCTCGCCACGCGGCCCGACCCGGACGCGCCGATCAGCTTCAACAAGCGCTTCAGCGTGCTCGGCGGCCGCACCGGTGCGAACACGCACGACGTGTGGCAGCTCACGGCCGGCATGAGAGGCGACATCACGGAAAGCTGGTCATACGACGTCTACGGCTCCTGGGGCCGCTCGGTGCGCACCGAGATCCAGGGTGGCAACGTGCGCGTCGATCGCACCAACCAGTTGCTGTCTGAGCCGGACGGCGGCGCCTCGATCTGCGCAGGCGGGCTGAACCTGTTCGGCAATGCCGAGATCAGCCAGGAATGCCAGGACTACATCTCGCTCACCGCGAAGAACCTGACCGTCAACCAGCAAGGCATCCTCGAGGCCGTCGTGACGGGCGACCTGTTCGAGATGCCGGCGGGGACGGTGCAGTCGGCATTCGGCGCCAGCTATCGCGAGCTCGACTTCGACTTCCTGCCGGATAGCGGCCTGCAGCCGGGCATCGTGGCCGGCTTCAACGAGCAGCTTCCGGTCGCGGGCAGGCTGGATTACACGGACCTGTTTGCGGAGCTTTCCGTCCCCCTGCTCCGGGATCGCCCCGCGATGCAGAGCCTGTCGGCCACGCTCGGCTTCCGCACGACCGACAACGACATCTTCGGCCGGGACGAAAGCTGGAAAGTGACGTTCGACTGGACCGTGAACGACGCAGTCCGGGCGCGCGGCGGCTACCAGCACGCGCTGCGCAGCCCGAACATCAGCGAGCTGTTCTCTCCCCAGCTCAACAATTTCCCGGATTTCGCCAACCAGGATCCCTGCAACTTCAACAGCCCCCAGCGCACCGGACCGGACGCGGACGCGGTGCAGGCGCTGTGCGCCGCGCAGGCGGCGGTGGCGGGCGGCGACGGGTTCTCGCAGCCTGCCGGCCA
The DNA here is from genome assembly GCA_035304345.1 of Woeseiaceae bacterium. Classification (GTDB taxonomy): domain Bacteria; phylum Pseudomonadota; class Gammaproteobacteria; order Steroidobacterales; family Woeseiaceae; genus IDS-8. The sequence continues at coordinate 43,827 of DATGQE010000044.1, read as the reverse complement.
GGCGGTCGCGATCTCGGGCGGCAATCCCGATCTCGAGCCGGAGAAGGCCGACTCCTGGTCCGTCGGGCTCGTCCTCACGCCGGAGATCGACAGCGGGATGTTCCGCCGGCTGGGCTTCACGATCGATTACTTCTCGATCGAGCTCGAGGACGTGATCTCGTCGGTCGATACGATCACGATCATCACCCGCTGCTTCAACGCCGGTGGCGCCAACCCGACCTACGACATCAACAACGAGTGGTGCCAGCTCTTCGACCGTGACCCGAACGACGGCCGGGTCATCAACCTGCAGCAGCTCGATCGCAACCAGAGCATCTGGGAGGTCAGCGGCATCGACCTGACGTTCAACTGGGGTATGGACGTCGGGCCCGGGCAGCTCGACTTCGCGCTGCTCGCGAGCTGGCTCGAAAAGTTCGAGATGCAGACGACGACGCTGGACCCGGCCCTCGACTTCGCCGGCACCATCGGCAACGCCTACGGCGAAACCAAGCCGGAGTGGCGCGGGACCCTGATGGCGACCTGGGGCATGGAGAACCTGGAGCTCCAGGCCACCACCCGCTACATCAGCTCGATGGATCACGAGGCGACCGTGCAGAACCCGGACGCGACCGCCGAGGGCACGGATGCGACGTGGTACCTCGATCTCGCGGGGCGCTACGACCTGACCGAAAGGATCGCGCTCCGGGCCGGCATCAACAACGTCGCCAACCAGCAGCCTCGGCTCTACAGCCCGAACATCGACGCGGGTACCGACCCCTCGACGTTCGACGTTCTCGGCCGTCGCTACTTCGTCGGCGTCGAGATCGAGTTCTAGGCCCAGACCGCCGGGACCGGATTCCGCGGGGTTGTGGGTCCGCGGGATACCGGGGCCCGGGCATCCAGGCACGTACGGGGACGGCAGCTTCGGCTGCCGTCCTTTTTTGTTCGGGTTCGGGAGGCGTGCCGCCCGGCTTCTCAGGTGCCGAAGCTTTCCGGCACCTCGAAGTCCAGGTGCTCCACCAGGAACGCCCAGCGGTCGGCGTACTCCTCGATGATCTTCGCCGTCGGCTTGCCGGCGCCGTGGCCGGCGCGGGTTTCGATGCGAATGAGGACAGGATTGGCGCAGCCCTGCGCCGCCTGCAGGCGAGCGATGTACTTGAAGCTGTGTGCAGGCACCACGCGATCGTCGGTGTCCGCGGTAGTCGCCATCACGGGCGGGTAGCAGGCGCCGTCCACGATGTTGTGATACGGCGAGTACGCGTACAGCGCGCGGAACTCGGCCTCGTTCTCCGACGAGCCGTAATCGTCCGTCCAGTAGCGTCCCGCCGTGAAGCGGTGGAAACGCAGCATGTCCATCACGCCCACCGACGGAATCGCCGCGCCGAACAGGTCCGGGCGCTGGTTCGTCACGGCACCGACCAGCAGGCCGCCGTTGGAGCCGCCGAAGATCGCGAGGCGGTCGGGGCGCGTGTAACCGGCCTCGACGAGGTACTCGGCCGCGGCGATGAAATCGTCGAACACGTTCTGCTTCTCGAGCTTCGTGCCCGCCTTGTGCCACTCCTCGCCGTACTCGCCGCCGCCGCGCAGGTTCGCGACCGCGTACACGCCGCCCATCTCGAGCCAGCCCATCACGGCGATCGAGAACGACGGGGTCAACGAGATGTTGAAGCCCCCGTACCCGTACAGGAGCGTGGGGTTGGCGCCGTCGAGCTCGATGCCCTTGCGATGCACGACGAACATCGGGACGCGGGTGCCGTCCTTCGACGTGTAGAACACCTGCCCGACCTCGTAGTCGTCGGGATCGAACGCCGCCTCGGCGCGCCGGAACAGCGCCTTCTCCCCGGTCACGACGTCGTAGCGCCAGATCTCGCCCGGGTTGTTGTAGCTCGTGAACCCGAAGAACATCTCCGGGTCGTCCGGCTCGCCGCTGAACCCGTACGCGCTGCCGATGCCGGGAAGCGCGAGCTCGTGGTCGCGCCGACCGTCGAGGTCGAATACGAGCACGCGCGACTTCGCGTCCGCGAGGTACTCGGCGACGAAACGGCCGCCGATGAGCGCAACGCTCGACAGCACGTGCTCGTCTTCCGGGATCACCTCACGGAAACCTGACTCACGCCGGTCGAGGTCGATGCCGACGACCCGGCCTTTCGGTGCTTCGCGGTTGGTCATGAAATAGAGCGTGTTTCCGCGGTTGCCGAGGAACGCGTAACCCGCCTCGAAATCGTCGACCAGCATGACCGGCTCGGCGTCCGGGTTCGTGAGATCCAGGTAGGCGACCCGGTTGCGGAAGTCCGTGCCGACGCCGATGTGGATGACGAGATGCCGCCCGTCGCGAGACGCGACCGCATCGAAGCCCCAGTCCGGGCGATCCGGCCGCGCGTACACCTGCCGGTCCTCCGATTGCGGGGTGCCCACGCGGTGGAACCACACCGACTGGTTCAGGTTCAGGCCCTGGAACTCGGCGCCCTCCTCGGGCTCCGGGAAGCGGCCGTAGTAGAAACCCGTGCCGTCGCCGTTCCACGAGATGCCGGTGAACTTGAGCCACCGCAGCGTCTCGGGCAGTAGCTCGCCGGTTTCGAGATCGAGCACGCGGGCGGTTCGCCAGTCCGAGCCTCCGTCCTGGATCGTGTACGCGAGGTAGCGCCCGTCGTGGCTCGGGACCGCCGCCGCGAGCGCAACGGTGCCGTCGTCGGACCAGGCGTTGGGATCGATGAGCACGGTCGGCTCGCCTTCGAGCGTTTCCAGCGCATACAGGACGTACTGGTTCTGCAGGCCGTCGTTACGCCGATAGAGGTACCGGTCGCCGGCCCGGAACGGGACGTCGAAGCGCTCGTAATCCCACAGCGCGGTGAGCCGGCTCCTGATCGCCTCGCGCTCGGGGATCTTCGCGAGGTAGTCGAATGTGAACCTGCTCTGCGCCTCGACCCACTCGCGCACGGCCTCGGATTCGCGCACGTCCTCTTCGAGCCAGCGATACGGGTCCGCCACGGTGACGCCGTGGTAGACGTCGGTGTGCTCGACGATCCTCGTGGGCGGATACTCGAGCCTGCCGGTCGCCGCCTCGTCGGCTCCCTCGTTCGTGCAACCGGTGGCGAGCACGGCTGCACCGAGCATCAGCAGCTTGCTTCGATCATTCATTTCGAGATGACGACGATCTCTCCGGTACCAGGATCGAATTGCACCAACGCATGGAAATCCGCACCCAGCAACTGGCCTGCCGAGGTGACGCGGAACTCCAACGGGACCTCGGCGACCGGCAGCCTCGTGCATTGTACGGCGCCCGGATCGAAACTGTAGACGCTGTCGCCCTTGATGATGAGCCGGCCGTCCGTCGGGTCGAAGAGCACCTGGTCCAGCCCGGCAAACGTCGAGGCCAGGCCGAGATCGCAGCCGTGCACGAGCTCTTCCCGATCTCCCGTCGCGAGGTCGACGCGGGTGACGAGCTCCGAGTCCTGGCCGGCCGCGTAGAGCACGTCCGCCGCGGCCGGGGTCAGCGATACGACCACGCCGAACGCCGGCCCGTCGCCGAGGACTCCTGGCTGTGACACGGCGGTGACGTTGCGCGTCAGGAGGTCGACGGCATGGATCCCGTCACTGCCGGCATCCGCCACGAGGAGCCTCCCGTTCGCCGTGTCGAGCACGACGTCGGTGATCTCCGGGAACGCGGGGAAGGAAGCGGCCTCCACGAAAGTATCGACGACCTCGGATTCGAGGTCCACGACGACGATGACGTCCGGTCCTGCGACGTAGACCTGGCCCGCGTCCTCGTCGAGCGCGACGCCCGTCACGAAGCTCGTGATCAGCGGGCTGATGTCGCCGACGATGCGGCGGTCGCCGGTCGCGAGATCCACCTCGTAGAGCCGGGACGGCGCGTTGTCACCGTCGTCCCCGACGTACGCGAGGCTGCCATCTGCCGTGATTGCGAAGCTACGCGGCGTGATCAGCGGCGTACCCTGCCCGACCTTGCGCGAGACGAGCTCCGAGCGCTCACCCGTGGCGAGGTCGATGGCGACCACCGTATCGAGCGCCTCGTCACCGACGAGAATGCGGTTGTTCACCGGATCGAACGCGATCGACCTCGGCTCGGAGAACGTCAACGGGTGGTCCTGGTCGACAGGGGAGATGTTCTGTTTCGTGGGCACCGCCCCGTTGACGTCGATCTCGTCCACCCCCTCCATCGTCGCGATGTATACCCGCCCGACGTCGAGCGCTTCGGTCAGCACCACGCCGCTGACCTCGAGGCCGGGGGCGAGCTCCGAGCGGGTGCCGTCCGCCAGCGACACGTCGATCAGGGGCGATTCCAGGTCGAAGTGCCGCATGGTCACCAGGCGGTCGTCGGCCAGCGCCATGTTGCCGACGATCCACCGCGGCGACTCGACGAGATCGGTTTCCCACAGCACGGTCACGGTGCCGGTGGCGAGCTCGATTTCAACGATCCGCGATTTCGCAAACCCGCTGCCGCTGTGCCCCTGCCCGTTCTCGTCGACGTAGTTCACGAGAACGTAGGCGCTCGTGTGGTCGGTGTCGCAGGCGAGCCAGGTGACGATCGGAACCGGATCGAACCCGGCGCCCGGATCGAGAGCCGATGCGGGAAGCTGGGCCACCAGTCCCTCGGTGCGGCTCGCGAGGTCGTAGCGCCGCAGCTCCCAGTCGTTCGTCGCGGTGGGAGAGAGTAGCAGCAGCTCGTCCTCCACTGCACGGAAACAGGTAGACGACGGCGGAACGAAGAGCGTGTCGAAAACGGTCTGCTCGTCCGCGACATAGTCATGCTGCACGATGTTCTGCACGTAACCCGATGCGGTCAGCGTGTAGCTGAGACCGACGAGACGCCCGTTCGGCGCGTCGAGATGGAACGCAAACGGCACTTCCACCCAGGTGATCGTCGAGGTGTCCACGCTCTCGGTGACGTCGCCCGCCTCGTCCTCCACCGTCACCTCGACGACGTTGTCACCCTTGGCGAGATCGATCTCCGCGGACCAGTCGACGTCGGTCTGCGCGGCGTTGCCCTTGGACAGCCGCCCGCGCGCGGACGCGCTGGCCGTGACCGTCGCTTCGACCCCGTTCACGATCACGGCCGCCACGCCGTCGGGATCGCTTGCCGTGCCGCGCACGACGATCGTCGGTGCCGTGGCGCTGGCCCGCGTCCAGGGAAACAGGATTTCGGCGCTGCCGTTGGAGGTTCCGCCACCGCCGCCGTCACCCCCGCCGTCGCCGCCGCCGCCTCCAGCTCCGCCGCCACCGCCAGGGGGCGTGGCGGTGTCATTCCCGCCTCCGCCGCCACCGCAGCCGCCGACGGCGAGCACCAGTGCCAGAAGCAGAGCCCGGTGGAGTTTCATGGTGAGTCCCCTCGTGGCGGAGTCGCGGGGTCGCGCTGCCGCTTTGGTGTTATGTCAGGCGCTGGGGGAGCCGCCCGGCAGTCGGGAATGGTCAGCATATACCATGAACGTCGAACGCCGCCAAGCGCGCCGTCACGGTTCGGGGATGCCGGGCGGTCAGTTGTTCAGGGTTTCCGCCGCGAGAGCCTGCAGCTTCGCCTGGTAGAGCGAACGGGTGCTCGGACGCTCGGCGTTCTCGAGCGCCTGCTTGAGGGCGTCCGCCGCACGGTCCATGCGCCCGGCCTGGTAGTAGGCCTGGGCGAGGCCGAGATAGCCCTCGTGCAGGTAGGGCGCGATCTCGAGCGCCCGCCGGTAATAATCGATGGCGAGCGTGTATTCGCCGTTCTCGTACGCCGAGCGGGCGAGCTGGAACCAGTGGTAAGGACTGGGATCGTCGATGCGGGCGAGCTGCCGCTCGATCTCCCGTGCCTCTTCGTGCCGATCGAGACGCAACAGCAGCGAGCGATAGTTCTTGAGCAGGCTGAGCTTCTCGTCCGCGCGTTCGAGACCGTGCACGTAGATCTGCTCGGCCTTGTCGAAATCGCCGACGCGTCCGTAGACGACGGCCAGCATGTTCAACCCTTCGGAGTTGTCGGGTGCGAATGCCAGCGATTCCAGCACGTACCAGTACGCCGTCCGGTAGTCTTCCCGTTCGATCGCATCGGCGGCGATGTTGCGATAGTACATCGCGAGATAGCCGCCCTCGTCGAGGTTCCGGATGAACCGGCCCCTGCTCGTGGGGAAGTAATCGATGGTGATGCTCGGCCTGCGCAGCAGGAACGAGCCCGTCTGCGCCGGCGCATCCGGTTCGTACAACGTGGAGCGAACGTGCACACCCTTCTTCACGACGTTCCCATTGAACTCGAACACGGGATCGTCGTCGGCGAGCTGGTAGCCGACCTCGACGTTGGCCAGCCGGGCGAGCGCGGTGGTGACAATGGCGAGTGACAGGCAGTTGCCGCTGCCCTGCGCGATGGCGTCCGCGGCCATCAAGGTGTCACCGCGGAAATGAAAGTCCTGCGTGATCCGCTGCAGGTACTCGAAGACACGGCGGTGCCGGGGTGTGGTGCTGCGGATGGGGTCCTTGATGAAGCGGAGGAAAGCCGCCCGCTGCTCCGGATCCAGCCGGTGGATCTCCTCCGGCGTGGGGATGTCGGGCCGCTCGCCGAACTGCCCCGGGTCGGCCGGCACGAGCTCGTGCACCGGGGTCGGCGGCGGCTCCTCGACCGGGGGCGCTCCCGCGCAGGCCGCGAGGCCGAGGAGTGCGCACATTAGGGGGAGTCGTCCGGACGCCATGCTTGCTTTGATCGCGAATCGCCTCGTTTGCTCCCGTGGCATTCGGCTCGAGTGTACCAACCCGGGCGGTGCCCGCGGTCATTGCGATTTCACATAACGGGCACCCCGGGTCCTGCTCGCCGCCCGCAGGGGGAAGCCCTCCTCGAGCGCCCGGTGATGCCGCCCGCCATCAGCCCCAGCCTCACCGGGCGGTTCCGCGGCACCGGCGCCGGGGGCCGCGGCTGGAGGCCGGTGCCGGGGGCGACTAACATGGCGCCACAGGTCGCGGCACGAGACCCGGTCCATGCTCGATTTCGAAAAGCTGGGCGCCTTCTATCTCGGGAGGCGCGTCGATCCCGCCACGGACGAGACGACCGACGATCTCGTGCTCTACGATTCGAAGGACCTGACGACCCACGCCGTCATCATCGGCATGACCGGCTCCGGCAAGACCGGTCTCGGCATCGACCTCATCGAGGAAGCCGCGCTCGATCACGTGCCGGTGATCGCGATCGACCCGAAGGGCGATCTCGGCAACCTGCTTCTCACGTTTCCCGATCTCGCGCCCTCCGACTTCCGGCCCTGGATCAACGAACGGCAAGCAGCAGAGCGCGGCCTCACCCCGGAAGCGTTCGCGGAGCAGCAGGCGGCGCTGTGGCGCGACGGCCTTGCCGGGTGGGGCCAGGACGGCGCCCGCATCGCCAGGCTGCGCGAGAGCGTGGACATGGCGATCTACACGCCCGGCAGCACCGCGGGCCGGCCGCTGTCCCTGCTTCGCTCCTTCGCGGCGCCGCCGCCCGCGGTGCGCGAGGACGAAGACCTCTACCGCGAACGCATCCGCTCGACCGCCACCGGGGTGCTCTCGCTGGTCGGCATCGAGGCGGACCCGCTCACCAGCCGCGAGCACATCCTGCTGTCGCAGATCCTCGATCGCGCGTGGGAGGCGGGCCGCGACCTCGATCTCGCAGCCCTCATCGGCGCCATCCAGAACCCGCCGGTGGAGCGCGTGGGCGTCATGAGCCTCGATGCGGTCTATCCCGCGGACGCCCGTTTCGAGCTCGCGATGCGGCTCAACAACCTGCTGGCGGCGCCCGGCTTCGAGGCCTGGATGCGCGGCGAAGAGCTTGACGGCGCGACCCTGCTGTACACGCCCGCCGGCAAGCCCCGCATCGCGGTCATTTCGATCGCGCACCTCGGCGATGCGGAGCGCATGTTCTTCGTCACCATGCTGCTCAACGCGGTGATTGCCTGGATGCGCGCGCAACAGGGCACCGGGAGCCTGCGCGCGATCCTGTACATGGACGAGCTCGCGGGCTACATGCCGCCGGTCGCGAATCCGCCGTCCAAGCCGCTGTTTCTCAGCCTGCTGAAGCAGGCGCGGGCGTACGGGCTCGGGCTCGTGCTCGCGACCCAGAACCCGGTCGACCTGGATTACAAGGGCCTGTCGAATGCCGGTACCTGGTTCATCGGCCGCCTGCAGACGGAACGCGACAAGGCGCGGGTGATGGAGGGCCTGGAGGGAGCGAGCGGGGGCGGCGCCTTCGATCGCAAGGCGATCGAGCGGACGATCGCCGGGCTCGGCAAGCGCCGCTTCCTGCTGCACAACGTGCACGAGGACGAGCCGGTCGTGTTCGAGACGCGCTGGGCGATGTCGTACCTGGCCGGCCCGCTGACACGCGCGCAGATCCGGATGCTGACCCCGCAGCCGGGCACGGACGACGCGGCCGCGACAACGGCTCCGCCGCCGACCGCACGTGCGCCAACCGGTGCGGGAAAGGTGGCATCCACTGCGCCGGTGCTGCCGCCCGCGATACGGCAGTTCTGGCTCGCCCCGGACGGGCCGGAAGCGGTCTTCCGCCCGCGACTGGTCGCAGCGGTGGACATGCTCTTCTCCAGCGCGACGCACGACGTGCACGAGCAGCGGCGATTCGTGTACACGACCGACTTCGACACGAACGGGCGCTCGCCGGCGTGGTCGCAGGGAAGGAAAGAAGCGCTCGACGCCGCCGAGTTGCTGGAGGCGCCCGCCGAAGGCGGAGCGTACGCCGCCTGCCCCGCCGCGGCGTCAAACGCGGCAGCCTGGCCCAAGTGGCAGAAGGAGCTGGCCGTCCGCCTGCGCCGCGACGAGCAGCTTCGCCTCCTCAAGAGCCGGCGTTTCCGCCTGACGTCGCACCCGGGGGAGTCGGAAGGCGAGTTCCGCGTCAGGCTCCGGCAGCGAGCGAGCGAGGAACGCGACCGGGCGATCGAGAAGATCCGCAAGCGCTACGCGACGAAGCTCACGACGCTCGAGAACCGGCTGCTGCGGGCCGAACAGGCGATCGCCCGCGAGCGCGACCAGGCCACGGGACATACGCTGTCGACGGCCGTGTCGTTCGGGACGGCGATCCTTGGTGCCGTGCTCGGTCGCAAGCGACTGTCCGCGGGCACGGCGAGCCGCATCGGCACCGCCATCCGCAAGGCCGGCAGCTCGCGCCAGCAGGCCGCGGACGTCGCCCGGGCCGAGCAGGCCGCGGCCAGGGTGCGCGCGGAGATCGAAGCGTTGAACGCGGAGCTCGAGGCGGAGATCGACGCGCTCGACACCGCTTACGACGCCCAGGCCGAGGCGCTCGACGAGGTGCTCATCCGCGCGAAAGCCGCCGACGTGCACCTCCCGCTCTTCGGCCTGCTCTGGGATCCGCGCCCTTAGCGAGCGCCGTCCCAAGGTCTCCTCAACGACCGAAGCTGTAGCGTGCGCCAAGGGCGAACGTACGGCTGTACAGGTAGTTGTGGAAGTTGAACAGGTGCGGCATGTTGCCGTAGTTCCAGTGGAACTCGGGCTCCGTAAGATTGGTCGCGTCGAACGTCACGGTCCAGTTCTCGCTCGCGTTCCAGGTGAACTGGAAGTCGAGACTTTCTTCCGCCGAGCGCCAGATCCGAAGGGGGTTCGCGAACAGCGCGGCTTCGTTGTTGTTGTAGAAGTCGTCCCGCCAGAACCACGACAGGCGCGCGTTGAACCGCTCCCGGTCGTAGGCGAGGATCACGCTGTACGACGACTCCGACACGCCGCCGATCGGCAGGATGTCGACACGCACGATGTTCCCCTGCTCGTCGAGCACCGGTATCTCCTCCTCGGAATCCAGGAGCGTATAGCTCGCCTGGATGCCCAGGCCTTCGGCGAGGCCCGAGAGCCTCGGGAACCACGTAAACCCGAACTCCCAGCCATCGAGCGTCGCCTCGCCGGCGTTGTCCGGCTGGCTGAGGATGTAGGTGTACGGGCCGCGGTCGGGTATGTCGTCCGGCACGTCCACCACGACGGCATTCCGGAACCCGATGATCTGGTTCGAGATGTCGCGCCTGAACCAGGTGCCGTAGAGCACGCTGCCTTCGGCGAAGTACCACTCGAGCGACACGTCCAGGTTCTTCGACTCCTCGGGTTCGAGGTCCGGGTTGCCGCCGGAGGCGGTTCCATAGCCGATGTCCGTGACGTCGGGGAAGTACTGAATGTTCGGGTTCAGGTCCAGGAACGTCGGCAGGTTGAACGTCTCGGTGTAGCTGAAGCGCGCCAGCAGGTCGTCGTTGATGCCCCAGCGCACCATCAGGCTCGGCAACAGCGTGTCGTTCTTGTTCGTGCTCGAGGCATCCGGCACCGTGATGTCGGTTTCCGCGTCGAGCCAGCGAAAGCCGACCCGGCCGTCGATGAAGCCGCCGTTCGCGAGGTCGGTCGCAAAGTCGGCCTGCGCGTAGAACGCCACCTGCGTTTCGTCGATCTCGAAGACCAGCGGGTAGACGTCGGGAATCGGGAAGCCGTAGATCCCGACCAGCCGCTCGCGGTTCGCGCGTACCCAGTCGCCGTTCGCCACCGCCCAGCTCCCGACGACTCCGGGATGGCCGTTGAAGAACTCGTCCCGGCTGACGGTCACGAACTCGGGGGGCAGGTCCGCGAGCGTCGTGCCGTCGGCGGGGCCGCCGGCGAATTCGAAGTGCCGCTCCTTCGCGCTCCGCTTGTCCCAACGCAGGCCGAAGCTCAAGGTGTTCACCCAGCCGAATTCCACGTCGAGGTCCGCATCCGCGGTCCAGGTGAGGGCGTCGCCCTCGTCGCGATCGCCGTTCGGAAACGCCCAGTCGAGGAAGTAATTGTCGCGATTGGTCGGGTCCGTTGCCGGCGAACCGGTGTTGTTCGGGTCGTAGTCGATGTACGGAACGCCGTCACCGGAGTTGATGTCGATGAAGAACTCCGGTGCGATACGGGCGATACGCTGGCCCCAGAAGTCGTTCTCGAACTCACTGTCCTGGTAGTACAGGTCCGAAACCACGTGCAGGTTGTCGGTGAGCTGCCATTCGCCTTTCACCGCGTACAGGTAGCTGTCCGTGCTCTGGTCCAGCACATCGCCGCTCGTGAAGCTGAAGCCGTCGCCCATCGTCCGGGAGCGGATCACGTTCGTGCCTTCGTAGATCTCGATCGGGTCGGTGATGTCGTAGACCGGCGAGTTCAGGAACTGGAACCACAGGCTGTTGAAGATGTCGGCGCGGTAGCCGTTGTAGAACACCTCGAACGTGTAGGTCGACGCGTCGTTCGGTGCCCACTGCAGCGCCAGGTTCGCAGCAGGGCGCTCGCGCTCGCCGCGGAAGTCGAAGTTGAACATGGCATCGCGCCAGTGCAGGAATTCGACGTCCGGGTTGAGGTCGAGCGTGGAGCCCGGCGCGATCGGCAGCCCGCGCTCGAGCCCCGGTGTCCAGCCGACCTCCGTCGGGATCTGCGCCAGCGGACCCTCGGGATCGTCCGGCAGGCGGAACGGGAACGACGCCCCCGCGTTAGCAGCCTGGTCGCGGTAGTTCGTGCGGGTATACGAGACGTTGAACAGCGCGCCGAAGTCCCCGCCGCCGACTCGCCAGCGGTTGCTGAACAGCACGGCAAACTGCGGGTCGGTCTTGTCGGCCTGCTCCTGGTGAATGAACCGGCTCTGCGCGCGCAGCACCAGGCCCTCGTCGAAGTCGAGCGGCCGCGGCGTGTGCACGTCGATCTGGCCCGCGATGCCGCGCGCGATGTGCTCGGGCGAGCGGCTCTTGTAGACGTCGACGCGGTTGATCAGGGCCGACGGGATGTCCTGGAGTGCGACCGCGCGGCCCGACGCGGTGAAGATGTTGCGCCCGTTGATCGTGGTCGTCACGTCCGACAGGCCGCGGATCGAAACGGCGGAGACTTCGCCGGAGCCGCGATCCGTCACCTGCACGCCGGGGATGCGCTGCATCGCCTCGACGACGTTGTTGTCGGGAAACTTGCCGATGTCCTCGGCGACGAGCGCATCGACGATCGGTATCGCGGCGCGCTTGGCCTCGACGGCTTGTGTCAGGCTGAATTTCACGCCGGTGACGACGATCTCCTCGAGCTCCGTCTCGTTGTCCTGTGCCATCGAGGCGGCCGACCACAGGAGCGCGAGTCCCGAAGCAGCGAACAGGCTAAGCCGAGCTTGGTGATTCATGGTGTTCCCCCGCATGTAAGGCATCGATCGGCACAGGGTTCGAGTCGATCCTGCGAAGCGTTTGCCGGCACTCGCCGGAGCGATCGGACGCCGGGATCCCGCCCGGGAAGCCGGACGGGTTACAACTCCAATTATATTACAATTGATTTACAATATAATATTCCCACAGGCAGGCGTCAACAGGATTACGGGCGGCCGTCCTCGATCACGAACAGCGCGTCGTCGATCAGGGCGCGCATGCTGCGGCGGGCGCGTTCCGGGTCGCCGTTCTCGATCGCCCGGTAGACCTTGGCGTGGGCGTCCACGGTGTCGGTATAGCCGCTGGCTTCCGGCGTGGTGAAGCGAATGCTGACGTCGAGCGCCGTGCGAATGAAGTCGCGCATCCGGATGTAGAAGCGGTTGCCGGTCGAGTACAGGACGGCGACGTGGAACTCGACGTCCGCGGCGCGCGCGACGTCGGAATCGCGCGGCGCGCTGCGCATGTGCTCCAGTGCGAGCGCAATGGCCCGCTTGCGCTCGGGCCTCGAGAACCGGGCGCCGAGCGCCGCCGCTTCCGGCTCGATGGCGACCCGCATCTGGAAGAACTCCTTGAGGATCCTGCGCGTCGGGGTCCCTTCCAGGGACCACTTGAGCAGGTCCGGGTCCAGGATGTTCCAGGACTCTTCGGGCAGGATACGGATGCCCTGGCGGGGCTTGCTCGAGACCAGTCCCTTGGCGGACAGCATCTTCACCGCCTCGCGCACCGCCGTGCGGCTGACCCCGAACTCCAGGCACAGCTCGGCTTCCGTCGGCAGGGATCCGCTCGAACCGTAGTCGCCGCAGACGATCGCCCGCCCGAGCTCCTCGGTCACGCGGTAGGACAGGTTCGGCCTGCGGGAGATTGCATCCATCGTCGCTTGCCTGCCCGACCCAGGGTGGACGCCCCTGCTCCGTGCGCGAGGAGGAATCGGCCCGGGCCGCTCTGCGGGTTCAAATTCGTCAGATTGTATTACATTTGTGCCGCGCGGTGGTCGCGCGGATGTCCATGGGAGCGGGCAGTCGATGTCCCGGAGAGCGCAAGCGCCCGGGCGTGCGGCCCGGCGCGCGGCCGGTGCATCCCCGGAGGAGAACCCAGAAGGAATGGCGCGCCCGGCGTGATTCGAACACGCGACCCCTGCCTTCGGAGGGCAGTACTCTATCCAGCTGAGCTACGGGCGCGTCGGGAGCGCGGATTTTACCGGATTTCGAGCCGGCGCGGGGGCCGGGGATCGTTGCAGCCGATACAATGCGGCCGCGAAGGATCACTCACGGAGGAACCCCATGTCCGACCTCGCCAGGGACACCGCCAGCATCGAACGCCGCCTCGCCGAAGCGGGATGGAAGCTGCCCGAGCCGCCGGCCGCCCGCGCCAACTACGTGCCGTTTCGCATCGCGGGCTCGCTCGTGTTTCTCGCGGGGCAGGGCCCGGCGTTCGCCGACAGCGCGCCGAGCTTCGGCAAGGTCGGCCGCGACCTCACTCCCGAGCAGGGCGCCGATGCCGCCGCGCGCACCGCGCTCAGCGTGCTCGCGGTGCTGAAATCCGCCTGCGGCGGCGACCTGTCGCGGGTGAAGCAGTGCGTGCAGCTCACCGCGTTCGTCAACTCCGCGCCGGGCTTCACCGCACAGCCGACCGTGATCGACGGCGCCTCCCGCGTGCTCGAGCTGGCGTTCGGCGCCGACGGCCTGCCGGCGCGCGCCGCCGTCGCGGCACCGGAGCTGCCGTTCGACTTCGCCGTCGAGATCCAGGCGGTATTCGAGATTTCCTGACGTGCCCGCGCCGGACCTCGCGCGCACGCTCTTCAACGCCGGCCTCGACGATTTCGAGGCCGCCGCCGCTCGCGTCGCCGGAGACGCGATCCGCACCCCGCTGGTGCCGTGGTCGCGCGGCGGCGAGCGCTCGATCCGGCTCAAGTGCGAGAACCTGCAGCCGCTCGGCTCGTTCAAGATCCGCAGCGGAGCGAGCGCCGTGGCCACGCTCGCGGCGCCCGGATCGATCGTCACGGCCAGCGCCGGCAACTTCGCCCAGGGCCTCACGCTCGCCGCGCGCCGGCGCGGCCTTCCCGTCACGGTGCACGCGCCGGACAGCGCCGCCGGCGTGAAGCTCGAGGCGGTGCGAGCGCTCGGCGCCACGGTCGTGACGCACCCCTTCGACCGCTGGTGGCAGATCCTCGAGACGCGCGAAAGCGGCGACGGCACCTTCGTGCACCCCGTCGCCGAGCCCGCGGTCATTCTCGGCAACGGCAGCATCGGGCTCGAGCTCGCCCGCGACTGGCCGGAGCTCGACACGGTCGTGATCCCGTTCGGGGGCGGCGGGCTCGCGACGGGCATCGCGCTCGCGCTCAGGGCGTTCGGGCGCGACGTGCGCATCGTGGCCTGCGAGGTGGAGACGGCGGCCCCGCTCGCGGCGGCGTTCGCCGCCGGTGCCCCGGTCGCGGTCCAGCGGCAACCGTCCTTCGTGGACGGCATCGGCTCGGGCCGGGTGCTGGACGAGATGTGGCCGCTGCTCGCGCGGCTGGTCGACGACGTGATCGTGGTGTCGCTCGCGGAGACCCGCGCGGCCGTGCGCGCGCTGGCGCTCGAGGGGCACCTGGTGGCGGAAGGCGCGGGCGCCGCCGCCCTGGCGGCCGCGCTGTCGCCGCGCTGCGGCGGCCGGCACGTGGCCGCCGTGGTCTCGGGCGGCAACATCGACCCGGCGCGGCTCAGCGAGATCCTCGGGGGAGCGTAAGCCCCCTTTCCTTGCCGCCTCCGCCTGCTTGCCCGCCGGCCGCCGGAGGTTCAGCATGGGTGCCTGTCCCGAAAGCAATAATAAAGGACAAGCGCCATGAACAAGACTTTCTGGGTCGCCTTCGTCGTCGTTTACGTCGTTCTCCAGGTCATCGGGTTTCTCGTCCATGCCGTCTGGCTGGACGACACGTATGCCGCGCTGCACGGCACCGTGTTCCGGTCGGAAGAGGAATTCAGCGGCATGATGTGGATGATGTTCGTGAGCAGCATCGTCTTGGTCTTCCTGTTCTGTTACATCTTCACCCGGGGTTACGAGGGCAGGGGCATCGGCGAAGGGATTCGCTACGGCCTCCTGCTCGGGGTGTTCTTCTCGGTGCCGATGTCGCTCGACGCCTACGTCGCCTACCCGCTGCCGCTCGACCTCGTGATCACCTGGTTCGTGACCGGCCTGGTCAACTTCGTGATCGGGGGCATCCTGCTGTCCCTGATCTACAAGCCGACGGCGCCCGCCACCGCGGCGGCGACGGCCTGAACGAAAAGGACGGAGGTCCCGCACCGTCGGGGGCCTGCGTCCTGCAGCAAGGCGTGCATCGTCCGCGACCGTGACGACGGCGCGGTGCGGGAAGCGCTGTCGGTCCTGCCGGCGTCAGGCCGCCTTGCCGTCCCCCATCGCCGGGCCGGTAACGACGCCGGCGAGCCGCGAAGGCGGCGGAACCATGATGCGCTCCATCTCGCGCGGCTCGAATTTCGTGAGCCCGCCGGCATAGGTGCGCCCGTCGGCCCGCGGCACGCACGCGTTGAGATAGGCGACCAGGAGCCTCTGCGTTTCCCGGTCGAGCGGTTCCCGCGGATACAGGCCATGGGCGACGTTGAGGTGCCGGACGCCGGCGGTGTTCACCGCGAAGGCCGGCGGCCTTCTTGCCATGTACGTCGCGAGTATCGCGGCCGGCGCACGCAGGCCAAGCGACCACCACACCTTCCTCGCGCGCGCGACGTAAGTCTCGTGCGCCCCCGCCTCCCGGGCGCGGCGGAGGAAAGCGTCGATACGCCTTCTTTCGTCGGCGGCGAAGCGGTCGAGATCGGCCGGCAGGTCGATCACGCGCCGCAACGCGCACCCGTCGGCGATCTCGCCGCCGGCCCGGATGACCTCCCGCGCGCGCGTCACGGCCCTGAACAGCACCGCGTCCGGCAGGCCGCAGCACGGCCCGTCCGTTATCCAGATCCGGTTGCAGCCCGTCACCTGCCCGCGGTGCACCCGGCACAGCTCGCCCAGCTCGACATAGCCGGCGGGGGCCCGGTGACGCACGCCGGTCAGGCGTGACCAGCGCCGTTCCGCCTGCAGCCGCTCCCGGCGCACGGCCTTGCCGCATCCCAGCCGGCCGAGGTGCTCGAGCGCGGGCACCCGGCTGACGCGCATCACCGCCGGCCGCGCGCCGATGCCGAACGTGCTGATCGCGGCGGTCGCCGCGGTGCCGGGAAACGGCTCGGCCGCCGGGTCGATCACCGTGAGCGAGCCGCCGCCGAGGCCGGAAAGGAGCAGGCGGCGCACGAGGGAGCCGTAGTTGACGTCCAGCCACTCGGCCGCGGTGATGAACGCACCGTAGTCGCCCGGCTGCGCCTTGAGCCAGGTGGCGAGAAAGAAGTGCACGTAAAGGCTCGCGAGCCGACTCGCGGACAGGCCGCAGCGCGCCGCGCTCACGGCGAGCCACTCCTTTGCAGCAGCGGGGAGCTCGTGATGGCGCACGTAAGGCGGATTGCCGATGAACAACGTCCGGCCCGGTATGTGACGCAGGCGGGCGCGGCAATAATCGCGCACGATCACGCGCGCGCGGGCGGCGGCGCCGACGGCTGCGAGGTTGGCGCAAGCGACGAGCGCGGCCAGCCGGTCGGTCTCGAAGCCGATCAGCTCGGCTCGCGCGAAGCGGCGCGCGGCGTCGAGAAGAAAGCGTGCGGAGCCGGTGCCGGGATCCACGACGCGATCGGGCCGGCCCGTGCGTTCCGCCCACTCTCCCATCGCGCGGACGATCGCGGGAGGCGTGTAGACCGCGCCGTGCGGGCGGCGCTCCGCAGGCGTCCGCAACCGGCAGAACGCCTCTCCCAGCGGGTCGAGCCCGGCCCTGATCCGCTCGACGAGCTCGCGCTCGAGGTGCCGGGGAACGGCGCCCGCGCAGGGACAGTGCCCGCCGGCACCGCGCACCAACCCGGCGCCGAGGGCCAGGGCCGAGGTGCGCAGTCCGTGCTCGCTGGACAGGAGCTCGTCCAGCGTGTCGGCGTTCGCAACGCCTCGCCTCATCGCTCCTCGGGCAACGCGAACGCGACGAGATGATCGCCGCGCGTCGTCCCCGCGTTGCCGTGCCCGCCCGCCGCGATCACCACGTACTGGCGCCCGTCGACGGCATAGGTCATCGGCGTCGCCTGTCCGCCGGCGGGCAGGCGACCTTTCCACAGTTCCTCGCCCGTCTCGAGATCGAACGCGCGCAGGTAGTCGTCGAAGCTCGCGGCGACGAAGACGAGGCCGGAGCCGGTGACGATCGCGCCGCCGATCAGCGGCACGCCGAGCTCGAGGTTCGGGACGGGCGCGGGCGCGATGTCCTGGATGGTGCCGATCGGGCGCGACCAGGCGATCTCGCCCGTGGTGAGATCGAGCGCCACGAGCTTGCCCCACGGCGGCTTCGTGCACGGCATGCCGAGCGGCGAGAACAAGGGCCCTCGCGTCAGCACGTAGGGCGTGCCCTCCATTTCCGTGTACCCGGTCGAATCGAAGTCGCCGGCGGCCATCTGCGCGCGCGCCTCCTCGCGCGGCGTGAGGCGCACCCACATCGGCAGCTCGAGCACGGTCGCGATCACGCGCTGCGATGCCGGGTCCCACGCGAGCCCGCCCCAGTTCGAGCCGCCGGCGTAGCCCGGGTTCATGAGCGTGCCTTCGATCGTCGGCGGGGTGTAGATGCCGTCGGAGCGCAGCGCGGCGATGCGCTTGCGGCAGGCGCGCGTGTCGAGCCACAGCCACCCATAGGCGTCGTCCTCGGTTACCGGCGCATGGCTCGCGAGCGGTGGGAGGCTCGAGAACGGCTGCGTAGGCGAGAGGCGCTCGCCGGGCACGCCGTCCTGCGGCACGGGCCGCTCCTCGACCGGCCAGATCGGCTCGCCGGTCACGCGATCGAACACGAACACCATGCCCATCTTGGTCGCCTGCACGACCGCGTCGTGGCGTTGCCCGTCCTTGGTGAGCGTGACGAGCACGGGCTGCGCCGGCAGGTCGTAATCCCACAGGTCGTGATGCACGAGCTGCCGATGCCAGGCGACCTCGCCCGTCGCGATCGACAGCGCCACGAGCGAGTTCGCGTAGCGGTTGTCGCCGGGACGCAGGCCGCCGAAGAAATCCGTCGACGGCGCGCCGGTCGGCACGTAAACGAGGCCATGCTCGGGATCCACCGACAGCGGCGGCCACGCGTTCGCCCCGCCCGCCTCCAGGGCGCCCGCTTCCCACGTGGGCCAGGCGGGGTCGCGGGGATCGGCGGGTATCGGGTCCCACGACCACAGGAGCGTGCCGCTGCGCGCATCGAGCGCGCGAACGATGCCGCGCTCCAGGCTCACCCTGCCGTTGTCCCCGATGGCCGAACCGACGATCACGCGATCGCCCGCAATCGCGGGCGGCGAGGTGATGGTGTACTGGCCGGGGGCCCGCGCGCGCACGCCCTGCCGCAAGTCGATGGCGCCTGCGTCACCGAAATCCGCGCACGGCTCGCCGCTTCGCGCATCCAGCGCGTGCAGCTTCCCGGCGATGGTGCCGACGAAGACGCGCGAGGCGCAGCGGCCCTCGGCGCCCGGGTCGTGCCACAGGCTCACGCCCCGCGACGCCACCTCGGCATAGCCCACGTCGCGCGGCACGCCGGTGTCGTACCGCCAGATCTCTTCGCCGGTGGCGGCATCGACGGCAAACGCCGTGCCGAACGCCGTGCTGAAGTAGAGCGCGCCGTTCCACAGGACCGGGGTAGCCTCGAAGGTGAGGGAGCCGCCGGACCGTGCGTCCTGCCCGAGCTCGCCGGTGCGGAAGGTCCAGGCGACCTCGAGCCTGTCGAGGTTCGATCGGTCGATGCCGGTGAGCGGCGAATACCGGGTGCCGCCGTGGTCCCGGCCGTAGTGCGGCCAGCCGGCCTCCTCCGGGAGCTCGCGCTTCCCCCGGGGAATCGCGCGCACGCGTTCCGGCAACTCGTCGAGCGAGCTCGGCTCCCCGGCCGGCGGCTCCAGGCCCCGGGCTCCGGCCGGCGTGGACGGCAGCGGCAGGGCCGCGAACAATACGAGCGCAAGCAGGAGCATCGACCGGGGCGGCATTCTTGTCATTGTTGCGTCCGGATGCACGGTTACGCCATGCTGTCGCGCCTTCGTGGAGGCGATGCCCACTGTCCGGGAATTCGCGATGAATAGCAACACGCCTGCCGGGAGCAGCGAGACGGCGCCGGCCGCGGGTGCAGTAACCCGCGCCGACGGCACCGTCTACCCGGTGCTCGGCGCGGTCAGCTTCACGCACCTGCTCAACGACATGCTGCAGTCGCTGATTCTCGCGA
Source organism: Woeseiaceae bacterium (assembly GCA_035304345.1). Classification (GTDB taxonomy): domain Bacteria; phylum Pseudomonadota; class Gammaproteobacteria; order Steroidobacterales; family Woeseiaceae; genus IDS-8. The sequence goes on along the minus strand of DATGQE010000044.1, from coordinate 24,432 downwards.
TCTACCCGCTGCTCAAGGGCGAGTTCGGCCTGAGCTTCATCCAGATCGGCCTGATCACGCTCACTTACCAGGCGGCCGGTTCCCTGCTGCAGCCCGTCGTCGGCCACTTCGCCGACCGGCGCCCGTTGCCCTACTCGCTGCCGACGGGCATGGGATTCACCTGCCTCGGCATGCTGCTGCTCGCGACGGCACCGGATTTCCCGACACTGCTCCTCGCGGCGGCGCTCGTCGGCACGGGCTCATCGGTGTTCCATCCCGAGTCGGCGCGCGTCGTGCGCATGGCGGCCGGGCCGCGGCCGGGCCTCGCGCAGTCGATCTTCATGGTGGGCGGCAACGGCGGCACCGCGATCGGCCCGCTGCTCGCGGCGCTGATCGTCGTGCCGCACGGGCGTACGAGCGTCGCGTGGTTTGCGTTTGCAGCGCTCGCCGCGTTCGCCGTCCTGCTCAAAGTCGGTCGCTGGTACGGCAGGCATCACGCAACGCGCGGCCGGGCGCACATCCCAGAGCTCGGGGCAGGGGCGCCGTCACCCGGCCGCGTGCGCGCCGCCCTGCTGATCCTCGGCGTGCTGATCTTCTCGAAGTACTTCTACCTGGCCGGCATCACCAGCTACTTCACGTTCTGGCTCATCCATCGCTTCGGGCTGTCCGTGCAGGCCGCGCAGGTGCACCTCTTCCTGTTCCTGTTGTCGGTGGCGGTGGGTGTCATGCTCGGCGGCCCGGTCGGCGACCGCATCGGGCGCAAGCGCGTCATCCTGCTCTCGATCGTCGGCGTGGCGCCGTTCGCGCTTGCCCTGCCGCACGCGAACCTGGTCATGGCGGGCGTGCTGAGCGTCGTGATCGGGCTCGTGATCTCGTCCGCGTTCCCCGCGATCATCGTGTACGCGCAGGAGCTCGTGCCGAAGCGCCTCGGCCTGGTCTCCGGCCTTTTCTACGGGCTCGCGTTCGGCATGGGCGGGATCGGCGCCGCGGTGCTCGGCCACATCGCGGACGTCCGCGGCATCGAGTACGTGTACGCGCTATGCGCTTACCTGCCGCTGCTCGGGCTGGTGGCGGTGTTCCTGCCGGACGTGCGGCCCTCGGCCGCGTCCGGTCGTGGCTATCGCCCGGGTCCGTCGCGCTCGTAGCGGATCTCGCCGCCGACGATCGTCATCAGCACTTCCGTTTCCGGGATGCGCTCGTCGGGCACGCTGAGCAGGTCCTGTGACAGGACGACGATGTCGGCCAGCTTGCCCGGCGTGAGCGAGCCCTTGATGTCTTCCTCGAACGCGGCAAACGCGTTGTGAATCGTGTAGCTCGCGAGCGCTTCCTCGCGCGTCATCGACTGCTCCGGGTGGAAGCGCTCGCCGCTCGCCGTCCGGCGCGTCACGGAAGCATGGAATGACGCGATGGGATCGATGCGCTCGACGGGGACGTCCGTGCCGTTGGTGATCGTCGCGCCGGCATCGAGCAGGTCGCGCCAGACGTAGGACGTCTCCCCGCCGCGTTCGGCACCGAGCCGCTCGGGAATCCACGGTCCGTCGGACGTCGCGTGCACGCCCTGCATCGACGCGATGACGCCGAGCTCCGCGAATCGCGGCACGTCGTCGGCGTGCAGGTGCTGTGCGTGCTCGATGCGCCAGCGGAGCTTGCGGCCGTCCACGCCCGCGCGCTCCCAGACGCGCTCGTAGAGATCGAGGATCTCGCGGTTGGCGCGCGTGCCGATCGCGTGCGTGTTCACCTGGAAGCCGTGCTCGATCGCGAGCTCGGCGGTGCGCTCGATCTCGGGGAGCGGCTCGAGCACGAGGCCGGTGCTGCCAGGCATGTCCGTGTACGGCTCCAGCAGCCAGGCACCGTGCGAGCCGAGCGCGCCGTCGACCTGCCGCTTGATGGCGCGTACGGTGAGGAAATCGTTGCCCTCGGCGACCGTGCGATAATGCGGCAGGAGCTCGGCCATCGCGTCGTTCGACGCGCGCACCATGGCGTACAGCCGGACCGGCAGCTCGCCCTCGGCTTCGAGCTCCTTGTAGAGATCGATCACCTCGAAGGAGACGCCGGCGTCCTGGAAGGACGTCACGCCGTTGCGCAGCGCTTCTTCGCCGGCCAGCCGCACGCGCTCCCGGGCGAGCTCGCGGCGCTCCGCGAGCGACATCCGTCCCTCGTACTCCGCGATCGCGTCGTTCAGCAGGCGGGCGGCCGTCTCGCGCAACAGGCCGGTGGGCTCCCCGTCCGGCGCCCGCACGATCGTGCCGCCCGGCGGGTCCGGGGTATCCCTGTCGATGAATGCCGCCGCGAGCGCCGCGTCGTTCGCGAACGAGGCGTGACCGCTCGCGTGCTCGAGCAGCACCGGGTTGTCGGGCGTCACCGCGCTCAGGTCGTCGTTGCGCGGCACACCGTCGACCGCGTCCTTGGGCACCGAGTCCCATTTCTCCTGGTGCCAGCCGCGGCCAAAGATCCATTCGCCGGGCGCGGCCTTGTCCGCCGCGGCGGCCACCTGGTCCACGATCTCCTGCCAGTTGCGGGCGCCGCCGAGGTCGAGGATCTGCCGGGATTCGCCGAGCCCCATGAAATGACCGTGGCCCTCGATGAAGCCCGGCATCGCGAAGCGGCCGTCGAGCTCGATGACGCGCGTCTGCGGCCCGATATGGCGCGAGACGGACTCGTCGCTGCCGACGGCGATGATGGTGTGGCCGCGAACGGCCAGCGCCTGCACCGTGCCGATCGCGGGATCGACGGTGGCGATGACCCCGCCCCGCAGCACCAGGTCGGCCGCGTCGGCCCGGGTGTCCGGTGCGGGCGGCGGCTCCGCCTCGCGGCCGCAGCCGCCGAGCCACAGGGCGGCCAGGATCAGGGAAATCATTGCGTGCTTGGCCGGCATCTCGGGCACCCGTCCGTCTGGCGTGCGGAACTGTGTCACCGCGGTTCCGCGTTTGCAACGCGGCGGCGCCGCGCGAGGCCCGGGCCGGAAGCGGCGTCGCGCGGTTCCGCCGCGGGTCCCGAGTCGCGGGCCATCCCGCTTGACGGCAATCAAGGCCCGCCCGGCGGCCGCGAATTAGGGTTACGGCAGCTCAAGGGGGTCACGATGGAAATCACGCTGGACCTGCGCGACCGGGAGCCGCCCGAGCCGCTGTTCGAGACACTGGACTGCATCGACGGCCTCGAGCCGGGCGACATCGTGCACCTGCGCCTGCACCGCGAGCCACTGATGCTGTACCCGCACCTGGCCGCGATGAACATTCCGTGGCGCATCGAGCGGTACGGCACGCCCGACTGGCTGGTGTGCATCGGGCCCCTGCCCGAAACCCACGGCAGCTAGGTCGGCCGGCGGTGGTGGCGCGGCCGGAGCCGAGGCCGGTGGTACGGGCGCCGGGTGGCCAGTATCATGGCCGCCGACTGCCGGTCGACCTTCCCGGGAACCTGTCTTGGACGACGCGGAACTGCGGCGCCTGCCGCTTTTGTCCGAGCTCGACGACGCGCAACTCGCGCGCATGCGCGATTCGCGGCGCACGCTCACGCTTGCCGCCGGCGAGACGCTGTTTCACATGGGCGATCGCTCGGCGCACTTCTATTACCTCGATGAGGGTGCCATCAAGCTGTTCCGCGTGTCGCCGGCGGGCCAGGAGAAGATCGTCGAGATCATCCGGCCCGGCCAGACGTTCGCCGAAGCGGTGATGTTCTTCGCGCGGCCGCTGTACCCGGTGAATGCCCAGGCGCTGGAGGATTCGGTCCTGACCGCGTTCGACAGCGCCGTGTTCCTGGAGATGCTGCACCAGTCGACCGAGACCTGCCTGCGGTTGCTCGGCACGCTGAGCGTGCGCCTGCACCAGCGCGTCAACGAGATCGACGCGCTGTCGCTGCAGAACGCCACGCTGCGCGTCGTCAACTTCCTGCTGGCGCGCCTGCCCGAGGCAGCCCACGAGGATGGCCGACGGGTCATCCATCTCGAGGCCGCCAAGAAGGACATCGCCGGGCGGCTCTCCATCCAGCCCGAGACGTTCTCGCGGGTCCTGCATGCCCTGACGGAAAGCGGCGCGATCGAGGTGGACGGGCGGCGCATCAGCGTCACGAGCGAGCAGGCCCTGAGGCAGGCCGCCGCAAGCTGAGGGGGTCGGGGCACCAGCGATTTCCGGCGGCGTTTGCGGATATAATCCCGCGCTCGACGCGCACCTTACAGCCCGGAGCGAGGAACTTGAGGAAGGATCAGAAGTTTTTCGACATGTATTCGCTGGTGATCGGGGTCCTGGCGGCCGTCTGCATCGGGTTCCTCGTGCTGGCGATGAAGCTCGACGAGATGACGCGGGGAGAGTTCCGGGAACACGCCGACGTCTACATACGCGAGGTCGAGAAACGCATCCAGCCTTTCAGCCAGGTGTTCCTGCCCGGCGACGACCTGTCCGAGGCCGGTCCGCAGGTCGCCGCGGCCGACAGCCCCGAGCCCGTCGCGACGCCGATGACGGGTCCGCAGGTCTACAATGAAGCCTGCATCGCCTGCCACGGCACGGGCATCGGCGGCGCGCCCGCCGTGGGCAACGCCGAGGCATGGGGCCCGCGCGTAGAGCAGGGCACGGAAACGCTCGTCCGCCACGCCATCGAAGGCTACACCGGACAGACGGGCTACATGCCGCCGAAGGGAGGACGCCTCGACCTCTCCGACGAAGAAGTGGCCGCCGCCGTCGAGTACATGATCTCCCAGCTCCCGTAGCTCCCTGGCACCTACGTGCCGAGGCGCAGCGACAGCGCCTCGGCGACGTCCTCGACCGCGATCGCGTCACGGCCCGCGAGGTCGGCGATGGTGCGCGCCACCCGCCGCACCCGCTGGTGCGAGCGGGCCGACAGCGCGAACCGGTCGACCGCGCGCTCCAGCAGGGTCCAGCCCGCTGGCGTGAGGGCGCAATGCCGCTCGAGCCGGTCGCCTTCGAGGTGCGCGTTCCAGCATCCCGAGCGCTGCTCCTGCCGGCGGCGGGCGGCCACCACGCGTGCGAGAACCGTCGCCGAGCGCTCGGCGCCGTCGTCCGCACCGGGCCGCAGGGCTTCGCTCGGCAGCCTCGGCACCTCGCAACGGATGTCGATGCGATCGAGCAACGGTCCCGACACGCGGGCGCGGTAAGCCTGCACGCGCTCCGCGCTGCACCCGCAGTCCCCGAGCCGGTCGCCGAGGTAGCCGCAGGGGCAGGGGTTCATCGCCGCCACGAGCTGGAAGCGCGCCGGGAACTCCGCCTGGCGCCCGGCACGTGAGATCGTGATCACGCCGTTCTCCAGCGGCTCGCGCAGCACCTCGAGCACGTGACGGCTGAACTCGGGCAGCTCGTCCAAGAACAGGACGCCGTTGTGCGCCAGCGAGACCTCGCCCGGGCGCGGGTCCGAGCCGCCGCCGACGAGCGCGGCCGCCGACGCGGTATGGTGAGGCGCGCGGAACGGCCGCTGCCGCCAGCGGGACAGGTCGACACCCCTCCCGGCAACGGAATCGACCGCCGCCGTCTCGAGCGCTTCGCGTTCGGTCATCGGCGGCAGGATGCCCGGCAGGCGGCGTGCCAGCATGCTCTTGCCCGTGCCGGGCGGCCCGGAGAACAGGAGGTTGTGCGCGCCGGCCGCGGCGATCTCGAGCGCCCGCTTCGCGCCGCGCTGGCCGCGCACCTCCGCCAGGTCCGGCACGTGACCGCGCACCGCCGGCGGTGCGCCGTTCGCGAGCGGCGCGATCTCCGCCACGCCGTTGAGGTGCGCCGTGACCTCCAGCAGGTGCCGGGCGACGTACACCCGCGCCGGCGACAGCGCCGCCTCGGCCGCGTTGCCGGCGGGCAGGAACACCGCGTGCCCGGCCTCCGCGGCCTTCAAGGCGGCCGGCAGGGCGCCCGGGACGGGCCGCAGCTCGCCGTTCAGGCCGAGCTCGCCGTAGAACTCGGCGGCAGCGAGGGCAGCGTCCGGCACCTCGTCGATGTTGGCGAGGATGCCGAGCGCGATCGCGAGATCGAAACGGCCGCCGGTCTTGCGCATGTCCGCCGGCGCGAGGCTCACGGTGATGCGCCGCTCGGGGAACTTGAACCCCGAGCTCAAGATCGCGCCGCGCACGCGGTCCTTGCTCTCGCGTACCGCCGTCTCCGGCAAGCCGACGATCGAGAAATGCGGCAGCCCGCCGGACAGGAACACCTCGATCGTCACCGGCGGGGCGAGCACGCCCGACTGCGCACGGCTCTTCAGGACGGCGAGCCGGTGGCGTTCCGGCTCCACTTCCTCGATGCGCGGGCCCTCCGGCAGCGCTTCCGTGGTCTCCACCATCTGCCCTCCCTGGCCGGACCGGCAGCCGGAAACGGCGGGGCGTCAGTCGCGCTTCGGTGACGCCTCCGCGCCGTCCTCCGCCGGCTTCGCGACCGCTGCCGCCGCGAGCCTCGCCTCGAGCGCGGCTATGCGTTCCTCGAGGCGTGCCTGCTGCTCGCGCGCACGCGCGAGTATGGCCTCCTGCACCTCGAATTCCTCGCGCGTGACGAGGTCGAGCCGGGCGAGGCCGTTGCGCAGCACCGAGCGGAAGTTCTCCTCCATCTCGTCGCGCACGGCGCGCAGGTTTTCCGGCAGCGAGGCGGCGAGCTTTCTCGCGAGCCGGTCGATCGATTCGTTTCTCATGGCGTTCTTCATACCGCAGGGCGTCCGCGAGTGCCAGCCGACTATCGGCGCGCGGCCGCCAATTTTGCCGCGCCTGCACGCCGCGGGGGCAGTACGCGGCCGCGGCGCACCGGCGCGGTGCGGTGCCGGCCCGCGATGCGTCGACAAGCCGCTGAAGTATAGAGCTTTTCCGGGTTGGCACGCTCCCTGCAATCGTGCCCGCGACCACGACCAAGAGGGAGGAATGCCGTGCTTCAGCGAACATCCGTGCTCGCCCTCGCGAGCGCTTTCGTCCTGATCGGTGGCGACGCAAGGGCGGAGCTCTCCGCCAACGTCGGCTGGGTGAGCGACTACTACTACCGCGGGCTCTTCCAGGCGCGTTCGTCGGCGTCGGCGGGGCTCGACTGGTCCGGCGGCGGGTTCTACGCCGGCACCTGGGCCGCGGACCTCGACCAGGGGCTCGAGGTGGACGGCTACTTCGGCTACGGGCAGGACGTCGGCCCGGCGACCGTCAGCGTCGGCTTCACCGGGTACTACTACACGCAGGACTTCGACGACACCTACCAGGAGCTCAACTTCGGGGTCGGTCTCGGCATCGCGAGCATCGACGTCGCGGTCGGCGAGTACGACAACTTCGACGGGCCGACGCAGGACTACGCGTGGTACGCGCTGACGCTCGCGAAGAACGGCTTCCACGGCCGGGTGGCAACGTTCGGCCGCGATTTCGAAGGGAGCTACCTCGAGCTCGGGTATTCGCTGACGCTCGCCGAGCTGGACCTCGGGGTGACGCTGATCGTCGCGGACGACGATCTCGTCGGCGAATCGACCGAGCAGCTCGTTTTCAGCATCGCCAAGACCTTCGACATCCGCTGAAGGAGCGGCCCATGAAACTCATCATCGCGATCATCAAGCCGTTCAAGCTCGACGACGTGCGCGAAGCCCTTTCGAACGTCGGCGTACAGGGCATCACGGTGACGGAGGTCAAGGGCTTCGGCCGCCAGCGCGGCCACACGGAGCTCTACCGCGGCGCCGAGTACGTCGTGGACTTCCTGCCGAAATCCAAGATCGAGCTCGCCGTCGCGGACGAGGATGCCGACCGCGTCATCGAGGCCATCCTGGAGGCCGCCCGCACCGGGCAGGTCGGCGACGGCAAGATCTTCGTCACCGACCTCGAGCACGTCATCCGCATCCGCACCGGCGAAACCGGCGCCATGGCGATCTGAAAAAAACTAGGAGAAAAGCGCAATGGAAGACCATGCTCAACTGGCCGGCCGGGTCACGGAGCTCGCGTACGCACTCGACACGTTCTACTTCCTGGTGACCGGTGCGATGGTCATGTGGATGGCGGCCGGGTTCTCGATGCTCGAGAGCGGGCTCGTCCGCGCCAAGAACACGGCCGAGATCCTCACCAAGAACGTCGGGCTCTACTCCATCGCCTGCATCGTCTACATGCTGTCGGGCTACTCCGTGATGTACCCGGGAGCGTTCGAGGGCGGCGTGTTCCAGAGCCTGTCGTCGCTCGGGACGGGACTGCTCGCCTCCACCGACTACGGCGTCGCGGACGTGCTCGGAAGTGGCGGCGAAACCTACTACTCGAGCCTCGCGGATTTCTTCTTCCAGGTCGTGTTCGCGGCGACGGCGATGTCCATCGTGTCCGGGGCGGTGGCCGAGCGCATGAAGCTCTGGTCGTTCTTCCTGTTCGCGGTGATCATGGTCGGGTTCATCTACCCGGTGCAGGGCTTCTGGAAATGGGGCGGCGGCTTCCTCGACGCCGCGGGGTTCCAGGACTTCGCGGGCTCCGGCGTCGTGCACCTGTGCGGCGCCACCGCGGCCTTCGCCGGCGTCCTGCTGCTCGGCCCGCGCGTCGGCAAGTACGGCCCGGACGGGCAGATCAACGCCATTCCCGGCTGCAACCTGCCGCTCGCCACGCTCGGCACGCTGATCCTGTGGCTGGGCTGGTTCGGCTTCAACGGCGGCTCCGAGCTCAAGATCTCCGACGTCGGTGAGGCGAACGCCGTGGCGCGCGTGTTCGTCAACACGAACATGGCGGCGTCCGGCGGGCTGGTCGCGGCGCTCGCGCTCGCGCGGCTGTGGTTCGGCAAGGCCGACCTCACGATGGCCCTGAACGGCGCCCTCGCCGGCCTCGTCGCGATCACCGCCGAGCCGCTCGCCCCGACGCCGCTCGCGGCGACGCTGATCGGCGCCGGCGGCGGCCTGCTGGTCGTCGCCTCCATCGTGACGCTCGACAAGCTCAAGATCGACGATCCCGTGGGCGCCATCTCCGTGCACGGCGTCGCCGGCATCTGGGGCCTGCTCGCGGTGCCGCTCAGCAACGAGGATGCCACCCTGACGGCGCAGCTCCTCGGCACCGGGTCGATCATCCTGTGGGTGTTCCTCGCCAGCGGCCTCGCCTGGCTGGCGCTCCGCCACACGATCGGGCTCCGGGTGAGCGAGCAGCAGGAGTACGCCGGCGTGGACCTGGGCGAGTGCGGCCTCGAGGCCTACCCCGAGTTCACCCGCGCGGACTGAAGGGAACGGGACGGAGCGGGTACGCCGCTCCGTCCCCGTGACCCGGATCACACCGCGGCACCGCCCCGGCGTGGTTAAATCCGCCGGTGATGAACCGGCTCCTCACGCTCACCGCTCTCGCGGGACTCGCGGCGCTGGCCGCACCCGCCGCCGTGGCCGACACCATCTACACGTGGACGGACGAGGACGGCGTCGTGCATTTCGGCGACCGGCCTTCCGGCGTGGCCAGCGAGCGCACCATCTACATCGCCACCGAGCGGGCGGGCGTCCCCGCCCCGGCGGTGCCCCGCACGCCCGCGACGGCGGCGGGACAGCAGGCGGCCCCCGAAGCGGCGACGCCGCAGCAGACCGAGGAGGAACGGCGGGCCGCCGAGCGCGAGCGCGCCGAGAAGTGCCAGATGTACAAGGAGCGGCTGCAGAGCTACCTCACGGCACGCCGCCTGTATCGCCAGGACGAGAACGGCGAGCGCGTATACCTGAGCGAGGACGAGATGCTCGCCGCGCGCGCCGAGGTCCAGGAACGCATCGTCGAGTTCTGCAACGACTGACGGCGGCTGGAGTCACGCCACCGGCACTCGTACAATGCGGCGTCACCCGGGAGCGGGATGCGCCTTGGCCAGACCTGACCCTGCCCTCGACACCGAATACAAGGCCTACCTGCCCGACTTCTGCTCGGCCGGCACGATCTTCGTGGTGCTGCTCGTCGCCGAGCTCGTCGCGATCGTCCTGACGCTGGCCGCCGTCCCCCCGCCGGGACGTTTCCTGGTCCAGCTCGGCGAGACTTCGCTCTTTGCCCTCTGGTTCGCCCTGCTCGCCTCGGCGATCCTGTGCCGCATGCGGCGCCGCGTCGAGAACCTCGGCAAGCTCAAGGCGTTCATCGTGAGCTTCGTGCTGCTCCAGGCGCTGGCGCTGCTCCTCGGCGAAGCGGCCTGGCTGCTCACGCGCCGCTACAGCGAGGTCGCCGTCATCGAAGGCAGCCACGGCGGCTTCCTCCTGCGCACGTTCGCCATCAGCTCGATCGTGATCGCGCTCGCCATGCGTTACCTGTACGTGTCCAGCGAGTGGCAGCGCAGCATCGCGCTCGAGGCGCAGTCGCGCGTGAGCGCGCTGCAGGCCCTGATCCGCCCGCATTTCCTCTTCAACAGCCTGAACACGATCGCATCCCTCACCCGGAGCGACCCCGCCCGCGCCGAGGAGGCCGTCGAGGATCTCGCGGATTTGATGCGCGCGAACCTGCGCGGCGCACGGGATCGCGCGACGCTCGAAGAAGAGCTGGAGATCGCCGGCCTCTACGAGCGCATCGAGAGATTGCGCCTCGGCGAGCGGCTGCAAATAAAATGGGAGCTGGACGAGCTGCCGATGCGGGCGTTGCTGCCGAGCCTCACGCTCCAGCCGCTGATCGAGAACGCGATTTACCACGGCGTGGAGCTCGTCCCGGAAGGGGGCGAGGTGAAGGTGACGGGAACACGACGGAACGGACGGCTTTACATCGAGATCACGAACCCGCGACCGCGGGAAAACGACGGCCTCCACCGGCCCCGTGCCGGCAACCGCATGGCGCTCGCCAACATCCGGCAGCGGTTCGAGCTCGCCTACGGGGTGCGCGGCGGCGTCACGGTGGACGAGCGCCCGGACCGCTTCACGGTGCGCCTCGAGTTCCCGTTCGACGAGGCAGCGGCATGAACGTCCTGATCGTGGACGACGAGCCCCCGGCGCGGGCGCGCCTGCGGCAACTGCTCGAAGGCGACGGCAAGTACGCCGTCGTCGGCGAAGCGCAGAACGGGCAGCAGGCCGTGGAGCTCTGCGCGAAGCTCCTTCCGGACGTCGTGCTGCTCGACATCAGCATGCCGGGAATCAGCGGTATCGAGACGGCACGCCACCTGAACGAGCTCGAGAAGCCCCCGGCCGTGATCTTCACGACGGCCTATGACGAATATGCCGTCGAGGCGTTCGACGCGCGCGCGATCGGCTACGTGTTGAAACCCGTCCGCCGCGAGCGGCTCGAGCGCGCGCTGGAGCAGGCGGCGCGCCTCAGCAACGCCGTGCTCGCCGGGATGTCCGGCACGCCGCGCCGCGATCACATTTCTGCCCGCGCGCGCGGTGAGCTGCGGCGCATCCCGATCGACGACGTGTATTACTTCCTCGCCGACCAGAAGTACGTGCGCGCGAGGCACCGCGGCGGAGAGGACCTCCTGGACGACTCCCTGAAGACGCTGGAGGAGGAATTTGCCGACGCATTCGTGCGCATCCATCGCGGCGCGCTGGTCGCGGTATCGAAGATCGAGGCCCTGCGCCGCGCGGACGACGGCCGCGTCGAGGTCGTGTTGAGGCTCGACGACGGCCGGCCGCCGCACGGCGGCGACCGGCTGGTGGTCAGCCGGCGGCACCTCGCGGAGGTCCGGCGCCGCATCCGCGGGCGATAACCGGGCGACGGCAGGCGATAATCGGCGCATGAGAATCCGTATTGCCACCCGGAAGAGCGGGCTCGCGCTCTGGCAGGCGCGCCACGTCGCGGAGCGGCTGGAGCGGCTGCCGTCCGTCGAGGGCGTCGAGCTCGTGCCCATGACGACCCGCGGCGACCGCCAGCTCGACCGTGCCCTGTTCGAGATCGGCGGCAAGGGGCTGTTCATCAAGGAGCTCGAGGTCGCGCTGCAGGAAGGCCGCGCGGACGTGGCGGTGCACTCGATGAAGGACGTGCCGGCGGAGATGCCGGAGGGCTTCCTCGTCGCCGCCGTGCTGGAGCGCGGCGATCCGTTCGACGCGCTCGTGACGCGCGACGGCGGCGGGCTCGACGCGCTGCCCGCCGGGGCGGTCGTGGGCACCTCGAGCCTGCGGCGCCAGGCGCAGCTCAAGGCATTGCGTCCGGACCTCGTGACCCGGCCGCTGCGCGGCAACGTGGAGTCGCGCCTCGCGAAGCTCGACGCGGGGGAGTTCGACGCGATCGTGCTCGCCTGCGCGGGCCTCGAACGGCTCGGGCTCGGGGACCGCGTCGCGGAGCGCCTGGCGCCGGAGCGCGTGCTGCCGGCGTGTGCGCAGGGCGTGATCGGGGTCGAGTGCCTGGCCGCGAGCAGTGCCGTGCGCGAATGCCTGGCCGCGCTCGATCACGACTGCACCCGGCGTACCACGGCCGCCGAGCGCGCGCTCACCCGGTACCTCGGCGCCACCTGCGAGGCGCCGGTCGCGGGCTTCGCCACGAGCGACGGCGAGCGCCTCGCGCTCGAGGCGCTCGTGGCGGCACCGGACGGCACGACCGTGCTGCGGGAACGGGCGGACGGCACGGCCGCCGACCCGGACGCGCTGGGACGCACGGTGGCCGAACGCCTGCTCGCGCGCGGCGCCGCGCGCTTCCTGCACGCACCGGGCGCGCGCTGATGGCGGGCCCGGGCAAGCACGCGCCGCTGGCCGGCCGCGGCGTGCTCGTCACCCGCGCGGCCCACCAGGCCGGCGCGCTGGCCGAGGTCATCGAAGCCGCGGGAGGCACGGCGATTCGCTTCCCCGTGCTCGAGATCCACGGGCGCGACCCGGAGGTCCTGCGGCGGGACCGGGACGCGCTGCCGCCCGCCGACATCGTGATCTACGCGAGCCCGAACGCGGTGGAGCACGGCTTCGACGCGGACGCGGACCGGGACGCCCTCGTCACGGCGATCGGTCCCGCCACCGCCGACGCGCTGGCCGCGCGGGGACGCCCGGTCGACCTCCGCCCCGCGGGCTACGACAGCGAGCACCTGCTGGCGGAGCCGGCGCTCGCCGACGTCGCCGGCAAGACGGTGCGCATCGTCCGCGGCGATCGCGGCCGCGGCCTGCTCGCCGCGACGCTGCGCGCGCGCGGCGCACGGGTGGACTACTTCTCCGTCTACCGCCGCGTGCCGGCGCGCCACACGGAGGCGGAGCTCGAGGCCCTCGAGCGCACGTGGCGTGCCGGCGGGGTGGACGTCGTGACCGTCATGAGCGTCGAGTCGCTCGACAACCTCCTGACTTCGCTGCCCGAGTACTGCCGCGACGCGCTGCCCGGCACGCCACTGGTGACGCCCAGCGCCCGTGTGATACAAACGGCCGCTGACCGGATTCCTGCCGCCAGAGCCCTGCTTGCCCCGGGGCCGCTGCCCGCCGACGTGCTGAGCGCCGTGATCGTAGCCGTTCGGGAACGACGCCATGACTGAAAACAACGACGACGTGGACATCCGGCCTGATGCTCCTGCGCCGGAGGAACCCGCGCCGGCAGCGGAAGCCCCGGCGAAAGGCGCGCCGCCCGACCTCGCCGCCGCGGACGCGCAAGAGGCGGCGGCCGCGGAGGAGGCGGCGGTGCCTGCCGCCGCACCCGCGCCGAAGGCGCGCCGCGGCGTCACGGGCCTGCTCGCCGGGCTCGCCCTGCTCGTCGCGCTGGCCGCCTTGGCCGGGGTGGGCTGGCTCACGTGGCGCGGCCCGGGCGACGACGAGGCGCTCGCCGCCCTGCGCCGCGCGACCGAAACGGCGCTCGAAGACACGAACCGCACGCTGGGCGAGCTCCGCGAGTCGGCTGACGGTCTCGGCCGGCGCATCGCCGAGCTCGAAACGGGAGCCCGCGACCGCGGCCGGCAGCTCGACGGCCTGCGCGACGAGCTCGACGCACTGGCCGAGCGGCTCGAATCACTGCCGCCCCGGGTCGCGAGCCTGGAGGACGCCGTGTCGGCGCTCGGCGGAATCTCCGCGGGCTCCCGGCGGGCCTGGCTGCTCGCCGAGGCCGAGCACTACATGCAGATCGCGAACGCCGAGCTCACGCTCGCCGGCGACCCCGAGCAGGCGCTGCTCGCGCTGCGCTTCGCCGACGAGCGCATCCGCAGCTTGGATGATCCGTCGCTGGCCGGGGTCCGGCAGGCGCTCATCGACGAGATACGCGCCCTCGAGGCCATGGAGACACCGGACCTCGCGGGCGTGACGATGACGCTCGCGAGCCTGGCCGAAAGCGCCGCGACACTGCCGCTCGCAGAGGACGTGGCGGCCCGCGGCGACCGCCGGCGCGCCCAAGTGCCGGAAGCGTCGGGCGGGCTCGAGCGCGCGATCGCGTCCGTGAAGTCCGCCTTCCGCGACGTCGTCTCGGTCCGGCGGGCGGACGAGAACGTGGCGCCGCTGCTCTCGCCCGAAGCCGAGTACTTCCTGCGCGAGAACCTCGCCCTCAAGCTGCAGATCGCGAGGCTCGCGGTGCTCCGGGGCGAGCAGGCCGCCCTCGACCGGGCGCTCCTCGACGCGGCCGACTGGCTGCGGCGCTACTTCGATCCCGAGGCGCGCGCGGTGCGAAGTGCCCTCGCCACGATCGCCGGGATACGGGAAGCGGACTGGTCCGTCTCGCCGCCGGACATCTCGGGCTCGCTGCGCCTCCTGCGGGGACTCCGCGAGCGCCCGCCGCCGGCAGCGGCGGAGCAACCGGCGGCGGACGACGAGCCGACCCAATGAAGTTCGGCCTGACCGTCGTCCTGCTGCTCGTCGTCGGGGCGCTCGGCGCGCATTTCCTGCTGGAGGACCCCGGCTACGTCGTCATCCGCTTCCGGAGCTGGATCGTCGAGATGTCGGTGCCGGTGCTCGCCGGCCTCGTGCTTTTGGCCGGCGCGGCGGCCTGGCTCGCGGTCAAGCTGCTGCGCGCCCCGCGGCGCCTCGGGGAGGCCGCCGCGCGGCTCCGCAGCGGGCGCGCGGGCACGCGCCTGGCGCAGGGCGTCATCGAAATCGCCGAGGGCAATTTCGCGCGCGGCGAGCGCCTCCTGACGCGCGGTGCCGCGAGCAGCGAGGCGCCGCTGCTCAACTACCTGCAGGCGGCACGGGCGGCCCACCTGCAGGGCGCCGACGAGCGCCGCGACCGCTGGCTCAAGGAGGCGTACGAAGGCATACCCGCCGCCGCGAGCGCCGTGCTGCTCACCCAGGCGGAGCTGCAGCTCGACCAGGGCCAGTACGAGCAGGCGCTGGCGACGCTGCGCCGGCTCGAGGAGAAATCCCCGAACCACGGGCACGCCCTCACCCTGCTCGGACGGCTGTACTACCGGCTGGAGGACTGGCAGCACTTAGGCGAGCTGCTCCCGCGGCTGCGCAAGCACGGCCGCATCGACGAGCGCCTGCTCGAGAAATGGTCGGTGCGCGTGCATCGCGAGGCGCTCGCGCGGGCCGGGGAGCCGGACGCGCTGCACGCCGCGTGGAACGCCGTCCCGAAGGCGCTCAAGGGCAACGCCGAGCTGCTCGAGGCGTGGCTCTCGGGCCTGATGCGGACCGGGCAGCACGACCGCGCCGAAAAGGAGGCGGCGCGCGAGCTCAAGCGCGAATGGCGCGCCCCGCTCGTGCGCCTGTACGGCCTGATCGAGAGCAGCGACTCCGCCCGCCAGCTCCGGCGGGCCGAGGGCTGGCTGGAGCAGCACCCGGAAGATCCCGACCTGCTGCTCGCCGCCGCCCGCCTGTGCCTCAGGAACGAGCTGTGGGGCAAGGCGCGCAGCTACCTCGAGACGGTGGTCGCGATCCGCCCGACGCCGGAGGCCTACCAGGAATACGGGCGCCTGCTCACGCGGCTCGGCGAGGACGACGCGGCCGCGGAAGCGTGGCGCGCCGGGTTGTCGCTGGTGGCCGACCCGGGCCGGCCCGCGATTCCGCACCTTTCCGCCCGCTGAGCGGGCGCAAGGCCGCTGTTGCCGTTGGCCGGGGAGGTCGGGTCAGGGCCGGCTGCGGGCGCTCTTCAGCCAGCGCGTGAGCGGCTCCCACTGCTCCCAGTCGGGCCAGGCGAGATACTCCGGCAGCTCGAAGATGCCGAGACCGCGGGTGTACGCGCGCACGTAGTTCTGGGCTTCGCGCAGCGCGGTGAGATACGGCGCCTTCACCTTGGTGAGGAACTCGTCGAGCTCCTCGAAGATGAGGGTGTACTCGCGGACGCGGTTGGCGACCACCGCGACCTTGGCTTCCTTGCGCTCGACCTTGCCGACCGATTTGAGCTCGTCGATGAAGCGCTCGGACGCCTGGATGTCGATGGTGGAGGGCAGCACCGGCACGATGATCGTCTCCGCGTGGCGGACGAGCTCCGTGAGCTCCGGGCCGTGCGAGCGCGCCGGCGCATCGATGACCAGGTAATCCACGCTGCGCGGGGCACGCCTCAAGCCTTCATCGAAAGCGGCGACCCCGGCGATTTCCGGCCGGTTCGGCGGCCGGCGTTCCAGCCAGTCGAGGCTGGAGCGCTGCGGGTCGTAGTCGGCGAGCGCGACGGCATGGCCTTCGTGAGCGAGCCAGGAGGCGATGTTGGTGGCCAGGGTGCTCTTGCCGCAGCCCCCTTTGGCGTTCATGACCATGATGTGCCGCATGTACCGTCCCCGGATCCGTTGTTGTTATTGAGTATTCTCCGTTCATGTAAACTACCGTCGGCGGCGCTAAATGTCCAACCGGGGCATGGTAAGCTGCCAGGCACGCACGGATGGCTGAGCCGCGGTTTCCCAAGGTCGCGCGCTCCCGCAGGCCGGCGCGGCCACGAGAACAACATCAGTGGGAAGCGACGATCTATGAGCACGCAGCGCAAACCGGAATTCGTCGAACCCGGTCTGTCCGAAGCCGCCGTCCACGATTACCTGCGACGCCATCCCGATTTCTTCGAACGTCACGGTGCCCTGCTCGGCTCCCTCCGCCTGCCGCACGTCACCGGCGGGACCGTCTCGCTGGTGGAACGGCAGGTATCGGTGCTGCGGCAGAAGGACCTGAAGCTCGAGCGCCAGCTCAAGGAGCTGCTCGAGGCCGGGCGCGCCAACGACGTGCTGGCGGCGAAGATCCACCAGCTCGCGCTCGGGCTCATCCGTGCGGGCAGCCTCGACGCCACCCTGTCGACGGTGGAATCGTCACTCAGGACGTCGTTCGACGCGGACCAGTCCGTCCTCGTGTGGTTCGGGACGTCGATGCCCGGGGAGGACGTGGCCAAGGGCCGGTTCTTCCGGGCGGTGGACCGGAACGATGCCGCGATGCAGCCGTTCGCGACGTTCCTCGAGAGCAGCCACCCGCGCTGCGGCCAGATCCGCGACGCACAGAAGCACTTCCTGTTCGGGCCGGCGGCCGACGAGGTGGGCTCGGCGGCACTCGTGCCGCTCGGCAAGGCCTGCGAGGTCGGGTTCCTGGCCATCGGCAGCCACGACGCGAAACGCTTCCACCCGGCCATGAGCTTCGACTTCCTCGCGCGGCTCGGCGAGCTGGTCGCGGAGGCGCTCAGGCGGTTCTGATGCGACGCTCCCGCCGGAGCGGAAGCTGATGCAGGCATCGGCGGCGCAGTGGATCGACCGTTTCGTCGATCACCTGAAGTACGAACGGCGCCTCTCGCCCAACACCTGCCTGCACTACCGTCGCGATCTCGATGCGTTTTCCCTGTTCTGCGGCCACGCCGGCATCGCCCGCTGGGCCGACGTCGACAGCGGGCACGTGCGCGCCTTCGCGGCGGCCTGCTTTCGCAACGGCCTCGGCCCCCGCAGCATCGCCCGGCGCCTTTCCGCCGTGCGCACCTTCTGCGCGTTCCTGGTGCGCGAGCGCGAGCTGCGGGCGAACCCGGCCATCGGCGTGCGCGCGCCGAAGATCGGCAAACGGCTGCCGGGCACCCTGGACGTGGACCGCATGGCGAAGCTGCTCGAGATCGAAGGCGACGGCCCGCTCGTGGCCCGCGACCGCGCGATCCTCGAGCTCTTCTATTCGTCCGGCCTGCGCCTCTCGGAGCTTACCCAGCTCGATCTCGACGGCCTCGACCTCGCGGACGCCACGGTCCGCGTGCTCGGCAAGGGCGGGCGCGAGCGCATCGTGCCGGTCGGGCGCCATGCCGTCGCCGCCCTGAAGCGCTGGCTCGGGAGCCGCGCCGGGCTCGCCGCGCCCGACGAGCGCGCGCTCTTCGTCAGTACCCGCGGCGGGCGCCTGAGCCGCCGCGCGGTGCAGGCGCGCGTCGAGTACTGGGCGCGCCGCCAGGGCATCGACATGCGCGTGCATCCGCACCTGTTCCGGCACTCGTTCGCGACCCACCTGCTCGAATCGAGTCACGACCTGCGTGGCGTGCAGGAGCTGCTGGGGCATGCCAACATCGCCACCACGCAGGTGTATACCCACCTTGACTTCCAGCACCTGGCCCAGATATACGACCGAACGCATCCCCGCGCGCGTGCCAGGCCCCGGACCCGCAAGGAGCCTGCCCGCTAGCACCCGGGGCGGCGACCGGCGTCGGCCGCGGCCGCGGCGCGACGCCCCGCTGTTCGGAGGACTCACCATGGAGCAGTTTCACGGGACGACCATCGTCTCCGTACGTCGTGACGGCAAGGTCGCCATGGGCGGTGACGGCCAGGTCAGCATGGGCAACACCGTGATGAAGGGCAACGCGCGCAAGGTGCGCACGCTGGCGGACGGTCGCATCATCGCCGGCTTCGCGGGCGGCACGGCCGACGCCTTCACCCTGTTCGAGCTGTTCGAAAGCAAGCTCGAGCGCTACGGCAACCTCACCCGCGCGGCGATCGAGCTGGCCAAGGACTGGCGCACCGACCGCCGCCTGCGCCGGCTGGAAGCGCTGCTCTGCGTGGCCGACCGCGAAAGCTCGTTCATCATATCCGGCAACGGCGACGTGATCGAACCCGAGAACGACCTGATGGCGATCGGGTCGGGAGGGCCGTTTGCACAGGCGGCCGCCCTCGCGCTGCTCAGGAACACCGATCTCGATGCCCGCGCCATCACGGAGAAGGCCCTCCGGATTGCCGGCGAGATCTGCGTGTTCACGAACCAGAACATCGTCATCGAGGAGCTGCAGGCCGCGTCCGGCCGCACGGATTGACTCACGGATCGACTGATATGTCGCAAATGACGCCGCGCGAGATCGTGCAGGAGCTCGACAAGCACATCATCGGCCAGGACGAGGCGAAGCGCGCCGTCGCGATCGCGTTGCGCAACCGCTGGCGCCGGGTGCAGGTGAGCGAGCCGCTGCGCAGCGAGATCACTCCCAAGAACATCCTGATGATCGGTCCCACCGGGGTCGGCAAGACCGAGATTTCACGCCGGCTGGCGAAGCTCGCCAAGGCGCCGTTCATCAAGGTCGAGGCGACGAAGTTCACGGAGATCGGCTACGTCGGCCGGGAGGTCGACAGCATCATCCGCGACCTCATGGACGTCGCGGTCAAGATGATCCGCGAGGAAGCGATGGCGAAGGTCCGCTATCGCGCGGAGGACGCCGCCGAGGAACGGGTCCTCGACGCGCTGCTGCCGCCGGCGCGGCGTTTCGGCGACGTCGAGCGCGAACCGTCCGAGGACAACGAGACGCGGCAGAAATTCCGCAAGATGCTGCGCGAGGGCAAGCTCGACGATCGCGAGATCGAGATCGACCTGCAGGCGCTGCCGGTCGGCATCGAGATCATGGCGCCGCCCGGCATGGAGGAGATGACCAGCCAGCTCCAGAGCATGTTCCAGAATCTCTCGGGCACGCGGCGGAAATCGCGCAAGGTGAAGGTGAAGGAGGCCATGAGGCTGCTCACCGACGAGGAAGCCGCGAAGATGCTCGACGACGAGGAGATCAAGGCGGCCGCCCTGAACGCGGTCGAGCAGCACGGGATCGTGTTCCTCGACGAGATCGACAAGATCGCGCGGCGCGCGGAGACCATCGGCGCGGACGTCTCGCGCGAAGGCGTGCAGCGCGACCTCCTGCCGCTGGTCGAGGGCGCCACCGTCAACACCAAGTACGGGATGGTGCGGACCGATCACATCCTGTTCATCGCGTCGGGCGCCTTCCACGTCTCCAAGCCTTCGGACCTGATCCCCGAGCTGCAGGGCCGGTTCCCGATCCGGGTGGAGCTCGATTCGCTCAAGACGGAAGACTTCGTACGCATTTTGACGGAGCCGGATGCTTCCCTGACGGCGCAGTACACGGCGCTGCTCGAGACCGAAGGCGTGAAGCTGGTCTTCACCGACGACGGCATTCGCCGCATCGCGGAAGTCGCCTACCACGTGAACGAGAACACCGAGAATATCGGCGCGCGGCGGCTGCACACCGTCATGGAGCGCCTGCTCGAGAACATTTCCTTCGAGGCGTCCGACAAGTCCGGCACCACCCTGACGATCGACGCCGGCTATGTCGATCGCCACCTGGCCGAGCTGTCGCGCGACGAAGACCTGAGCCGTTACATCCTCTGACCCGGCGCGCCGGGGAGCCGGCGCCGGCCGCGTCCGGCGGAGCAGCATGCAGCACACACCGACAGAGATTCGCCTCCGCAAAGCCTCCCGCCTGCTCGCCGTCACGTTCGAGGACGGCAGCCGCTTCGAGCTGCCGTTCGAGTACCTGCGGGTGCATTCCCCTTCCGCCGAGGTCAAGGGGCACGGCGGCGGGGAAGGCATGCTCGTCACCGGCAAGGAGAACGTCGCGGTCGTGCGCATCGAGCCGGTGGGCCGTTACGCCGTGCGCCTGGTGTTCGACGACGGCCACGATACCGGGCTCTACACCTGGGACTACCTGTACGAGCTCGGCCGCGATCGGGAGCGGAAATGGCAGGCTTATCTCGACCGCCTCGCGGCCCGGGGGTATCCTCGTGCCGGGCAGGACGGCTGAGAACGATGGAGAACGGGCCCGAGACGACGCATTTCGGCTACGAGCGCGTACCCTTCCGCGAGAAGGCGCGGCGCGTGCGCGGGGTCTTCGATTCCGTCGCCGAGCGCTACGACCTCATGAACGACCTGATGTCGGGCGGCCTGCACCGGCTCTGGAAGCGCGCGGCGATCGAGGAGGTCCGCCCGCGGCCCGGGCAGGTCGTGCTCGACCTCGCGGGCGGCACCGGCGACCTCGCGCGGGTGCTCGCCGCGCGCGTGGGCGAGCAGGGCCACGTCGTGCTCGCGGACATCAACATGCGCATGCTCGAGCGGGGCCGGGACCGCCTGATCGACGACGGGGTCGCGGGCAACGTTTCCCTGGCCCAGGTCGATGCCGAAGCGCTGCCGTTCAGGGACCGGAGCTTCGACGCCATCACCATGGCGTTCGGCCTGCGCAACGTGACCGACAAGACGCGCGCGCTGCAGTCGATGCGGCGCGTGCTGAAGCCGGGCGGGCGCGTGGTCGTCCTGGAGTTCTCGAAACCCGCCGAGGTGTTGCGGCCGGCTTACGATTTCTATTCCTTCAACGTGCTGCCTGCGCTCGGCCGCTACGTTGCCGGAGACGAGGCGAGCTATCGCTACCTTGCCGAGTCGATTCGCATGCATCCGGACCAGGAGACGCTGCTGCGGATGATGGAGGCCGCCGGCTTCGAGCAGTGCCGCTACCGCAACCTGAGCGGCGGAATCGTCGCCCTGCACGTCGGCTGGCGGCTCTGATGGACCCGCTGCAGGCGCTGCTCGCGCCCGTCACGCGACTCGTCAACCGCCGTATCGCGACGGTGACGCCGGCACGCGAGCTGTGCCGCGAGCTGGCCGGCAAGGTCGTCGCGGTGCGCGTCAGGAATACCGGGCTCGTGGCCTGCTTCCGGGTCGAGGCCGACGGCATCGCGATGCTCGACGATTTCGACGGCGAGCCCGACGCGGCGGTGACCGGTTCCTTGCTGACGCTGGCCCGGCTGGCCGGCGAGTCCGGCGACGCGGCCGTGCGCGAGGGTGCGCTCGAGCTCACGGGCGACGCCGACGTCGCGCGGCGTTTCCAGAAGCTGCTCTTCTACGGCCGCCCCGACCTCGAAGAAGAGCTGTCCGCCATCGTCGGCGACGTCGTGGCGCACGAGGTCGGTGAGCTCGCCCGGCATCTCGGGCGCTGGGGTCACGAAGCGCGCAGGACCCTGCGCCGGAACCTCTCCGAGTACCTGCAGGAAGAGGCTCGCGTCCTGCCGACCCGCTACGAGGTCAACGCGTTCCGCGAGCGGGTCGAAACCCTGCGCGACGACGTTGCCCGCCTGGAGGCGCGCCTGGGACTCCTCGAGAACCGCCTGACCAGCGGCTGAACGGCGAATGTGGCGCATCGAGACATGGCGGAGGCTGTTCCGCATCCAGCGCGTGCTGGTTCGCCACGGGCTCGAGGACGTCATCAAGGCGACGCATTTCCTGCGCCCGCTGCGCTTCGTGTTCTACTTCGCGCCACGCAAGGTGGACCGCTCGGCGCCTCTCGGCGTGCGCATCCGCCTCGCGCTCGAGGAGCTCGGCCCGATCTTCGTCAAGTTCGGGCAGGCGGTGTCCACCCGGCGCGACCTCCTGCCGCCGGACATCGCCGACGAGCTCGCGAAGCTGCAGGACCGGGTGCCGCCGTTTCCCGCCGAGGTGGCGATGGAAAGGCTCCGCCGGTTCTATGGGCGCCCGGTCACGGAGGTGTTCGCACGCTTCGACCCGGAGCCGTTCGCGGCCGCTTCCATCGCGCAGGTCCACACGGCACGCCTCGCGAACGGCGCCGAGGTCATCGTCAAGCTGTTGCGCCCCGGCGTGCGCGAGCAGATCGTCGAAGACCTCACCGTCCTGTATGCGCTCGCGCGCCTCGCGCACCGCTACTGGCCGCCGGCGAAGCGCTTCCGGCCGCTCGAGCTGGTCGCCGAGTACGAGAAGACCATCCTGGACGAGCTCGACCTCATGCGCGAGGGCGCCAACGCCACGCAGCTCAAGCGCAACTTCGAGGGCTCCGACCTCTTGTACGTCCCCGAGATCTACTGGGACTACTGCCGCCCCGAGGTGCTGGTGCAGGAGCGCATCTTCGGCGTCCCGATCAGCGACATGGCGGCCCTGCGCGCTGCCGGCACCGACATCCAGCGGCTGGCCGAGAACGGCGTCGAAATCTTCTTCACGCAGGTATTCCGCCACAATTTCTTTCACGCCGACATGCATCCCGGCAACATCTTCGTGCTGGTCGACGACCCCGAGCGGCCGAAGTACGCCGCCGTGGATTTCGGCATCGTCGGGTCGTTGAGCCCCGAGGACCAGAAGTACCTCGCGGGCAACTTCATGGCGTTTTTCGACCGCGATTACCGCAAGATCGCGAAGCTGCACCTCGACTCGGGCTGGGTTCCGCCGGACACGCGCATCGACGAGCTCGAATCGGTAGTGCGCACGGTGTGCGAGCCCATCTTCAGCCGCCCGCTCGCGGACATCTCCTTCGGCCAGGTGCTCACGCAGCTCTTCGCCGCCGCCCGCCGGTTCAACGTCGAGATCCAGCCGCAGCTCCTCTTGCTGCAGAAGACGCTGGTCAACGTCGAGGGCGTGGGGCGCGAGCTCTACCCGGAGCTCGACCTGTGGAAGACGGCACGCCCGGTTCTCCGGCGCTGGATGGACGAGCAGGTCGGCGTGCGGGCGGTCGTAGGCGACCTCCGGGACAACCTGCCACAGATCCGGGAAGCGCTGCGTGAGCTGCCGGGCGCGGTGAGGCTGCTCGCCGACCACGCCGCCCGCGGCCGCCTCGGCTTCGAGGTGCGCACCCCGGCGCTCGCCGCCCTGGAGCGCGAGCTGGCGCTGGCGCGGCGCCAGCGCTTCTGGCTGGCGACCGGCTTCACCGGCTCTGTCGCGGGCGTGCTGGTGCTCACGCTGGCCCAGGCGGCGTGGCTCGGCGGAGCGCTGTTGGTCGCGGGCGCGGCGGCCCTGTGGGCGGGACGACCCGGCGCGCGCGACTGACGCCATGGAGGGGAGACGCCGCATCCGGAGCTACGTGCTTCGCAGCGGGCGCACGACGCCGGCGCAGGAGCGCGCGATCTCGCGCCTCTGGCCGCGTTTCGGGCTCGAGTTCACGCCCGCGCCGCTCGACTTCGTCGCGGTGTTCGGGCGGGATGCCCCGCGCGTCCTCGAGATCGGCTTCGGCGACGGCGACACGCTGGTCGAGCAGGCTGCGGCCGACCCGGCCTGCGACTACATCGGCATCGAGGTGCACAAACCCGGCATCGGGCATTGCCTGCTGCGCGCCGAGGTGCTCGACATCGACAACCTGCGGGTGATCGCGCACGACGCGGTCGAGGTGCTGGAAAAGCAGATCCCGGCCGGCTCGCTGCGGCGCATCAACCTGTATTTCCCCGATCCCTGGCCGAAGAAGCGCCACCACAAGCGCCGGCTCGTCAATCCGCATTTCCTGGAGATCCTCGTGCCGAGGCTGAAGGCACATGGCCGCGTGTTCCTCGCCACTGACTGGGAAGACCTCGCCATGTACCTGCTCGAGGTCTGCGATGCCTTCCCGGGACTCGAGAACCTGGCGGGCAGGGGGAATTTCGCGCCGCGCCCCGCCTGGCGCCCGCCCACCAAGTTCGAACGGCGCGGGCTGCGCCAGGGATTCGCGACGTTCGATCTCGTCTACGCGCGCTCGCGCGCGCAGATCTCGCTGAAGGCCGAGAGCGCCTGAAACTCGCAGGGAGGCCGCGCCGCGGCCCGGCTGTCCGGCTGGCGGATGGTGAGGAGATG
>DATGQE010000043.1:0-32418 GCA_035304345.1 Woeseiaceae bacterium | reverse complement strand
GACGGCGCAGCTGACGAAGGCGCAGGTGCTCCAGCAGGCGGGTGTGGCGGTGCTGGCGCAGGCCAACGCGCAGCCGCAGCTCGCGCTGAGCCTGCTGCAGTAACGGGTGAGGGACGGCCCGGCGGGAGGATCCCGCCGGGCTTCCCGGCCCCAGGGGCGCATCACGAGGGGGGGGAATCATGAGCGCGTCTTCCGCCACCGTGTTCTCCGACACCGTCGTGCTCGCGGACACCTTCGCGGTGGCCACGCCGGAACCCCGGCGCGGCAAGGCCGCTGCCGCGAGCGGCAAGGAATTGCCGCCGCCCGCCGCGGCGGACGCCGGAATGACGGCGGCCGCGATGGCGCGCGCGCTCGAGGTGCTGCGGCAGAGCCTGAACCGCGAGCTCCGTTTCGAGGTCGCGCCGGACGGCAAGGGAACGGTGATTTACGTGCTGGATCGCGACACGGGCGAGCTGATCCGGCGCATTCCGAGCGAGGAGCTCGTGCGTGCGGTCGCGCCCGACGGGCGCTTCGACCTGCGGCTGCTCGACGATCGCTTGTGAGCGGCTCGGGCTGGCACGGAACTTGTAAGGTCCGGCCGACGCGAAGACGAGGAACCTCGACGACATGGCCAGCATTACATCCCTGGGCATCGGTTCCGGCCTCGACCTGGCCGGCCTGGTGCAGCAACTCGTCACGGCGGAGCGCGCGCCGGCCGAATCGCGCATCGCCCGCCAGGAAGCGCGCACCCAGGCGCAGCTCTCCGCGTTCGGCACCCTGCAATCGGCGCTCGACGCCTTCATGACCGAGCTGGGCAAGATGCGGGAGCTCGACACGCTCTTGGCGCGCAAGGCGACGTCCGGCAACGAGGAGCTGTTCACCGTCTCGGCGGGCACGACCGCCGTGCCGGCGCGCTACCGGGTGGAAGTGCTCGAGCTCGCGCAGGCACACAAGCTCGTCTCCGGCGCCTTCACGGGACCCGATGCGGCGGTCGGCACGGGGACGCTGACGATCGGCGTCGGCAGCGCCTCTTTCAGCATCGAAGTCACGGAAGAGGGCAACACGCTCGCCGCGATTCGCGACGCCATCAACGCGGCGGCGGACAATACCGGCGTCTCCGCCACCATCGTGAACGCCGTCTCGGGCAGCCACCTGGTGCTCACGGCCGAGGACAGCGGCAGCGAGAACGTGCTGACGGTCACCGCTGCCGGCGGTGACGGCGGCCTCGGCGTTCTCGCCTACGACCCCGGGAACGGCGCGACCATGCTCACCGAGGCCGCCGCGGCGCAGGATGCGCGCGTGTTGATCGACGGTTTCGAAGTGGTGAGCGCGGGCAACAGCGTGAGTGGCGCGATCGACGGCATCGTGCTCGACCTCCTGCAGGCCGCCCCGGGGCAGCCCGCGGACCTCGTGGTCGAGAACGACGTTGCCGCCGTCCAGGCGACGATCCGCCGGTTCGCCGACGCGTGGAACGCGCTGATCGAGCAGTTCGACAAGCTGACCGCGTACGACCCGGAATCGAAAGTCGCCGCGCCGCTGCAGGGCGATGCCAGCGTGCGCGCCATGCGCACGCAGTTGCGGCGCGAGCTCGGCAACGGCGTCACGTCCCTGGACCTGCCGTTCCGCATGCTGGCCGAGATCGGGGTCCAGACCGACGTCAAGGGCAAGCTGACCGTCGACGACGTGCGCCTGGGTGAGGTGCTCGCATCCGACTTCCACAAGGTCGGCCAGCTCTTCGCGAACCCGGTCGACGGCTACGCCGTGCGGCTGCACGACGTGGTCGACGGGCTCCTGGCCTCCGACGGCCTGCTGGAGACGCGGCGCGGCGGGCTGCGCGACCGGATCGACGACCTGAACGGGGCGCGCGAGACGCTCGACCGGCGCATGGCGGCGCTCGAGGATCGGCTGCTCAAGAAATTCACCGCGCTGGATGCGCTGCTCGGGCAGCTTTCCGCCACCAGCAACTACCTGGCCCAGCAACTCGCGAACCTGCCGACGTTCGGGCCGCGCGACAGGAACTGAAAACCGGTCACGGAGCGATGACGATGTACGCACAAGGGCTGCGCGAATACCGCCGGATGAACGCCCAGTTCGCGGTCGAATCCGCGACGCCGCACCAGTTGATCCAGCTCCTCATGGAACGGGCACTCGCGAGGATCGCGGCGGCCCGCCTGTACATGGAGCAGGGTGCGATCGGCGAGAAGGGCAGCGCCATCGGCGATGCGCTCGCCGTGATCGCCGGGCTGCGCGCGAGCCTCAACCACAAGGCGGACGCCCGGCTCGCCGGCAATTTCGACGCCCTCTACGACTACATGGAGCGGCGCCTGCTGCACGCGAACCTGCGCAACGATCCCAAGCTGCTCGACGAAGTCTCGGGCCTCCTGCGCGAGCTCAAGGAAGCCTGGGATGCGATCGCGGATCGCGCGAGCGGTGCTGACCCGGCCGCGTCCGCGCCGGCCCGCGCCGGCGGATGAGCCGGGAAGAGGCAGTAGTGCGCCTCGCGGGGTTGCACGATCGCCTGGACGCACTCGCCGCGGCAGGCGAGTGGGACGCCGTGGCACGGCTGCTGCCGGAGCGCGACGCGTTGCTCCGCGACGTGCAGGGCGTCACCCGCGAGCGCATGCTGCTCGAAGCGCAGCGCTCGACCACGCGTCTCGCCGCGCTCGCGCGCGACGCGCACGCGGAATGCCGCGCCGAGCTGCTCGCGGTTCGCCGCCGCCGCCGCGCCGCCACGAACTACGTCACGGTCCGCGACGAGCGCTGAAAAACCCGACGATCGTCGCCATCTGAGACCTCTCTCACAACGCCCGCCGCACACCGTCGCTATCCTGCGACCCGTCATTGGGGAGACGAGAACAGGAGAATCGAGCGATGCTGCAGAGCGAGCCGGAACGCGCCAGGGTCGTCGTGTTCGACGCCGGTGGACGCGCGGAGGCTCTCGGCGAGCGCTTGCGTTTCCTGAGCTACGAGCCGGTCATTGCCGGCCGCGACTGCCAGGCCCCGCCCGACGACGCGATCGCGGCGATCGTCGGCCAGGTCGGGCAGGATCTCCGGCCCGGCCTCGGGCGGCTGGCGGCGAGCCGGCCGCACCTGCCGTTCCTGCTCCTCGGCGGCGACGGCGAGGCCGCCGTCGGCCGGCCGGGTGAACGGCCGGCCTGGCGCCTCGACCTCCCGGTGCGCCGCACGCAGCTCGAGCGGCTCCTGCGCCGCGCCGCGCGTTACCGCGGTCCCGAGCGGCGCCACCGGCTGATCGGCACGTCCGCCGCCATGCGCCGCGTGCGGAGCCTCATCGAGCAGGTGGCGGATTTCGACACCACCGTGCTCGTCACCGGCGAATCCGGCACCGGCAAGGAGCTCGTCGCCCGCACGATCCACGACCTGTCCCCGCGCTGCGACCGGCCCTTCGTGCCGATCAACTGCGGGGCCATCCCGCCCGACCTCCTCGAAAGCGAGCTGTTCGGGCACGAGAAGGGCGCGTTCTCGGGCGCCGTCAGCGACCGCGTCGGCCGCTTCGAGCTGGCCGAGGGCGGCACGCTGTTCCTCGACGAGATCGGGGACATGAGCCTGCCGATGCAGGTCAAGCTGCTGCGCGTGCTGCAAGAGCGCACGTACGAGCGGGTCGGCAGCAACCGTACGCGGCGTTGCGACCTGCGCATCATCGCGGCGACGCATCGCGACCTCCCGGAAGCCGTGAGAAACGGCACGTTCCGCGAGGACCTGTATTATCGCCTGAACGTCTTTCCCATCGAGATGCCGCCGCTCGCCAAGCGCCGCAGCGACCTGCCGGCGCTCCTGGACGAGCTCCTTTCCCGGCACCAGGTCGACGGCCGCGAACGGCTGCGGCTGACCCCCGAGGCGATCAGCGCGCTCGCGAGCTATTCCTGGCCCGGGAACGTGCGCGAGCTCGGCAACCTCGTCGAGCGGCTCGTCATCCTGCACCCGCACGGGGAGATCGGCCTCGAGGACCTGCCGGAGAAGTATCGCGCGGCGGCCCGCACGGGCGAGGCCCCGGCGATGGCGGCGGAGATCCCGTCCTCGAGCGCCGGCGCGCGGCTGTCGCTCGACCTCAAGTCCTACCTGCAGCAGGTGGAGCAGGACCTGATCCGGCAGGCGATGCAGGAAGCCGGCGGGGTCGTCGCGCAGGCGGCACGCCTGCTCGGCATGCGCCGCACCACGCTGGTCGAGAAGCTGCAGCGGCTGGCGGCCTGACGCCCGGCCGGCGCCGGGGCGCGCCCCACCGGCGAGCGACCGTCGGAATCTTGACGCCGGCCCGCGCGATCTCTCCCAAGTCCCTGACATAACAAGATTTTTCAAACTGGCACGCAACTTGCTACCGGGGGTCCGTACGGATTGACCGGAGCGACGAGACTTGAGCGCCACTGCGATGCCTGCCGACGCCCTGACGAGCGCCTTCGAGAGCTTCAACTCGACGGCGCGGTCGCTCGAGGACGCCTGGCGCGTTCTCGAGCAGCAGGTGCGCACGCTGAACGCGGAGCTCAGGGCGGAACGGCACGCGCGGCTGCGCGAGCGCGCGGCGAAAGAGCGCCTGGGCGACCGCCTCGCGGAGCTGTCGGAGATGCTCCCGGCCGGCCTGATCGTGCTGGACGGCGCCGGCATCGTCCGCGAGCACAACGCGAAAGCGGTCGAGCTCCTGAACCGCCCGTTGTCCGGCTGTCCCTGGTCCGACATCGTGCGGCGCGAGTTCCGCCCCGGCCGGCGTGCGGACGGGGAGCTCGAGCTTCACGACGGCCGGCGGCTGTCGCTGTCGCGCCGCTCGCTGGAGAACGAGCCGGGGGAGATCCTCCTGCTCACCGACGTGACCGACATCCGCCGCACCTCGGACCTCCTGCACCGGGCCGACCGGCTCGCCGCACTGGGCGAGATGACGGCGAAGCTCGCGCACCAGATCCGCACGCCGCTCGCGTCCGCGCTGCTGCACGCGGGACGGCTGGAGCGTCACGATGCCGGCGCCTGCGGCGGCGCTGCCGGCAAGATCGCGGCCAAGCTCAAGGAGATGTCGCTCATGGTCGACGACATGCTCCGCTTCGCCGGCGGCGTGCAGCAGGCGGGCGAGACGTTTCCCGTCGGCGACCTGTTCCGCGAAGTCATCGAGGAGATCGCGCCGCGCCTCCCCGCGGGCTGGACCCTGGCGAGCGAGCTGCCGCACGGCGACCTCAGCGTCAGCGGCAACCGTGCCGCGCTCAAGGGCGCGCTCACGAACCTCGTGGCCAATGCTCTGGATGCCTGCCGCGATCCCGGGCGCGTCGAGCTTTCGGCGCTCGTGGTGCGCGACCGCATCTGCCTCACCGTGAGCGACAACGGCCACGGAATCCCGGGGCCGCTGCAGTCGCGCCTGTTCGAGCCGTTCTTCACGACGCGGCCCCAGGGGACCGGCCTCGGCCTTGCCGTGGTCCGCTCGGTGGCCGAGGCGCACGGCGGCACGGTGCAGTTCCACAGCACGGACGCGGGGACGCTGTTCTCGATCGCGCTGCCTTGCGCGCAGCCGGGAGCCTCCCATGACTGACGCCGGCGTGCTGATCGTCGAGGACGATGCGGACCTTCTTTCGGCGCTCGAGGACACGCTCGGCGGCGGCGGCTTTCCCGTGTACACGGCCGACAACGGGCACGCCGCGCTGTCGATACTCGAGCGGCGCGCGATCGGGCTGGTCGTGAGCGACGTCCAGATGTCGCCCATGTCCGGCACCGAGCTGCTGCGCGAGATCCGGCGGCGACATCCGTCGCTGCCGGCCATCCTGATGACGGCGTACGGCACGATCGAGCACGCCGTCGGCGCGATGCGCGAAGGCGCCTCCGACTACCTGGTGAAGCCGTTCGAGGCCGAGGCGCTGCGCGAGCTGGTCGAGCGGCACCTGCATGCGCTGCCCGCCGGCGACGGGCCGGTCGCCTCCGACCCGAGATCGAAAGAGCTGCTCGACATCGCGCGGCGCGTCGCCGCCAGCAACGCGACCGTCATGGTCAGCGGCGAGTCCGGCAGCGGCAAGGAAGTGATCGCGCGTTACGTGCACGCGCATTCCAAACGGCGCGAGCGTCCCTTCGTGGCCATCAACTGCGCCGCCATACCCGAGAACATGCTCGAAGCCGTGCTGTTCGGCTACGAGAAAGGCGCCTTCACCGGCGCCGTCGCCGCGCATGCCGGCAAGTTCGAGCAGGCGAACGGCGGCACGCTGCTGCTCGACGAGATCTCGGAAATGGAGCTCGGCCTGCAGGCGAAGCTCCTCCGCGTGCTGCAGGAACGCGAGGTCGAGCGCATCGGCGGCAGCCGCACGATCAGCCTGGACGTGCGGGTGCTGGCGACGACGAACCGCGATCTCCGGCAGCACGTCGCGGAAGGGCGTTTCCGCGAGGACCTGTATTACCGGCTGAACGTGTTTCCGCTCCACGTCCCGCCGCTGCGCGAGCGCCCGGGCGACATCGTGCCGCTCGCCGAGCGTGCGATCGTGCGTTTCGCCGACGGCGCCGGCAGCCTGCCGCGGCTGGGCGAGGACGCCGCGGCGCGGCTCGTCGCGCACGACTGGCCGGGCAACGTGCGGGAGCTGGAAAACCTGATCCAGCGGGCCCTGATCCTCAGGCAGGGTCCCACCATCACGGCCCAGGACCTCGTGTTCGAGTCGCCGGCGGAAGCGATGCCGGCGCCTGCGAACGAGGGCCTGCTCCAGGACGGCCTCAAGGAGCGCGAGTGGCGCCTGATCCTCGACGCGCTGCGCGCCGCGGGTGGCAGCCGCGCCGCCGCCGCCGAGCGGCTCGGCATCAGCCCCCGGACGCTGCGCTACAAGCTCGCGCGCATGCGGGAGGCGGGCGTGCGCCTGCCCGACGAGGGCGGCACCCGGACGACGGAAGGAACGACGGCATGAAAGCGATCGGCACCGAACAACTCTTGCAGCAGATCAGGGCGCTCCAGGCGCAGCTCGAAGCTCCGCTGGCGCCGCGTGCCCCCGAGCCGGGGCAGACCGGCTTCGGCGACCTGCTGAAGCAATCCATCGACGCGGTCAACGACCTCCAGCAAGGCGCATCGGCGCTCAAGCAGGAGTTCGAAGCCGGCAAGAGCGACGTCAGCCTGGTGCAGGTGATGGTCGCCGCGCAGAAGGCGGATCTCTCGTTCCGCGCGATGACGGAAGTGAGGAACAAGCTGGTCGCGGCATACCAGGAAATCATGAACATGCCGGTGTAACCGCGACACGCCCATCGAGTCAGGCAACGGAAATCACATGAGCAACTCCGTCACCATCGAGGGGACCGCGTCCCCGGTCCGGGAGCTGAACCTGCGCGGCGTGCTGGAGATTCCCGCCGTGCGGCAGGTGCTGCTGCTCGTCGGCGTGGCCGCCGCGGTTGCGGCGGGCTTCGCGATCGTGCTGTGGTCGCAGGCGCCGGGCTATACCCGCCTGCTCGGCAACCTGCAGGCGGCCGAGGTCGCCCAGATCGCCGAGGCGCTCCGCGCTTCCGGCATCGAGCATCGCGTCGATCTCGACACGGGCAGCGTTTCCGTGCCGGCCTCCCGCGTGCACGATGCCCGGCTCGAGCTCGCCTCGCGCGCGCTGCCGAAGAGCGGTGCCGCCGGCATGGAGATGCTCGGGGAGCAGTCGGGCTTCGGAGTCAGCCAGTTCATGGAAAGCGCCCGCTACCAGCACGCGCTGGAAGCGGAGCTCGCGCGCACGATCGCGCATCTCGGCGTGGTGGAGAAGGCCCGCGTGCACCTCGCGATCCCGCGGCAGTCGTCCTTCATCCGTGACCAGCGCCGCGCCGGCGCCTCGGTGCTGCTCGAGCTGCGCCCCGGGCGCACGCTCGAGCCGGACCAGGCGTCGGCGATCGTGCACCTCGTGGCGACCAGCGTGCCCAACCTCGAGCCCGGCCGGGTCACCGTGATCGACCAGCACGGCCGGCTGCTCAGCGGCGCGGGCGACCGGGCCGACGAGCTGCGCTCAATGGAATCTTTCCGGCGCGCGCGCGAGCTCGAAGAGATGTTCCGCCGGCGCATCGAGGAGCTGCTCACGCCGCTCGTGGGGCCGGGCCGGGTGCGCGCGCAGGTCGTCGCGGACCTCGATTTCAGCGTCACCGAGCGCATGGAGGAGAGTTACGACCCGGCGAAGACCGTGCTGCGCAGCGAGCAGGTCAGCATCGAGCGGCAGGACGGCGTCGCCGCGGCCGCGGCGGGCGTCCCGGGCGCGCTCAGCAACCAGCCGCCCGGGGTGGCCGCCGCGCCGGCGGGCGAGGAAGGCGAGGCGACGGCCAGCGTCGAGGTGTCGCAGCGGGCGACGCGCAACTACGAGGTCGATCGCACCATCAGCCGCACGCGCCCGGAATCCGGCACCATCGAGCGACTGTCCGTCGCGGTGCTCGTCGACGACGGTCCGGCGGGCGGGGAGGCCGAGGGCGAGCACGAGCCGCTGACCGATGCGGACATCGAGCGCTTCACCGCCCTGGTGCGCGAAGCCGTCGGGTTCCGCGCCGAGCGCGGCGATTCGGTGGTGGTCGTGAAGGCGGCTTTCCGCAACGTGCCGGAGTCCGATGCCGCTCCCGAGGTCCCGCTGTGGGAACAGCCCGCGGTCCGCGAGATCCTGAAGCAGGTGCTCGGCGCGGTGCTGGTGCTCGCGATCGCCTTCGGCATCGTGCGGCCGCTCCTCAGGAGCCTGCTGGCCGGCAACGCCGGCACGGCGACGCAGGTCGTGACGAGCGATGCCGCCGGCGCCCCGGTCCGCCTCGTGCAGGGCCACCCGGCGCTCGCCGGGCCGAGCTTCGACGAGAAGGTCGCGGCGGCGCGCAGCATCACCGGCCACGACCCGGCGCGTGTCGCCCAGGTCGTCAAGAAATGGGTGAGCACCGATGAAAGCTGAATCCGCGCAACGCTCCGGCACGGAGCGCGCCGCGCTCCTGCTCCTCACGCTCGGCGAAGCCGAGGCTGCCGAGGTGTTGAAGTACATGAGCCCGAAGGAGGTGCAGCGGCTCGGCACGGCGATGGCGACGCTCGGCAACGTCTCGAAAGAGGAGGCGAGCTCGGTGCTCGACGTGTTCATCACCGAGGTGGAGGACCAGACGGCGATCGGCAT
Organism: Woeseiaceae bacterium; assembly: GCA_035304345.1. GTDB lineage: Bacteria > Pseudomonadota > Gammaproteobacteria > Steroidobacterales > Woeseiaceae > IDS-8. The sequence continues at coordinate 23,377 of DATGQE010000043.1, read as the reverse complement.
CGGCGCCGCGGACTACGTGCGCAAGGTGCTGACCCACGCGTTCGGCGCCGGCAAGGCGGACGCGTTCATCGAGCGCATCGTGAAGGGCGGGGACGCCGAAGGCCTGGAGGCCCTGAAATGGATGAGCGCACGCGAGGTCGCGGAGATCATCGAGGGTGAGCATCCGCAGATCGTCGCGATCGTGGTGGCCTGCCTCGAACCGGAGCAGGCTGCCGAGGTGCTCGGGCGGCTGCCCGAGGAGCAGCGCGCAGACGTGCTGCTGCGCATCGCGCGGCTCACGGACGTGCAGCAGAACGCGCTGGCGGAGATCGAGAACCTCGTGGCCAGCAAATCCTCCGCGGACAAGGGCGGCCGCGAGCGCATCGGCGGCGACCGGGCCGCCGCGGGCATCGTCAACGCGCTGGAGCCCGCCGCGGCGGAGGCGCTGCTTGCCGCCGTGAAGGCAAAGAACGAGGAGGTCGGCAAGCGCATCGAGGAGATGATGTTCGTGTTCGACTCCCTGCTGGAGGCGGACGATCGCAGCATCCAGACCCTGCTGCGCGAGATCTCGAACGAGCTCCTCGTCGTGGCGCTGAAGGCGTGCGATCCGCGCGTCCGCGACAAGCTGCTCAGGAACATGTCGAAGCGCGCCGCCGCGCTGCTGGTCGAGGACATGGAGGCACGCGGACCGACGCGCCTGTCCGAAGTCGAGGCCGCGCAGAAGGAGATCCTGGACGTCGCGCGCCGGCTGGCCGAGGAGGGCACGATCCGGCTCGGCCGCGGCGGAGAGGACTATGTCTGATTCCCAGGCGCAGGCGGCGGTCACCCGGCGCTGGGACGTGCCGGCGATCGACGGTTCCGCTTCCGGTTTCCCGACCGCCGGGCGCCTCGAGGCGCTGCAGCAGGAGGCTTACGAGGAAGCCTACCGGCAGGGCTACGAGGAAGGCCTCGCGGCGGGACGCGAGGCGGCGGCCGAGCGTGCCGCCCGCCTGGACGAGCTCTGCACCGCGCTTGCGCGGCCGCTTGACGAGCTGGACGAGTCCGTGGAGCAGGCCCTCGCCGAGCTCGCGATGACGGTCGTGCGGCAGCTCTTCCGCCGCGAGCTCAAGCTGGATCCGACGCACGTCGTCGGCGTCGTGCGCGAGGCGCTGCGCGTGCTGCCGGCGGGCAGTCGCGACGTCAAGGTGTACCTGCATCCCGACGATGCGGCGCTGGTCGCCGAATGCCTGTCGCCGGCGGAGGGCGTGCGGGCCTGGTCGATCGTCGAGGACCCGCTCGTGGCGCGCGGCGGCTGCCGGGTGACGACGCCGCAGTCGCAGGTCGACGCGCGCGCCGAGACGCGGCTCGAGGCGGTCATCGCCGCCGCGCTGGGGGACGAGCGGCAGTGACGGACGCGACGGAGCGTACGCCGGGAGCGTGGCGGGAGCGCCGCCATGCGCGCTACCGCGATTACCTCGCCGCGTGCCGCGAGCGCGCCGCCTCCGGTCCGCCCGCCCTCGTCGTCGAGGGCCGCCTGCACCGCAGCATCGGCCTCGCGATGGAAGCCGAAGGCTGCCACGCGGCCGTCGGCGGCCGCTGCGACGTCGTGGCGGAGGACGGCCGCCACGTGGAAACCGAGGTGGTCGGTTTCGCCGGCGAACGGCTGTTCCTGATGCCGGCCGGCGAGATGCACGGCATCGTGCCGGGCGCCCGGGTGATTCCGGTGCCCGGCGTCGCGCGGATCGCGATCGGCGACGACATGCTCGGACGCGTGCTCGACGGGCGCGGGCGGCCGCTCGACGGCCTGGCGCCGCCGCGTTCCGGGTGCGCGGTGCCGCTCATCGGGCGGCGCATCAACCCCCTCGAGCGGCAGCCGATCCGCGAGCCGCTCGACGTCGGCGTACGCTCCATCAACGCGCTGCTCACCATCGGACGCGGGCAACGCATGGGACTGTTCGCCGGGTCCGGCGTCGGCAAGAGCATGCTGCTCGGCATGATGACGCGCCACACGGACGCGGACGTCGTCGTCGTCGGTCTCATCGGCGAGCGCGGGCGCGAGGTGAAGGACTTCATCGAGCAGAGCCTGGGCGAGGAAGGCATGCGCAAGGCGGTGGTCGTGGCGACCCCGGCGGACGACGTGCCGCTGCTCCGGCTGCACGGGGCGTGGCTGTCCACCGCGATCGCCGAGTATTTCCGGGACCGCGGGCTGAACGTGCTGCTGCTCATGGATTCCCTCACGCGCTTCGCGCACGCCCAGCGGGAGATCGCGCTGGCCATCGGCGAGCCGCCGGCCACGAAGGGTTATCCGCCGTCGGTGTTCGCCAAGCTGCCGCAGCTCGTCGAGCGCGCCGGCAACGGGGCCGCGGGCTCGGGGTCGATCACCGCGATCTATACCGTGCTGCTGGAGGGCGACGATCACAACGATCCGATCGTGGACGCCGCGCGCGCGATCCTCGACGGTCACATCGTGCTGTCGCGGCGCATCGCCGACGCCGGGCTGTACCCGGCCGTCGACGTCGAAGCTTCGGTCAGTCGCGCCCTGACGCAGATCACGCCCGAGGCGCACCAGCACCTGATCGGCCGCTTCCGGCGCGTGTACTCCCTCTACCAGGAGCACCGCGACCTGATCGCCGTCGGCGCCTACCAGCGCGGTGCAGACCCGCGCGTGGACGATGCGGTGGCGCGCTGGCCGGCGATGCTCGAGTTCCTGCGCCAGGGCCGGCACGAGCGCGTCGACTTCGCGACCAGCGTGGCGGCGCTGGAGCGCCTGCTCGGCGCCGAGCAGGCAGCGGCGGCGGGAGAGGCGCAATGACGCCGCGCTCGGCGCGACTCAGGCGCGTGCTGCGCCTGCGGGAAACGGAGGAGAAAGCGCAGTGCCGGCGCATGGGCGAGGCCCAGCGGCGCCTGGACGACGCGGCGGCCAGGCTCGAGGAGCTGCGGGAGTGGCGGCGCCGCTATGCCGAGGGCCGCGACCTGCCGCGGCAGGTGCCGAGCTCGCACCTGCAGGACTACCAGCGCTTCCTCGAGCGGCTCGACGAGGCGATCCGGGCCCAGGCACGCCTCGTCGAGGACGGCCGGCGGCAGCGCGACTCGCAGCGGCAGCGCTGGCTCGCGACGCGCCGTCGCTCGGAATCGCTGGAGCGGGTCGTCGCAGGCTACGCGGACGCGGAGAGCCGGGAGCGCGAGAGGGCCGCGCAGCAGGCGGCGGACGATCGCCCGCCCGCGCCGCCGCCTTTCGCGGAGCCGTCCTCCGGCTGAGGTCGCCCCCCTGCCTCCGGCGCGTGGCACGGTTCTTGCTGAATGCAGACGAAATCGTGATGACCACCGGAGAAAAGGACCTCCTCCATGCTGCCACCGCTGCCGTTTTCCCTCCTGGACTCGCCCGTGGCCGAGGGGCATCGCCCGCCGGGCGAGGCCGGGCTTGCCGCTGTCACGGGCTTCGAAGCGCTGCTCGCCGCGGCCGTCCCGCAAGACGTGCCTGCGCCGCTGCCGGCCGACGATGCCGCGGCCGCCGCGCCGCGGCCGGACGGCAACGCCTTGCCGCCGGGCGGCGACGCGTTGCCGTCGGCGACGTGGCTCGCGGTCGCGCCCGAGGGGTCGGTGCCCGCGCCGCAGGCGGGTGGGACCGGACAGGTCGCCGGGCCGGACGGCGCCGCGGCGTTGCCGGCACGCGGCAGCACCCTTCCCGGGGCGGCGTACGCGCCGTCCGCTGCACCCGCTGCCGCGGTGGCGGCGGACACGCTGCCCGCGGCGGAGGTGCCGTCGCCGGGCCAGGGCGGGGCGCTGCCCGAAGCCTTGCCGGCGCGCCCGGTCGTGGCGGCGGCCGAAGCGCCGTCCGCTGCGGCCCCGGCTGCCGCCGACGTACCCGACGCGGACGGCGCGTTCGCCGCGCCGGCGCCGGAAGGCGCCAGGCCGCGCCCGGCCGGCGGCACGCTCGAGGGGCCCGTGCCCGGGAACGCCGACCCGGACGCCGGCCAGGCAGCGTCACCGGTGCCCGAGCGCTCCGCGAACGCCGGCACGCCGGCACCGCGCGCGGCCGCGGGCACGGCAGTCGCGCCGGGACGAACGGACGCGAATGCCGCCGCGGCCACGATTGCCGGGACGGGTGAGGCGAGCCTCGCGCCCGCCGACGACGTGCACGAGCACGCTCTCTCTGCCGAGTCGCCGGACACCGCGGCACCCGGCGGCCACGCGCGTGCGGTTGCGCCCGCGGGGCCCCTGCCGGCCGCCGCGGCGGACCGCGCCGGCGCGCCGCCGCTGCCGGCGACCGGCATGCCCCCGCTCCCGGTGCCGCCCGGTGCCGAAGGCTGGAGCGATGCGCTCGGCGGGCGCGTGCTCATGCTCGCCGGCCAGCACGTCCAGCATGCCGAGATCGAGCTCAATCCCGCCGAGCTCGGGCCCGTGCGGGTACAGCTCACCGTGGACGACGGCAGCGCGGCGGTGAGCTTCCACGCCTCGCATCCGCTGACGCGCGATGCCATCGAGCAGAGCCTGCCGCGGCTGCGCGAGCTGTTCGAAGCCCAGGGCATCACCCTCGGCGACGCCAGCGTGTCGGACCAGCCGCCGGCCCGCGACGAGACCGCGCCCGGGCACCGCGGCGACGGTTACGCGGTGCGTCGGTCGGTCAACTGGACTGTGGGTGGCCCGGACGCCGCGCCCGAAGCACCGGCGCGTGCGGCCGCGAGAGGTCTCATCGACCTGTTCGCCTGACGGCCTCCCGGCGGCGCGCTGACCCGTCCGCCGGAATCCCGACGGCCGCCGCGTGCCGCCTCCGGCGGCCGCCGCCGGAGCCGCCAAAAAACCGACGCCGCGTGGACAATGCGCTTCCAAGTAGGCGTCCCATAAGGAAAAAATCGGCTGGCACAGCCTTTGCATGAGGCTCCCCGACTCCAGGGGAGCTGAAGATGAACCAGCCAAACGCAACAGGCGCGCCCGCGGGCGCGAAAACGGGCAAGACGCTCATCATTGCCGTGGTCGGCATCGTGGCGCTCGCGGCGGCCGGTCTCGGGGGCTCGCTGCTCGGCGCCAGGCTCGCCGGCACGAACGCGACCGCGGCCGGCGAGGCGGCGCCCGACACGCGGCCGGCGCTGTATCACAGCCTGCTGCCGCCGCTCGTCGTCAACTTCCGCGACTCCGTCGGCGACAGCCATTACATGCAGGTGTCGCTGGACGTGATGTCGCGCGACCCGCTCGTGATCGAGGCCGTGAAGCAGCATTCGGCGGCGATCCGCAACAGCCTCATCCTGCTTTTCAGCGACATCGTCGATTACGCCGCGATCAACACCCGCGAGCACAAGGAGCGCCTGCTCGCGGACGCGCTCGCCGAGGTTCGCGAGGTCGTGCGCGAGCGGACCGGCCGCGACGCCGTCGAGGCCGTGTACTTCACGAGCCTCATCGTCCAGTAGGACGCGTGCGACGGCGCGGAGATCGACGCATGAGCGAACCCATCCTGACCGAGGACGAGAAGCACGCGCTGCTCGAAGGCGTTTCGTCCGGCGCCGTCGAGGTGCACGGCGGTACCGTGCCGCGGCATGCCTCGGTGCGGCGCTACGACATCGCTGCCCGTTCGCGGATCGTGACCCACGGCTATCCGCGGCTCGCGGTGCTGAACGCGAAGCTCGCGGAACGCCTCGCCGCCGATCTCGCCGCGGGCTTCAAGTGCGAGCTCGAGGTGCGGGCGACGGGCCTCGAGGCGGAAACCTGGGAGGCCTGCCGCCAGCGGCTCGCCGCGCCGGCGGTTCACTTTCCGTTCCGGGCGGCACCGCTCGACGGCACGGCCCTGGTCGTGCTGGAGGCTGCCGTCGTGCGCCAGCTCGTCGACGCGTTCTTCGGTTACACCGGGACGACCGCCTACCAGGGCGGCGCCTCCTTCACGCGCGGCGAGCGGTCGGTGGCGGCGCGCGGCGCCGACGCGATCCTCGCGGGATTGCGCGAGGTCTGGGAACCGGTCGTCGCGCTCTCGCCGGAGCGTGTGCCGTCCGATGCACCTCTCGAGCTGCTCGACATCGCGGATGACGGGGATCCCGTCCTCGCGTGCGACTTCGAGCTCGCGGCGGGCGACGCGCGCGGCGCGTTCCACGTCGTCTGGCCGCGCGCGATGGTGGCTTCACTGCTGCCGGCTTTCGAGGGACGCCAGCGCGCGCGCGACGCGGCGGCCGACGCCCGCTGGCAGGAGGCGCTCCGGCGCCGGCTCCAGGACGTCCCCGTCCGGGTCTGCACCGTGGTCGGGGAGATGCCTCACCCGGTCGGCCTGCTCGCCGGCCTGGAGGCAGGGGCGGTCCTGCCGATCGCGAACCCGGAGAGCGCCACGGTTCTCGCCGGCGGCGTGCCGGTCGTGAAGGGCCGCTTCGGCGTGATCGCCGGCAAAAACGCGGTCGAGGCCACGGGCTGGCTCGGCGGCGACGGCACGGCATCCATTCGACACGAGGAATCCTGACATGGCGAACGACGGAACGACGGACAACGCGACGGGCGCCGGCGGCGGGGCTGCCGCGCAGTACGCGCCCGAGGAGCTCGGCGCAGGGCGCGCCGCCAACGGCAACGGGCGCGACGTGAACCTGGAGCTGGTGCTCGACGTGCCGGTCACGGTCTCGCTGCGCGTCGGCAGCACCACCATGCCGATCCGCGAGCTGGTGAAGCTCGTGGAGGGCTCGGTGCTGGCGCTGGACCGCCAGGCGGACGAGCCAATGGACGTGCTGGTGAACGGCAAGCTCATCGCGCACGGCGAGATCGTCGTCGTCGACGATCGCTTCGGCGTGCGGCTGACGGACGTCGTCGGGCCGCTCGAGCGCATCGAGAAGATCGCCTGAAGGACCCGGACGTGAGAGTCCCGTTCGCCGCGCTGCTCCTTCTCGCCCCGGACGTCGAGCCTGCGCTCGCGCGTGCCGCGGCGAGCGGACCCGGCATCGTCACCGCACCGGACGCGGGCAGCATTGCCAGCGTCGTGGTGAGCCTCGTGCTGGTGGTGGGGGCGATCCTGGCCTGCGGCTGGCTGTATCGCCGGACGCAGGGGCTGCGCGGGGCGGCGGGCGGCGGGGTCTTTCGCATCGTCGCGAGCCAGGCGCTCGGGCAGCGCGAACGGATCGTCGTCGTCGAGGTCGGCGGCAAGCAGCTCGTGCTCGGCGTCACGTCCGCACAGGTGAGCGCGCTGCACGTGTTCGACGAGCCGGTCGTCTTCGCCGCGGCACCGCGGCGGCCCGGCGGCACCGACGCGAGTTTCGCGGAGCGCCTGAAAGCCATCGTGCGCGGAGGCGACGGAGCGTGACGAGGATCGCCGCCGCCGTCCTGCTGCTCGCGCTGCCGGCCGTCGGGGCCGCGCAGGCGGAGCCGTCCGCGCTCGCGCTCGCGAACGAGGCGATGGCCGGGCAGTCGTACACGCTCAGCATCCAGATACTGGTGCTGATGACGCTGCTGACGCTGCTGCCGGCCGCGATCCTGTCCACGACCGCGTTCGTGCGCATCATCATCGTGCTGTCGATCCTGCGCCAGGCACTCGGCACGGCGCAGACGCCCCCGAACCAGGTGCTGCTCGGCATCGCGCTGTTCTTGACGTTCTTCGTCATGACGCCCGTGATCGACGGCGTACACCAGGACGCCGTGCGGCCCTGGCTCGCCGGCGAGATCACCGCCGAGGACGCGCTCGGCCGCGCCATCGTGCCGGTCAGACAGTTCATGCTGGACCAGACCCGCGAGAGCGACCTCGCGCTGTTCGCGGGCATCTCCGGCACCGCGGTCGACTCGGTGGACGAAGTGCCGCTGTCGATCGCGATCCCGAGCTTCATGGTCAGCGAGCTGAAGACGGCGTTCCAGATCGGGTTCCTCATCTTCATCCCGTTCCTCGTGATCGACCTCGTCGTCTCGAGCGTGCTGATGTCGATGGGCATGATGATGCTGTCGCCGATGCTCATCTCGCTGCCGTTCAAGATCATGCTGTTCGTGCTGGTCGACGGCTGGGCGCTCCTGCTCGGCACGCTCGCCGGCAGCTTCCAGGCCTGAGGATGCCGCGATGAGCCCCGAAACCGTGACCACGATCGGACAGCAGGCCCTGTGGGTGACCATGCTGATCGCCGCCCCGATGCTCCTGTCCGCGCTCGCGGTCGGCCTGCTGGTCGGGATGTTCCAGGCGGCCACCCAGATCAACGAGATGACGATGAGCTTCATCCCGAAGCTGCTCGTCCTCGTCGTGGCGCTCGTGGTCGCCGGACCGTGGATGCTCGGCCTCATCGTGGATTACACGCGGCGGCTGATCGAGCAGATCCCGATGCTGATCGGGTGAGTGCCTTCCGGAAGAAGACGGTGAGTTGCGCGCGTGGACCTCTACATTCCGATCGGACCGCTGCTCGACGAGATCTCGCGGTACCTGTGGCCGTTCGTCCGTATCGGTGCGTTCGCCATGGTGATGCCGGTGATCGGGGGCGGCTTCGTGCCGCAGCACGTGCGGCTGCTGCTGGCGCTCGCGATGACGATCGTGATCGCGCCGGTGCTGGCCGAGGTGCCGGCCGTCGACGTGCTGAGCCTGGGAGGCGTCACGCTGCTCGCGCGCGAGATCCTCACCGGCGCGGCAATGGGGTTCGTCGTGCAGCTCGTGTTCGATGCGGTGGCGTTCGGCGGCCAGGTGGTCGCGATGAGCATGGGCCTCGGCTTCGCGGTGCTGGTGGATGGGCAGCGCGGCGTCAACATGCCGGTGCTCAGCCAGCTCTTCCTGATGCTCGCGATGCTCGTGTTCCTCGCGGTCGACGGCCATCTCGCGCTCGTCCGGCTGCTCGCGGACAGCTTCGTCGCGCTGCCGATGGCCGGGAGCGCCATGGTGTCGATCCCGCTGCTCCTCGGCTGGTCCGGGCAACTGTTCGTCGTGGCCGTGCTCATCGCGCTGCCCGCGATCACGGCGCTCGTCATCATCAACCTGTCGTTCGGCGTGATGAGCCGCGCGGCGCCGACGCTGAACCTGTTCGCGGTGGGTTTTCCCGCCGCGATGCTGGCAGGCTTCGTCATCATCCTGCTCGGCATGGAATCGCTCACCGGGAACGTCGTCAGGGCGCTGGATGCCGCGCTGGCGACCCTCTCGGCAGTGATCGGGAATTGAGGTGAGCCGATGGCCGAACCGCAATCGCAGCAGGATCGTACCGAGGCCCCGACACCCAAGCGGCTCGACGACGCGCGCCGCAAGGGCGACGTGCCGCGCTCGCGCGAGCTCACGATGTCGGCCGTGATGCTCTGCGGCGCGGCGGCGCTGCTCCTGTTCGCGGGCTGGTCGGGCGAGCGGCTGCTCGAGGGGTTTCGCGCCGGCTTCGCCCTGGAACGGCGGATCGCCTTCGATCCCTCCCTGCTGGCGAGCGCGCTGGGCGCCGCCCTGCAGAATGCGCTCCTCGCGCTCGCGCCGCTCGCGGCCGTGCTCGTCGCGGCCGCCGTGGGCGGCGCCTCACTGCTCGGCGGCTGGTCGTTCAGCCTGCAGGCGGTGGCGTTCAAGCCCGAGCGCATGAGCCCCGTCAAGGGCCTGAAGCGCCTGTGCAGCGCCCACAGCCTGAACGAGCTCGCCAAGGCAATCGCCAAGTTCGTGCTGGTGGCCGCGGTCGCGGCACTGTGGCTCAGGCACTCGATGGGCGAGCTGCTCGGGCTCGGCTCGCTGCCGGTGGGACCGGCCATCGCCGCCGCGGCCAGGCTCGCCGGGTCGTCGCTGCTCGTCGTGAGCGCGAGCCTCGTGCTGATCGCCGCGGTCGACGTGCCGTTCCAGTTGCACAGCCACCGCAAGCGCTTGCGCATGACGCGCACGGAGGTGCGCGACGAGCTCAAGGAGACGGAGGGCAGGCCCGAGGTCAAGTCCCGCCTGCGCGCTTTGCAGCAGCAGGCGGCAACGCGGCGCATGATGGATGCCGTGCCGTCCGCGGACGTGGTCGTCGTCAACCCCACGCACTACGCGGTGGCGCTCCGCTACGTCGGCGAGACGATGCGTGCGCCGCAGGTCGTGGCGAAAGGCCGCGAGCACGTCGCCGCCCGCATTCGCGAGATCGCGGAGGAGCACGGGGTGCCGCTCTTCCACGCACCGCCGCTGGCGCGAGCGCTGTTCCGCAGCACGCCGGTCGGCGAGGAAATCCCGGCGTCCCTCTATCGCGCGGTCGCGCAGGTGCTGGCCTACGTCTACGAGCTCCGCAAGCCGCGTCCGGCCGGTGCACCGCCCGTGCCGCCCGCGCCGGACATCGACCCCAGCCTGTGGAACGGGAGCTGACGCATGATCCTCGGTGACAAACGGGCATTGCTGACCGGCATCGGCCGCGGCCTCGGGGTGCCGACCCTGCTCCTCGTGCTGCTCGCGATGATGATGCTGCCGCTGCCGCCGGCGGCGCTCGACGTGCTGTTCACGTTCAACATCGCCTTGTCGGTCGCCATCCTGCTCACCGTCGTGTACGTCGGGCGGCCGCTCGACTTTGCGGCGTTCCCGACGATCCTGCTGGTGGTCACGCTGCTGCGGCTCGGCCTGAACATCGCCTCCACCCGCGTCGTGCTCCTCAACGGTCACAACGGCACCGGGGCGGCCGGCAACGTGATCGAGGCGTTCGGCGAGTTCGTGGTGGGCGGCAACTACGCCGTCGGCCTCATCGTCTTCGTGATCCTCGTCATCATCAACTTCGTCGTGGTGACCAAGGGCGCGGGGCGCGTCTCGGAGGTGACCGCGCGCTTCACGCTGGACGCGATGCCGGGCAAGCAGATGGCGATCGACGCCGACCTGAATGCCGGCATCATCGACCAGGAGGAAGCGCTGCGGCGCCGCCGGGAAATTCGCGAGGAAGCGGACTTCTACGGCTCGATGGACGGTGCCAGCAAGTTCGTCCGCGGCGATGCGGTCGCGGGGATTCTGATCCTGTTCATCAACATCATCGGCGGCCTCGCCATCGGCATGATGCAGCACGACCTGCCGCTGGCCGTGGCGCTCCAGAACTACACGCTGCTCACGATCGGCGACGGGCTCGCGGCGCAGGTGCCGAGCCTCATGATGTCGACGGCCGTCGCCATCATCATCACGCGCGCGTCGCGGGCCGAGGACATGAGCCGGCAGGTGTTCGCCCAGCTCTTCGGCGACTACCGGGCGCTCGTCGTGACCGCGGTCGTGATGGGCGTGCTCGGCGTGATCCCCGGCATGCCGAACCTCGCCTTCCTGGCGCTCGCCGCCGCCGCGGGATTCGGCGCGTTCCGCCTCGCGCGCCGCGGCGCGCCGGCGCCGGAGGCGGCCCAGCCGCCGCCCGTCGCCGAAACGCCGCTGCCGGAAATCGGCTGGCAGGACGTCGATCCGGTCGATCCGGTGGGGCTCGAGGTCGGGTATCGCCTGATTCCGCTCGTCGACCGGCAGCGCAACGGCCCGCTCGTCGCGCGCATCAAGGGCGTGCGCCGCAAGCTCACGGAGGAGCTCGGCTTCCTCGTGCCCGCCGTGCACATTCGCGACAACCTCGAGCTCGCGCCGAATGCCTACCGCATCTCGCTCACCGGCGTGCCCGTCGGCGAAAGCGAGGTGCACGTCGACCGCGAGCTCGCGATCAATCCGGGCCAGGTGTTCGGCCGCGTCGAGGGCATCCGCACGAAGGATCCCGCGTTTGGCCTCGAAGCGTACTGGATCGAGCCGGGCCGCCGCGAGGAAGCGCAGATGCTCGGCTACACGGTCGTCGATCCGGCGACGGTCGTCGCCACGCACCTGAGCCAGGTCCTCAAGGAGCACGCGCACGAGCTGCTCGGGCACGAGGAGACGCGGCGGCTGCTGGAACGGCTCGCGGCGTCCTCGCCGAAGCTGGTCGAGGAGCTGACGCCGAAGACCCTGTCGCTCGGGGTGGTGGCACGCGTGTTCCAGAACCTGCTCGAGGAGCGCATTTCGTTGCGCAACGTCCGCAAGATCGCCGAAACGCTCGCGGAGCACGGCACCCGGACGCAGGATCCCGCCGAGCTGTCGGCGCTCGTTCGCGTCGCGCTCGGGCGGGCCATCGTGCAGCAGGTCACGGGCATGCGCAGCGAGCTGCCGGTCATCACGCTCGACCCGGAGATCGAGCGCATGCTGAGCGAATCGGCCCGCGAATCCGGCGAGCTCGGGATCGAGCCTGGCCTGGTCGCGCGCCTGCACGAATCGCTCGCGCAACAGGCGGAGAAACAGGAAATCGCGGGCGAGCCCGCCGTGCTGCTCGTGGCACCCGCGCTCCGGCCGTGGCTGGCGCGCATGCTGCGCGGCATCCGCAACCTGCACGTGCTGGCCTACAACGAGATTCCCGACGACAAGCGAATCCAGATGCTGGGTGCCGTGGGTTAGCGCCGGCGACGCTCACAACTGACGAGAGGACACTGCCTTGAAGATCAAGCGATACATCGAGAAGGACATGCGCCAGGCCCTGCGCGCCGTGAGGGAAGAGCAAGGGCCGGACGCCGTCATTCTCTCGACCCGTCGCGTCGCCGACGGCATCGAGGTGATCGCGGCCATCGACTACGACGAGGCCCTCGTGCGGCAGGCGCTGGGGCCGTCCGCCGCCGCGCCCGCGCCCGGGACGAAGCGCACGGGCGATGCGGCCGATGACGGACCGGACGCGCGCGGCGAGCCGCACGAAACGGCCCGTGCGCAGGCCGTGGCGGCCCGGGAAGAGCCGGAGTCCGCGCCGCGGCACGACCGGCCCGCTGCGCCGCCCGCGGCGGATCCGGACGCCTGCGAGCTCGCCGCGCTGCGGGCGGAGCTCACGTCGCTGCGCTCGCTGCTCGAAACGCAAGTGTCCGGTCTCCTGTGGAAGAGCACCGTGAGGCGCTCGCCGCTCCGGGCGCAGATCCTGCGTAACCTCGCGCTGCTCGGGCTGGCCCCGGACGTGGCGCGCCGCGTCGTGGACAGCCTGGAGCCGGTCGGCAACGTGCGCCAGCTCTGGCGCGATCCGCTCGCGAAGCTCGCGCAGGCGATTCCGGTCGCCGCCGACGAGCTCCTGTCCGCCGGCGGGACGGCGGCGCTCGTCGGTCCCACCGGCGTCGGCAAGACGACCACGATTGCCAAGCTCGCCGCGAACTGGGTGATGCGCCACGGCGCGCAGGGCGTGGCGCTCGTGTGCGCGGACGCGTGGCGCATCGGCGCGCGCGAGCACCTCGAGGCTTTCGCCCGCATCATCGGCGTCGAAGTGCACGCGGCGTCCGAGCCCGACGAGCTCGAGTCCGTGCTGGACCGCCTGCGGTCGCGCCGGCTGGTGCTGATCGACACCGAGGGCTTGAGCCAGCGCGACGCCGGCCTCGCCGAGCGCCTCGCCGCCTGCCGGCGCGAGGCGGGGCGGGTCCGCTTTTATCTCACGCTCGCGGCGACGAGCCAGGAGGCCGGCCTCGACGAGACCGTGCGCCGCTTCGGCACGTTGCCGCTCGCCGGCGCGGTGATCACCAGGATCGACGAAGCCGCGCAGCTCGGCTGCGTCCTCGGCACCCTGATCCGCCACGACCTCCCGGCCGTCTGGCTGTCCGACGGGCAGCGCATCCCGGACGACCTGCACCCGGCGGAGCGCCGGCGCCTGTGGCTCGTCGACCGCGCGGTCGAGTGCCTGGACTCGGGCGCGGCACGGATCGACGAGCGCACGATGGCCGAGCACTACGGACAGGCGAGCGTGGCCCATGCGTAAGCCCAGCCAGGAAGCGCTCATGCTGCGTGCGCTCAAGCGGGACCCGGTCAGGGTCGTCGCGGTTACGAGCGGCAAGGGCGGCGTCGGCAAGACGAACGTGGCGGTCAACCTCGCCGTTTCGCTGGGGCTCGACCGGCGTGACGTGATGCTGCTCGACGCCGACCTGAGCCTCGCGAACGTCGACGTCCTCCTCGGGCTCCAGCCCCAGTACAACCTGTCGCACGTGCTGGAGGGCAAGGTCGGGCTGGCCGACACGGTGCTGTCCGGCCCGGCACGCATCCGGATCGTCCCCGCGACGTCGGGGAATTACGCCATGACCGACCTCCCGGTGAGCTCGCAGGCCGCCATCGTGCACGCGTTCCAGGGGCTCGAGAGGCACCCGGAATGGCTGATCGTCGACACGGCCTCCGGCATCTCGCCGTCCGTGGCGCGTTTCGTGCAGGCCGCGCAGCAGGCGGTGGTCGTCATCTGCGACGAGCCGGCCTCGATCACCGACGGTTATGCACTGATCAAGGTGTTCAGCCGGCACTACGGCATTTCGCACTTCCAGGTGGTCACGAACCGCACCCGCGACGATGCCGACGGCCATCGCCTGTTCACGAAGATTCGCAAGGTCACGGATCGGTACCTCGACGTCGTGCTGCGTCACATCGGCAACGTCCCCGAGGATCGCAGCCTGCGGCACGCGGTGCGCGAGCAACGCGCCGTGGTGGACGCGTATCCTTCCTCCGCGTCGAGCCTCGCGTTCCGTGCGCTCGCCCGGGCGCTCGATGCGCTGCCGGTGCGCGGGCCGCACGGCGGCATCCAGTTCTTCTTCGAGCGCCTGCTCCGCGCGGAAACCCCGCCGGCGCCCGCGCGGAGGCGCGCATGAACGCCTACGCCAGCGTCGCGCTGCAGGCCTTCCCCTCGCAGGAAGACCTGGTCACGGCCAACGCGGGCCTCGTCAAGCGCATTGCCTGCCACCTGGCGGCGCGCCTGCCCGCATCGGTCGAGATGGACGACCTCGTCCAGGCCGGCATGCTCGGCCTGCTCGAGGCGGCGGCGACCTTCGATCCGGCGCGCGGCGCGAGCTTCGAAACCTGGGCCGGCATCCGCATCCGCGGTGCGATGCTCGACGAGGTGCGCAAGCTCGACTGGACGCCGCGCTCCGTGCACCGCAAGGTCCGCGAGGTGGCGGAGGCGATGCGCGCCATCGAAGCGCGCACCGGGCGGGCGGCGGAGGGCCGCGAGATAGCCGCCCACCTCGGCATCTCGCTCGACGACTATCACGCGATCCTGCGGGATGCGTCCGCCAGCCGCCTGTTCAGCCTCGACGAGGCGCTGGAAGACGGCGAGCAGCGCCTGCCCGCGGCGGCGGCCGCCGACGGCGCGCCCGAACAGGCGCTGGCGCAGGCGCAGTTCGCGAGGAGGCTCGCGGAAGCCGTGCTCCGCCTGCCCGAGCGCGAGCGGCTGGTGCTCTCCCTGTATTACGAGCGGGAGATGAACCTCAAGGAAATCGGCGCCGTGCTGGAGGTCACGGAATCGCGGGTCTGCCAGATCCACGGCCAGGCGCTCGTCCGGTTGCGCTCGATGCTGGAGGCCTGACGTGTCCGACCCGGTGAACCCCGTGAAGCCGATCCTGCCGCCGTGGGCCATACGGCCGACGGCGCCGGCGCGCGGCAACCGGCAACCGGGTGAGCGCAAGCGGCCGGTCCCGCCGTCGACCCGCGACGACGCCGACGAAGATGACGATGACAATCACCGTTCCACCACCACCATAGACGAGTACGTATGATGACGGGTGAACTGATACCGGCGACCGCGTTGCTCGCCGCGAACGCGCTGCTTTTGTGTGCCGCGGCGCTCGAGTTGTTGCGAGTCCGGCGCATCGTGCGCCGGTTGCGGACGGCCGCGGCCGAAACGGGCCCGGCTGCACCGCCGGAAGCAACGGAGCGGCAGGCCGCGCGCCTGCCCGAAGGGTTCGAGGCGCGCCTGCTCGCCGGGCTCGACGAGCGCATCGCCTCGCTCGAGCGGATCGCCGCCGGGCTCGCGGCGAATCCGCCGGCCGGCGCGAAGAGCGAGCCGGCCGCGCCGGGCTTCGCGCACGCGGTCAGGATGGCGCAAGGCGGGGCCAGCGTGGACGACCTCGGCCGGATCTGCGGCCTGAACCGCGGGGCCGCGGAGCTCTTGATCCGCCTCTACGCCGGATCGGCGGCGGCGAACGAAGAGGCGGCGCTCAGCGCGCCGGCGGCACGGCCCCGGCCTCGCGCCGCCGCGCCCGCAGCGTCTCCGCTTCGTGCGTGAGCAGGTGCTGGATGATCACCTCCCGCTGCGACGTTTCCAGGCCGTGGAACTCGACGGCGATGCCGTAAGGGTGGCCGCTGTCCGGATCGGGAGGCGGCACTTCCCGCACCGCCGTCGCGAACGTCTCGATGTAGCGATGGCCCGGCACCAGCAGGAAGCGCAGCGCCACCCGCGTGCCCGGCGCGAGGTGCTCCGCCGTCCCGAACGTCATGCCGTCGGCGCCGAGCTGGCAGAGCTCCGGGGGCCGCGCCGCGAGGGTGGCCTTGTGCTGCCGCACCTCGGGCATGTGGCCGATGACGGCATCGATCTTCTCGTTCAGCAGGCCGAGGCATTCCGCCACCTGGCTCGAGGCGCTGCGCAGCACGTACAGGCGTTCCGCCAGCCTCGTGTCGAGGTCCAGCAGGGTTGACTGCAATCCCCGGATGCCGCCGAGGCGCGTGTTGCGCAGCGCGCATCCTTCCTCGTACTCGCGCTCGCTGATCACCTCGTACTCGAGGTGCAGCCGCTCGTGCATGCGCAACGAGCGGCGTTGCCGCGATTCACCGTTCACCTTCGGAACCTCCGGCATCGACGAGGCCGACGCGGGCGTCGTCGATGCTCACCTGGCGATTCTTGTCGAGCTCCGTGCCGCGCACGATGCTGATGTCGACGCGGCGGTTCCTGGCGCGGTTCTCCGGGCCGTCATTCGGTGCGCGGGGCTGGGTATCGGCATGCCCCGTCACGACGAAACGGCTCGGGTCCAGCGGGGAGGTCGCCAGCAGCTCGTGCGCGACCGAAACTGCGCGCGACGCCGACAGCTCCCAGTTGGACCGGAAGCGCTCGTTCGCGATCGGCACGTCGTCGGTGTGCCCCGACACGGTGACGGTGCCGTCGGCCAGGTCGATGAGGCTGCCGATCCTCGCGAGCACCGGCAGGAACGACGGCCGCACGTCGGCGTAACCCGAGTCGAACGACGCATTCTCGAGAATGCGGATGATGATCTTGACGCCCTCCGTCTCGATCGCCACGCTGCCGTTCGCGATTTCCGCGGCCAGCGCGCTGCGCAGGCGGCGTGCATGGAGCTCCGTTTCCTCGATCAGCAGGGTGCGGCGCTTCATCACGTCGAGCGTGTTCAGGTTGGAATCCATCGTGAACTGGTTGATCGTGTCGCGCGGCGTCGGCACCGGGTCGCCGGGGCTGAACTCGCGCGTGATCACGCTGGTCCCTTTCGGCACGGTGCGCGCGTCGAGCAGCGCCTGCACCCCGAACGCATCGCGCATCGAGCCAGACAGCAGCTTGAAGCGGGCGACGTCCATCTCCGAGAACGCCAGCATCAGCACGAAAAAGCACATCAGCAGCGTCATCAGGTCGGCGAACGTCATCACCCACCCGGGCAGGCCTGCCGGTTCGTCCCGTTCCTCGTCAAGCACGCTGCGCTCCCGGGCTCGTGAGCTCGTCCTGCTGGCGCTTCGACTTCGGCAGGTAAGTCTCGAGCATGTTCTCGATGACGCGCGGGT
Organism: Woeseiaceae bacterium; assembly: GCA_035304345.1. GTDB lineage: Bacteria > Pseudomonadota > Gammaproteobacteria > Steroidobacterales > Woeseiaceae > IDS-8. The sequence goes on along the minus strand of DATGQE010000043.1, from coordinate 6,030 downwards.
TCTGGCCGCTCTGGATGGCGAGCAGCGCGTCGATGATCAACAACTTCCGGTGGCTTTCCTCGCGGCTGCGGACGGCGAGCTTGTCGGCGATCGGCAGGGCGAACAGGTTCGCGAGCAGCGCGCCGTAGAGCGTCGTGAGAAGGGCGACGGCCATGGCCGGGCCGATCTGCTTCGGGTCGTTCATGTTGGCCAGCATCTGCACCAGGCCGATGAGCGTGCCGATCATGCCCATGGCCGGGGCGACGTCGCCGATTGCCTTGAAGATCGCCTGGCCCTGCGCGTGGCGCTGCAGCGTATGGTGCAGGTCCTTCGTCAGCATGGAACGCACCACGTCACCCGGATGGCCGTCGATCACCAGCGTCAGGCCGGCTTTCATGAACTCGTCCGGGACCTCGGCTTCCTCGAGCGCGAGCAGCCCGCCCTGGCGCGCGGTCTTCGCCAGCTCGACGGCGGTGCCGATGAGCTCTTCCGGCGCGGACGGCCGGTGCAGGAACGCGTGGACCGCGATCGACGCCGCGCCGGCGAACTGCCGCAGGCTGAACTTCATCATGGTGACGAGGGCGGTCCCGCCCAGCACGATCAGCAGCGACGGCGCGTTGACGAAGGTGGCCGCGGACCCGCCGATGAGAATGGAGGCGAGCACGACGGCGAGAGCGCCGATCAAACCGATCAGGGTGGCCAGATCCAAGGGTTCGCTCCTCCTCGAACAGCGGCAGGGCCGAGCGCCGTCCTCCTGACGGCCCGCCCCGCAACGACGTACGTACCTGTTCCGTTATCGACCAAGCGGCCGGCACCTTGAGAGCGGGAGCGGACCCGGGCGAACGCGGCCACGCCCGGGCGAGCTCGTTGACATAATGTGAAACAGTCGGTTTTCAGCGACAGCGCCCCCGCGGATAATGCCGCCGGTTCGCATCGCACACGGGATCCACGGCGGAGACTGTGGACGGCGCGGTGCGAGGGAGTTGGGGTCTCGAGCAGGATGCCGTTTCAAAGGGCAGGGCAGGCCGGTTGCGCCGCCGGGAGCGGGGCGGCGGTGAAGCGCGAGGGCATCGCCTGATGCCCGGTACCCTGCTGATCCTGATCGTCGACGAGGAGCCGGAACGGGCCGAGAAGCTCAAGTCGGTGATCGAGTTCATGGACGTGCCCCAGGTGCGGGTGGCGGAGCCGGGTAACTGGAGGTCCCGGATCGGGGACCGCCGCCTCGCTGCCGTGTTCATCAGCGATGCGCTGGAACGAGGAGTCGTCCACAGCGTCATCGCCGAGGTAGGAGAGCACGATCCGAACGTGCCGATCGTCGTGGTGGAGAAGCGTCGGGACACGAATCGCGACGACTAGAACATTCAGGTAATTCATGCTCAGCAAGGCTTTTCCCTGGGCGCGGCTCTACACGCTCAGACAGCCGGTGCAGTTCGACGAGCTCGGCGAGCTCCTGGAGGAGATCTGGGCCGCGCACAGCCCGCGGCGGCAGCCGGGCGATGCGCACGTCGCGGACGGTCTCGTCGGCGAGAGTCGCCACATTGCGCGGATCACGACACTGATCGAGCGCGTGGCGACGTCCGGCGCCACGGTGCTGATCACGGGCGAATCGGGCACCGGCAAGGAAGTGGTGGCGCGCCGGATTCACCACCTGTCGGGACGCAAGGGCCAGTTCGTCGCGATCAACTGCGGCGCCATCCCGGAGCAACTGCTCGAAAGCGAGCTGTTCGGCTACGAGCGGGGCGCGTTCACCGGCGCCGTCGCGCGGCGCATCGGCCGTTTCGAGCTCGCACACGGCGGCACGCTCTTCCTCGACGAGATCGGCGACATGCCGATGCCCATGCAGGTGAAGCTGCTGCGCGTGCTGCAGGAGCACGTGATCGAGCGCGTGGGAGGGACCGAGTCGATCGAGGTCGACGTGCGCATCGTGGCCGCCACCCACCGCGACCTTCCCCGGCGCATCGAGGAAGGCCTGTTCCGCGAGGATCTCTACTATCGGCTGAACGTGTTCCCGATCGAGATCCCGCCGCTGCGCGAGCGCCCGGAGGACATCCCGCCGCTGGTGCACGAGATGATCGGCCGCATGCATGCCCGCTACGGTGTGCGGCTGCATTTCACGAACGATGCGATGGCGGCGCTCAGCGCCTACTCCTGGCCGGGCAACGCGCGCGAGCTCGGCAACTTCATCGAGCGGCTGGCGGTCATTCGTCCGCACGCCAGGATCGACGCCGACGCGCTGCCGTGGCCGTTCAGGCAGGACGAGCCGGCCGACGAGGCTGCCGCGGCGGAAGAGATCGTCGCGCCGCCCGGGCATTCCCTGCCCGCGGAAGGACTGGACCTGAAGGCGCACCTCGCCGGCGTCGAGCGCGACCTCATCAGCGCCGCGCTCGAGCGGGCGGGCGGCGTGGTGCAGCGGGCGGCCGACGAGCTCGGCGTGCGCCGGACGACGCTCGTCGAAAAGATCAACCGCTACGGGCTGCGGGTGCGGGACGCGGCGCTCGCGGAAGACCGCGACGAGTGACGGCCGCGGCCCGCCGGCCCGTCCCGGTCCGGCCTTCGAAAAACCCGCGAACCCCGGCGTAACGCCCCGCGTTTGCACCGTTCGCTCGCGGTATAGTGGCGGGGTGCAGGACCTCGAGCATTTCTTCGGCCCCGAAAGCCCGCTGAAAAAGTGGCTCCCGGGCTTCCAGCCGCGCGCCGGGCAGGGCGCGATGGCCGCCGCGGTCGCCGGCGCGCTCGAGGACGGCGGCACGCTCATGATCGAAGCGGGCACCGGTACCGGGAAAACCTTCGCGTACCTGATCCCCGCGCTGCACGGCGGTCGCCGTACCATCATCTCCACCGGCACGCGCGCGCTGCAGGACCAGCTCTATCATCGCGACCTGCCGCTCGTCGGCAAGGCGGTCGGCCGGCCCGTCGGCACCGCGCTGCTCAAGGGCCGGGCGAACTATCTCTGCCTCTACCGGCTCGAGTCCGTGGCGCCGCACGCCGTGCCGGCGACGGCCGCGGACGACCTCGCCCGGGTGAGCGCGTGGCGCCGGCGCACGACGACGGGGGACCGCGCCGAGCTCGTCGAGGTGGCGGAGGACTCGCCGGTGTGGCCGTGGGTCACGTCCACGAGCGAGAACTGCCTCGGCAAGGAATGTCCGTTCTTCGACGAGTGCCATGTCGTGCGGGCGCGGCGGGCGGCGCAGGAAGCGGACCTCGTCGTGGTCAATCATCACCTCCTCCTGGCCGATCTCGCGCTCAAGGAAGAGGGCTTTCTCGAGTTCCTGCCCGACGCCGAGGCGGTGATCCTCGACGAGGCGCACCAGATCCCGGACCTCGCAACACGGTTCTTCGGCACGAGCTTCGGCAGCCGCGAGCTCGAGCGCCTGCTGGAGGAGCTCACGGCGGCAACGCTGACCGGCAGCGACCCGGAGCTCGCGCGGCGCATCGATGCGGTCGGGACGGCGCTCAAGCGCGTGCGCGCGGAAGCGCCGCGGGAGGAGGGCCGCTACCCGCTCGCCGAGGTCGAGGACGTGCTGGCCGGGCCGCTCGGCGACCTGGGCCAGGCGCTGGCGGCGCTCGAGGAGGGAATTGCCGGGCTGCGCGACGGGTCCGCCGCCGCGGACAAGCTGCACGAACGCCTGCTCGCGGCGCGCGAGCGCCTCGCGTACCTCGCCGACGACGAGGGCTTCGACGGGCTGCGCTGGCTGGACGTGCACGCCCGCAGCCTGCGCCTGAACCTCACGCCGCTCGACGTCTCGGGCACGCTCGCGAACGTCTTCGGCCTGGCCGGCCGCACCTGGATCTTCACCTCCGCGACGCTGGCGCTCGCCGGCGACTTCAGCCATTTCGCGAGCCGCGTCGGCATCGACGGCGCGCCCGGGCTCACGTTCCCGAGCCCGTACGCGCTCGCCGCCAACGGCCTGGTCTGGCTCCCGCCCGACCTGCCCGCGCCCTCGGACCCGGCGCACACGGGACGCATGCTCGAGTGCCTGCTGCCCCTGCTCGGGGCGACGCCGGGCGGCATGTTCTGCCTGTTCACCAGCCATCGTGCCCTGGAAGCGGCGCGGCGCTGGTTCGCGCAGCGCCGCCGGGTGCTCGGCGGGCGCCCGCTGCTCACGCAGGGCGAAGCACCGCGCGACGACCTCCTGCATCGCTTCCGCGAGCACGGCAACGCGGTGCTGCTCGGCACCGGCACGTTCTGGGAAGGCGTGGACGTGCGTGGGCCGGCACTCACCATCGTCGCGATCGACAAGCTGCCGTTCGCATCGCCGGGCGACCCCCTCCTGCTCGCCAGGCTCGAGTTCATCCGGCGCCGCGGCGGCAACGGTTTTCTCGAGCACCAGCTCCCGCAGGCGGCGCTGGCGCTGAAGCAGGGTGCGGGCCGGCTGCTGCGCGACGCGGAGGATTACGGGGTGATCGTGATCGCCGACCCGCGCGTCCGCACGCGCGGTTACGGGGAGACCTTCCTGCAAAGCCTCGCGCCCATGCCGGCCACCACGTCGCTCGACGAGGTATGCGCGTTTCTCGAAGCGCACGCCGCGCGACGTGCCGACGCCAGGCGCGCGGTATGAAGCTGCTCGCGCTCGAGACCTCGTCGCTCGCCTGTTCCGTCGCGCTGGAGCACGACGGCGGGATCGTCGAGCGGCACGCGCTGGCGGAGCGGCAGCACACCCGGCTCGTCGTGCCCATGATCGGCGAGGTGCTGGACGCGGCGGGGCTCGCGCCGGCGGACCTCGATGCCGTCGTGCTCGGCAACGGACCGGGTTCCTTCATCGGCCTGCGCATCGCGGCGTCGGTCGCGCAGGGGCTGTGCTACGGTGCCGGGCTGCCGCTCGTGCCGGTCTCGTCGCTGGCGGCGGTCGCGGCCGAGGTGTTCCGCACCAGGCCGGTCGAGCGCGTGCTCGTGGCGCAGGACGCGCACATGGAAGAGGTGTACCTCGCCGCCTTCCGGCGCGGCGCGGACGACCTGCCGGTGGCGGAAGGCGAGGCGGTCCTGCACCCGCCCGGCCGCATCGCCCGCCTGCAGGACGCAGAATCCTGGCACGCGGCGGGCGCGGGGTGGCAGCGCTACCCGGCGCTCCTCGCCGCGAACGAGGCGCGTCTCGCGGGCGTGCTCGACGTCGCCTGGCCGCGCGCACGGGACCTGCTCGCGCTCGGCCGCCGCGCCTGGCAGGCCGGCGAGGCGATCGATCCGCAGGCGCTCGTACCCGCCTACGTGCGCGACCGCGTCACCGCCTGACGGCGTCCGGCCGCGCACGCCGCGCTTGCCCCGTGGCGCGTTTTCCGCCAAGGTGCGCCCCCATGGAGAGCCTGCCCGTCCTGCGCCCGTGACGCTGCCCGGACGACGTGCGATCAACCTCGGCGCCTTCGCCGTGTGCGCCGCGCTCATGGCCTACGCGCTGTACGCGGAGCACGTGCTCATGTACATGCCGTGCCCGCTGTGCGTCCTGCAACGGGTCGCAGTGATCGCGCTCGGCGCCGTGTTCCTCGCCGCCGGCCTGCATCATCCCGCCGCGTGGGGCCGTTACGCTTACGCCGGGCTCACCGGCATCGTCGCCGCGGCCGGCATTGCCGTGGCCGGCCGGCACGTCTGGGTGCAGCACCTGCCGCCCGACGCCGTGCCCGCCTGCGGCCCCGGCCTCGGCAGCATGCTCGAGCGGTTGCCGCCGCTCGAGGTGTTGACGCTCGTGTTCACGGGCTCGGGCGAGTGCGCGGCGATCGACTGGCAGTTCCTCGGGCTCTCCATGCCGGCGTGGGTGCTCGCGTGGCTCGTGGTGCTCGGCGCCGTCGGCGCCTGGAACAACCTTCGCCGCCCGTAACACTCCCAGGGCGCACCGCGCGACCGAACGACGCTCGCTGCTGCCCCGGTGGCGCCAACCTCTGCGACAGCATCGTTCATGCCCGCTGGCGATCGGCGCTCATGCTCCGCCGCGACCGGGGGGTGTCCCTGGGGGAATGGCTCCCATGCGGACACGGCGGAGCAGCGCGGGCATCGGCGCAGAGGGTACGTCCCGCGCCGCGCTGCTCCGCCGTGTCCTCGGTCCGCTTTATTTCCCCCAGGGA
>DATGQE010000042.1:0-66790 GCA_035304345.1 Woeseiaceae bacterium | reverse complement strand
TCGATCTCCCAGATCTCCTTCAGCCCGATGCCGTAATGCGGCGGATCGGCGTCCCGGCCGAGATCGAAACGCTCGACGAGCTTTCGCGCCAGGTTCCCGCGGCAGCCCTCGGCGAAGATCGTGTAGCGCCCGAGGAGCTCGTAGCCCGGCTGGAAGGTCGGCTTGCGCTGGCCGTCCCGGCCCACCCCCATGTCGCTCGTCACCACGCCCCGCACGCGGCCGTCGGCGTCGTACACGACGTCCGCGGCGGCGAATCCGGGGAACACGTTCACGCCGAGCGCTTCCGCCTGTTCCGCGAGCCACTGGCACAGGCGGCCGAGGCTGATGATGTAGTTGCCGTGGTTGCGCATGGGACGCGGCACCAGGAACGACGGCACGGTCCACGCCTTCTCGCCACCGGTGAGGTACGCGACCTCGTCGCGGCGCACCGCCGTGGTCACCGGCGCGCCGCGTTCTTTCCAGTCGGGAAACAGCTCGTCGAGCGCGCGCGGCTCGAACACGTTGCCGGACAGGATGTGGGCGCCGATCTCCGAGCCCTTCTCCACCACGACCACGTTGAGCTCCCGCCCGCTGTCGCGTGCGAGCTGCCCCAGGCGGCACGCCGCCGCGAGGCCGCTCGGTCCCCCGCCCACAATCACGACGTCGAACTCCATCGACTCGCGCTCGACTGCTTCCGTCATCGTTCTCCTTCCGGCACCGGCCGCCGCCAGTCTAGCAGACACACCCTGCCTGCTCCCCGCGTCACGGTCACTCGCGCCGGTTAAACTTCCCCGTTTTCGCGTTGCGCGCCCGGAGGACGCGCCCATGGACCTGATCTCGCTATGGCGCCGCAAGGCGGCGGAGCTGGGGCTGGAACCGGACCCGGCCCAGCATGCCGCGCTCGAGGTGCTGGAGGCTTTGCGGCGCGAGCTCGAGACGAGGCCGGCGCGCGCCTCGAAGCTTCGTCGCCTGCTCGACCGCGGCGAGCCGCGCGGCGCTCCGCGGGGCGTGTATCTCTGGGGCGGAGTCGGGCGCGGCAAGACGCTGCTCATGAACGCCTTCTTCGAAGCGCTCTCGATCGAGCGCAAGCGCCGCGTGCATTTCCATCGCTTCATGGGCGAGGTGCACGACCGGCTCGCGCGCCTGCGCGACCGGCGCGACCCGCTCGACCTCGTCGCGTCCGGCATCGCCGGGGAGGCGGCGGTGCTCTGCTTCGACGAGTTCTTCGTCGGCGACATCGGCGACGCGATGATCCTCGGCGGCCTGCTCCACGGCCTCTTCCGTCGCGGCGTGGTGCTCGTTGCCACCTCGAACACGCCGCCGCGCGACCTGTACCGCGACGGCCTGCAACGGGCCCGCTTCCTGCCCGCAATCGAGCTGCTCGAAACCCGCACGCAGGTCGTGCACGTGGAAGGCGACGTCGACTACCGCCTGCGGCTGCTGCGCACCGCCGGCACGTACCTGTCGCCGGCCGATGCCGCGGCGGAGGCGACGCTGTCGCGCTACTTCCGCGATCTCGCCGCCGGTCACGAGCAGGAACCGGCGTTCGAAGTGCACGGCAGGCTCGTGCGGGCGAAGAAGCGCGGCAAGGGGATCGTCTGGTTCGAGTTCGGCGAGCTGTGCGAGGGGCCGCGCAGCGCGCGCGATTACGTCGAGATTGCCCGCCGGCACCAGGCCGTCATCGTCTCCGGCGTCCCGGTGCTCGATCGCAGGAGCGAGGATGCCGCGCGCCGCTTCATCAACCTGGTCGACGAGCTGTACGACCGGCGCGTGAAGCTGATCGTGTCCGCGGCCGCTGCTCCCGACCGGCTCTATGCCGGCGAGCGGCTGGCGTTCGAGTTCCAGCGCACCGTGAGCCGGCTGTGCGAGATGCAGTCACCGGACTACCTGCACGCGGCGCATCTGTCGTAGGCTAGGTCACGGCGGACGACGGAACGCCGGGTCACTCACCATGAAGAAGCAACTCATCCTCGAGGATTTCCTGCCCTACCGGCTCTCCATCCTCTCGAACATCGTGAGCAGCATCATCGCGAGCACCTACGAGAAGCGCTTCGGCCTCACCATCCCGGAGTGGCGCGTGATCGCGGTGCTCGGGCGCTTCCCCGGGTTGTCGGCCGGCGAGGTCGCGGAGCGTACGCTGATGGACAAGGTGGCCGTCAGCCGGGCCGTGTCGAAGCTGCTGAAGAGCGGCCGCATCGACCGCCAGTTCGCCGACGCCGACCGGCGGCGGTCCATCCTGAACCTGACGGAAGAAGGCCGCCGCGTGCACGACGAGATCGCGCCGCTCGCGCTGCAGTTCGAGGAGGACCTCCTGCACGGCCTGGGCGACGAGGAAATCCACATGCTCAACGTGCTGACCGAGCGCCTGCTGGCCCGCGCCAGGCTGATCGGCTCACCGCGGTAACGCCCCGGCGCAGGACCCGCGGCCCCGATCGGCGTCTGCCGGGCGCCGATCCCGGGCCCGGCGGCAGCCCGCCCGCGGCGGCTAGAACGGCCGGGCCCACGCGCGCGGGACGGCCGTGCGCGGGGCGGGCCTACGCGCCGATTTCCGTGCGGACCCGGATCAGCTCCGGGAAGAACTCGATGTCGAGCGCCTGCTTCAGGAACGCGACCCCGGACGACCCGCCCGTTCCCTTCTTGTGCCCGATGATGCGCTCGACCGTCTTCATGTGGTGGAAGCGCCAGAACTGGAAGTTGTTGGCGACGTCCATGAGCGCCTCGCAGATCTCGTAGGCGGCCCAGTGCTCGCCCGGTGCCTCGTAGATGGACTTCAGCACCGCCACGACCCCGGGCAGCTCCGCGCGCGGGCGGCTGAAATCCCGCTCCAGGGCCTCGGCCGGCACGGACCAGCCCTGGCGCGCGAGGTGGCGCAGGAACTCGTCGAACACGGCGGGCGCGTGCAGGGCGGCCTCGAGGCGGGCATACCAGGCTTCCTGGTGCCGGTAGACGCTCATGATCGAGCTGCTCTTGTTGCCGAGCAGGAACTCGAGCAGCCGGTACTGGGGTGACTGGAAGCCGGAGGCCCTCCCGAGCACGCCGCGGAACTGCGCGTATTCGCTCGGCGTGAGCGTATCGAGCACCGTCCACTGGTTGTAGAGCTGGTTCTGGATGTGCTTCACGCGCGCGAAGTGCTTCGCCGCGGGGGGAAGATCGTCCTGCCGTATGCACCGGATCGCGGCCTCTATCTCGTGGATGACGAGCTTGATCCACAGCTCCGCCACCTGGTGCTGGATGATGAACAGCATCTCGTCGTGATGCGGGGGATCGCTGAGCGGCACCTGCGCCTGGAGCAGCAGGTCGAGCTTCAGGTAACCCGAGTAGTCGTTGGCCGGATCCAGGCGCTTGTGGATCGTGGGCTCGAGTTCGCGCTGTTTCATGGCTGGCGTTCTTCTGGAGTGACGTGCACGCATTGTAGGCGGATTTGCCGCCGGGATGCGCACGAATCCGCGCCCGGGCTACCACAATCGTGGTAGCGCGGGCTCCGGCCAACCCCGGGACCCTGATGTATAATGCCGCCCCGTCCGCGGCTGCCCAGCAACGATACCTGCCGCGCGCTCCTCTAGACCTGCCGTTGGAGTAGACGTGGAAACGATTGCGGATTTCGCGATCCAGTACAGTCAATTCCTGGATCCCGAGGGCAACGCCAGCGCCGACGTGCCCGATCTCGCGCGCGACGTCGACGAGCTCGTGAAGATGTACCGCGTGATGACCGAAACGCGCGTGTTCGACACGAAGGCGGTGAACCTGCAGCGCACGGGCAAGCTCGGCACCTACGCTTCCTGCCTCGGCCACGAGGCGACGCACGTCGGCATGGGCGCCGCGATGCGGGAAGAAGACGTGTTCGCGCCGAGCTACCGCGAATACGGCGCGATGTTCTGGCGCGGCGTGCAGATGCACGAGGTGCTGCTCTACTGGGGCGGCGACGAGCGCGGGAGCGATTTCGAGAAGCCGCGCCACGATTTCCCTTTCTGCGTGCCGATCGCGACCCAGTGCCTGCACGCGGCCGGCGCGGCCATGGCTTTCCAGCTCCGCGGGGAGCCGCGGTGCGCGCTCTCGTCGAACGGGGACGGGGGCACCTCGGAGGGCGCGTTCTACGAGGCGATCAACATCGCGGGCGCGCGGCGCCTGCCGATGGTCTTCATGGTCGTCAACAACAAGTGGGCGATCTCCGTGCCGATCGAGCTGCAGACGGCGACCAAGACGCTGGCCCAGAAAGCCGTCGCCGCGGGCATCCCCGGGATCCAGGTGGACGGGAACGACGTCATCGCCGTTCGGCACTGGGTGGAGCGCGCGCTCGCACGGGCCCGCAAGGGCGACGGCCCGACGTTGATCGAAGCCGTGACCTACCGGCTCAGCGACCACACCACGGCCGATGACGCGAGCCGGTACCGCAAGAAAGAGGAGGTCGAGGCGGCGCGCAGGCTCGAGCCGATGATCCGGCTGCGCAAGTACCTGACCGCCCTCGGCGCCTGGGACGACGAGAAGGAGCACCGCCTGCTGGAAGAGGCCGCGGCGAAGGTCGACCAGGCCGTGCAGCGCTACCTCAACATCCCGAAAGCGCCGGTCGAGCACATGTTCGACTACATGTATGCCGAGCTGCCGCTCGCACTGGAGGAGCAGCGGGAGCACGCGATCCGCTACGCCGACCGGGAAGGCAACGGTCATGCCTGACGTCACGCTGATCGACGCCGTCACCATGGCGCTTGCCTGGGAGCTCGAGCACGACCCCAGCGTCGTCATCCTCGGCGAGGACGTCGGCGTGAACGGCGGCGTCTTCCGCGCGACTGCCGGGCTGCAGGCGCGTTTCGGGGCCGATCGCGTGATGGACACGCCGCTCGCGGAAGGCATGATCGCCGGCGTGTCGATCGGCATGGCCGCGCAGGGCATGCGCCCGGTCGCCGAGATCCAGTTCATGGGCTTCATCTACCCCACGATCGACCAGATGCTGAACCACGCGGGAAGGCTCCGGAACCGCACGCGCGGCCGGCTGAGCTGCCCGATGGTGCTGCGCGCGCCGTTCGGCGGGGGCATCCACGCGCCCGAGCACCACTCGGAGAGCACGGAAGCCATCTTCGCCCACATGCCCGGCGTGCGCGTCGTGATCCCCTCCTCGCCGGCGCGCGCCTACGGCCTGCTGCTCGCGGCGATTCGCGATCCCGACCCGGTCGTGTTCCTGGAGCCGAAGCGCATTTATCGCTTGAACCGCCAGCACGTGGAGGACAACGGCAAGGCGCTGCCGCTCGACGTCTGCTACATCCTGCGCGAGGGCGAGGACGTCACGCTCGTCACCTGGGGCGCCATGACCTACGAGACGCTGAAGGCCGCGGACCGGCTGGCGAAGAGCGGCGTGAGCTGCGAGGTGATCGATCTCGCGACGGTGAGCCCGATCGATTACGACACGATCCTGGAGTCGGTCGAGAAAACCGGCCGGCTCGTCATCGTCCACGAAGCCGCGCGCACCTGCGGCGTCGGCGCCGAGGTTGCCGCCATCGTGGCGGAGAAAGGCCTGTACGATCTCAAGGCGCCGATTCGCCGGGTCACGGGGTACGACGTCGTCATGCCGCTGTTCCGGCGCGAGATGGACTACATGCCGAGCGTGGAGAAGATCGTGGACGCCATTCGGGACACCCTCGAAGACTAGGCCGGCCAGCGGAGCACCCCATGACGACATTCAAGCTGCCCGATCTCGGTGAAGGGCTCCCGGAAGCGGAGATCGTCGCCTGGCACGTCTCGGAGGGCGACACGGTCAAGGTGGACGACCTGCTCGTGTCCGTCGAGACCGCGAAAGCCGTCGTCGAGGTCCCCTCCCCGATCAGCGGCGTGGTGAAGCGGCTGTACGCGGCGCCGGGCGACGTCGTGCAGACCGGTGCTCCGCTCGTCGAGTTCGAGGAGGCGGGCGGCGCGGCAGCGGCCGGCGAGCGCCCATCCGCCCGGCCGGCAACCGGGGAGCAGGACACGGCCCGCGAGGCGCCGCGCGCCGATGCGGGATCGGTCGTCGGCAGCGTGCAGGCCAGCGACGAGGTGCTCGAGGAGACCGCCATCGCGGGCGGGCGCCGCCGCCGGGAGAGAGGCCGGGTGAAGGCCGCTCCCGCCGTGCGGGCGCAGGCGAAGCGGCTCGGCATCGATCTCGCGGAGGTCGAGCCGACGGGGAAAAACGGCCAGGTCACGCTGGCGGACCTCGAGGCGTTCCGGGCGAAAACCGCGGCCGCACCCGCCCCCGCGGCACGGCCGGCGGCCCCGCGCCAGCCCGCCGCACCGTCCGCGACGGCCGGCGAGACCCGTACCCTGCGCGGCCCCCACCGCGCGATGGCGCAGAGCATGACCCGGTCGCGCGACGAGGTGGCGCTCTGCACGATCTTCGACGACGCCGACATCCACGAGTGGCTGGACAAGCGCGATTTCACCCCGCGCATCCTGCGCGCGGTGGCCGCCGGCTGCGCGGCGGAGCCGGCGCTCAACGGCTTCTTCGACCCCGAGACGCTGTCCCACAAGATGGAATCGCGGGTCGACATCGCGATGGCCGTCGATACCGAGCAGGGCCTGATCGTCCCGGTGATCCGCAACGTGGAACGCATGGGGCTGGACGAGATCCGGGCCGCGGTGGCGCGCCTCAAGGAGGCGACCCGCAATCGCACGGTCGCGCCCGAGGAAATGTTGAACTACACGATCACGGTGTCGAACTTCGGCATGCTGGCGGGCCGCTACGCCACCCCGCTGATGGTGCCGCCCACCGTCGCGATCCTGGGGACCGGCAAGCTGCAGCACGACGTGGTGGCGGTCATGGGCGGCATCGAGGTGCACCGCCGCATTCCGCTGTCGTTGAGCTTCGACCACCGCTGCATTACCGGCGGGGAGGCCTGCCGCTTCCTGGCCGCCGTGATCGCGGACCTCGAGAAGCCGCAATAGCCGCCGGCATCCGTTCTCGACCGTGCCGCGGTCGCCCTTTCACCGGTCGCCGGGCGACTGCGATGCAGCCGCTTGAAAAGCCCGGTCACAAGCCATAGAGTCCGCCACCAACCAACCTCCCGGCCCGGAAGCCTTTTTCGACGTGTCCAGAAAGCTCCTGCGTCGTTCGAGTGATCTCGCCGAACGGCTGGTCGAAGAGATCGTCGCCACAAGCCCCAGAACCAGCGCCCTCCCGGACAAGCGCCGGGTCGAGGTTTTCCTCCGGCAGTACTTCGGCAACGTGCCGGTGGAAGACATGCAGGGCCGCGGGCTCGCCAAGCTGGCGCAGGCGGCCGTCTCGCACCTCGAATTCGGGGCCACGCGCGCTGCCGGCAAGGCGTTGCTGCGCATCTACAATCCCTCGCCGGACGAGCACGGCTACGCCTCGGGGTTCACGATCGTCGAGATGGTGAACGACAACATGCCGTTCCTGGTGGACTCCGTGGCCGCCGCAATCGACCGGCAGAACTTGAGCATTCACATGACGATCCACCCGGTCCTGAAGGTCCGGCGTGATGCGCGGGGACGCCTGCTCGAGGTCCTGCCCAGGGGATCCACCGAGGGGCAGTCCGAATCCTTCATCCGTTTCGAGATCGACCGCGAAACGGATGCGCAGCTTCTCAAGGTGCTCGAGCACGAGATCACGAAGGTGCTCGCGGACGTGCGGCTTGCCGTGCGTGACTGGAAGAAGATGCGCAAGAAGATGCTCGACGCCCGGGCGGCGATCGACGTCGGTCCCCCGGGAGCGGACGACGAGCTCAGGCGCGAGAGCAAGGAGCTCCTGAAGTGGATGGCCGAGGACCATTTCACGTTCCTCGGTTACCGCGAGTACCGGGTCAAGACCGTGAACGGCAAGCCCTGTCTCTACCCCGTGCCCGGTACCGGGCTCGGCCTGCTCACGAAGGACGAGCGCGGCGCCCGCCCCGTGCCGATGACCAAGGAGATGGTCCGGCATGCGCGCCGCAAGGACTGGCTGATCATCACCAAGGCGAACTCGCGCTCCACGGTGCATCGCCGCAGTTACCTCGACTACGTCGGCGTCAAGGTGCACAACGAGAAAGGTGAGGCCGTCGGGGAGCATCGCTTCATCGGGCTGTTCACCTCGGTGGCCTACAACGAAAGCCCGCGGAACATCCCGCTGCTCAGGCTCAAGGTGCAACGCGTGCTCGAGCGGTCGCAGGTCGATCCCTCGGGCCACCGCGGCAAGTCGCTCCTGCACATCCTGGATTCCTTCCCGCGGGACGAGCTGTTCCAGAGCTCCGTGCGCGACCTCTATCGCACGACCACCGGCATTCTCAACCTGCAGGACCGCAAGCAGGTGAAGTTCTTCGTCCGTCGTGACACTTTCCGCCGCTTCTTCTCGTGCCTCGTGTACATCCCGCGCGAGAAGTACACCACCGCGGTGCGGCGGCGTACGGAAGAGATCCTGCTGGAAGCGTTCGGCGGCAGCTCCATCGATTCCAGCGTGCAGATCACGGACTCGCCGCTCGCCCGCGTGCACATCATCGTGCGCACGCAAAGCATCGACAGGCCGCGCATCAGCATCCGCAACATCGAGCAGCAGATCGCGGAAGCCGTGGTCACGTGGCGCGACCGGCTGCGTGCCGAGCTGGTGCGCCGGTTCGGACAGGATGAAGGTCCTGCCCTCTTCCGCGAGTACGGCGAGAGCTTCCCTCCCGCTTACGAGGGCGACGTGGACCCGTCCGCCGCCGCGCTCGACGTGAAGCGCATGGACGGCCTGCTCAAGGGAGAGCACGACAACTACCTGCTGCTGCACCAGCCACGCGGGGCTGCGCCCACGCAACTCAACTTCCGCACGTTCCGCAAGGGCGAGCAGCTTCTCCTGTCGCGCGTCATGCCGATCCTCGAGGATCTCGGCACCGAGGTGTACAGCGAGCAGCCTTACCGGATCGCGCTGAAATCCGGCGAGGAGTTCTGGATCCAGGACTTCGAGCTGCGCTACGCGCAGACGCCGGAGCTGGACATCGAGGCCGCGGCAGAGCGCTTCGAGGACACGTTCCGGCAGGTGCTGGACGGCAAGGCGGAGAATGACGGCCTCAACCGGCTGGTGCTCATCGCCGGCCTGAACTGGCGCCAGGTCGCACTGATCCGCTGCTACGCGAAGTACCTGCTGCAGATCGGCATTCCGTTCAGCCAGAACTACATGGAGGACGTGCTCGTGCAGCACGCCGGCCTGGTGCAGCAGCTCGTGCGCCAGTTCGAGCTGCAGTTCCACCCCGGCCTGAGCCGGGCCGAGCGGCGCGACAAGCTGGCGGTCGTATCTGCCGCGATCGAGCGCGGCGTGGCGCGGGCGCGGAACATCGACGAGGACCGCATCCTCAGCGCATTCGCGGGAGCGGTGAGCGCGACGCTGCGCAGCAATTACTTCCAGGTGGATCGCGAGGGCCGGCGCAAGGACTACATCTCGATCAAGCTCGATCCGGAGAGGATGGTCGAGATGCCGCGGCCACGACCGAAGTACGAGATCTTCGTGTACTCGCCGGCCGTCGAGGGCGTGCACCTGCGAAACGGCGCAATTGCACGCGGCGGGATCCGCTGGTCGGATCGCCGCGAGGATTTCCGCACGGAGGTCCTCGGGCTCCTGAAGGCGCAGGTCGTGAAGAACACCGTGATCGTGCCGACCGGGGCCAAGGGCGGCTTCGTGCCGAAGCGGCTGCCGGAAGGTGATCGCGACGCCATCATGAAGGAGGTCGTCGCCTGCTACCGCACCTTCATCTGCGGCCTGCTGGACGTCACCGACAACGTGGTGGATGGCAAGGTCGTGCCGCCGCCGAACGTCGTGCGCCGTGACGGCGAGGATCCCTATCTCGTCGTGGCCGCCGATAAGGGCACGGCGACGTTCTCCGACATCGCGAACGAGATCTCGAAGGAGTACGGCTTCTGGCTCGACGACGCCTTCGCCTCGGGAGGCTCGGCCGGGTACGACCACAAGAAGATGGGGATCACGGCTCGCGGGGCGTGGGAAGCCGTGAAGCGGCACTTCCGCGAGATCGGGATCAACGTGCAGACCGATCCGTTCACGGTAGCCGGCATCGGCGACATGAGCGGCGACGTGTTCGGCAACGGCATGTTGCTGTCGCGCAAGATCAAGCTCGTCGCCGCGTTCAACCACCAGCACATTTTCATCGATCCCGACCCGGACCCGGAGGCCAGCTATGCCGAGCGCGAGCGGCTGTTCCGCATGCCGCGCTCGAGCTGGGCGGATTACCGCGAGGAGCTGATCTCGAAGGGCGGCGGCGTGTACTCGCGCCAGGCCAAGCAGATCAAGCTGAGCAAGGAAGCAAGGCGCCTCCTGGGGGTGGAAGAAGCGTCGATGCAGCCGATGGAGGTGATCCGGGCCATCCTCCGGATGCCGGTGGACCTCATCTGGAACGGCGGCATCGGGACTTACGTGAAGGCCAGCACCGAGAGCCACGCGGACGTCGGCGACAAGGGCAACGACAACGTGCGCGTGAACGCCAACGAGCTGCGCTGCAAGGTGGTCGGCGAGGGCGGCAACCTCGGATTCACGCAGCGGGCACGCATCGAGTACGCCCTGCGCGGCGGCCGCATCAACACGGATTTCATCGACAACTCCGCCGGGGTGGACAGCTCGGACCGCGAGGTCAACATCAAGATCCTGCTGCGCGACGCCGAGAACGAGAAGGGCCTGACCCGCAAGCAGCGCAATCGGCTGCTCGCCGACATGACCGAAGACGTCGCGGCGGCGGTCCTGCGGAACAACTATCTGCAGACCCAGGCCATCAGCATGATGGAGGCCCAGGCGCCCGAGCGCCTGGACGAGTTCGCGCGCCTCATCACCGACCTCGAGCGTGCCGGCGTGCTGGATCGCGATCTCGAGTTCCTGCCGTCGGAGACCGAGATCGAGGAACGCCGCCAGCGCAAGCAGGGGCTCACGCGACCCGAGATCGCCGTCGTCCTGAGCTACGCGAAAATCGACCTGTACGACGGGCTGACGGCTTCGGGTGAAAGCTTGGTCGATTTCCTCGACGTCGACCCGCAGCGTTATTTCCCGCCGCTTTTGCGCAAGCGCTACGCCGACCTGATTCCCGGGCACCGGCTGAGCCGCGAGATTCTCGCCACGCTGATCGCGAACAACATCGTGAACCGGATGGGGCCGACGTTCGTGCAGCGCCTGCAACGGGAGACCGGCGCGAAGGCGACGACCATCGCCCGGGCCTACGTGGCCGCGCGGGAAATCACGGATGCCAGCGACATCTGGCGGCAGATCGAGGCTCTCGACAACGAGGTGCCCGCGACGGTCCAGCACATGATGATGTTCGAGGTCAGCCGGGTGCTGCGCCACGCGTGCTACTGGCTCATCGAGCGCTTCGGCGCCGACCTCGACATCCTCAGCGCGGTGGAGCACCTGAAGCCGGGGCTCTCGACGATCTACGGGCGCGTGTTCGGCATCGTGACGGGCACCTCGCGCGACCGCCAGAAGCTCGTCGCCGAGGAGCACATCCAGCGGGGCGTCCCCGAGCGGCTCGCGCGCCGCATGGCGGCTCTCCTTTTGACGCGCGGCGGCCTCGACATCGCCGATCTTGCGCAACAGCTCGACAAGGACGTGTTCGAGACCGCCCGCATGTACACGGCCCTGAGCGACCGCCTCGGCATCATCTGGCTGCACCGCGCCGTGGAGAACATGGCCGTCGAAGGCCGCTGGCAGGCGATGGCCCGCGGCAACCTGCGCGACGAGTTCTACCGCATCCGCCGCGAGCTCTCCGCCACCCTCCTGCGCGGCCGCGGCAAAACCCCGCCGGTCGAAGCCTTCGAGCGCTGGATGACCCGCAACGCCGCCGGCGTCCGCAAGCTCCAGTCCATCCTCTCGGAAATGCAGCTCCGCGAGGAGGTCGACTTCGCCGCCCTCTCGGTCGCCGCCCAGGAGCTGCGCAAGCTCATCTCCGCCTGACTTTCGGGACACCCATCAACGTCGATGGGTGTCCCCGACCGGTCCACCCCCTCTCGGGGGCCCGCCATCGGCGGGATCGGGGAGGTTGGGGACACCCACGAATTCTGGTGGATATCACCGTGGGGGACGCCCGCCCACCCGGCAGGGCGGGAGAACCGGCGGATCGAGGGCCGGATCGGGGCCGGACCGGGATCGGGGCCGGACCGGGACAGCCACGAAACTTGGTGGGTGTCCCCGATCGGCTGCAAGCTCGGCCCGAATCGGGAATAATTCGCGGTTTCCACCGATCCCCCCGGAGGCTCGATGCCTGGAAAACTCGTACTGTGCCGTCACGGCCAGAGCACATGGAACCTCGAGAACCTGTTCACCGGCTGGACCGACGTGGACCTGACGGAGCTCGGGCGCCAGGAGGCCATCGCTGCCGGGCGCTGCCTGCGCGAGGCGGGTTACGAGTTCGATATCGCCTTCACGTCCGTGCTGAAGCGTGCGATCCGGACCCTGTGGCTGATGCTGGACGAGCTCGACCGCATGTGGATCCCCGTCATTCGCGACTGGCGCCTGAACGAGCGGCATTACGGTGCGCTCCAGGGTCTCAACAAGGCGGAGACCGCGGCGAAATACGGCGAGGAGCAGGTGCACGTCTGGCGCCGCAGCTACGCGACGCCGCCGCCGCCGCTCGACCCGAGTGACGAGCGGCATCCGCGTCACGACGTGCGCTACCGGGGCATCGAGAACCTGCCTGCGACCGAATCGCTGAAGGATACGCTGGCCCGGGTGAAGCCCTGCTGGGAGGAGCGCATCGCTCCCGAGCTCCGCGCGGGCCGCCACGTGCTGGTCGCGGCACACGGGAACAGCCTGCGGGCGCTGGTGAAGATGCTGGACGGTATTTCCGACGAGGACATCCCGGGCTTCAACATCCCGACGGGCATTCCCCTCGCCTACGAGCTCGACGACTCGCTGCGCCCGGTGCACCGCGAGTTCCTCGGGGATCCCGAAGCCGTGGCCGCCGCCACGGCCGCCGTCGCGAACCAGGCGAAAGCGCGCTAGCGCCGCCGATTGCGCGGCCGTGACCCCGCCGCTCAGGCCTGCAGGCGGGGATCGGACCGGCGCGGCTTTGCGCGCGCGGGATCGATGACCCGGATGAGGCCCTCCTGCGCCGCCGACGCGACCAGGGTGCCGTCTTCCTTGAAGAACTGTCCGCGCGCGAGACCGCGCGCGCCGTAGGCATTCGGACTGTCGAAGGTGTACAGTAACCATTCGTCGACCCGAAAGGGTCGATGGAACCAGAGCGCGTGGTCGAGGCTCGCCATCTGCAGGTTGCCCTGCCCGAAGGCCAACCCGTGCGGCAGGATGCAGGTGCCGAGCAGCTCGTAGTCCGACACGTACGCGAGCAGGTTCTGGTGCAGGCTCACGTCGTCGGGGAGCCGGTCGATCGCCCGTATCCATACGTGTTTCACAGGCGGCCGCACCTGCGGGTGCTCGTAGTCGACAGGATCGACCGGCCTGAACTCGAACGGTCTTTTCTCCAGCAGGTAGCGCCGCAGCTTCTCCGGCAGCCGCTCGACGACCTCCGGCGGCACGTTGGTCACGTCATTCAGGCCCTCCGGGCCTTGCACCTTCGGCATCGGCGCCTGGTGCTCGAGACCGTCCTCGCGCTTGTGGAACGAGGCGGCCAGGTTCAGGATCGGCCGCCCGTGCTGGATCGCGACAACCCGGCGTACCGAGAAGCTGCCGCCGTCGCGTGCACGGTCGACCTCGTACACGATCGGCGCGTGCATGTCCCCGCGGCGGAGGAAATACGCGTGCAGGGAATGTGCGAAACGTTCGCCCACGTCCACCGTGTGATGAGCGGCGGAAAGCGCCTGCCCCACCACCTGCCCGCCGAATACCTGGTCGCCTCCGAGATCCCGGCTTTCGCCCCGGAAGATGTTCTCCTCGATGCGCTCGAGGCGCAGCAGCTCGAGCAGGTCCGCCAGGACGGGCTTCACGTGCCGCTCCGGGAGCCGGGATTTTCGTCGCCCGGCACCAGTCCGCCGTGAACCGCGATGCCCGTGCCGCTGACGAAAACCGCGTCACCGGATGCGAGGAACAGCGCGACCTTGGCCACGTCGAGCGGCTCTCCCAGCCGTTTTGCCGCCGACCGGCGGATGCAGCGATCCCGGAACGCCTTGTCGGCGTCGAACACGATGCGGCTCTGCGGCGTCATGATCGCACCGGGCTGGATGTAGTTGGCGTTGATGCCGTGGCCACCGAGCTCGACCGCCTGCGACGCGGTCAGCTTCGCGATCGCATTCTCCGCCGCGGCGACGTTCGCCTCCCCCGCCGGCCCGAACGCGCTCGGCAGGAACCCGACGTTGATGACGCGACCGGCCGGGCTGTGCATCAGGAGCCGCACCAGGGCGCCGGTGGTTTCCCGGATGCGCTCGAGGAGGCGCGCGATCACGGCCGCCGGATCGACCGCACTCCCGTCCACGTGCCGCGTGAAGTTGTTGACCAGGATGTCGGCGCCGCCGAGCACGTCCTGGCTCGCCTGCGCGAGGCGTTGCGGCAACGCGGCGTCCGCCGGCAACGCGAGTGGTGTCACGCCCTGCACGCGCCGGAACGTGGCGTCGATGCCGGAACCGGGCTCGTCGCAAGCCAGGATTTCCGCGCCATGCTTTACGAACGTGCGCGCGATTGCCTCGCCGATGCCGTCCGACGCGCCGGTGACGATCGCCCGCATACCATACAATCGTGCGGGCTCAGCCATGCGTGACCCTTTGCCTCAACCCGGCAACTGGTAGTCGGCGAACTGCCGGCGCAGCTCGGTCTTCTTGATCTTGCCGGTCGCGGTGTGCGGAATCGCGTCCACGAAGACGACGTCGTCCGGTATCCACCATTTGGCCACCTTGCCTTCGAACCATGCGAGCATCTCCTCGCGCGTCACATCCTTGCCTTCCGCCTTGACGACGACCAGCAGCGGCCGCTCGCCCCACTTTTCGTCGGCAACCGCGATCACGGCGGCCTCCTGCACCGCGGGGTGACCGACCGCCAGGTTCTCGAGCTGTATGGAGCTGATCCATTCGCCCCCCGACTTGATGACGTCCTTGGTGCGATCGGTGATGGCGAGGAAGCCCTGCGGATCGATCGTTGCCACGTCGCCCGTGTCGAACCAGCCGTCCTCAGTGTGCGACGGGCTGTGCTCCAGCCCGAAGTAGCCGCTGCAGATCCAGGGGCCGCGCACCTGGAGCGAGCCGAAGGCGACACCGTCCCAGGGCAATTCCTTGCCGGCGTCGTCGACGATCCGCATCTCGACACCGTAGATGCCCCGGCCGGCCTTTGCCTTGATCTTCACGATCTCGTCGCGCGGCAATCGCTCCATGCCGGCCTTCGGCGTGTTGCAGGTCCCGAGCGGGCTCATCTCGGTCATGCCCCAGCCCTGCCTCACCTCGACGCCGTGCTCGTCTTCGAAGGCGCGAATCATCGATTCGGGTACGGCGGCACCGCCGATGATGGTACGTTGCAGGCCGTCGAGACGCTTGCCGTGTTTCGCGGCATATTGCAGCAATGCCGACCAGACCGTCGGCACGCCCAGCGCGGTCGTGACGCCCTCCGACTCGATGAGCCGGCACAGCGTCTCTCCGTCTCCCATCTTGGGCCCCGGCATGACGAGCTTGGCACCCACCATCACGGCGCAATAAGGAATCCCCCACGCGTTGACGTGGAACAGCGGCACGACGGGCAGCACGCAATCGCGGTTCGACAGGTTCAACACGTCCGGCGCGATCGCGGCGTAGGCATGAAGGACCATCGCACGCTGGCTGTAGAGCACACCCTTTGGATCCCCGGTGGTGCCGGAGGTGTAGCAGAGCGCAACGGCCTCGTGCTCGTCGAGCTCCGGCCACGCGTACTCGTCGCTCTCGTCGGCAATCAGGTGCTCGTAGGAGATCGCGTTGGGAAGCGACGTTTCCGGCATGTGCGCATCGTCGGTGAGCACCACCCAGCCCTCGACGAAAGGCGTCTTGTCGGCGATCTTTTCCAGCATCGGCACGAACATCGGATCCGTGAAGATCCAGCGGTCGCCAGCGTGGTTGATGATGAAGGCTACCTGGTCGATGAACAGGCGAGGGTTGATCGTGTGGCAGACGTAACCCGCTCCGCCGATGCCGTAGTAGGCCTCGAGGTGCCGGTGATCGTTCCAGGCCAGGGTGGCTACCCGGTCACCCCGGGCGAGGCCGAGGCGGTCGAGCGCGTTGGCGAGGCGGCGGGCCCTCTGCATGCAATCGGAATAGCGGTAGCGATGCAGCGGCGTATCCTGCGTGACTGAAACGATCTCGCGATCCCCGAAGAATGCCTCCGCATGTCGCGCAATCCCGGATATCAGCAACGGCGTATCCATCATCAGGCCGCGCATGGTTCCCCCTCGTGCATCACTTCCCCTCGCTCCACGAATCCCCCCGGTGGAAGCGAATACCCCGCCCCGGTGCCGGTGACGGCGGGCCTTCTATGGCGCGGATCACAACGAAGCATCATGACCCGGTGAGCTGCTGCGAGTTCTCGCGCTCGAAAAAATACATGCCGATGGTCTCGGCGACGCAGGCGGGCTTGCGCTGGCCTTCGACCTCGATCGTGATCTCGGAAACGAGATGCAGGGCTCCCGCGCGCTGCCGCGCCTGCTTGACGACCGCGCGCGCGCGTACCCGGCTGCCGGCGGGAACCATGGAATAGAACCGCACCTTGTTGCAGCCGTAGTTCAGGGCCCGGGTGAGGTTCTCCACGCGCACGAAATGGCCGGTCAGCGCGGGAATCAGGGCCAGGGTGAGATACCCGTGCGCGATGGTGCGCCCGCCCGGCAGCTCGCGCGCGGCGCGTTCCTGATCGACGTGGATCCACTGGTAGTCGCCGGTGGCCTCGGCGAACTTGTCGATGCGCGCCTGATCGATCTCGATCCAGTCGGACAGCCCGACTTCCCTGCCCTCCAGGGCCTTCGCATCCTCTAACGATTTTATGACGTGCAATGCCGATTCCCTTGTCCGTCCGGCACGACACAGATACCGAGAATCCGCCGCGGGAGCAAGGGCGGATCGCCGTTTTTCACCGCGCGGATCATTGCGCCGGGCGGGTTCGCGGACCACACTCCCCGTCCTCTACGCGCTCGGAAGACATTCATGCCGTCCTGGAACCTGTTCGCCGTCGTCCTGGCGGCGGGTGCCGGCAGCCGGTTCGGCGGCCGCAAGCTGCTCGCGCCGTGGCGCGGCCGCGCGCTCGTGGCGCATGCGGTCGAGCGGGCCGCGTCGGTCTGCGGCGCACGTACCGTGCTGGTCGTCGGCAGCGACTGGCAGGAGGTCGGCGCCGCCTGCGCGCCGCTGCCCGGCTTCTTCCTGCGCAACGAGGGCTGGTTCGAGGGCATGGGCGGCTCCATCGCGCTCGGCGTCGGCGCGGTGCGGCATGCAGCCGACGCCGTGCTCCTGACGCTCGCCGACCAGCCGCTCGTCACGGCCGGCCACCTGGAAGCGCTGGCAGCGCGCGGGCGGAGCGCGACCGGGGCGATCGTCGCGACCGGCTACGCCGGGGGCGCGGGGCCGCCGGTCATCTTCCCGGCGGCCTGCTTCGACGAGCTCGCCGCCCTCCGCGGGGATCGCGGCGCCCGGTCGCTCCTCGCAAAGGCCGGTGCGCGGGTCCATGTCGTTCCGTGCGAAGCAGCCGCGGTGGACATCGACCACCCGGACGATCTCGCGAGGCTGTCGTAAGTCGGCGGTCGTGGAGGGTCCGGCGAACGACCCGCGCCTATCGCGTCCCGCCGTGCGCGGCGCAGCGTTCGCAGCTCACCCAGCCGGAATTGCCGTCGGCGTAGTGTTCCTTCTTCCAGATCGGCAGCCGGATCTTCACCTGGTCGATGATGTAGCGGCAGGCGTGGAAGGCGGCATCCCGGTGCGCCGCCGACACGCCGACCCACACCGCGCACTCGCCGATCTCGAGCAGCCCGTGCCGGTGCACGCAGGCGGCGTGGCGCACGGGCCAGCGGGCCCGTGCCTCGGCGATGATCTTCTCGCCCTCCTTCACCGCAAGCGGCTCGTAGGCCTCGTATTCCAGCCGCAGCACCTCGTGCCCTTCGTTTTCGTTCCGGACCCATCCTTCGAAAGCGGCGTAGGCGCCGGCCGCGGGATCGAACAGCTCGGCACGCAACAAGTCGGGCCGTATCGCCTGTCGCGTCACGCGCATCATGTCAGCCGCCTGCCACCGGGGGGAACAGGAGTACCGTATCGCCGTCCTCGACCCGCGCATCCCAGCCGACGAGCTCGTCGTTCACCGCGACCTTGCAGTGCGCGAGCGGCTCCGCCGTGCCGATCCGGTCGCGTACTCGCTCGAACACGTCGCGGGCGGTATCGGCCTCGATCCGCAAATTCTCCGCATCGGTTCCGGCGCGTTCCCGGAACGCGGCGAAGTAACGGACGGTAATCTGCTTGCTCATGACGCTACCTTCTGGCGCACACGCTCGAGATCCTCGGGCGTGTTGACGTTGTCGAGCGCATCCGGAACCGGCAGCTCCAGCAGTCGCGTATCGGACCGGATGAGCATCTTGCGCGGACAGATGATGCCCTGGTTGACGAAATCGGCAACGAGCGCTCGGGCCGTCGGCCGGTAGATCGCGCACAGCGGCTCGGGCAAGCCATCACTGCTGCTGCGGAACGCCGTGAACGGGGATGCAGAGCGGTGGCGCAGGAGGTACTCGAGCGTGCCGTCGTCCACGTTCGGCAGGTCGCAGGCCAGCACGAGCCAGCTCACGTCCGGATGCGTCTCGAGCGCCGTCAGGATGCCCGCGGCGGGACCGATCCCGGGATAGCGATCCACGATCTGCTCGTAACGGCTGCGCTCGGGGTCCCCGACCTGGTCGGGCCGGACGGAGACGAACACGCGCTCGACATGCCGGCCGAGCAGCTCGATGGCGCGCTGCAGCGCGGTCTTGCCATCCTGTTGCAGCAATGCCTTGTCCCGTCCCATGCGCCGGCTCTCCCCGCCGGACAGGACCAGGCCCCAGAGCGGTTCAGGCGTCGTCATGGCGGGGTTCCTCCGGCGCGCTTCGCCATGGGGACATCCATCAACTCGTTCGGGGACATCCATCTTCCGTTCGATCGCATTGGCATCCAGGTGATCACACACGCTGATTTAGTCTGTACTTCCCATATATAGAATGGTCTGGGCCTCACGGGCCCGATCCGGTGGCTTCAAATTGATGGGTGTCCCAACCCTCACCGGGACAGGTCGTCCCGCTCACGCCGATAATCCTCCTTGCCGCCGGCTTTTGACACGAGTCGCGTGTCACGTATGACGATATCGTGGGACAGGGCCTTGCACATGTCGTAAACGGTCAGGGCGGCCACGGTTGCCCCGGTGAGCGCCTCCATCTCGACGCCGGTCCGGTGCACGACGGTGCACCGGCAGTCGATCACCGCAAGGTGGCCGTCAAGGTTGATCGCCACCTGGCAGTCGTCGAGGCCGACGGGGTGGCAGAACGGGATCAGCTCATGCGTTTTCTTGGCCGCCATCACGCCTGCGACGATTGCCGTCGCGAATACCGGACCCTTGGCGGTGCGGATATCCCCGTCGGAGAAGCGTGCGGCGACAGCAGCGGGGAACTCCACGATCGCGCGTGCATGCGCGCGGCGCAGGGTCGCCGGCTTGCCGCTGACGTCCACCATCATCGGGCGCCCGTCGTCACCCACGTGCGTGAGATCACCCATCCTCACCCGCCAATCCGGTACATCTCGACTTTCTGTTCGGCCGGCCTGGTCGCTTCCGGGCGTCGCAGCTCGCTGTAACGGTCTGCTCGCCGCCGCCAGACGCGCGCAAGGATGTCCAGAATGTCCTCGTCGCTGGCGCCATTGCGCAATGGCGTGCGCAGGTCGGTGCCCCGGCTGGCAAACAGGCACGTGTACAAAGTGCCATCTGCCGACAGCCTTGCACGACTGCAGGCTCCACAGAACGGTGCCGTTACCGACGAGATGAAGCCGATCTCTCCCGCGCCATCCTCGTAGGCATAGCGGCTGGCGACTTCACCAGGATAGCTGCGACCCAGGGGACGCAGCGGCCAGCGCGCGTGAATGCGCTCGAACAGCTCACGCGAGGGCACGACCTGCTCCATGCGCCAGCGGTTGCGGTTGCCTACATCCATGTACTCGATCAGGCGAACGACGTGGCCGGTACCGCGGAAATGCGCGAGAAGATCGAGTACCGTATGGTCGTTCACGCCACGCTGCACCACCGTATTGATCTTCACGGGCGCGAGACCGGCACGCTCGGCTGCTTCGATGCCCTGCAGAACCCTGGAAAGGTCACCGCGATTGCCACTCATGCGCCTGAACACGACCTCGTCCAGGCTGTCGAGGCTGACCGTAACGCGGTTGAGGCCGGCCTCTGCGAGGTCTGAAGCGTAACGTGCGAGCAGGGTCCCGTTGGTCGTAAGTGCGAGATCCTCCACGCCGTCTATGCGCCTGAGTGCCCGCACGAGATCCGGGAGCCCGCGATCCAGCAGCGGCTCACCGCCGGTCAGCCGGAGCTTTGTGACGCCGAGACGCACGGCAGCCGCAGCGACCCGCTCGATCTCGCCGTAAGTCAGGCGCTCCGCCTTGTTCAGGAACTGGAAGTCGCGGTGGAACTCGTCCTCCGGCATGCAGTACGGACAGCGGAAGTTGCAGCGGTCCAGGACGGAGATCCGCAGGTCGTGCAGGGGGCGACCACGCATGTCCGTCACGGTGGCTGGTTCTGGTGCGGCGCGAGGATTCACGGCAAGGATTCTTGCATGAATCGGTCCGGAAACGTAGCCGCGCAGCGCAGCCACACCCGGCCACCGGGCCAAGGCGCAAGCCTGGTGCCGGAATGGTAATCTTCGCCCGTAGCCATTGCGCACGGCCACACTACGATGAACATCGATTTCACGGCAGACGAGCTCGCATTCCGCGACGAGGTCCGGGACTTCCTGGAAGCGGAGTTTCCCGCCGACCTTCGCAAAAAGCAGGCGCTCGGCATCCCGCTCGAGAAAGAAGACCACGTTCGCTGGCAAAAGATCCTGTACCGGCGTGGCTGGGCGGCAGTCAACTGGCCCGTGGAATACGGGGGAACCGGCTGGTCCCCTGTACAGAAGTACATCTTTGCCAACGAGCTCGCGCTAGCTGACGCACCCGACATGATCCCGTTCGGCGTGAAAATGGTGGGGCCGGTAATCTACACGTACGGCAGCGAGCGCCAGAAGGAACGGTTCCTGCCGGACATTCTCCAAAGCAACGTCTGGTGGTGCCAGGGTTACTCCGAGCCGGGTGCCGGGTCCGACCTGGCATCACTCGGCACACGGGCGGAACGGCGGGGAGACTTCTTCGTCGTCAACGGCACGAAAACGTGGACCACCTACGCCCAGTACGCCGACTGGATCTTCTGCCTGGTCCGCACCGACAGGAACGTCGCGCGCAAGCAGGATGGCATCAGCTTTCTGCTCATCGACATGTCGACGCCCGGAGTACGGGTGAAGCCGATCATCACGATCGAGGGCGAGCACGAGGTCAATGAGGTGCACTTCGATGACGTCGAGGTTCCGGTGGAAAACCTCGTCGGCGAGGAAGGCAAAGGATGGACCTATGGCAAAGTGCTGCTCCAGCACGAGCGCACCAACATTGCAGGCGTCGCGCGGTCGAAATACCGCCTCGCACGTCTTCGCGAGAAGGCCGGCGCGCCGGTGCATGGAGGGAGACCGCTGCTCGAGGATGCCAGCTTCTCGCGCAAGCTCGCAGCTCTCGAAATAGAGCTAAAGGCTCTCGAGTTCACGGAGCTGCGCACGCTGGCCGCCATTGCCGTCGGCAAAGCGCCCGGCCCGGAGTCCTCCATTCTCAAAGTCAAAGGCACCGAGATACAGCAGGCGCTCGATGCCCTGTTCATGGAAGCGGCCGGGTATTACGCCCTGCCCTGGGTGCCCGAGCAGTATCGCTTGGACTTCCCCGAGGAGCAGCGCATCGGCCATGGCAGCGAGACCAGGACCGCCTTGCGGTATTTCAACAACCGCAAAGCCTCGATCTACGGCGGCTCGAACGAGATCCAGAAGAACATCATTGCCAAGCATGTGCTCGGCTTATAGCCACTATCGTGCGATCGCGGGAGGGTGACCACGGGGCAGAACATTGGGGAACATCGGGACATCCATGATCTCCGGTTGCCCGGAGCCTCCCGTGTCCGCGGTTCCCCCGGCATTCCACCGAACCGTTGACGGCGAGACGCGAGAACCCTATGGATTTTTCCCTCAATGACGAACAAACGATGCTTGCCGAGAGCGTC
The DNA here is from genome assembly GCA_035304345.1 of Woeseiaceae bacterium. GTDB lineage: Bacteria > Pseudomonadota > Gammaproteobacteria > Steroidobacterales > Woeseiaceae > IDS-8. The sequence continues at coordinate 44,634 of DATGQE010000042.1, read as the reverse complement.
GCGCGCTTCATCGACCACGAGTACAGCTTTGCCGAGCGGCAGCGCATCGCGGAAAGCGAAGAGGGATACAGCGAGCGGATCTGGAAATCCTTTTCCGAGCTGGGTTGGACTGCCCTGCCGTTCGTGGAAGAAGATGGCGGATTGGGCGGCAGCGCCATCGAGCTGATGCTGTTGATGGAGGCATTCGGCCGTGGCCTCGTTGTTGAACCCTTTCTTGCCACGGTCGTTCTCGCCGGGGGTGCCTTGAAACGCCTCGGAACGCCCGAACAGAAATCTCGATGGCTGACGCCCCTGATCAGCGGTGATCTGCAGGCCGCGCTCGCCTTTACGGAGCCCCAGAGTCGCTTCGACCTCTTCGACATCGCGACGACCGCACGCCTCTCCGGCAACGACTACGTGCTCAGCGGCCGCAAATCGGTGGTGCTCAACGGAGGCGCGGAGCTCCTGATCGTCCCGGCAAGAACGAGCGGCGCGCAGTGCAGTGAGGAAGGGATTACCTTCTTCGCGATAACAGGAGAAGCAGCCGGTTTAGGGCGTAGCAAGTACCGCACAGTCGACGGGCATCGCGCCGCCGAGATTTCCTTGCGCGACGTGCGAGTGCCCCGCGCCAACGTGCTGGGCCCGGTGGGCGGAGCTGCTTCTGCACTCCAGGATGTAATCGACGAAGCCACGCTGGCGTCTTGCGCCGAAGCGTTCGGGATTCTGTGTGCTCTGCAGGAGAAGACAGTCGAATACAGCCGCAATCGCGTTCAGTTCGGCGCGCCGATAGCGAGCTTCCAGGCGCTGCAGCATCGTATGGCGGACATGCTGATCGCGCGCGAACAGCTACGCTCGTTGTTGAATTGGGCCGTGATGTTGAGAGCCGCAGGTGCACCGGAAGCGCGCCGCGCAGTCAGCGCGGTCAAGTACCAGGTCGGTACGGCCGGCCGCCGGATCGCCGAGGAGGCCGTGCAGCTTCACGGCGGCATGGGTGTAACCTGGGAGCTCGACGTCGCCCATTATTTCAAGCGATTCTCGACACTTGCGATTCTGTTCGGCAACGCCGATTACCACCTGGATCGATTCTGCGAGCTGGCAGGACGAGCATGACCGACTTCCACCCCTGCGGCGTAATCACGATTACGACGGATTTCGGCCACAAGGGTCCTTTTGCTGCCGTCATGAAGGGCGTCATCCTCGGCCGCTTCCCCGATGCGCGAATAATCGACTTGACGCATGACACGTCCGCACACTGGCCGCCGGAGGCGGGCTTCTGGGTCGCGCGCTCCTATCGTTACTTCCCGAAAGGTACCGTGCACATCGCAATCGTCGACCCGGGCGTGGGTACCGAGCGCGACATCATCATCGTGGACCACGATGGGCATCGTTTCATGGCGCCGGACAACGGGCTGCTCGCCACCTTGCTGAACGGTGCATCGGATCCTTTGGTATGGCGACTGCGCCAGGATGCGCTGGCGAACCTGGGCCTCGGTACTCCGAGCCTCACGTTTCACGGCCGGGACATCTTCGCTCCCCTTGCCTCCGAGTTTGCAGCCGGACGACTGCAAGCTGCCGACATAGGCACACGCACGACTCAGTGGACACCGGGGTGGCTGGACGAGCCGGATGCCGCACCCGGGAAAGTGAGCGGCGTGATCATTACCGTTGACACGTTTGGAAACCTGATCAGTAATATCGACCAGTCACTGATCAGTGAGTTCTCTTCGCCTGTGGCGCACCTTGCCGGCCACCAGTTCCGTCTCCGAGCGACGTACGGTTGCGTACCCCCCGGTGAGTATCTCGCCCTAATCAACTCTTTTGGAGTCCTCGAAATCGCCAGGGCAGAAGGCAGTGCCGCTGACGGGCTCGGCACCGACCGTGGTGCACCGATCGTCGTCCTCGACTCTGGTGATCAGCGGACTATCGCATCCGTGGATGCTGCACGGAGTTGATGGATCCTGGGGTTCCGGCGGGTCGCATCGGGACACCCATCAGTAGAAGGGACTGCCCAATCGGGACACTCAGGTGACTGAGATTCTCCGGGAACTCCGGATTAGGAACTTGGGACACCCATCAAGCTAGCGTGGGCCATCGAGGATTAGGAACTTGGGACACCCATCAAGCTAGCGTGGGCCATCGAGCACCCGAGCATGGATGCCCGGGGACATGCATCAGGTTTCGGGGGATCCCGGCCTTCCGGATCGAATAGTTCACCATTTCGGTGCTGAATGCAGAGTAATGTGCTCCCAAGTCCGCCCACCCTGTCATAAGGTGTCGGCAGGTGTAGCACGATCACTGCCGGTCCGAGTCCCTTCAGCCGGCCCGCCGCACCAGGCGCTGCGCAAGGAAGCCCGTGATGACGATCCCGCGAAGCCAGCAGATCAGCCTCGAACAGACGGCCTACTACCACTGCATTTCGCGATGCGTTCGCCGTGCATTCCTCTGTGGGCGCGATCGATTCACCGGCAAGGATTTTTCACATCGACGAAAGTGGCTGGAAGACCGACTCGCCAAGATTGCTTCGGTCTTTGCAATCGATCTCCTTGCTTACGCCATCATGGACAATCACTACCACGTCGTCGTACGAGTAGTCGCGAAGCGCGCCCAACAATGGTCCGACGAAGAAGTTGTCGAACGCTGGGCTCGCCTGTTCTCTGTTGATCAGGACGGCGACAACAGCTCGAATGTTCCTGTATGGCGTGAGCGCCTGTGCAGTATCAGCTGGTTCATGCGTTGTATCAACGAGCCACTCGCAAGGAAAGCGAACCGCGAGGATGGCTGCACCGGTCGGTTCTGGGAGGGTCGCTTTCGGTCACAAGCCCTCCTGGACGCGTCAGCGGTCCTGAAGTGTATGGTCTACGTTGACCTGAACCCTGTTCGCGCAGCCATCGCTCGAACCCCAGAAGGATCACGGTTCACCTCGGTAAGAGCACGAATCAGGGGAAATGACGCCCACCTCGCCGGGTTTCAGGACAGCCCCGGGCGACGCCAGTCCCGCTTGCCAATCGATCGAGCCAGTTATCTCCGGCTAGTAGACTGGTCCGGTCGTAGCCTTCGCCAAGGGAAGCGAGGTGCCATCCCCGATCGACTCCATCCAATCCTGAAACGACTCGGAATCAGCGGAGCCCGGTGGCAATCTGAAATCAAGCACTACGGCCGCTGGTACTATCGCGCCGTCGGATGTTGGTATTCCCTGGAGAAGTACCGCATTCATCTGGGTCGGCAGTGGCTCAAGGGCGCGAGCAATGTTCCAAAGCCCGCCTGACCTCCCTCCGCCATGAAGCTCGGAGTTTTCATGACAGCCAGCCCGCGGCGATCGACCTTCTCCGCTCAGTCTAACTAGCCTCCAAAAGGGACGCTTTCGTGCAACTACGATGCAATCGCGTCGACGCGTCTGCGCGACATCTGAATTGATGGATGTCCCTAAAGCACCTAAAGCAAAGCTACTCGCCCTGCTGCGCAATCTTCGCCCAGGAGTCGCGCAGGGTTATGATCCGGTTGAAGACCGGCGTATCCGGGCTGTGATCAACCAGATCGGCGCAAAAGTAGCCGAGCCGTTCGAGCTGGCACGAGAATCCCGGCTCCACGTTGCGTAGCGCGGGTTCCACCTGCGCTGTGATGGTTTCCAGGGAGAGGGGGTTGAGGAACGTCGTCACGTCGTCCGATCGGCCCGGGTCTGGATCCGTGAAAAGCCGGTCGTATAGCCGCACTTCGGCAGGAACGGACTCTCTGGCCGAAACCCAGTGGATCGTTCCCTTTACCTTCCGACCACTACCGCTTCCACTGCGAGTATCGGGATCGTAGGTGCACCGAAGCTCGACGACTTCGCCGTCACTGCTCTTGATCACCTCATCGCAGCGAATGATATAGGCATATCGCAACCTGACCTCGCCACCCGGCTTCAGCCTGAAGAACTTGCGTGGAGCCTCTTCCATGAAGTCGTCGCGCTCGATCCAGAGCTCGCGCCCGAAAGCCACCTCACGAGTTCCCATGTCAGGGCGAGTAGGATGATTGGCCGCGACGACGTGCTCGACTTTCCCTTCAGGATAATTCGTGAGCACCACTTTCAATGGTCGCAGCACAGCGATTCTTCTTGGCGCCTCGCGATCGAGCTCCTCGCGCACCGAGTGCTCGAGCATGGCCATTTCAATCACTTTTTCCTTCTTGGTGACGCCCACACGCTTCACGAAGTCGCGAATGGCGGCCGGTGGATAGCCTCTGCGACGCATCCCGGCCAGCGTAGGCATACGCGGATCATCCCATCCCCGCACGATTCCGCGATCGACGAGCTGCGCCAGCTTCCGCTTACTCGTCACCGTATAGGCAAGGTTAAGACGCGAAAACTCTATCTGTCTTGGCCTGTGTGCGGGCTTGAGTTGCTCGAGGAACCAATCATACAAAGGCCGATGGTCCTCGAACTCCAACGTGCAGAGTGAGTGCGTTATACCCTCGAACGCGTCGGAAAGGCCGTGTGCAAAATCGTACATCGGGTAGATGCACCATTTGGTCCCGGTCCGCTGATGAGGGATGTGGCGTATTCGATAGATCGTAGGGTCGCGCATATTGATGTTCGGCGACTGCATATCGATCTTTGCTCGAAGCACGTGCTCTCCATCGGCGAACTCGCCGGCCCGCATGCGCCGGAACAAATCCAGGTTCTCATCGACGCTCCGATTTCTCCACGGGCTGTCGCGACCCGGCTCTGTAAGCGTACCCCGATAAGCCCTGATTTCTTCGGCACTGAGACTATCCACGTAGGCCTTTCCCATTCGGATCAAGCGTTCGGCCGCCTCGTAGAGCTGTTCGAAATAGTCGGAAGCGTGCGTCAGCCGATCTTCCCAGTCGAAGCCCAGCCATCGCACGTCCTCTTGAATCGCGACGACATATTCCTCTTTTTCTTTTCCGGGATTGGTGTCGTCAAACCGTAGGTACGTCTTACCTCCGAACTCTTGCGCAATGCCGAAATTGAGACATATCGATTTGGCGTGACCAATGTGCAGGTAGCCGTTCGGTTCCGGCGGAAAACGCGTGACGACGGCACCGCCGTGTTTTCCACGCGCGACGTCCTCGGCGATGATTTGGCGTATGAAGTCTCTGGGCAGATCTTCGCTCATAATCGAGAAGACTCCGGGCCGATGTGACTCACCGGAAAGAAGCGCAGCGGTTGCTGTGCTATGAACTCAATACTTGTCGATCCGCTGCGCGGCAATACCGGCAAACGCCCTCGATTTCCACCATCTGTCTTACCGCAGTAAACCCGTGGCTGGCGGCTTTCTCGCCGACGAGGCAACTGATGTCGTCATCGTCCAGCTCGGCGACGGAGCGACAGTGGCGGCAGATCAGGAACTGACCGGTGTGAGAGCTGCCGGGATCCCGACAACCGATGAACGCGTTGAGCGAATCCAGGCGGTGCACGAGATCAGCTTCGATCAAGAACTCCAAAGCTCTATAGACCGTGGGAGGCGCGGTCTTTTTCCCCTTCCGATTCAGCTGATCGAGAATTTCGTAGGCACCGACGGGACGGTGGCTCATCCAGACGAGCTCAAGCACCGCTCGCCTGATCCCCGTGAAACGCAGATTGCGCCGCCGGCAGACCCGCTCGGCCGCTTCAATCGCGTTCGTGACGCAGTCGTCGTGGTCGTGGTGCGACGGCGGGAACGGATTGACGGAAATTGCTTGACTCATCCGATCTGAAACTCCATCCGGGCGCGAATTGTACACGAGACGCTTGCAACCTTCGCTCTTGCCCCGAAGACGATCAGGGAATTTCCGAACCCAAGTCCTCGACCCGATCGGTCAGCTCCGACTCTCACTGCACGGGATTTTCGTCCACCCTTTCGCCAGTCGCCGATCGTCTTGCTGGCCGGTGGCGCCATAGGGCCGATATCCCATAGATGTCCTCAGCAGGTCGCCCCGGGGATGTTCGGAGCGTTCCGCTCCGCGGAGGCGAGTCGCGGACACGCGTTTTCCTGCCCGGAGAGCCTACCTCGCGCGGCCGCTCCCGAGTCGATGGGTGTCCCCAAGTGTCTGCCCGAGGGTCTGCCCGGCTGTGCTGATGGGTGTCCCCGATCGCACTGATGGGTGTCCCCGATCGCAGCCGAAGACCGGTCCTCCCGCAGTTCGCCCCTGGTCTGTCGGATGTCCCGGATCGTGTGCGACCGGGTCTCGATCAGGGTCCCAGGGCTGATCCTCTCGCCGACGGACGTCCGGACGGTGTCTGCTGTCGGTGCCGGTCGTCGGCTCTCGGATGCAGTCGGCCGGCTGATGGATGTCCCGGCTGACCGCCTTCAGCCGGATCGTGCCTTGCTGATGGACGCCGCGGCAACACCCGCCCCGGTGGACGCCGCCCGGGCTGGTGGATGTCCCCAACTGGCAGCCCCCGCCATCGGAGCCCTTGCCCGGCACCCCCGGACCCCGTGGCAGCCGATTCGGGTACAATAGCCCGCCGGCCGGCAGGCCGGTCGAAATCGCCTGAAGAAATGCCGAACATTCGATTGCCCGACGGCTCGGTCCGTCGGTACCCAGAACCTGTTACGGGCCTCGAGATCGCGGAGTCCATTGGCAAGAGCCTGGCCCGCGACGCGGTCGCTGTGCGCGTGGACGGAGCCCTTTGGGACCTGACCCGCCCGATTGCCCACGACGCGTCTGTCGAGATCGTTACCCGCGAATCGCCCGACGGACTCGAGCTCCTGCGGCACGACGCAGCGCACGTGCTTGCCGAGGCCGTCAAGGAGCTGTGGCCCGAGACACAGGTGACCATCGGTCCCGCGATCGAGAACGGGTTCTATTACGACTTCGCACGAGACGAGCCTTTCACGGCCGAGGACCTCTCGGTCATCGAAGAGCGGATGAAAAGCATCGTGGACCGCGATGAGCCGATCGTGCGTGAAGTCTGGGACCGCGATGAAGCGATCGCTTTCTTTCGCAACCAAGGCGAGGAATACAAGGCGCAGATCATCGAGGACATCCCGGCGGACGAAACGATCACGTTGTATCGGCAGGGCGAGTTTGTCGACCTTTGCCGGGGACCACATCTTCCGTCGACCGGTCGCCTCGGAAAGGCGTTCCGCTTGCTTCGCGTGTCGGGCGCATACTGGCGCGGTGACGCTCGGAACGCGATGCTGCAGCGCATTTACGGCACGGCGTGGTCTGACGAGAAGCAACTCAAGCAGTATCTCCATCAGCTCGAAGAGGCCGAAAAGCGGGATCACCGTCGCCTGGGGCGGGCGATGGACCTGTTTCATTTCCAGGAAGAGGCGCCGGGCGCGGTCTTCTGGCACCCGAAGGGCTGGAGCCTGTTCCAGAAGCTTCTCGACTACATGCGCGAACGTCAGCTCGAGGCGGGTTACGAGGAGATCAATACCCCCGAGCTGATGGACCGGTCGTTGTGGGAGGCATCCGGCCATTGGGAGAGCTTCGGCCAGAACATGTTCACGACGGAAACCGTCGATGGCCGCTGCTATGCAATCAAGCCGATGAATTGCCCCGGCCACGTGCAGGTGTTCAAGCAAGGCATCACGAGCTACCGTGACCTTCCGCGAAGACTCGCCGAGTTCGGCAAGATTCATCGATACGAGCCATCCGGAGCCCTGCATGGAATGCTGCGCGTGCGTGCCTTCACCCAGGACGACGCTCACATCTTCTGTACCCCGGAACAGATCACGTCAGAATCGATCGCGGTCTGCCGCCAGATCCTCGATATCTACCGCGACTTCGGGTTCGACGACGTTCGCATCAAATTTGCCGATCGCCCGCCCGTGCGTGTCGGTTCGGACGAGATATGGGATCAGGCGGAGAAATCGCTCCTTGACGGGCTCGCCGCTGCCGGCCTGGAGTACACCCACAACCCGGGCGAAGGTGCGTTCTATGGACCGAAGCTCGAATTCGTCCTGCGAGATGCAATAGGCCGGGATTGGCAATGCGGAACGCTGCAGGTCGACCTGAACATGCCAGGTCGGCTGGGAGCAACGTACGTGGGAGAGGACGGACAGAAGCATACGCCGGTGATGCTGCATCGGGCGATCTTTGGATCGCTCGAACGCTTCATCGGCATCCTGCTCGAGCACCATGCGGGGCATCTGCCACTGTGGCTCTCCCCTACTCAGGCCAAGGTGCTGACGATCACGTCCGATGCAGATGCGTATGCACTCGATGTCGTCACGAAGCTCCGTGACGCCGGTATAGATGCGGAGGCCGACCTGCGCAACGAGAAGATCTCGTACAAGGTGCGGGAGCACAGCGTCGCGAAGGTACCCGTGTTGCTCGCCGTCGGCAGTCGCGAAGTCGACCAGCAGACCGTGGCGGTGCGACGCTTGGGCTCCAGGGAGCAGAAAGTCGTGCCGCTCAGCGAAGCCATTTCAGAACTCCGCCAGGAGATTCAAACCCGGGGTCGCCGCGCCGCCTGAACGCTTCGGTGCCGCCGGAACGCCCCCCGTAATGGGCGGACACCGTTCCCGCCTATGTGCGCGGCCACGTCCCGGTTGCCACCTGCCCGGGCGTGGCGGTCCGGCTGAACAATCACTGCCCCGAACTCACCGTGCCTCGGACTTCGGTAGTCCCGCGGCCGGTGATTGGCAGATGGTGGGTGTCCCGAACCTGACGGCCGGCGTGCGACGAGGTCCCCGGCGTGGCCGTCGACGTCAGTGGGCCGGAAGGCGATGGGTGTCCCCAATTTGCCGCCGAGCCGGCGCTCGAAGATGGTTGCCTCCGCAACCTGCGGTCCTGACAACGATGGATCCCCCTCGCCTGCGCAACCTGGGCACCGCTTGATCTGCCGCCCACCCGGCAGACGGTGGATGTCCCCGATCTGTCCCGGCCCACCCGGAGGTGATGGGTGCCATCTGCCCTCCGCGCCAGCTCCCCCGCACCCCGCCCCGGGCTCGACCCCCCGGCATCCCGCCCCGGTCACCCGCCCCGCATCGCGGTGCCGCGGCCACCGCGCGGGTCGCGGTGTGACGCCAACCGCGATCGACCGTGTCCCGTGTCACAGATTTGGCAATCTGTGATCCGCCACCGCTCATTGGCCTTTTCGGCGGCGATATACTCCGGGCTGCGGGGAGAGCGGTCCCGCATTGAACATAAGCGGTCGGGGAGTAGGCACGTGGCGCTGGAACACTTCAAGACGCAGGTGTTGCTGCTGCACAGCCAGCAAAGCACATTGGACGCGCTGAGCGCCGGGTTCGGCGATCGCTATTCCGTTCACCTGGCGACGAGCGGCGCGGAAGCGCTCCACACGCTGGGTGAGACCCCGATCCACGTCATTGTCTCGGCGCAGGACCTGCCGGGCATGAGCGGCCTCGAGGCGCTCAGGGAAGCGCGCAAGCGCTCGCCCGACACCATCGGCATTCTGCTGGCCGGCAACGATCGCGACGACGGGCTGGAAGCGCTGGTCGGGGACAAGGAGGTTTTCCAGATCGTGCGCGGCGCGATCACGCCGGAAGCCCTGCGCAACCTGATCGACACCGCGACCAAGCGGGCGCGCCTGCTCGCCATCTCGGAATCCGCCAACGACCAGGCGGCGGACGTCGACGAGCCGGCGGGCGAGCACATCGTGATGGAAACCGGCGAGCACGGCCGCCCGATCATCAGTGCGTCGGCGATCCCGGTCCTGACGCCGCAGAAGCCGCAGGCGGCGCCGACCGCGAGCGGGCGCGAGACCGACGTGCTCGTCCTGACCAAGGACGAAGAATTCCTCGAGACCATCCGGCAATCGTCGCGCGGCCTGCACAACGTGCACCATGCGCCGACGTTTGCACAGGCGGAAGCCGCCGTGCGCCAGCACAAGATCGGCGTGCTGGTCACCGACGCCGCCATGGCCGAGTCCGGCGTGGAGAACATGACGGAGCGCCTGCGCGCTGCCGTCCCGCGCCTCGTCGCCGTGGTGGCAGGCCGCCGCGACGACGGCGAGATGCTGATGGACCTGATCAACCGCGGCCAGGTGTACCGGTTCCTGTTGAAGCCGGTCTCGCCGGGTCGCGCACGCCTCGCGATCGAAGCGGCCGTCAAGCACCACCTCGAGGGTCCGGAATCTGCGTTCACGGGCAAGGGCCGCGGTGCGCCCGGCAAGGCGCCGCCTCGCCCGGCGGCCAAGGGCGCTCCCGCCCCGGCGGCCGGGCGCCGCACGCGCGCGCCGAGCCCGCCGCGCGGCGCCGCGGAGCCATCGCTCAAGGACAGCGGCCGCCTCACCCGCAGCGGCAGGCACACCGCTCCGGGTGCCGAACCCGCAGAAGCCGCGGCCGCTGCGCAGGCGGCACCCGCCGAACGCAAGGGCGGCCGTTCGCTTGCCATCGGGGTGGCCGCCGTCGTCCTGCTGCTGGCCGGCGCCGGTGCCTGGATGTGGCTGGGCTCGTCGCCCGAAGACGAGCCGCAAGCCGCGCGGTCCGCGCCGGAATCCGCGCCGAGCGCGACTTCGGCGCCTTCGGTCGTGGAGACGGACATCCCGGTCGGGGCGGCACCCGGCGCGCCGGCGTGGCAGTCGGTGCTCGAAGAGGCGCGCATGGCGCGTGACGCGGGCGAGCTGATCGCCCCTCCCGGAAACAACGCCATCGAGCTCTACCTCTCGGCGCGCCGGATGGCACCCGGCGACGCCGTCCTCGCGAGCGAGCTCGAAGCCGTCATCAACCAGGTGCTCGGCCTGGCCGAGACCGCGTTGCTGGAAGATCGCGCGGGCGATGCCGCCGACGCGCTCGCCAAGGTGCGGCTCGCGAACCCGGATCACCCCCGACTCCCGTTCCTCGAGGCCCAGGTGCGCGAGCGCGTGCTGCGGGTCCGCCTGGGAGAAGCGCGGCTGGCGATCCGCGAGGGACGCTTCGAGGACGCGGCCGGCGCGCTGGGCGCGGCCAGGGCTCTCGGCGGCGAGACGCCGGAGCTTGCGCTGCTCGAAGAGGAGCTCGCGACCGCGCGCAGCGAGCAGCAGGTCGACCAGGTGCTCGCGCGCGCCCACGAACGGCTCGCGCAGAACCGGCTGATCGCCCCGTCGAACGACAACGCGCGCTATTACTACGAGCTGGTGCTGAGCAGCGACCCGGGCAATACGGCCGCGCGCCAGGGCCTGATCACGGTCGCGAGCAAGCTCGTGCTGCGGGCGCGCACGGCCGTGGACGAGGGCCGTCTCGACGATGCCGAAGGGTTGCTCCTCGACGCGCGCGAGCTCGACCCGGCCAGCGGAGAGCTCGCCGGCGCGCTGGAAGCGCTCGCCGCCGCCCGCGCCGCCGAGGCGGAGGCGCGGCGCCAGGCAGAGCTGGCGGCGCAGGAAGCGGCCGCGCGGGAAGCGGCAGCCGAGGCCGCAGCGGCCGCGGCCACGCAGGCGCCGGCTAGCGAAAGCCCGGCTGCCGGCGAGATCTCGGCGGACAGCGAAGCCGCCGCCGCCGGGGCGAGCGCCTTCGTTCCGGCCGCCGGCAGCGACGTCGCGCCCGGCGCCGATGCCGACGAGACCGCACCGGCGGCGGCCGCCGCCAGCGGTACCGGGGCGGCGGCGAGCACCGCGCCGGAGCCCCCCGAGTACGTGCCGATCAGCTCGCTCACGCGGATCAACTACGTCGTGCCGGAGTACCCGCGCACGGCACAGCGCCGCAACATCACCGGCTGGGTCGACGTCAGCTTCACGGTGACCCCGGAAGGGACCGTGCAGGACGTCGGCATCCTGGACTCGTCCCCGCGCGAGGTGTTCGACGAGGCCGCGATCGAAGCCATCGAGCGGTGGCGCTTCGAGCCGCCGACGGAGAACGGGCTACCGGTCTCCCGGCGCGTCGCGGTGCGTTTGTCCTTCGACCTGCAGTAGCCTGCCGCCGGCCGCACCGGCCTGCGCGTCACCCTGCCCGGGATGGCGCCCCGTGAGCGCCGCCTGGATCTCCGCGACGATGGAGAGGGCGATCGCAGCCGGGCCTTCGCCCCCGATGTCGAGCCCGGCCGGGCCGTGCAGGCGCGCCTCGAGCGCGACCGCCCGCGCGCCGAGCGCCCGCAGGAGCCGGGCCAGGCGGTGCCGCGGCCCCAGCAGCCCGACGTACGGAACGTCGGTGGACGCAAGCTGCTCCAGGTAGACCCGGTCGCTTTCGAGGTGATGGCTCATCACGACGGCGGCCGCGTACCGCGACCAGTCGAGCGCCGCGCCGAGCTCCGCCGCCGGCAGGCACAGCACGGATTCGGCACCGGCGAAGCGTCCCTTCTCCACGTAAGCCGGCCGATGGTCCTGGACCGTCACCCGCCAGCCGAGCTCGGCGGCGAAGCGCACGACAGGCTCCGCGTCGGGCCCCGCGCCGAGCACGAGAATACGCGGCGGCGGCTCGAGCAGGCCGCACAGGACCTCGGCGTCCGTGCCGGGCAGCACCGCGGTCCCCGACCGGCCGGCGCGCAGCGCCGTTTCCGCGACTCCGGTCGCGGCCGCGCGCAAATCCGCGGGAAAATCGAGCCACTCGGCCTGCCCGCCCCCGATCACGGCCGTGGCACCGGCCGGCAGGCCCGGCGCGCCGGAGCGGAGCACGGTGACCGCACACCCCGGCCGGTCACCGGCCAGCACGCGCAGCATGGCCGGCAGCGGCTCGTACGACCTCGCCGGCTCGAGCGCCTGCAGGAAGACGCGGATCAGGCCCTCGCAGCCGACACCCAGGCCCCAAACGTCGCCGTCCTCGCCCGACCGCAGGTCGTAATTGACGGATTGTGGGTGTCCCGAATCGAGCACGGCCTGCGCGCGCAGCGCGAGGTCGCCCTCGAGGCAGCCGCCGGAGAGCATGCCCTGGAAGCGGCCGTCGCCGGTGATGAGCATGCGGGCCCCGGCCTTGCTGTAGGTGGAGCCCTCGGTGGCAAAGACCGTGGCGAGGACGAGGGGCTCGCCGGTCGAGCGCCAGGCCTCGAAGGCAGCTCGCAGGTCGCGCCAGGTCATGCGGGAACGTCAGTCTGCGGACGCGGGTGCGTCGCTCCGGGCGGCGCCGGGCCGGGAGCGTGCGGTCGCGGGTCCGCGCCCGGGAAGGCATGGAAGGCCGGTCACGGTCAGGCGATCCCCGCGAGCTGCACGGCTTCCACGATCGCGTGGTGGTGGCCCGGCGCCATGAGGTGGACCCCGGCGACGCCCTCGATCTCGCGTGCGGCACGCATCAGCTCGGCGCAGATGATGACGCCCTCCTGGCGCGGGTCGCGCGCGGCCTGCATGCGGCGAATGATGCCGTCGGGGATGACGGTGCCCGGCAGCCTGTCGCGCATCCAGCGCGCCGCGTCAGCGGAGCGCAGCGGGCCGAGGCCGACGAGCAGGTACAGGCCGTCGAGCACGCCTTCGTCGCGCAGGAGCCTCGTGTAACGCTCGAGCAGGTCCATGTCGAAGCAGAACTGGGTCTGCACGAAGCGCGCCCCCGCCGCCTTCTTGGCCTTGAGCCCGTCGGTGGTCCAGCCCGAGCCGGGCTCGAACGGGATGTCGGCCGCACCAGGAAAGAAGCGCGCCGGCGTATCGAGCTCGGCGCCGGACAACGTCGTGCCTTTCACGCTCAGCGCGTGCACCGCCGCCAGCAAGCCTCGCGCGTCGAGGTCGAACACCGGCTTGGCCGCGGGATCGTCGCCCGCCTCGATCGAGTCGCCGGACAGGACGAGCACGTTCTCGACGCCGAACGCGGCCGCCCCGAGGAGGTCGGCCTGTATCGCGATGCGGTTACGATCGCGGCAGGTCATCTGCAGGATCGGCTCGAAGCCGAGCTGCTTGACGTGGATGGCGGCCGCGACGCTCGAGACCCGCACGCGCGCGCCGGCGCCGTCGGTCAGGTTCATGGCGCAGACGACCGGGGCGAGGTCGCGGGCGCAGGCGGTGAGCACTTCCAGGCTCGCGCCGCGCGGCGGTGTGATCTCGGCGGTCACCGCGAAGTGACCGGATTCCAGCGTGCGGCGAAACCGGTTGTTCGCCGGCAAGTAAGCGGCCTGGGGCATCCGGCGAGTGTCCGATAACGCCGCCGCGGGTTCAACCGCCGGCGGCACGGCCGCACGCGGCCGGGATCGCCGGCGGCGGGCACCCGGCCGGGTTCCGCAGCGCCACGCACTGCCCGCCGCCGTCCCGCGCCACGTACCGCCCGCCGGCGCCCAAAGGCGCACGCCTGCCGTGACGCACGAAGCCCTTGCCCGGGGCGGGTCGGGCGCGCCCTGCCGTTTCCCTACAGCGTCGGCATCGAGAAATCCGCACCGGCGCGTATGCCGGTCGGCCAGCGCCCGGTGACGGTCTTGAGGCGCGTGTAGAAGCGCACGCCCTCCATCCCGTACACGCCGGCGTCCCCGAACAGCGAGCGTTTCCAGCCGCCGAAGCTGTGGAACGCGAGCGGCACTGGGATCGGCACGTTGATGCCGACCATGCCCACCTCGATCCCGGCCGCGAACTCGCGCGCGGCATCGCCGTCGCGGGTGAAGATCGCGGTGCCGTTGCCGAATTCGTGGGCGTTCACGAGACGCACGGCCTCGTCGAAGCTCGACACCCGCGTGATCCCGAGAACCGGCCCGAAGATCTCCTCACGGTAGATGCGCATGTTCGGGGTCACGTGGTCGAACAGCGTGGGGCCGAGATAGTAGCCGGCCGCACCGGCGAGCTCGTGCTCGCGGCCGTCGACCAGGAGCTTCGCCCCTTCCTCGACGCCGAGCTCGATGTAGGAGCGCACCCGCTCGCGGTGCTCGGCCGTGATGAGCGGCCCCATGTCGTTCTTCGGATCCAGGCCCGGCCCGACCTTGAGCTTCTCGATGCGTGGCAGCAGTCTCTGGAGCAGCGGCTCGGCGGCGTCGCCCACGAGAACCGCGGCCGAGATGGCCATGCAGCGCTCGCCGGCGGAGCCGTAGGCCGCACCGACCAGCGCGTCGGCCGCCTGGTCCATGTCGGCATCCGGCATGACGACGAGGTGGTTCTTGGCACCGCCAAGCGCCTGCACGCGCTTGCCGTGCGCCGATGCCGTGCGATACACGTGCTCGGCCACCGGCGTCGAGCCGACGAAGCTCACGGCTGCCACCCGCTCGTCCGCGAGCAGCGCATTCACGGCGGTGGCGTCACCCTGCACGACGTTGAAGACGCCCGGCGGCAGGCCCGCTTCCGCCAAAAGCTCGGCCCACTTCAAGGAACAGCTCGGGTCCTTCTCCGAGGGCTTCAGGACGAAGGTGTTGCCGCAGGCGATCGCCAGCGGGAACATCCAGAGCGGCACCATCGCGGGAAAATTGAACGGCGTGATGCCGACGCACACCCCGAGCGGCTGGCGCATCGACCACGTGTCGATGCCCGTTCCGACCTGGTCGCTGTACTCACCCTTGATCAGGTGCGGTATGCCGCAGGCGAATTCGACGACCTCGAGACCGCGCTGCACCGAGCCATCGGCGTCCGTGACGATCTTGCCGTGCTCCTGGGAGATCAGCTCCGCGATCTCGCGCCGGTCGCGCTCGATGAGCTCCTTCAACCGGAACATGACGCGGGCGCGCCTCAGCACCGGCGTGCGGGACCACGCGGGAAATGCGGCGGCAGCGGCCGCAACCGCGGCGGCCACGTCCTCCTCCGTCGACATCACGACCTTTGCGCAGACCTCGCCGGTGGCGGAATCGTGCACGTCGGCGTAGCGCGTGGAAGCGGACGAGTGCGGCTCTCCGTTGATCCAGTTGGTGACAGTCCTTGCTGTCTTCAGGTTTTCGGCTTGAGTGGCCATTACCATCCCTTGTTTGTTGAGAATTCAGGCACGCAGCGCGCTGCGCACGGTATCGACGATCTGCTCGATCCCGCTTTCGTCGATGGTGAGCGGCGGTGAGAACGCGATCGTATCGCCCGTGGTGCGGACGATGACTCCCGCGTCGAAGCAGTCCCGGAAGACCTTGAGCGCCCGTGCCGTCGGCTGCCCGGCGATCGGCTCGAGCTCGACCGCACCGATCAGGCCGTAGTTGCGGATGTCGATCACGTGGGGCTCGCCCCGCAGTCCGTGCAGGGCGTCTTCCCAGGTCTTCTCCAGCGCGCGCGCCCGTTCGAACAGCCCTTCTCCCAGGTAGACGTCGAGGGCGGCGAGGCCTGCCGCCGCGGCGAGCGGATGCCCGGAGTAGGTGTAGCCGTGGAAGAACTCGATCGCGTTTTCCGGGCCGGTCATGAAGGTCTGGTAGATGTCGCGCTTGACGAGCACCGCGCCCATCGGCACGGCGCCGCTCGTGAGCCCCTTCGCGGTGGTGATCAGGTCCGGAATGACGCCGAAGCGGTTCGCGGCAAAGCTGTCGCCGCAGCGCCCGAACGCGCAGATGACCTCGTCGAAGATGAGCAGGATGCCGTGCCGGTCGCAGATCTCCCGCAGCCGCTCGAGGTAGCCCACGGGCGGCAGGAGGACACCCGTCGAGCCGGCTATCGGCTCCACGATCACGGCCGCGATCGTGGAGGCGTCGTGCAGCGCGACGAGGTTCTCCAGCTCGTCGGCGAGGTGGGCACCCCACTGGGGGAGCCCGCGCGACCAGGCGTTGCGCGACAGGTCGTGGGTGTGCGGCAGGTGATCGACCGCGGGCAGCATCGAGCCGAACATCTTGCGATTCGCCGCGATGCCGCCGACCGACATGCCGCCGAAGCCGACGCCGTGGTAGGCGCGTGCCCGCCCGATCAGCCTCGTGCGCGAAGCCTCCCCGCGGAGCCGGTGGTAGGCGAGCGCCATCTTGAGCGCGGTGTCGACGGCTTCGGACCCGGAATTGACGAAGAACGCGTAATCGATGCCCTCCGGCGCGAGCTCCGTCAGCCGGTTGGCGAGCTCGAAGACCTTGGGGTGCCCCACCTGGAAGGACATGGCGTAATCGAGCTCGGCCGCCTGGCGCTGGATCGCTTCGACGATGCGGGGGTGGCAATGGCCGGCGTTGCAGCACCAGAGGCCGGCAACCGCATCCAGCAGCTTCTTGCCGTCGTGCGTGTAGCAGTACAGGCCCTCCGCCCTCGAGATCACGCGGGGGTGCTTCTTGAAGTAGCGGTTGCCGGTGAACGGCATCCAGTACGCCTCGAGGTCGGGCAGCGTCTCTGATATCTGTTCTGCGTTACGGGCCATGTCCTCTTCCTGCTGCGGTTTTGGTACGAACGCCCGACGATGCGGGCGGCCGTGACGGGCAAAGCGCCCGTGCGGGCGCCTACAACAATTCCTTCAGGCGGTAATAAAGCATCCCGAGCGCCAGCACCGGGTTGGCGAACCACTTGCCTCCCGGCAGCCTGAGGTGGCGGATGCGCGCGAACACGTCGAAGCGCTCGGTATCCCCCGCGATCGCGTCCGCGAGCACTTTGCCGGCCAGGTGCGAAGGCGCGAGGCCGTGGCCGGAATAACCCTGGGCGTAATACGTGTTCGTGCCGATCCGCCCGAACTGCGGTATGCGTTTGATGCTGATGGCGATGTCGCCACCCCACTCGTACTCGATGCGGGCGTCCGCGAGCTGCGGAAACACCCTGAGCATGTTGGGCCGGAGCGCGGCGGTGATGTCCCGCGGAGTCCGTCCCGAGTAGTTGCACAAGCCGCCGAACAACAGCCGGCGATCAGACGTCAGCCGGAAATAATCGAGCGCAACCTTCTGGTCGCAGGCCGCCATGTCCTGGGGCAGGAGCTCTCTTGCCCGCTCCTCGCCGAGTGGCTCCGTGGCGATGAGGTAACTTCCCGCGGGGATCACGGTGCCGTAAAGCTTCGGCTCGGTCCGCCCGAGGTAGGCGTTGCCGGCCAGCACCAAGTTCGCCGCCCGCACGCAACCGTTCTCCGTTTCGACCAGGGCCTCGCGTCCGTGGCGGATGCGGAGCACCGGGGAGCGCTCGTAGAGCCGCACGCCGTTCGCTTCCGCGGCTGCCGCCTCGCCGATGCAGAGATTCAGGGGATGGAGGTGACCGTTCGCGCGATTGACGAGCCCGGCCACGTAGCGGTCCGAGCCGACGTACGCGGGAAGGTCCGCCTTCGGCACGAACACCAGCTCATGCGGATAACCGAGCCGCTGCCTGCGCTCGATCTCGGCCCGGAAGTGGTCGACGTCGCGGCGGTTGAGGGCGAGGTCGATGTAGCCGAACTTCAGGTCGCACTCGATGCCGTAGCGCTCGATGCGCTCGAGCACGAGGTCGCGGCACTCGATGCCCATCTGCCAGGCAATGGCCGCCGCCTCGCGGCCCAGGCGACGCTCGATCTTGTCCGTGTCGACGAAGCCGTCGATGAGCTGGCCGCCGTTGCGACCGGACGCGCCCCAGCCCACCTTCTTCGCCTCGAGCACGACGACGTCGTAGCCGCGCTCGGCCAGGCTGAGCGCCGTCGACAGCCCGGTGAAGCCAGCGCCGACGACGGCCACGTCCGCGCGCACCTCGCCGCGCAGCATGGGGTAGTCCGTGCGGCGGCTCGCCGTGGCGGCGTACCAGGAATTGACGTGGCGGGTCATGTCGAGCATCGTGCCGCCAGCGTACTCCAGCGCCGAAAAGTTAACAATATTTAAATAGCGGTTCTTAAATGATTGAATTAGCATTGACCGGAACCCGGAATCGTTCGTAATTTTTAACGATTCAACAAGGACGCTGACATGGACACCCTCGGCACGGAAATCCGGCGGCTGCGCAGCCGCCAGGGCCTCTCACAGCGGCAGCTCGCGTTGCTCGCGGGCGTCTCCAACGCCACCGTCTCGCTCATCGAGGCGGGCCGCACCGACCCCTCGCTCGGCATGCTGAAGCGCATCCTGGACGCGCTCGGCGTGTCGTTCGCGGAGTTCTTCTCCTCGCGCCGGAGCGGGGAGGACAAGTTCTTCTACAGCCGCGACGAGCTGACGGAGATCGGCAGCGGCCCGATCTCCTATCGCCAGGTGGGCGGCAACCTCGTGGACAGCAAGCTCCAGCTCCTGCACGAGCGTTACCGGCCGGGCGCCGACACCGGCCAGTCGATGCTGAGCCACGAGGCGGAGGAAGGCGGGATCATCCTCGCCGGCCGGCTGGAAGTCACCGTGGGCGACCAGGTGCGCACCCTGGGCCCCGGAGACGCCTATCGCTTCAACAGCCGCATCCCCCATCGCTTCCGCAACCCGGGCAGCGAGGACTGCGTCCTCGTCTCGGCGTGCACGCCGCCGAGCTTCTGAGCGGAGTATCGGCCGCAGAGAGGCCGACCGCCCCGGCCCGCGTCAGGCCCGGGGCGTACGGGCCGCGTACAGGCCGATGAGCTCCATCGCGACGGTGGCCGCCGCGAGTGCCGTGATCTCGCCCACGTCGTAGGCGGGCGCCACCTCGACCACGTCCATCCCGATCACGTCGAGGCCGGCGAGGCGGCGCAGGATGGCGGTCGCCTGCCAGGTGCTCAGGCCGCCGCAGACCGGCGTGCCGGTCCCCGGCGCGAAGGCCGGGTCGAGGCAGTCGATGTCGAAGGTGACATAGACCGGGTGGTCGCCGACGATGCGCTTCGTCTCGGCGACGACCGCGTCCACCCCGCGCTCGTGCACCCACGCGGCGTCGAGGATGTTGAAGCCGAGCGTATCGTCGTTCGTGGTGCGGATGCCGATCTGCACCGAGCGCGCCGGATCGACGAGACCTTCACGCACGGCGTGCCAGAACATCGTGCCGTGATCGACGCGCCCGTCCTCGTCGCTCCAGGTGTCGGTGTGCGCATCGAACTGCAGCAGGGAGAGCGGCGCACCGTGACGGGCGGCGTGCGCCTTGAGCAGCGGCCAGGTCACGAAATGATCGCCGCCGAGCACGAGCAGCGCCGGTCCCGCGGCCAGGATCGTGGCGGCATGGCGCTCGATCGCATCCGGCACCGTCTCCGGGCGGCCGAAATCGAACAGGCAATCGCCGTAATCGACCACGGCCAGCCGGTCGAAAGGGTCGAACGGCAGTCCGTAAGGCCGCGCCCAGGCCATGATGCTGGACGCCGCGCGGATCGCGCGCGGCCCGAAGCGCGCGCCCGGCCGGTTCGTCGTGGCGAGATCGAGCGGCACCCCGGTGACGACGAGGTCCACGCCTTCGAGATCGCGAGTGTATTTCCGGCGCATGAACGAGAGCGCGCCGGAATACGTCGGCTCGCTCCGCGTGCCGTGGACGCTCTCCCGCAGGAATGCCTGGTCGCCCGCCTTCTTGGCCGTCATGCGTCGAGGACTGCCTTCCTGGTGAGATCCAGGCACTTCCAGGCCTTCTCGACCAGCTCGTCCGCCTGCTCGCGGGTCAGCACCAGCGGCGGCGCGATCACCATCGTGTCGCCGACGGCGCGCATCACGAGACCGTTTTCCACCATGGTGTCGCGACACACGATGCCGACGTTGCGGCTCTTCGGGAAGCGCGCCAGCGTCGATTTGTCCTCGACGAGCTCGAGCGCCCCCATGAGGCCGACCATGCGCGTTTCGCCGACGATCGGGTGCTCGCCGAGCTCGTGCCAGCGCTGCTGCACGTAAGGCCCGATGTCGTCCCGCACCCGCTCGACCAGCCGTTCGCGGCGGATGATCTCGATGTTCTCGATCGCCACCGCGCAGGCCGCCGGGTGGCCCGAATACGTGTAGCCGTGAAAGAACTCGCCGCCCTTGTCGATGAGGATGTCGGCGACGCGATCCCCGACCATGACGCCGCCGAGCGGCAGGTACCCGCTCGACACGCCCTTGGCGAAGGTCATGAGGTCCGGCCGCGTCCCGTAGTAATCGGCGCCGAACCACTCGCCGAGGCGGCCGAAGCCGCAGATCACCTCGTCGCTCACGAGCAGGATCCCGTACTCGTCGCAGATCGCCTGGATCGCCGGCCAGTACGTCGCCGGCGGAATGATCACCCCGCCCGCGCCCTGGATCGGCTCGCCGACGAACGCGGCGACGCGTTCCGGGCCGACCTGCTCGATCCGGCGGCGCAGCGCCTCGGCCGCCTGCACGCCGAACTCGTCCGGCGACAGCGAACGATCGCTGCCGAACCAGTACGGTTGCTCGATGTGCTCGATGCCGGGCAGCCACGGCCCGCCCTGGCCGTGCATCGGCTTCATCCCGCCGAGGCTCGTGCCGCCGATCGTCGACCCGTGATAGGCATTCTCGCGCGAGATGATCACGTGGCGCTCCGGTTGCCCCGCGAGCTCCCAGTAGCGGCGCACGATGCGGATCATCGTGTCGATGGATTCCGATCCCGAGCTCGTGAAGAACACGCGGTTGAACTGCGGTTGCGTGATCTCGCACAGGAGGCGCGCGAGCTCGATCGACGGCGGATGCGCGCACTGGAAAAAGTTGTTGTAGTACGGGAGGATGCGGAGCTGCCGCGTCGCGGCCTCGACGAGCTCTTCGCGGCCGTAGCCCACGTTCACGCACCAGAGGCCGGACATGCCGTCCAGGATGCGGTTGCCGTCGACGTCGTAGACGTAGACGCCGTCCGCACGCGCGATGATGCGACTCTTTTTCCGGGCCAGCTCCTTGTGATCGGTGAACGGGTGCAGGTGATGCTCGCGATCGAGCTCCTGCCACTCGGTGCGTGTTCGTTCTGCAATGGCCATGGAGTTCCCCTGTCGATCAGCCCTGTTGCCCGACGGCCATCATAGCGGCCGGCGTCGGGCAATTCCGCTGTGGCTCATCATCTGGAATCGGCGGACGAGCACGAGGGTCGCCCGGGAGGGGCTCGACGACCCTCAGACGTTGAACATGAGGATCTCGCGCTCCCAGGGCGTGATGATCTCCTCGAACTCCCGCTCCTCGCTCTCCTTCAGCAGGCAGTAGAGCGTCACGAAGTTGTCGCCCAGCGTCTTGCGCATCGCGTCGCTGTTCTTCATCGCCTCGATCGCCGCGTAGATGTGCCGGTGCAACATGAAGGGCAGGTCGTACGCGCTGCCGACGATCGGCTTGCTCGGCTTCAGCCCCTCCACCATTCCCAGGTAGCCGCAGGCGAGGCTGGCCGCCAGCGCGAGGTACGGGTTGACGTCGGAGCCGGCGAGCCGATTCTCGATGCGCCGCGCCTCGGGCTCGGAATCCGGCACGCGCAGGCCTACCGTCCGGTTGTCGATGGCCCATTCGAGGTTGACGGGTGAGGCCCACGAGTTGAGGAAGCGCCGGTACGAGTTCACGTACGGCGCGAAGATCAGCATCGCTTCGGGCATGTAACGCTGCAGGCCGCCGATGAACGAGTAGAAATACTCGCTCGGCTCGCCGTCCTCGCGGGTGAAGATGTTCCGGCCCGTCTCCAGGTCCACGACGCTCTGGTGGATGTGCAGCGCGCTGCCCGCTTCCTCGGACATCGGCTTCGCGAGGAACGTCGCGTGCATCTCGTGCTCGATCGCGGCTTCGCGCACCGTGCGCTTGAACAGGAACACCTGGTCCGCGAGCGCGACCGGGTCGCCGTGCAGGAAATTGATCTCGAACTGGGCCGGGCCCATCTCCTGCGACAACGTGTCGATGTAGATGCCCTGCGCCTCGCAATACGCGTACACGTCGTTGATGAACGGGTCGAAGTCGTTCATCATGTCGATGCTGTACGGCTGGCGGGACATGTCCACGCGCCCCAGCCTGCCTTCCGGCGGCTCCACCTCGGCGTTCGCGTCGGCGTGCGGGCTGATCAGGTAGAATTCGACCTCCGGCGCCACCACGGGCTTCCATCCGCGGGCCGCGTACAACTCGAGCACCGAGTACAGCACGCGGCGCGGAGACGTATCCACCGGCGTGCCGTCCTTGCGAAAACAGTCCATGAACACCGACGCCGCGGGGTCGGTGGCCCAGGGAACGGGGCGCAGCGTCGTCGGATCGGGCTTGAGCCACATGTCGCGATCCTCGACGTTCGCCTGGTTGAGCACGTATTCACCGGAAACCGTCTGGGCGAATACGGCCTCCGGCATCTTCATGTAACCGGCTCCGAACTTGTCAGCGGGCAGCAGCTTGCCGCGTGCCGCGCCGGCCATGTCCGGGACGATCGCCTCGACGTCCTCTATTCGATGCTTCTTGAACCACTCCTGGAATATCTGTTTGTCACTTTCACTCACGTTACACCTTGTCCACAGGCGCACGCCGTGCGGCACGTTGCCTGCAGGCGTCGCCAAATGCCTCGAAAATTGCCGACGAGAATTCGTTTTCCGTGACGCGCCATTCCGGGTGCCACTGGATGCCGAGCGCAAACGAATCCCCGTCCACGCTGAAAGCTTCTATCAGGCCGTCGTCGGCCACCGCCTCGACGGTGACGCCGCTCGCGAGCGTCGCGATGCCCTGCGAATGCAGCGAGTTCACCTGCACGCGCGAGGTGCCGGCGAGCCGCCGCAGTAACCCGCCCTCGCACAGGTTGACGAAATGCGCGGGACCGTACTGGACCTCGAGCGGGTCCTCCGGGTCCTCCTTGTGCACGTCGTAGCCGGGCACCTCGTGCACCCGCTGGTGCAGGGTGCCCCCCAGTGCGACGTTGAGCTCCTGGAATCCGCGGCAGAGCGCCAGCACCGGCACCCCGGCCGCGAGCGCGGCCGATATCAGCGGCAGTGTCGTCTCGTCCCGGTGCGGATCGTGCAGCGTCCCCGGCAGGCTCGGCTCGCCCCCGTAACGGTGCGGCTCCACGTTCGACGGGCTGCCGGTGAACAGCAGGCCGTCGACGGTGGCCAGGATACGGCCGAGGTCGAGGCGCTCGCCCAGCGCCGGAATCACGAACGGCAGCGCCCCGGCCGCATCCGACAGGGCCGTCAGGTATTTTTCGCCGACTACGTGGAAAGGATGGGGGTCGATCAGTCGCCGGTCTGCCGGCACGCCAATGACGGGTTTGCTACACATAGGGCCCGTTTCGGGCCGCGAACCTCCGGGCACGCTTTTCCCTGGTGCCGCTACGTTTTTCTCGCCAAAGCATACGCGAAGCGCACGATCGCTGCACTGGCAGTTTGAGCCCGTGCCACGCCCGGTCTGCGGTTGGTATGCTGCAACGGTCTTCTCGAGCTTCCGGGCTACCCATGAAACTGCACGGCTACTGGCGCAGCAGCGCCTCTTATCGCATCCGTATTATACTGAATTTAAAGGAAATAAGCTGGGAGTACGCCAGCGTCGCCTTGAACCGGGGCGAGCACCGCGAGGCGGGCTTCCGCGCCCTCAACCCGGCCGCCCTGGTCCCGCTGCTCGAATGCGAGGGCCGGCGACTCGCGCAATCGACGGCCATCGCCGAGTTCCTCGAGGAGCGCCATCCGACGCCGGCGCTGCTCCCTGCCGATCCCTTTGATCGTGCCCGCGTCCGGGAGTTGCAGGGGGTGATCGGGTGCGACGTGCACCCCCTGCAGAACCTGCGGGTGCTCGAGACCCTGCGTCGCGAGCTGGGCCAGGACGACGCCGGCGTCGAAGCCTGGTGCCGGCGCTGGATCGCCGAGGGCTTCGCGGCGTTCGAGGCACGCGCCGCGGAGTGGAGCGCCGACGGCCGGTTCTCGGTGGGATCGGGGTTCACGCTCGCGGACGCGTGGCTGGTACCGCAGGTCTACAACGCCCAGCGCTTCGGCGTGGACCTGGCACCCTACCCCACGATCCGCTCGATCAACGCGCACTGCACCGCCCTCGAGCCGGTCGCAGCGGCGCATCCCGCCAGGCAGCCGGACGCCCCGGCCGACTGATCGGCCCGGGGGCGCGCACCCCCACCTTCAGGCCTGCGGCCGGCGGGAGCGGCCGGTGGCCCACCAGGCGACCAGGACACCGAGGGACACGGTGACGATGATGATGGTCGCCAGCGCGTTGATGTCCGGCGTGACGCCGAGCTTCACCTTGGAGAAGATCACCATCGGCAACGTGCTGCCGCCCGGGCCGGACACGAAGCTCGCGATGACCAGGTCGTCGAGCGACAGCGTGAACGCGAGCAGCCAGCCCGCGATCATCGCGGGAGCGATGAGGGGCAAGGTGATGTCGAACACCACCCGCAGCGGCCGCCCGCCGAGGTCCATCGCCGCTTCCTCGAGCGATTCGTCCATGCCCGCCAGCCGCGATTGCACGATGACCGTCACGTACGCCATCGCGAACGTGGTGTGCGCGATCGTGATCGTCGTGAATCCGCGCTGCTCCGGCCAGCCGATGAGCTGCTGCAGGCTCACGTAGAGCAGCAGCAGCGAGAGGCCGGTGATCACCTCGGGCATCACCAGCGGCGACGTGATCATCCCGGACAACAGCGTCCGCCCGCGGAAACGCCCGAAGCGCGCGAGCGCGAGCCCCGCCATCGTGCCGAGAATCGTCGCCAGCGTGGCCGTCGAGAACGCCACCCGGAGGCTCAGCGCCGCCGCGTCCAGCACCTCCCGGTTGCGCAGCAACTCGCCGTACCAGCGCGTCGAGAAGCCGCCCCATACCGTGGCGAGCCTCGAGTCGTTGAACGAGTAGACGATCACGGACACGAGCGGCACGTACAGGAACGCGTAGCCGAACGCCAGGACGGAAAGCACGAAGTACGAGCGCCGCCTCATGCGTCCCCCGCGATTTCGCGCACCCGGCTGCGCTGCAGCAGCGCGATCGGCACGACCAGCAGCACCAGCAGCAGGATCGCCACCGCGGATGCCAGCGGCCAGTCGTTGTTCACGAAGAACTCGTCGAACAGCACCCGGCCGATCATGAGCGATGCCGGCCCGCCCAGGAGATAGGGGATCACGTACTCGCCCATGGCCGGGATGAACACAAGCAGGCTGCCGGCGATGACCCCGGGGCGCGCCAGCGGCCAGGTGACGTCGCGGAACGCCGTGGCGGGCGAAGCGCCGAGATCCTGCGCCGCCTCGACGAGCGCCGGATCCAGCCGCTCCAGGCTGGCATAGAGCGGCAGGATCATGAACGGCAGGTACGAGTACACGAGCCCGACGTAGATGGCGAAATCCGTGTACAGCATCTGGATCGGCTGCTCGATGATGCCCGCCCACATGAGCACGTTGTTGATGACGCCGTAGTTGTTCATGAGCCCCATCCAGGCGTACACGCGCAGCAGGAACGAGATCCAGAACGGCAGCACGATCAGCAGCAGCAGGACGTTGCGGGTCCTGGCCTCGGCGCGGGCGATGCCGTAGGCCATCGGGAATCCCAGCAACAGGCACAGCACGGTCGCGCCGGCCGCCAGGAACACCGACTTGAGATAGGTGACGACGTACAGCTTGTCGGTCAGCAGGAACGCGTAGTTCGCGGCCGTGACGTTGATGCCGCCGTCGTCGTCGAACAGCGGCGTGAACGGCGGCTGCGCGATGATCGGATCGGCAAGGCTGATCTTCAGGATGATCGCGAACGGCGCGAGGAAGAAGGCGAGCAGCCATGCGTACGGAACCGCGATGGCGAAACGCTGCCAGGGGTCGCGACGGGCCATGTCAGCGAGACAGCACCACGGCGCTTTGCGCCTGCCACGAAATGTAGACCTCGTCGTCCCATTCCAGGAAGCGCTCGGCCGAGCGCCGCCGGTTCTGCGCGCTCACCTGCACGATCCTTCCGGACTCGAGGCGTATGCGGTACAGCGAGAGGTTGCCGAAATAGCCGAGGTCCCAGACGACGCCTTTCAGGCGCATGTCCTCGAGCCCTTCCGGCTCTCCCTTGCTGATGAAGATCTTCTCCGGGCGGATGGCGATGCACACCTTGCTGCCGACCGGCAGGACCTCGTCGCTGAACGCCGTGAGCAGGCGGCCCGCCTCTTCGCAGCGCGCCACGATGCGCCCGTCCCCGGAGCTCTCGACGACGGCATCGAACATGTTGATCGTGCCGATGAAGTCCGCGACGAAGCGGCTGTTCGGGTACTCGTACACCTGCTTCGGCGTGCCGACCTGCTCGAAGCGGCCGTCCTTCATGACCGCGATCCGGCTCGACAGGATCATCGCCTCGTCCTGGTCGTGCGTCACCACGACGAACGTGATGCCCAGCCGGTCCTGGATGTTCATGAGCTCGAACTGGGTGTGCTCCCTGAGCTTCTTGTCGAGCGCGGCCAGCGGCTCGTCCAGGAGCAGCACCTTCGGGCGTTTCACGAGGGCGCGCGCGAGCGCCACGCGCTGCCGCTGCCCGCCGGAGAGCTGGTCGGGCTTGCGCGTCGCGAACGACTGCATCTGCACCAGCTCCAGCATCTCGCCGACCCGCCTTTTCACCTCGGGCTTCGGCACACCTTCCTTGAGCAGGCCGTACGCGACGTTCTTCTCCACCGTCATGTGCGGGAAGATCGCGTAGGACTGGAACATCATGTTCACCGGCCGTTTGTACGGCGGCATGTGCGTGACGTCGACGCCGTCGATGACGATGCTCCCGGCCGTCGGCCGCTCGAACCCGGCCAGCATGCGCAGCAGCGTGGTCTTGCCGCAGCCGGAGGCGCCCAGGATCGAGAAGAGCTCGCCGCGATGGATGTCGAGGTCGACGGAATCCACCGCGACGAAGTCGCCGAAGTGCTTGCTGAGCTGCCGGATCTGTATCAGTGGAGCCGGTCCGTCCTGCCTGTCGATGGCCGCACCCATCCGTTTCCCGTGTCCTGGCTCAAATTCCGCTCTTCACCCGCGCCCAGGTCCGCGTCCGCAGGCGCTCGCGCGCCGGGTCGCCGAAATATACCGGATAAAAGAGATCCCACGCCGCCTCGTCGGGATAGATCCCCGGATCCTCGAGCACCTCGGGGCGGATCAGCGGCCGTGACGCTTCGTTCGCGTTCGCGTAGAAGACGAAGTTCGAGATGTCGGCCGTCACCTCCGGGCGCAGGATGTAGTTCATGAACAGGTACGCGTTGTCCGGGTGCGGTGCGTCGGCCGGGATGAACATGCCGTCGACCCACAGGCCGGAGCCCTCCTTCGGCATCGTGTATCGCAGGTCGATGTCGATCCCCGCCTCTGCGGCGCGCGCCGAGGCCTGCGCGTAGTCGCCGGACCAGCTCATCGCAACGCAGACCTCGCGGTTCGGCAGGTCGCTGATCATCTTGGTGGAGCTGAAGTAGCGGATGTAGGGTCGCACGAGATCGAGCTGCGCCTCCGCCGCTGCCAGGCTGTCCGGGTCGACCGCGTTCGGGTCGCGCCCGAGGTAGGCGAGCACCATCGGGATGACGTCGGTTCCGCTGTCGAGCAGCGTCACGCCACAGTCCGCGAGCTTCGAAACCACCTCGGGATCGAAGATCATCGCGGCACTATCGAGCGGCGCATCGGGCAGGCGCGCCCGCACCATGTCGTAGTTGTACGCGAAGCCCGTCGACCCCCACAGGTAGGGCACGGCGTACCCCTCCACCGCCTCGTACAGGCTGATCTTCTCGAGCAGCTCGTCGTTCAGGTAACGCAGGTTGTCGAGCCTGGAGGTGTCGAGCTTCCGAAAGATGCCGAGCGGCGTCAGCCGGGAGGCGAACTGGTAGCTGTGGAACACCACGTCGTAGCCGCTCCTGCCGGCGAGAAGCTTGGCATCGACGATCTCGGAGGAATCGTACACGTCGTAGTTGACCCGGATCCCGTACTCCCGCTCGAAGTTCGAGATCGTGTCCGGCGCGACGTAGTCGGACCAGTTGTAGACGTTCAGGACGTTGCGCCCGGCGGGCCGCTGCTCCGTGGTGTCGCCGCGGCTGCAACTGGCGCTGCAGAGCATCGAGAGCGCGAGCAGCACCGCGACGGGAGCACGCAGCGTGCACGCGGCGAGCCGCGACGGCATCGACGGCGCGTGCCGCTGCCCGGGCCGGTGGCGTCGCGGTGAGCTCGTGTCCCTGCCGCTCGGCATCCCCGGTCCCCCGAGCATCCGTCAGAGGCCGTCGAGGCCGCGCTTCACCAGGGCGCGAGCGATGATGAGCCGCTGGATCTCGCTCGTACCTTCCCAGATGCGATCGACGCGCAACTCGCGGAAAAAGCGTTCGGCCACGTTCTCCCGCATGTAGCCGCGCCCCCCGAAAATCTGCACCGCACGATCGGCCACCCGGTTCGCCATCTCGGACGCATAGAGCTTCGCCATCGAGCAGCGCGCGTGCAGCGTCTTCACGTCGGCATTCCGGTCGTGCGCCGCCGCCGTTTCGAAGGTCATGAGGCGCGCGGCCCAGAGCTCGGTCACGCTGTCGGCCAGCATGATCTGGATCGCCTGGCGTTCGGCCAGCGGGGCGCCGCCGACCTCGCGACCGAGCGCGAACTCCCGCGCTTCCTCGATGAGCCGCGCGGCGGCGCCGCAGCAGCGTGCCGCGATCATCAGCCGTTCGCGGCGGAACCAGCTCAGCGTGTACGCCATGCCGTCACCGGGCCGCCCGACGCGGTTCCCGGCCGGCACGCGCACGTCCGTGAAGCGGTAGGTCGGGTGGTGCGCGGCAAACGTGTGGCTGAAGTGCGGCGAGTCGATGACCTCGATGCCGGGTGTCCCCTGGTCGACCAGGAACAGCGCCTGCTCTCCTTCGTCCGGCACCGTCGCCTGGAACCAGAAGTAGTCCGCGAGGTTCGCGCTCGTCACGAACCATTTCTCGCCGTCCAGCCGGTACGTGTCGCCGTCGCGAGCCGCCGTGGCTTCGAGCGAGGCCACGTCGGAGCCGGGGCCCGACTCCGTAATGGCATAGCAATCGTGCTTCTCACCCCGCATCAACGGCAGCACGTAGCGTTCGACCTGCTCCGGCGTGCAGGCCTCGAACATCCAGCTCTGCGGCTCCGCGAAGCACCACGCGAGCGCGTTGGTCACGCGGCCGAGCTGCTCCCACACGGCCACCTGGTCCACGATCGGAAGCTCGAGCCCGCCCCATGCCTTCGGCACGTCCATGGCGCTGAAGCCGAGCTCGATGGCCCGCGCCTTGTGTTGCTTGCGCACGTCGTCGGGCAACAGCCCCTCGTTGAGCTCGGCCTCCACCTCGAACGGCTGCAGCGTATCCGCGAACTCGCGCGCTTTCGCCTGCCATTCGAGCGCGCTCGGCCCAAGGTCCAGCTTCACATCGTCACCCTACTCATAGTGGTCCGGAAACACCGCGCGCAGGTAGCTGTAGACCGCATCCATCGCCTCCTCGCGGTCGAAGCCGCGCGGGCTGACCAGGTACGAGAGCCACAACCCGTCGGTCATCGAGGAAAGCGCGTCGGTCACGAGCTGCGCGTTCACGTGCTTGTACCCTCCTTCGTCGATGATCGTCTGGCACAAGCCCCTGATCACCTCGTCGTAGCCCCGGTCGTAAGCCTCGCAGATCTTCTGGTAGGTCGGCACGGACTTCACCTCGCCCCAGAACGCGAACCACACGGCGAGCTTCTGCCGGTCGCAGATCGAAGGCTTCAGGTCCATCTCCATCAGCGCGAGGAGCTTCTCCGCGGCTTCGGGACCGGCCTTCTCGAGCGTGGAATAGAAGTGCGCCTTGTAGTCCTCGGCGAGGTACTGCAGCGTCTCGTTCAACAGGTTCTCTTTCGCCCGGAAGTGCAGGTTCACGATTCCCTGCGACAGTCCGGCCTCCTGGGCCACGTCGGCCAGCGTGACGCTGCCGATCCCCTTCCTCGAAATGCACTTGATCGTCGCGAGAATGAGCTGCTGCCGGCGCTCTTCGCGGCTTGCGGTACGACGGCTGCTTTTCGCGGCTGCGACTGCCATTTCCCGTTTTCCTCCCGGTCCGCCCGGTCGTGAACCCTCACCCGGCGGGGGGACGATGCTCCCCCGGGGGTGGCCTTGCGTCCCGGGGCCCTCGGGGCCGGGGTCCGCCCGCGCATTCTTGCGCAAAACACCCCCCGGCGGCAGCCCCGGCCGGTGGCCGGAACCCGCATCCTGCCACATTCTGAATGAGTATTCATTCAGATTTCTGGACTTTCGACCCCCCGCCGTGCCATCCTCCGGGAACCTGAAAACGGAGGTTTTATGAGGTGTCTCACAAACTCGAATAATCATTTCCGCAAGGCCATCACCCGCCTGCCCCTGGGAGTCTCTTCCAATTTCCGCTACTGGGGCGACGACCGGACCCTTTACATCGAGAGTGCCAAAGGCGCGAGGCTCCGGGACATCGACGGCAACGAGTACATCGATTACCGCCTGGGTTACGGACCCTGCATTCTCGGCTACGCCGACCCCCGCGTGGATGCCGCCGCGCGTGAAGGCATGGAAATCGGAGGAGTGTTCGCGCTCGCGACGCAACTCGAATACGAGGTCGCCGAGCGCATCAGCCGCATGGTACCGGCGGCGGAGCTGCTCCGCTTCTCGAACTCCGGTACCGAGGCCGTCATGGCCGCGCTGCGCATCGCCCGCGCCTACACGGGCAAGGAGCGCCACGTGGTCGTCGAAGGCGGCTACCACGGAGTCTTCAGCGAAGTCATGTGGTACGCCGACGTCGAGGACTGGTCGCCGAAGAATGGCGACCCCCGGATCCAGCCCTACGGCGAGGGCGTGCCGTCGCTCCTGAAATCCCTGTTCTACACGGTGCCGCTCAACGACGCGAACGCCGTGGAGGACGTCCTGAAGCGCCACGCCGACGAGATCGCGGCGTTCCTGATCGAGCCGATCATGGGGAACTGCTGTGCCCTCACCGCGACTCACGAATACCTGCAGGACGTGCGCTGGCTGTGCGACCGCTACGGCGTGGTGCTCGTGATCGACGAAGTGAAAACCGGCTTCCGCGTGGCGAAGGGCGGCGTGCAGGAGTTGCTCGGCGTCAAGGCGGACCTGTGCACGTTCGCCAAGGCCATGGGGAACGGCTACCCGATCGCGGTCGTCGCCGGCCGCGAGGACATCATGCGCTGCGTCGGCGAGCGCGTGGTTCACGGCGGCACGTTCACGGCTCATTCGGTGCCGCTGGCCGCGGCCAACCGCACCCTGCAGATCCTGGACGAGACGGATGCCCTGGCGAAGATCGAGCGCTACGGGCGCAGCCTGCAGGCAGGGCTGCACAAGATACTGGCCGCTCGCGGCATTGCACATTGCTTCGTCGGGCACCCGTCGATGACCGGGCTGTTCTTCAGCGAGAAGCCGCCGCGCGATTACCGCGACTGGGTGAACACGGACTACGAGTTCTACGACACGCTCGCTCCGGAGCTGCACGAGCTCGGCATTCTCGTCGAGCCCGACTCACGCGAGCCGTGGTTCATCTGTGAAGCTCATGATGTGAAATGTCTCGAGGAAACTCTGGACAAATTCGAACGCGCGGTAGACATTACCTTGAAGAAACTGCCGAGCGACAGCAGCCGCGTCTACACGGCATAATGACGATCCAGGGAGTCGATGCAAGCGGCGGCCGCAAGGCCGCCGCTGCTCGATTTCGTGCCGAGCGACGCGCCACGGCAGCGTGAGGGCCGCCTCCCGGCCCGGCTTGCGACCTTCTTGTTTGGGGGCTTACTCAGTCGATGAAAACGTATGACGCCATCGTCGTCGGGGCCGGCCACAACGGGCTCACCACCGCGGCCTTCCTGGCGAAGGCGGGCCTCGACGTCCTCTGCCTGGAGAAGAACGACTACATCGGCGGAGCCGCCGTCAGCCGCAACCTGTACAAGGACTGGATCTACTCGAACTGCTCCTACGTCTGCTCGCTGCTGCGCCCGGAGATTTTTCGCGCGCTCGAACTGCACCGGCACGGATTGCAGATCACGCCCTACGGAGGCGGCGTCACTTTCCTCCAGAACGGCGGCTACTTCGGCTCGTACTGGGATCCGGAAGTGGCGTACCGCGAGTACGCGCGCTTCTCGAAGCACGACGCGGACGCCTACCAGCGTTACTCCGCCGATACGATGCGCCAGACGCGCTTCATTCGAGAGTTCCTGCTGCGCACTCCACCGGACCCGACCTCGTTCAAGCCGCGCGACCTGAAGGAGCTCGCGCACCTGGGGCGCCGCTTCTTCGAGATGGGCGAGGACCGGATGCTCGAGACGATCCGCTTCTGGACGATGAGCGTCGCGGAGTACCTCGACGAGTACTTCGAGACGGACGTGATCAAGGCGGCCCTTTCCGGCAGCGGCATCATCGGCACCGCGCTCGGCATCCATTCGCCGGGCACCGCCTACGTGCTCCTGCACCATTACATGGGCGAGGTCGACGGCAACGTCGGCTCGTGGGGATACGCGCGCGGCGGAATGGGTGCCGTGTCGAAGGCGATCGCGGGCGCGTTCCAGTCCTACGGCGGTGAGCTGCGCACGGATACGGGCGTCGAGCAGATCGTCGTGCGCAACGGCCGGGTCAAGGGCGTCGCCCTGACCAGCGGCGAGGAGATCGACGCGAAGATCGTCGTCTCCGCCATGGACGTGAAGCGCACGTTCCTGAAGTGCATGGACGAGAAGGATCTCCCGCCCGCGTTCTACCAGCGGGTGAAGAACTTCAAGATTCGCGGCTCCTCCGGGAAGCTCAACATCGCCCTCGACGGGCTGCCGACGTTCCCCGCCCTGCCGAAGGACAATCCGCTGCTCGACGGCGACATGCACTTCATCGACTCCATGGAACGCATGGAGCGGGCATACGACGACTGGAAGGAAGGAATCTGGTCGCAGGACCCGTACGTCGACATGGTCATCCCGACGGTGACGGACCCGACCATGGCGCCGCCCGGGAAGCACTTCATGAGCTGCTTCATCCAGTACTGCCCGTACCGGGTGAAGGGACAGCCGTGGACGGACGAGCAACGCCAGGCGTTCGCGCAGACGGTCATCGACCAGATTGCCAATTACAGCCCGGACTTCAAGGATCTCATCCTGCACGTCGAGATCCGCACTCCCGAGGACATCGAACGCGAGGCCGGGTTGTCGGAGGGCAACATCTTCCACGGCGAGCTGACGATGGACCAGCTCCTGTTCAACCGTCCCGTGCCGGGCTTTGCGCAGTACCGCGGTCCGGTGGGCGGTCTCTACATGTGCGCCTCGAGCACCCACCCGGGCGGCGGCGTGATGGCGGCTCCGGGCGCGAACGCCGCGCGGGAGATCCTGCTCGACCTCAAGCGCAACAACACGGTACCGGAGAACTTCGGCGATGACTGATCGTTACGATGCCATCGTGATCGGTGCCGGCCACAACGGGCTCGTGTGTGCGGCGATCCTCGCCCGGTCGGGCAAGAAAGTGCTCGTGCTCGAGGCGGCCGACCAGGTCGGCGGCGCGGCGCGGACGCGGCGTTTCGCGGACGGCTTCAGCGTATCGGCCTGCGCCCACCTCCTCTACCAGGTGCAGCCCCAGGTCACGGGCGACCTGCGCGTAAACCTGCCGCTGGCCGCGGACGGCCTCTCGACGATCGCCCTTTCCCCCGAAGGCCGGCACGTGCGCATGAACGGCGCCAGGGTCGAGAACGTGGCGGACGGCGACCGGGCGGCGTTCCGGGATTTCCACCGGCGCATGACGCGCTTTGCCGACCTGCTGCAGAAATACCTGAACCGCACGCCGCCGCGGCTGGCGAACGGCTCGAAGCGCGACGTCCTGACGCTGGCCGAGCTCGGGCTCGACCTGCGCCGGCTCGGCCGCGAGGAAATGCGCGAGTTCCTGCGCCTCATCGGCATGAACATCTACGACGAGGTCGAGGAGCGGTTCGAAAGCCCGCTGCTCAGGGGCGCGGTTTCCCTGGACGCGGTGCTCGGCACGCATCTCGGGCCGCGCTCACCGAACACGATCCTCACCTACCTGTATCGCCTGAGCGGGAATCACGGGCGACTGGCCCTGCCCGCCGGCGGCATGGGGGCGGTCTCCGAGGCGTTCGCGCAGTGTGCCCGTGCGCAGGGCGTGACGATCAGGACCGGCATGCCCGTGCGCCGCATCGTGGTGGAGAACGGGCGCGCGGCGGGCGTCGAGACGGCGAACGGCGAGACGTTCGCGAGCTGGACGATCGTCTCCAACGTCGACCCGAAGCGAACGATCCTGGAGCTCGTCGGCAGCCGTCACGTCGAGACCGGTTTCACGCGGCGCATCGCGAACCTGCGTGCACGCGGCAACGCCGCGAAGCTGCACCTTGCGCTCGACGGCCTGCCGGACTTCCCGGGACTCGAGAAGAAGGACCTGGGTGAGCGCCTGGTGATTGCGCCGGATGCCGATTACGTCGAGCGCGCGTTCAACCCGGCGAAGTACGGCGAAGTCTCGGCGGAGCCCGTGCTCGAGATCACGCTTCCGAGCTTCCGGGACCCGTCGCTCGCGCCGACCGGCAAGCACGTGCTGTCCGCGGTCGTGCAGTACGCGCCGTACCGCCTGAAGGAAGGCTGGTCGGACGCGGCACGCGATGCGCTGCGGGACCGCGCGATCGACACGCTCGCCGCCTACGCTCCGGACCTGCCGGGGCGCATCGTCGCCGCCGAGCTGCTGTCGCCCGCCGATCTCGAGGCCGAATTCGGCATGACGGGCGGGCACTGGCACCATGCCGAGCTGACGCTCGACCAGTTCCTGTTCGTCCGCCCGGTCGCGGGTGCCGCGCAGTACCGCATGCCGCTCGACGGGCTGTGGCTCTGCGGAGCCGGCACGCATCCGGGCGGCGGGATCAGCGGCGCGTGCGGACGCAACGCCGCGCACACGATCCTCAAGCAGCAGAAACCCGCCTGAGGGTGCCGACACCATGACAGACGCCCAAGCCGCCGCCATCGACCGCACGACCGGGGTTGCCGAAGTCCCGCAGGGCCGCCTGCGCACGCCGTTCTGGCCGCGCCTGAACGCACTCGACCGCCTGAATGCGTGGCACGACTGGAAAGGCTACACGACCCCGGATGCACTGTACGACGCGGATCTCGAGTACTTCGCCATCCGCAACAGCACCGGGGTGTTCGACCTCACCCCGATGACCAAGTACCGCATCAAGGGCCCGGACTCGCTCGTGTACGTGGACCGGCTCGTCACGCGCGACATGCGCAAGGTGGCGCCCGGCCGCGTGGCGTACGCGGTGTGGTGCGACGACCAGGGGCAGGTGATCGACGACGGCACGATCTTTCACCTGCGCGAGGGTGAGTACCGCCTTTGCTCCCAGGAACGGCATCTCGCCTGGCTGACCGCGGCGGCAATCGGGCTCGACGTCGAGCTCACCGAGGAAACGCACGACATCGCCGCCCTCGCCGTGCAGGGCCCGACGTCCTACAGCGTCATGAAGAACCTCGGGCTCGACGGCATCGAGAACCTGAAGCCGTTCGGGCTGATGCATTTCGATTTCCAGGGCACCGAGCTCATGGTGTCGCGCACGGGCTTCACCGGCGATCTCGGGTACGAGCTGTGGATCGCCAACGACGCCGCGCTCGCGTTGTGGGACGCCCTGTTCGAAGCCGGCAAGCTGCACGGCATCCGCGCCATCGGCACCGAAGCGCTCGATCTCGCTCGCATCGAGGCCGGCTTCCTGACGGCGGGAGTGGACTTCCTGCCGGCCGAGGGCACGGTGCGCTCGGGACGGTCGCGCTCGCCGTTCGAGCTCGGCCTCGAGTGGCTGGTCGACTTCAAGAAACCGAACTTCAACGGGCGCCGTGCGCTCGCCGAGGAAAAGCGGCGCGGCTCGCGCTGGCAGCTCGTCAAGCTCGACATCGAAGGCAACAAGCCGGCGCACCACTCGTACGTGTACCGGACGGTGCGCGGCCGCCGCAAGCAGGTCGGTTTCGTGACGTCCGCCTGCTGGTCGCCGGTGTGCAAGAAGAACATCGCGCTCGCCAGCGTGGAAGCGCCGCACGGCAATGCCGGCAACGAGCTGCTGGTCGAGATCTACTACCAGCGCGAGATGCACTGGTCGCGCGTGATGGCGAAGGCGATCGTCACCGACAAGCCGTTCTGGGATCCGCCGCGGCGGCGCGCGACGCCGCCGGCGCCGTATTGACGCGCCGCGCGGCCGTCGTTCGCCGCGCATGGCGCGGGGGACGGACACCCCTGGCAGGCGGCTCGCAGGACTGCCTGCCGGAGCGGGACGGGGACGTCTCGCCGTTGCAAAAAGGCCGGGATGGCCGTTGTTCCATAGCTTGCACCGCCCGGCGGCTGCCCCCGGCGTTGCCGTCGTGAACTCCGCCTGACCCATGACCTCGAACACGCCACATCGACTCGATCCCCTGCTGCGGCCGCGGCACATCGCGGTGCTCGGCGCCTCGGCGCGCCCGGACTCGCTGGGCGACTGGTCGCTCAGGAACGTGCTGAAGGGCGGCTTCCCCGGGCCGGTGTACCCGGTCAATCCGCGCTACCGGGAGCTTGCGGGCCTGAAATGCTATGGCTCGCTCGGCGAGCTGCCGGAGGTGCCCGATCTCGTGATCTTCGGCGTCGCGGACACGCGCGTGGAAGCGCTGCTCGCCGAGGCCATTGCGCTCGGCGTGCCGGCTGCCGTGCTCATGTCGCCGCTCGTGCTGGACGACGACACGGTGCCGAACCTGAAGGCACGCGTGCAGGCTCGCATCCGCGAAGCCGGGATGCTGGTGTGCGGCGCCAACGGCATGGGCTTCTACAACGTGCGGGACCGGGTATGGGCCTGCGGGTTCGACAGCCGCGCGCACGAGCCGCCCGGCAACGTGACCCTCATCAGCCACTCGGGCTCCGGCATGTGCGGCATCGTCGACTGCGACGAACGGCTGCGCATCAACCTCGCCGTGTCGACCGGGTTCGAGCTCGGCGTGACCATGGACGAGTACATGGATTTCGCGCTCGACCTTCCGGAAACGCGCGCGATCGGGCTGTTCGTCGAGACCGCACGCAGCCCGGAAGGCTTCCGCGCCGCGCTCGAGAAGGCGTCCGCGAAAGGCATACCGGTGGTCGCGCTCAAGGTCGGTCGTACCGAGCGGGCGGCGCGCCTCACGGTTTCGCATTCGGGCGCGATGGCGGGCGACGACGCGACCTACGACGCGCTGTTCGACCGCTACGGCGTGCACCGGGTGCGCGACATGGACGAGCTGGCCACGACGCTGATCCTGTTCGCCGAGCTGCCGCCCCCGGGCCCCGGTGGCCTCGTCTGCCTGCACGATTCCGGCGGCGAGCGGCAGCTCATGGTGGATCTCGCCGACGAAGCGGGCGTCGAGCTCGCGGAGCTGTCGCCCGCGACCGTCGCCGCCCTGGAGTCGCTGCTCGATCCCGGGCTGCCGGCAGTCAATCCTCTCGATGCCTGGAGCCGCGGCGGCGAGGGCGCGGGCGAGACGATGAGCGCCTGCCTCGCGACGATGATGCAGGACCCGAACGCGGCCATGGGCGTCGTCGCGCACGATCGCGCTCCCGAGGGTGCGATCTACCCGGCCTACATCGATTACATGAAGTCCGCCCACGCGGCTTCCGGCAAGCCGGTGGCGCTGGTGGCCGCGCGCCAGGGGACGGGCTCGGATCGCAAAGTGATCGACGCGACCCACGCGGGTTTCCCGATCCTCGACGGCTTGCCCACGTTCCTGCGCGGCGTGCGCGCGCTGTTCGAGCACCGCGACCGTGCGCGTGCGCCGCTCGCGGCGGCCCCGACCGTCGACCCCGCACCGCTGGACGGCTGGCGGCGACGGCTGGCCGGCGGTGAGACGCTGCTCGAATACGATTCCCTCGCCCTGCTCGCGGCCGCCGGCATGGCGACGATCCCGTGCCGGCTCGCGGAGTCGGAAGAGGAGCTCGTGGCCGCCGGCACGGCGCTCGGGTACCCGGTGGCCCTGAAGTCCGCGGCGCCGGGCCTGCTGCACAAGAGCGACCGGGGTGGCGTCCGGCTCGACCTGCGCGACTCGTCGGAGCTCGTGGCCGCCTGGCGGGAGCTCCGCGACAACCTCGGCCCGCGAGCGGTGGTCGCGCGCATGGCGGGCGACGGCGTGGAGATGCTGCTCGGCGCACGCTTCGACCCGCAGTTCGGCCCGGTGGTCCTGCTGGGGTTCGGCGGCATCTACGCGGAAATCCTCGAGGACGTGGCGTTCCTCATGCCGCCGTTTGACACGGCTTACGCGCGGCGCAGAATGGATCGGCTGAAGCTGCGACCGCTGCTCGACGGCCGGCGCGGGCGGCCGCCCTGCGACGTCGATGCGTTCGCCCGCCAGGCCGCGCTCTTCTCCGCCGTCGTCCACGAGCTGAGGGACGAAATCGAGGAGGTCGACGTGAATCCCGTGATCGTCACGCCGACGGGCTGCGTCGCGGTGGATGCGCTGATCGTCGGCAGGCGCAGGTCGCATGCAACGCCGGCCGCCAGTGGAACCCGGAGGTGACCCCAATGAGTGTCGAAGCCGTATCCCAGCGTGATCACGCCTACTGGAAGCAGGTGGCGGCACGCGAGCTCGAGCGGGCGGAAACGCGGTTCTTCATCGACGGACGCTTCGTGGATGCGATCGACGGCGGTCGTTTCGAAAGCGTGAACCCCGCGACCTCGGAAGTCATTACGACCGTCGCGGCCGCGAACGAGAAGGACGTGGACGCCGCCGTGGCGGCTGCCCGCCGCACGTTCCGCTCCGGCGCCTGGTCGCGACTGGCGCCGCGGGAGCGCATGGAGATCCTCTATCGCTACTGCGAGCTGATCGACGAGAACGCCGAGCAGCTCGCGGTGCTCGATACGCTCAACATGGGCAAGCCGATCTCGGACATGCTCGAGATCGACCTGCCTTCGGTCATCGAGACCTTCCGCTTCATGGCGGAGTGCATCGACAAGATCGAAGGCAGCGTGACGAACACCGAAGCCGACGTCATGCATTTCGTGCTGCGTGAGCCGCTCGGCGTCGTCGGCGCGATCTCGCCGTGGAACTATCCGCTGCTGATGGCGGCATGGAAAGTGGCGCCGGCGCTCGCGGCGGGCAACTGCGTCGTGCTGAAGCCCGCCGAGCAGGCACCGCTTTCC
Organism: Woeseiaceae bacterium; assembly: GCA_035304345.1. GTDB lineage: Bacteria > Pseudomonadota > Gammaproteobacteria > Steroidobacterales > Woeseiaceae > IDS-8. The sequence continues at coordinate 5,228 of DATGQE010000042.1, read as the reverse complement.
TGTCTCAGGCTCGCCGAGCTGTTCGTCGAGGCCGGCGGCCCTCCCGGCGCCTTCAACGTGATCAACGGCTTGGGCGAGGTGGCGGGCAAGGCGCTCGCCCTGCACCCGGACGTGGACAAGATCACCTTCACCGGCTCGACCGAGGTCGGCAAGCTGATTCTCCAGTACGCCGGGCAATCCAACATGAAGAAGGTGGCGCTCGAGTGCGGCGGCAAGTCGCCGCAGATCTTCATGAGCGACCTGGAGGACTTGGACCGGGCGGTCGCGGCGGCTTACAACGGCGTGTTCGCGAACATGGGCGAGGTCTGCAACGCCGGCTCGCGGTTGCTCGTCGAGCGCTCGATCCACGACCGGTTCCTGGAGCGGTTCGTCGCTTCCGGAAAGGATGCGTACGTGCCCGGGGACCCGCTGGATCCCGCGACCCGGCTCGGTCCGCTCGTCACGCGCGAAGCCCAGCAGCGCGTGCTGTCGTACATCGAGGCCGGTCGCCGCGAGGGCGCAGAGCTCGTGTTCGGCGGCGACGTGCCGTCACACCTGGCGGGCGGCGCCTACGTCACGCCCGCGTTGTTCACCGGCGTGAACAACAGGATGACGATCGCGCAGGAAGAGATCTTCGGACCGGTCGCCGCGGTCATCCCGTTCGACGGCGTGGACGAAGCGATTCAGATCGCGAACGACACCATCTACGGCCTGGCCGCCGGTATCTGGACGCGCGATTTGAGCCGCGCACACCGGCTGATCCGCGAGATCGAGGCGGGGGTCGTGTGGGTCAACTGCTTCGACGAAGGCGACATGACGCAGCCTTTCGGCGGCTACAAGCAGTCGGGCAACGCGCGCGACAAGTGCATGGAGAGCCTGCTCAGCTACACGCAGACGAAGTCCGCGTGGATCCGGCTCGACTGAGGGAGCGCTGACGCGCGCCTCGCGCCGTCGTCACCGAATCGGTTTCCCGTGCCGGGCGCTGCCCGGTGCGAGCGCGCGCCCGCTGCGCTTGTCAGAGCTCCGGGCTCAGGTGCTGCGCGGCTTCGCACAGCGCGTTGCCCAGCTCCGCCCGCCGCGTCGCGTTGAGGCGCTGCGTGGGGCCGCCGATCGAGATCGTGCCCTGCACTTCCCCGAGGGCCCCGCGGATCACGGTCGCGACCGCGGTATAGCCCTCCTCGAGCTCGTCTACCGACACGGCGTAGCCCCGCCGCCGGATCTCGATGAGCTGCGGCTGGAACGCCTCCTTGTCCACCAGGGTCTTCGCCGTCAGCGCCTTGAGCGGCATCTCCAGCCGATCGAGGCCGTTCTCGTCGAACGCGAGGAACGCTTTGCCCGTCGAGGTCGCGTGCAGCGGCCAGCGCGTACCGACGTTGCCGGTCGCCCCGACCACGTAGTTGCCGGCCACCTCATCGAGTATCAGCATCGTGTCCGCCACCGGCACTTCGAGGGTCGCCGTCTCCCCGGTCGAGCGCGCGAGCGCCTTCAGCACCGGCCGCACGCGCCGCCTGAGATCGCTGCTCGACAGCGCCTGCACGCCGAGCGCCATCAGCCCCGGGCCGAGGCTGTAGGCACTCGTCGCCGGATTCCGCTCGATCAGGTTCTCGCTCTGCAGCGCGCGCAGCAGCCTGTGCGTCGTCGTCTTGTTGAGCCCCGAGCCGCGCGACAGCTCCGCGAGCGACATCTCCGGCCGCTCCGGGGTAAACAGCTTCAGCAACCGAATCGCCCGCAGCGCCGCCTGGGCCCCCTGCGGTGGCTTGGTATCCAGCATGGCAAACCCTGCACCATATTGTGATTATCGGTTCCATATTATGACCCCAAGACGGGACATCCATCAACTTGCCGGGTATGACCTCAAGATGGGACATCCATCAACTTGCCGGGCGGGCGCAAGTTGGGGGCGCAAGTTGGGGACATCCATCAATCGGAGGTGGAGGTCGGCGAGTTCGGGACATCCACGGACCGTGAGGCGCGCCGAGGCCGGACCGGCCACGGCTATCAACCTTGGCGGGTAATTGTCTGTATGGTCAATGACTTATCTCGCCCGAGGGGCGCGTGCGCCGGCCCGCGACCGAACCCGCTAGGCGACGGCCCCGGATCGCAATTGATGGGTGTCCCCAATCAGCGGCGATCCGCCAGGATCCGGCGGGCGGCGTTGTAGCCGGGGGCGCCGGTGACACCGCCGCCCGGGTGGGTGCCGGCGCCGCAGAGGTAGAGGTTTTTGATGGGTGTCCTGTAATGGGCCCAGCCGGGGAGCGGGCGCATGAAGAAGAGCTGGTCGAGGGCGATGTCGCCGTGGAAGATGTTGCCTTCGGTCAGGCCGAAGGTGCGCTCGAGGTCGAGGGGGGTGTAGACCTTGCGGGCGACGACTGCGTCGGGGACGTTCGGCGCGTAGCGGGCGATGATGGCGGTGACGCGGTCGCCCAGCTCTTCGCGGCGGGCGTCCCAGTCGCCTTCGCGGAGCCGGTACGGCACGTACTGGACGAAACAGGTCATGACGTGGCGGCCTTCGGTCACGAGGCCGGGATCGACGTTGGAAGCGACGACGCAATCCACCCACAGGCGCTCCGGAAGCTCCCCGCGGCGGGCGGCGTTGTAGGTGTCCTCCGCTTCCTCGAGCGACGGTGCTAGTGTGAACAGGCTGCGCTGCACGGGATCGTGCGTCACGGGCATGCCGCGGACGGCGGGTTCCTCCGCGAGCACGTAGTTCACCTTGGCGGACGGCCCCGCCATGCGGATGCCGGCGACGGCGCGGCGGAACTCGTCGTCGAGCCCGCCGCTCAGGAGCTCGAGGAAAGTGCGACGGGGATCCGCGTTGGAGACGATGACGTCCGCCTCGAACACGCGCCCGTCCTCGAGCACCACGGCACGAGCGCGGCCGGCGTGCTCCTCGATGCGCGCAACCGGCGCGTCGGTGAGAATCTCGACGCCCGAGTCGCGGCAGGAGGCCGCCATCGCCGCGGTGATCGCACCCATGCCGCCGATGACGTGGCCGGCGTAACCCTGCCGCGTTTCCTCGTCGCCGCCGCTCAGCAGGTGAAACAGGAGCCCCATGGCGGTGCCGGGCTGGTAAGGACCCCCGTGCTTGCCGTACAGGCTGTTCGAAAGCACCAGGCGCTTGACCGCATCGGACCGGAACTCGCGGTCGAGGAAATCCCCGAGCGAGCCGGTGAGAAAACGCAGCAGCGCCCCGATCTCGTCGCCCGCGATGCCGCGAAAGCGCCGGCCGACGCGCACAAGCTCGAGAATCCGCGCGATGCCCTGCCGTCCCGGGTCGGGCGGAGGCTCGAGGAAGAACGGCTGCAGCCAGCGGGCAAGCCGCTTGAGCTCGTCCTCGATCTCGAAGAATCGACGCCGGTCCCCGGGCGCGCAGGCATCGAGCTCCGCGGCCATGCGGGCCCTGTCGTTCCACCACGAGATGATCGTGCCGTCCGGCAGCGCCGTCTGCACGCCCGGGTCGCACGGGACCATCCTGAGGCCGTACTGCGGCAGCTTGAGGTCGCGAATCACCTCCGGCCGCAGCATGCTCGCGATGTACGACGCGGTGGAGACACGGCACCCCGGCGCTCGATCGGGATCGATCTCCTCCGTCACGGCGCAACCACCCACGACGGAGCGGCGCTCGAGCACGAGAACGGAAAGTCCCGCCTGTGCCAGGTAGGCAGCCGTGACCAGCCCGTTGTGACCGGCGCCGACGACGATGACATCGAGCTTTCGAGACATGCAACTCCCCGCCCCCTCGGTTGCGGGGGAGCATAGCCCAGCCGCCCGTGCACCGCGCATGCAGGCAACCATCATGTGAAACAACCGCCAACACCTTGGCGACTGTGCTAATCTGGCTGCGTTCCGGAACATCGCCTACATGCAAGCGACGCAAGACTTTTCGATTTTCACTGAGCCCTCCCCTGCCGGCGGACCGGCCGGCGACCCCGTCTTTCACGACCGCGACTCCTTCGCGCATCCCGAAGGCCTCCGAACCAGCGCGAGAGATTGAAATGTCGCTCGTGTCGCTCGAATTCACGGCGCATCTTGCGTTCATCACGCTCAACCGGCCGGACAAGCTGAACGCGATCAACGCCGCCATGCTGGACGAGCTGGAGCAGGCGCTTGGCGCCGCCGAAGCCAACGAGGACGTGCGCGCCATCGTCCTGCAGGGGGCCGGACGCGCTTTCTCCGCCGGCTTCGACCTGGGCTCACCGGCGTTCGATCACGGCGACCCGGGCGCGATACGACAGGAGCTCGCACGCGACTTCCAGGGCATCATGCGTTTCTGGGACTGCCCGAAGCCGCTGATCGCCGCCGTGCACGGCTACTGCCTCGGCAGCTCGATGGAAATCTGCGCGATGTGCGACGTGACCGTCGCCGCCGACGACTGCGTGTTCGGCGCGCCCGAGGTGGGTTACGGCAGCGGCATCGTGTGCCTCGTGCTGCCGTGGATCGTGGGCCTCAAGGCAGCGAACGAGATGCTGCTCACCGGGGGAAACATCGACGCCCGCCGCGCACTTGCCCTCGGGCTCGTGAACGAGGTCGTGCCGGCGAGCGACCTGCGCGCCGCCGCCACCGCCATCGCGCGGCGCATCGCCGCGAACGACGCCCTCGCAGTGCGCCTGACGAAGGAAGCGATTCACCGCAGCCTGGAAGCGGCCGGCTTCCGGCGCGCACTCGAGACGGCGTTCGAGTACGACGTGCGCATCGAAACCACCTCGACGCCCGAGTCGGAAGCTTTCAACAGCGTGATGAGCCGGGAGGGACTGAAAGCCGCCCTCGCCTGGCGCGCATCGCGCCTCTCGGAGTAACCCGGGTGTTGCTGGCGATGTCACACGACCTCCGTTGCGTTTCGCCGGCTCCCGCAAACCCCGCCCGCGAAGATTTGCCGCGCGCCCGCACGCGCGCCGTTCGCACCCGCCCCCGCTGACATGGCCACGATGCGCAGACGCAAGACCGAGGGAAAATCACGGCGAGGCAGCACCGCCCGGCGGGCCTCCCCGAAGCGCAACACGCGCCTCGCGGAGCTCGAGGCCTTTCTCCGTCGTTATCCCGACACCGACGTTCTCGAGCTCCTCGTTGCCGATCTCGCGGGCGTCCTCCGCGGCAAGCGGGTGCGGCGCGACGAGTTCGAGCACGTGTTTCGCGACGGGTTCTGCCTGCCGGGCGGCGCGGTGCTGCTCGACACCCTCGGGGAAGTCGTGTCGGGCATCCGCTACACGGCGGAAGACGGCGATCCCGACATCTTCACGGAGATCGTGCCC
>DATGQE010000041.1:0-82210 GCA_035304345.1 Woeseiaceae bacterium | reverse complement strand
TGGCAACCAAGGCCCGCCCGCGGCTGCTGGTGCTGTATCACATCCTCTTCTTCGGAGCGACGGCCGAAGAAGTGCTGGCGGAGGTCAAGGCCGGATACGATGGCGAAGTCGTTCTGGCGAATGACCTGCAGGTGTTCTGATGACTGTGTCGTCCAGGTCACGGGCCGGCAGAGTGGCAAGCGAACGGCACTTGTGCCACTTGCACGGCTCGCCGCCGGAATGCCCGATGCGGGTGGAATCCATCTCCACGGAAGCGAGCCCAGGGTGGTGGAAGGGCAGGCACCCATGCCTCCGTGGCAGCCGGCGCCCCCCGGAGGGGCGGTTCGTAAGCTTATGATTGACCGGGGAATTCTGGTCGGGGTGATAGGATTTGAACCTACGGCCCCTGCCTCCCGAAGGCAGTGCTCTACCAGACTGAGCTACACCCCGAGCCGAGCGCGGAATGATACACAGCGGAGCGCCGGGCGACCAGATTCTTCCTGCGTCGGCGCGGCGCGAAAGTCCGGCTCGCGCCGCCTGCGCCGGTACGGTAGGTTAGCCGGGTCGCGCGCGACGCGCGCTCCCTCGGCAGACGTATGCCTTTGCGCAGCAAGCAGAAATTGCGGCTCGTCATCGCCACGCCCCTGGAGGGCGAGCTGGTGGACCGGATCCGGGCGGTGGCGCCGGAGCGCGTCGAGGTCGTCCACGAACCGGGGCTCCTGCCGCCGGTGCGCTACCCCTGCGACCATGTCGGGGACCCCGGATTCCGCCGCAGCCCCGAGGACGAGGAGCGCTGGACCGCGCTCATCGCGAGCGCCGACATCCTGTGGGACATCCCGCCCGACCGTCCCGGGGGCGGCAACGTCGTCGAAGGTGCCGGCCGCCTGCGCTGGGTGCAGACGACGAGCGCCGGAGTGGGGCCGCGGGTGCAACGGCTCGGGCTCGCCGAGCGCGGGGTCCTGGTCACGACCGCGGGCGGCATCCACGCCGGACCGCTCACCGAGTTTACGTTCATGGTGCTGCTGGCGAGGGCCAAGGGCTACGAGCACCTGAAGCAGGAGCAGGCGGCGCGGCGCTGGTGCCTGCACGCCACGGATACGCTCGCCGGCCAGACGCTGTCGATCGTCGGCATGGGCGGCATCGGCCGCCGCATCGCGGCCCTGGGCAAGGCATTCGAGATGCGCGTGTTCGGCCTTGTCCGCGACGAGTCGCGAGCGACCGCCGCCGATCTCGACATCGATCGCGTGTTCCGGCGCGCGGAGCTGCACGACATGCTGCGGGAGACCGACGCCCTCGTGCTGTGCGCGCCCGAGACGCCGGAGACCGTGAACATCATCGACCGCGCCGCGCTCGCCGCCATGAAGAAGAGCGCGGTGCTCGTGAACGTCGCGCGCGGGTCGCTGGTCGACGAGCCGGCGTTGGTCACGGCGCTCCTCGCCGGCCAGCTCGCCTTCGCCGCGCTGGACGTGTTCCGTACCGAGCCGTTGCCGCCCACGAGCCCGCTCTGGGATCTCGACAACGTGCTCGTGAGCCCGCACTCCGCGAGCACGGTCCGGCAGGAAAACGCGCGGCTGACGGAACTCTTCTGTCACAATCTCGCGCTGTTCCTCGAAGGGAGGATCGACGAGATGAGGAATCGCTATGACCCGGAGAAGGGCTACTGAAACCTTGTTGCGCGCGACGCGCGCTGGCGCAGGCGTGATACTCGCGCTATTGTCGTTCGGGGCCATGGCGACGCCGGCGGGAGAGGAGGTGCCTCGCGTGGAGCGCCTGAGCCCGGTGCTGGATGCGCTCGTGCCGCCGGACGCCGCCATCGATGTCATCGCGACCGGCTTCGAATGGGCCGAGGGGCCGCTGTGGCTCGAGAGCGAGCAAACGCTCGTGTTCTCCGACGTGCCGGCGAACACCGTATTCGCGTGGCGCGAAGGCGAGGGCGTGACGGAGTGGCTGAAGCCCTCGGGTTACACCGGCGATCGACCGCGCGGCGGCGAGCCGGGCGCCAACGGGCTCGCTCTCGATTCCGAGGGCAGGCTGCTGCTCGCCCAGCATGGCGATCGCCAGGTTGCCCGCCTGGCGGCGAGCCTCGCGGAGCCGCGGCCCGTGTTCGAAACGGTCGCTTCGCATTTCCGGGGCAAGCGCTTCAACAGCCCGAACGACCTCACCGTGGATTCCGCGGGCAACGTGTGGTTCACCGACCCGCCGTACGGCCTGGAGGGCGGAGTCGACGATCCTGCGCGTGAGCTCGATACGTTCGGCGTGTACCGCGTCGCGACCGACGGCACGGTCACGCTCGTCGTCGACGACCTGAGCCGGCCGAACGGCATCGGCCTCTCGCCGGACGAGGCGACGCTGTACGTGGCGAACTCGGATCCGGAGCGCGCGGTGTGGATGGCCTACGACGTGGCGGGCGACGGCTCGGTGTCGGGCGGCCGGTTGCTGTTCGACGCGACGACCGCGGTTCCCGACGCGCCGGGCCTGCCCGACGGCCTCGAGGTCCATCCGAGCGGCCACCTGTTCGCGACCGGGCCGGGCGGCGTGCTCGTCCTCTCGCCTGCCGGTGACCTGCTCGGGCGGATCGTCACGGGGAGCGCGGCCGCGAACGTCGCGTTCGATGCGGATCACGCTACCCTGTACGTGACTGCCGACGATCGCGTGCTGCGCGTGCGCCTCGGCGGCGGAACCCGGTAGGGGCGCAGCGCACGCGAGCCACGTCGTCGTCGCGCGCAGGTCGGGCCCTCACACGTGCGGAAACCCCGATCATCGCGGCGCGCGAGGCGCACTAGCACACGGCTCCCGGCAGGGTGCCTCGCTCAGCGGCGCCGGCGGCGGGCGCCGCGCGCGCGGCGGCCTTCGCCGGCCGGTACGGCGGGCTCGGCCGGGGGCGGGATCTCCGGCAGCTCCGTCTGCTCGTTCATGCCGGCGAGGATCAGCTCCCGCATCGCCTTGTCGATCGCGGGATCCGTCTCGATCGGCTGGTAGGCGGCGAGGCGCTGCTCGACTTCCTCGATCGCGCGCGTCATCAGGTCCTTCGAACCCGCCTTCTGCCACGCTTCCCGGTTTTCCCGGTCGATGACCTTGCCCGTCAGGTAGAGCTCGCTCGGCCAATGCTTGAGCGTATGCGGGCTGGTGATGAGATGGTCGTCGCGCAGCAGGTCGGCGACGATCTCGCCGGTCGGCAGGTCGTCGAGCACCCGGATCGGCTTCACGAAGTGCAGCGCCTGCCCGCAGACCTCGTTGTCGAACACGAGCTTCGGCAGGCTGAAGGTGAGCACGAAATCGAGCATCCCGGGGCCGGACACGGAGTTCACGCCGGCGATCGCCGCGAGCAGCGCGCTCGAGAACGTTTCGCCGCCCGCCTGCGCGTCCAGGAACTTGCCGTCCGAAAGCGCCATGTACGCCTGCGTCGGCAGGCCGAGGTGCTTCGCGATCTGCACGTAGGCGACGTTCAGGTGCTGCGCCTCGATCGCCGCCATCGGCGAGCTCGCCGCCTTCATGTGGAACGTCGCCGGAGCCCCCCCGAAGAGCACCGGCGCGCCCGGCCGGACGATCTGTGCCATCGTGATGCCCGTGAGCACGTCGACGCAATGGAACACGAGCGCGCCGACCAGCGTCACCGGCGCGATCAGCCCCATCAGCGTCACCGGGACGATCTCGATCGCGATGCCGGCATCCACGCAATCGAGCAGGTTCTGGCAGGAATCCTCGCCGTAGCGGAAGTTCCCGGTGGCCGTGATCGTGAAGATCGACATCGGCTTCGCGACCAGTTCCTCGCGGCTGCCGCGGAACATCTGCAGCATCTCCGCCATGCGCGGCACGCCATGCTCGCTGAACGCCCCGGACACGACCGGCTTCTTCGTCGTGGTCAGGATCATGTACAACCGCCAGGCGTCCGACACCTGCGATTCGATGTCCTTGTTGGTCGAGAACGCCGTCGCGAGGTAGGCGATGTGCTCGAGCGTGTCGCAGAGCCGTGCGTACTCGATGAAATCGGTGGAGTTCGCGAGCCGCGTCTCGCCCGTGCGATGGTCCAGGATCTTGAGGCCGCTCGAGCCGGGCACGAAGTGCACGTTGTCGCCGCCGATCTCGGTGTAAGGGTTGCCGTCGCGGTCGTACAGGACGAACGACGACGGTGCGGTGCGGATGGCCTCGTCGACCACCTCCGGCGGGAACAGCACGCGGTCGCCGCTCGCATCGGTCGACAGCCCGTGATCGAGCAGGCGCGCCTTCAGGTTCGGCCCGCGTATCTCCATGCCGACCTCGGCCATCAGGCGTTTCGCCTCGTTCACTATCTGCTCGATGAGGTCTTCTTCGAGTACCTTCAGGGTCGGGCGCATCGCGTTCTACCTCTCGAAATCTTCATGCGCGTTCAGGTCGCTGCGTGGATCTCTTCCTTGCGGCGCGCGACATAGGCGGCGAGCGCTTCCTCCGTCGCGGGATCGATGGGCGGCTTCGTGTACTCGGCAATCAGCTTCTTCCACAACGCGTTCGCACGGGCCGCCGCATCCCGGCTGCCGGCCTCCTGCCAGCTTTCGAAATTGCGGCGGTCGGACACGAGCGGGCTGTAGAACGCCTTCTCGTAGCGCGCCAGCGTGTGCGCGGTGCCGAAGTGGTGGCCGCCCGGCGGCACTTCGGCAATGGCATCCAGCGCGAGCTCGTCGTCGTCGACGGCGATCGGCTTCATCCACTCGACCAGCATCTGCAGCATCTCGGCATCGACGATGAGCTTCTCGAAAGAAGCCGTGAGGCCGCCCTCCAGCCAGCCGGCAGCGTGGTTCACCAGGTGCGCGTGGCCCATCGAGGCACCCCACAGCGACATCTGGCTCTCGTAGGCCGCCTGCGCGTCCACGCAGTTCGAGCTCGTCGTGTTGCTGGAGCGGAACGGGATGCCCAGCCGGCGCGCGATCTGGCCGCTCGCGCAGGCCATTTTCGCGTACTCCGGCGTGCCGAGGGCCGGCGCGCCGCTCTGCATGTCGACGTTGGAAGCGAATGCTCCGTACATCACCGGTGCGCCGGGGCGCACGACCTGCGCAAGCGTCGCCACCGCCAGCACCTCGGCCGTCTGTTGCGCGAGCGTCCCCGCGAGCGTGGCCGGGCTCATGGAGCCGGACAGCGTGAACGGGGTGATGCAGTTCACCTGCAGCGACCGGGCCAGCTCGATCGTCGCCTCCGCCATCGGGATGTCGAGCTGCATCGGCGAATTCGTGTTGATGATCGCGAGCACGGCGGGCTCGTGCTCCAGCTCGGCAGTGTCGATGCCGAGCGCGATGGCCGTCATCTCGAGGCAGTCGCGCGTCCGCTCGCGCCCGAGCGCGTAGGCCTGGGCGTTCTTGTCGAGCAGCGTGAGCTGCGCGAAATACAGGTCGAGGTGACGCGATTCCGGCGGGAGATCCATCGCCTCGAACGCGCCGCCGCCTTCCTGGTGGATGACGTTCAGCCCCTGGATCACGCGCAGGTAGTCGCACAGCTCCTCGTAGCGGCCCGGGCGCCGGCCCTTGTCCAGGTCGCTCACGAACGCGGGGCCGCCGACCGACGAGAACACCACGTGATCGCCGCCGATCACCAGGTTCTTCGCGGGATTGCGCGCGCGCAGCGGGAACTCGGACGGGGCCGTCGCCATCCGCTCCATGACCATCGCCCGGTCGAAGCGGACCATGTCCTCGGCCTCGTCCACGTCGGCGCCGGCCCGTTGGAGGTACTCGCGGGCCTCCTCGTGCAGGAAGCGGAAGCCTTTCGTCTCGAGTATCGTGAGCGCCGCCTCGACGATCGCCTCCACGTGGTCCGCGCTCAGCACCTCCAGCGGCCGATGGGGGTATCGCACGAGCTGCCACGGCAATTGCCGCAGGCCGGCCGCCGTGCGTCGGGGTCGGTGACCGCGTCGGCTCATTCCAGCACTCCCAGCATCTGCCTGCGCCAGCTTTCGGTGGCCTCGATCTGGTTGAAGCAGAAAAGGTGGTAGCCCGCCACTCCGTAAGCGGGATTGGCGGCGATCGGCGCCAGGCTCTCGAGCAGCGCGTCCGGGCGGTAGACGGCGGCGCTCATCAGGCGCGCCGCGCTCCGCGCCTGGCGCTTCAGGAAGCGCAGCGAGTCGCCGACGCCGATCCGGAGCGAGGTCCGCAGGAGCTGTGCGCGCTCGATCACGCCCGGCAGCCCGATCCAGGCCGGCAGCGTGATGCCGCGCTCGCGCACCCGCGCGAGCCAGTCGCCGAGCGCGGGAGCATCGAAGCAGAGCTGGGTCACGAGGTAGTTGGCGTGCTCCTGCTTGCGCTCGAGCTCCGCGAGCAGGGTCGCTTCGTCGGCCAGCGGGTGGCCCTCGGGATGGGCGGCCACCCCGACGTAGCGCAAGCGGTGCCCGATGTCGGAGATGTCGCGCAGCAGCTCGAGCGCCGTGCGGTAGCGGCCCACGGGCTCGGCACGATCGCCGCCCGGCACGAACAGGCTCTCGATGCCGAGTGCCTCGATCGTGCTCATGATCTCGCGCAGGTGCTGCCGGTCGCGCACGCTGCGCGCCGCCACGTGCGGCACGACGCGGAACCCGGCTTCGACCAGCTCGCGCGAGAGCGCGAGCGTGGCCTCAGGCCCGCGCGCCGGCGAGCAGGTGACCGCCACGTAGGCGCCGCGCTCGAGGGCGGCGAGCTTCGCGGCGATCCCGGGCGCGGGAAAAATCTCCATGTACGCCTCGCGCAGGTGCTGCGCGACGACGGCCCGGTCCGGCGAAGCGAGCCCGGTGGTCATGCCCGACGCCGCCGCGTGCGGCCGCCACGGCCCGCGGGCCGGGCCGCCGGCTTGCGCGCCGGGAGCTCGACCACGCGGGCGAGCTCGTCGAAAGCATCGCTCGCGTGGGGGAGCGCCATGGCGCCGACGAAATGATGCTGGAACCGGCTCTCCACGGCCGTCTCGATCTTCTCGACACGCCGCGTCGCGCGCTCGATCGTTTCGCGCGCCTGCCGGTTGAGCAGCGCAATGCGTGCCCCGGTTCCCGCGGCATTGCCCGCCGAGGACACCTGGTCGAGCCGGCAGTCGGGAATCATCCCGATGACCATCGCGTACTTGACGTCGATGTGGGCTCCGAAGGCGCCGGCGAGGCGTATGCGATCCACCTTGTCGACGCCGAGCTTCTCCATGAGCAGGCGCGTGCCCGCGTACAGGGCCGCCTTGGCGAGCTGGATGGCGCGCACGTCGGTCTGCTGGATCGCGATGAACGGCTCGCCTTCCTCGAGCACGTACATGAACGTGCGCCCGTCACCGCGGATGCGGGGTGAGCGGCTCGCGGCCGCGCCGTCGATCGTGCCGTCCGGGGTGATGACGCCCGCCAGGAACAGCTCGGCAACGGCCTCGATGATGCCGGAGCCGCAGATGCCGGTGACGCCGCCTTTCGGTTTCTGCGCCTCGAACTCCGGGTCGTTGGACCAGAGCTCGCAGCCGATCACCCGGTAGCGCGGCTCGAGCGTGTCGCGATCGATGCGCACGCGCTCGATGGCGCCCGGGGCGGCCCGCTGGCCGGCGGAGATCTGCGCGCCCTCGAAAGCCGGCCCGGTCGGGCTGGAAGCGGCCAGCAGCCGCTCGCGGTTGCCGAGCAGGATCTCGGCATTGGTCCCGACGTCGACGATCAGGCTCACGTCGTCGCGCTCATACGGGGCTTCGGCGAGCAGGACGGCTGCGGTGTCGGCGCCGACGTGGCCCGCGATGCAGGGCAGGGCGTAAACGTAACCTCCGGGCGCGATCGAGAGCCCGAGCTCGCGCGCCGGCACGGTGAACCCGGAGTCGCTCGCGAGCGCGAACGGCGCGGTGCCGAGCTCGACCGGGCTCATCCCCAGCACGAGGTGCATCATGATCGGGTTGCCGACGATCGTGATCTCGACGACCTGCTGCGCCTCCAGGCCGGCCTGTTTCGCGACGTCGGCGATCAGCTCGTCGAGCGCGCCGCGCACCGCGGCCGTGAGCTCGGCGTCACCCCCGGGATTCATCATCACGTAGGAGACGCGGCTCATGAGGTCCTCGCCGAAGCGGATCTGCGGGTTCATGCAGCCGGCGCTGGCGAGCACGTCGCCGGTCGTCAGCTCGCACAGGTGCGCCGCGATCGTCGTGGAGCCGATGTCCACCGCGACCCCGTACAGGCGGTCGTGAAAGCCCGGCCAGAGCGCGACGATCTCCCGGCCCTCGCGCACGGCGGCGGTCACCTTCCAGTCGCCCCGGCGCAGCGTCGCCTGCAGCGACTGGCGCACGGGCAACGACGCGCCCACGCCTTCGAGCCCCCAGTCGCGGGCGAGCGCCTCCCCGAGGCGCTCGAGGTCGCCGCTGGGGTGGTGCATGTCGGGCGGGTCCACTTCGACGTAATGCGCCTGCACCACCGGGTCGATCTCGATGTCGCGCGCCTCGAACGGCTTGCGCACGACCTGGCGGTGCACCTGGCTTTCGGGCGGCACGTCGATCGCGACGTCGCCGGTGAGCTTTGCCTGGCAGCCGAGCCGGCGCCCCGGGGCGAGTCCGCGGCGTGCCCGGTAGCGCTCCTCCGCCTCGCCGGGCGGCGAGAGGTGGTCGGCGCGCGAGACGATGCCGTGCTTCGAAAGCTCGCCCTCGGTCACGACGACCTGGCAGCGGCCGCAGATGGCGCGGCCGCCGCAAACGGAATCGAGGTCCACGCCGAGCGCGCGTGCCGCGGCCAGCACGCTCGTCCCCGCCGCGAACCGGCCGCGCCGTCCCGACGGGGAGAAGACGATCAGCGCATCGGAATCCGCCGGCCGCGACATGGGATCAGCCGGACGCTTCCCGCCGGCGGCGGTTCGCACGGCGCCCGCGTGCCTCGCCGCCCGCGGCGGCGGGAGCGCGGTACGCGCGTATCCAGTTCGCGCACTCGGGGTCGTGTCCCATGACCACGTCGGCGCCGCGCACGGCCTGCATCAGCTCCGGGTGCAGCGGGTTGGTGATGGCCGAGGTCATGCCGGCGGCGATCGCCATGGGGATGAACGCGGCGTTGAGGCCGTTCCGGTTCGGCAGCCCGAAGCTCAGGTTGGAGGCGCCGCAGGTCGTGTTCACCTTGAGCTCCTCGCGCAGCCGCCGCACGAGCTCCAGCACCTGGCGGCCGGCGGTGTTGATCGCGCCGACCGGCATCACGAGCGGGTCGACGACGACGTCGCTCGGGGGAATGCCGTAATCCATGGCGCGCTCGACGATCTTTTTCGCGACCGCGAAGCGCACGTCGATGTCCTCCGAGATGCCGGTGTCGTCGTTCGAGATCGCGACGACGGCACAGCCGTACTTCTTCACCAGCGGCAGCACGCGTTCCAGCCGCTCGTCCTCGCCGGTCACCGAGTTGAGCAGCGCCTTTCCTTCGTAGACCGCGAGCGCGGCTTCCAGCGCCTCCACCACCGAGGAATCGATGCAAAGCGGGACGTCGGTGATGGACTGCAGCAGCTTCACGCAATCGGCGAGGATCGCGGGCTCGTCGGCCAGCGGAATGCCCGCGTTCACGTCCAGCACTTGCGCGCCGGCGGCGATCTGCGCGAAGGCATCCGCCTGGACCCGGCTGTAATCCCCGGCCTTCATCTCCTCCGCGAGCTGCTTCCTGCCGGTCGGGTTGATGCGTTCGCCGATGACGACGAACGGGCGTTCGAAGCCGATCACGACCTCGCGCGTTTTCGAGCTGATGACGGTATCGGTCATGACATCACTTCTCCGGCAGGCGGCCACCCGCCTTGACGCAGGCCTCGAGGAACGCGTCGTCGAAGCGGCTTTCCAGCTCCGCCACCCGCGCGGTGACGAGCGCTTCGATGTCCCCGCTGACCTCCTCGGACTCCCGGCGCCAGTCGGCGAGATAGGCGTCGCTGGTCCCGCGGCCGGCGCGCATGGCGGCGCGGTCGATCGCGCGCGCGAAACGCGGCGGCAGCTCCTTCTTGAAGTTGCGGCGGCCCTCGCGTCCCACGACCTGCGCGGGAATGTCGCGCCAGTAAATGCTGATCAGCTTCGCCATTGGACGACGTGCTCCGTCAGCGAGCGGCGAAACGGGTCGAGCCCGGTGAAGTGCACCTCCAGCGGGAGGCCGAGGTAGCGGGCGTGCGCCTCCGCGAGGCTGGCCAGCTCCTCGGACTGCGTCTGCGCCAGGTACACGATACGCCGATAGTGGCGGAAATACTCGGACTTCAGCTCCGGGTGGCGGTCGAGGCCGAGGCCACGAACCACCAGGCGGTCGAAGTGCCGGACCAGGAAATCCGTCAGGTAGAACGTGCCGGGCTCGGCGTCGGACAGCGCCGCGAAGGTCGCGGGTCCGCTGAAGAACTCGTAGCAGTGCGCGCCCGGCAGGCGCTCGATGCCGTAGGGCGCGAGCGCCTTGTCCAGCAGGCCGCCGGTCCCGCAGTCGGCGTACGCGACGAACACCTGGCGGAAGTCGCCGCGGTGCTTTTCGATCGCCTCGACGACGGCGCCGGGAATCTTCTCCGGCCGGTTGTGCAGCTCGGCGGGCAGGCACTGCACCTTCACGTGCTCCCAGCCGTTCTGGCGCACGAGCATCACGAGCTCTCTGGCGATGGCGCCGCAGGCGATGACCAGGGTATCCCGGGGCATGCCGGCGGCCTACGATGCGCGGCGCTGCCTGACGAGTTGCTTCGCGACGTCAACCGCCGTCGCTGCGTCCCGGCAGTAGGCATCCGCGCCGATGGCCTTGCCGAAATCCTCGTTGAGCGGCGCGCCCCCGACCATGACGATGTAATCGTCGCGGATGCCGCGCTCCTTCATCGTGTCGATAACGACTTTCATGTAGGGCATGGTCGTCGTGAGCAGGGCCGACATGCCGAGGATGTCCGGCTTCTCGCGCTCGAGGGCCTCCATGTAGGTGTCCGCGTCCGTGTTGATCCCGAGATCGACGATCTCGAAACCCGCGCCCTCCATCATCATGCCGACGAGGTTCTTGCCGATGTCGTGGATGTCGCCCTTGACGGTGCCAATGACCATCTTGCCGATCGGCTTGGCGCCCGTTTCCGCCAGGAGCGGCCGCAGCACCGCCATCCCGGCCTTCATCGCGTTCGCGGCGAGCAGCACTTCCGGGACGAACAGGATGCCGTCGCGGAAGTCCTCGCCCACGATGTTCATGCCGCCCACGAGCGCCTCGTCCAGCACCCGCGTCGCCTCCCAGCCGCGCGACAGCAGGATGTTCGTGCCTTCGACGATCTCGTCGGCTAGACCGTCGTAAAGGTCGTCCTGCATCTGCTGGACGAGCTCGTCGTCGGGGAGATCCGCCAGAACCAGGTCGTCTGCGGGCTCGTTCTGCTGTGACATCGCGTGCCTCATCCGGTCGGGTGCGGCGAAGTGTAGGGATCGCCGGAAGCGGGCGCCAGCCGAAATCCCACCATGTGGAATGCGGTTTCATGATACGCGCCAGGTGCGGCGGCCGGGTGGAAAAGACCGGTTAAATCAGTCGCGTACGGCGCGCGGCACGGCGCCCAGCAAGGCCTCGACCCGGTGCACCGCGCCGGGCTTGCCCGGGGGCACGAGGTTGCCCGCTACGGACGCGCCGTCGACCGTGAGCAAGCGCAGCCCCTTGTGCACGCCTTCGGGATTGCGGACGCGGATCTCGAACGTGGCGCCGCGGAACTTGCGCGTCACGCGGTACTCCCGCCAGTCCGCCGGGATGCAGGGGTCGATGCGCAGCCCGTCGTAGTCGGGCTTGATGCCGAGGATGTGCTCGGTGATCGCGTGGAAGTTCCAGGCCGCCGTGCCGGTCAGCCACGAGTTTTTGCCTTCTCCCGGCTTCACCGCTTCCTTGCCCGACACGACCTGCGCGTACACGTAGGGCTCGACGCGCCTGAGCGCGAGGTCGTCCTGCCATGCCGGCGCGATACGCCGGTAGTAGTCGAACGCCCGGTCGCCGCGTCCCAGCACGGTCTCGCCGATCACGATCCACGGATTGTTGTGGCAGAAGATGCCGCCGTTCTCCTTCTGGCCGGGCGGGTAGGTCGAGATCTCCCCGTACTCGGGGTAATACCGGCTGTAGGCGGGATAGTTGAGCACCAGCCCGTGCTCGCAGGCGAGATGCTCGGCGACGCAATCGAGCGCCTTCCGCAGGCGTCCGTCCTCGAGCCCGATGCCGGCCATGGCGGCGAATCCCTGCGGCTCGATGAAGATGCGCCCTTCCTCGTTGAGGCGGCTGCCGAGCTTGCGTCCCTGCGCGTCGTACGCGCGCAGGAACCATTCGCCGTCCCAGCCGGCCCGGTCGATCGCGTCGATCATCTCCGCCACGCGGGCGTCCGCGCGCGCGGCTTCTTCCACCCGGCCGATCCGCCGGCAGAGGCGCGCGTACTCGCGGCCGTAGTACACGAACATGGCCGCGATGAGCACCGACTCGGCGACTTTCCCGTCGCCGCTCCCGGCGGTCTGGAACGACTCGTCCGGGTTCGTCGAATGGCTGTTCAGGTTGAGGCAGTCGTTCCAGTCCGCGCGGCCGATCAGCGGCAGCCCGTGCGGTCCGAGGTTTCCGGCCACCCGGTCGAACGACGCCCGCAGGTGATCGAGCAGGGTGCCCGCCTTCTGCCCGTCCTCGTCGGCGAACGGCACGATCTCGTCCAGGATCCCGAAATCGCCGGTCTCCTTGAGGTAGGCGCAGGTCGACTGGATCAGCCACAGCGGGTCGTCGTTGAAGTTGTCGCCGATCGCGGCGTTGCCGCGTTTCGTGAGCGGCTGGTACTGGTGGTAGACCGCGCCGCTCGCGAACTGCGTGGCGGCGAGGTCGAGAATGCGGCGGCGCGACCGCTCGGGCGCGAGGTGCACCGCGCCGAGCAGGTCCTGGTTGGAATCGCGAAAGCCGATGCCGCGCCCGATCCCGGACTCGAAATACGACGCGCTGCGGGCCAGGTTGAAAGTGACCATGCACTGGTAGGGGTTCCAGGTGTTGACCATGCGATCGAGGCGCGCCTCGCCCGAGCGCACCTGGAAGCGCGACAGCAGGTCGTCCCAGTGGGCGCGCAGGGCCTCGAAAGCCGCCTGCACCGCGGCACCGTCCGCGTAGCGGGCGAGGCGCTCGCGCACGGGTCCCTTGTTGATGCGGCCGGGCGCGCTCCATTTCTCGTTCTCGGGCAGCTCCACGTAGCCGAGCTGGAACACGAGGTCCTGGCTTTCCCCCGGTTGCAGGCCGAGCTCGATGCAATGGGACGCGATCGGCGACCAGCCGGAGGCGATGGAGCCGCCCGGGCGGCCGCGCATGACCGCGGCCGGGCGGTCGAAGCCGTTGTAAGGTCCGAGAAAGGCATCGCGGCAGGTATCGAACCCGGCCAGGTCGTGGTTGACCGCGTAGTACGCGTAATGGTTGCGCCGCTCGCGGAAACCCGTCTTGTGGTAGATCACCGAGCCCTCGACCTCCACCTCGCCGAGCGACAGGTTGCGCTGGAAGTTCGTCATGTCGTCTTCCGCGTTCCACAGGCACCACTCGACGAGGGAGAAGAGGCGCACGCGCCGGTGGCGATTCGAGAGGTTCTCGATGCGCAGCCACTGCAGCTCGCAATCCTCACCGAGCGGCACGAAGTGCAGCACGCTCGCCGAGAGCCCGTTGCGGCGCCCCGTGATCCGCGTGTAGCCGAGGCCGTGACGGCACTCGTACTCGTCGAGCTCCGTGCGGCACGGTTTCCAGCCGGGCGACCAGACGGTGTCGCCGTCCTGGACGTAGAAGCAGCGTCCGCCGTCGTCGAGCGGGACGTTGTTGTAGCGGTATCGCGTCAGCCGGCGGAAGCGCGCGTCGCGCCAGAAGCAGTAGCCGCCGCCGGTGTTCGAGATGATCGAAACGAAATCCCCTGAGCCCAGGTAGTTGATCCACGGGTGCGGCGTGCGCGGCTCCGTGATGACGTACTCGCGGCGCAGGTCGTCGAACCGGCCGAAGCGCTGCCGCGCAGGCAAGGGCTCAGGTCGCATGTGCCGCCCGCCCTTCTTCCGCCGCGCTTTCGGCGGCTTCTGCCGGTGCCTTCTCGAGCCGGTCGTACCAGGTCTTCTTCAGGATGGTGGCCGACACGCCGAACACGGCGAGCGTCGCAACGAGGGAAGCATTCTCCCGGATGACGAAGAAGACCGGCGCGGCCACGAGGCAGGTCTGCGCGACGATCCCGACGACGACGTTGAACATGTCGCGCCGGAAGCTCCGGTTGGCCTCGAAGCGGGGGTCGTCGGCGACCACCAGGCGGTGTACCGGCCCCCAGAAGCCCCACGGGCGCACCGTGCGGTAGAACGCCTTCAGCGCCTCGACGTCCTGCGGCCGGCTCGCCAGGCTCCCCCAGACGCAGGCGAGCGTCGACACGGCGAGGAGGAGGGGAAAGAGATAGAGCGGCAGCACGTCCGGAGCGGTGCCCTCGAACAGCCCGCCGAAGAGCGGCGGGAACGCGAGCGCCCCGACGATGCCCGCCACCATGCCGGAGAAGTAGCCCATGCCGTTCAGCCGCCACCAGTACCACTTGAGGACGTTCGCCGCCGCGTAGCCGCCCCACAGCCCCGACACCAGCCACTGCAGCACGCTGTTGATGCTCTCCACGAACCAGCCGATCGTCGTGCTCACGACCACCACCAGCGTGCACGCCAGGTAGCTCATGCGGACGAGCCGCCGCTGGCTGGCCTGCGGGTTCAGCCAGCGGCGGTAGAGGTCGTTGACGAGATAGGCCGAGGCGGCGTTCAGCGTCGCGGCGAAGGTGCCCATGAACGCGGCGAGCAGGCCGGCGAGGAGCAACCCGAGGACGCCGACCGGCGCGAACTTCAGCATGGCGGCCGGCAGGATGTTCTCGAAATCGAGCCGGCCGCCCGAGACCAGGTCGAGATCGTGGAAGTACACGATGGCGAGCACCGCGAAACCCGCGATCATGAGGTAGCGCACCGGGTTGAGGACGACCGAGACGAAGCCGCTCATGAGTGCCGCCTCGCGCGGGGAGCGCGTCGCGAGAATCTTCTGCATGTCGTAGTTCGGCGCCGGGCCGGCAAGGCTGACCAGCACGCCCTTGAACAGCATCATCGTGAAGAAGATGCTGAACAGCGTGTAACCGTCGGAAACGATCTTCTCGTTGACCTCCGCAATGATCCCGCTCCAGTCGAGATCCAGCGTGCGGCCGAAGAAGGGATCCGCCCAGCCCTCCGGCGTCGCGGCTGCCAGCGTCTCCGGCGAGACGTTGGCGATCGCGATCGCGGCGATCACCACGGATGCGGCGGTCATGATGCCGAACTGGAGGACGTCGGCCCACACGATGCTCCACATGCCGCCGACGACGACGTAGAAGGTGGCGATGGCGGTGAAGAAGACGCCGTACAGGTGGGGTACGTACTCGGGCGGCACGTCGACCGGCACCCAGGGCGAGACCGCCTCCCACGGGATGAAGATCTCCATGAACTTGCCGATGCCGATGAAGCCGTAGGCGAGAAAGCCCATGACGCTGACGACGGCGAAGACGACGACGATCATGTCCGAGAGCCGGGCGCCGCGGTCGTCGCCGAAACGCGTGCGAATCCATTCCGCGCCGGTCAGCACGTTCGAGCGGCGCAGCCATGCCGACAGGAACGCCGCGAGGAAGACCTGGTTGAACACGGGCCACAGCCACGGGATCCAGATGCTCTTCAGGCCGTAGACGAAGCACAACGTCACCAGCCACATCGTGCCGGAGATGTCGAACATGCCCGAGGCGTTCGAAAGCGACAGCAGGTACCAGCGCAGGCGGCGCCCGCCCTGGTAATAAGAGGTGAGGCTGGTCGCGGCGCGGCGCTTGAGATAGAGGCCGATGGCGACCGTGCCGAGCAGGTACGCCGCGATGATCGCGAGATCCACTCCGCCGAGTTGTCCGGGCGACTCCCCCATGCTGGCGGCTCTCCTGCTCGTCTGGGCGGCAGCGTAACCCGCCGGGCCGGCTCCGGCGCGGTCCATCTCGGATGCTAAACGTTTTACATTTGCCGAATCAAGCGATTCGTTGCGCCGGCCTGCCTGCAGCGCCCCAACGGGTTCGCCCTGATAGCGCAACCATACAAGGTAAAACCGTGTTTGTTGCGTTCGATACCAATTGCGCTGCGAGCGCTACCATAGGCGCTTGACAAGCGCGGTGTTCCGGGTTGAAGATGTAAAACGTTTAGCAGCCTGTGCGCGACGGACCGCGCGCCGGGCGCCGACCGCGCGATGCGTCTGTTGCCGCTGCGGTGCCCACCGGAAAGACAGACGGACCGGATGAGCGCCGCCTCACCGCGGCGTGCCTCGACGCTGGAAACACAGGGGGAACACCATGAATCCACATGCCAAGGGCAAGCTCGATCCCGTTGCCGCCGCGGTCGGCGCCGCGCTGCTCGCGGGCGCCTCCGCACCGGCGCTCGCGCAGCAGGAGCCGGTGCAGATCGAGGAGATCGTCGTGACCGGCATCCGCGGCAGCCTCACGACGTCGATGAACGTGAAGCGCACCTCCGTCGGCGTGGTCGACGCGATCACGGCCGAGGACATCGGCAAGTTCCCCGACACGAACCTCGCGGAATCGCTGCAGCGCATCACTGGCGTGTCGATCAGCCGGGTGAACGGCGAAGGCTCGGAAGTGACGGTGCGCGGTTTCGGCGGCGAGAACAACATGATCATGCTGAACGGGCGCATGATGCCGACCGCCAGCATGTTCGGCGGCGCGAGCGGAGCGGGCGGCAGCATCGTCGACGCGTCGCGCTCGTTCGACTTCGCGAATCTCGCGTCGGAGAGCGTGCGCGGGGTCGAGGTGTACAAGACCGGGCGCGCCCAGTTCGCGACGGGCGGCATCGGCGCGGTGGTCAACATCCTGACGACGAAGCCGCTGATGAGCCCGGGCCTGCACGGCAGCTTTTCGGTCAAGGCCGTCAACGACACGACCAACGAAGCGGGTGACGATCTCACGCCCGAGCTCTCGGGTATCTTCAGCTGGACCGACGACCAGGAGAAGTTCGGGGTCGCCGTTTCCGCGAGCTACCAGGAGCGGGATTCCGGGGCGGCCGGCGCCGCACTCAATCACTGGAACATCGGCCGCTGGGGCGAGGACAACCTGTATTCCTTCGCGCCCGGCGCGGAGATCGTGAATCCGCCGGATCCAGGCCAGCTCTACGCGCGCCCGAACGACGTGCGCTACAGCTTCTCCGATCGCCACCGGGAGCGCACGAACGGGCAGTTGACGCTGCAGTACCGCCCGACGGAAACGCTCACGGCCACGCTCGACTACCTGTACGCCGAGAACTACCTGCAGGAGCACCGCGGCGAGGCGACGTTCTGGTTCGCGAACAACACCTCGGCGACGCGCGTGGTGTTCGACGATTCGGTGGTGGCGACGCCGCTCATCTACAGCGAGACGCTCTCGAACAAGGACAACGGCTTCGAGCAGCAGTGGCGCGAGCAGGAGAACACGCTCGACTCGATCGGCTTCAACCTGGACTGGGCCGCGACCGACCGGCTGACGCTGAGCCTCGACGTGCACGATTCCAGCCTCGAAAGCCTGCCGGTCGGCCCGGGCCAGGTGGGCGAGGTCGCCGTCAGCGTGGCGGCGCCGATCCATACCAGCCAGACGGCCGACTTCAGCGGCGACATCCCGATCGTCTCGACGACCATCAACGACGCCATCACCAACGGCAACGGGCAATGGGACCTCGACGATTTCGGCACCCAGGTCGGCCGCCTGTGGTACGGCGCCCAGACCACGGACATCACCCAGGTCCGGCTCGACGGCTCGTGGGAGTTCGCCGACGGGCGCATCGACTTCGGCGTGGAGACCCGCGCGATGGAGACGTCGTTCCAGACCTCCAACCGCCAGATGACGTTCGGCGACTGGGGCGTCGCCGACCCCGGCAGCATCCCGGACGGCCTGATCGAAGAGTTCAGCATGGCCGCCATGTTCGACGACTACGATCTCCACGAGACCCAGGAGTTCGGCATTCGCGCGACGGATCCGGTGGCGCTGATGGCGTGGGCGATCGACACCTACGCCACCCCGGAGAACGGCTACGTCTTCCAGTACAACCCGGATTTCGGCGACGACAGCCTCATCGAGGAGGACACCGCCGCGGTGTACTTCCAGGTCGCGATGGAAGGGGAGCTGGCGGGGCTCGAGACGAACCTGCTGTTCGGCGTGCGTTACGAAAAAACGGACGTCTTCTCCCAGTCGAACATGCGCCTCGTGCAGCACCTGCTGTGGATGGACAACAACGACTTCATCGAGGTCCGGGAAAGCGCCATTACGCCGGTCAGCGAGGAGACGGATTACAGTCACGTCCTGCCGAGCTTCGATTTCGACATCAACCTGCGCGACGACCTGAAGGCGAGACTGTCGTACAGCAAGACCATCTCCAGGGCCCGCTACGTGGACCTCACGGCGTCCGTGGGCAACTTCGGCACCGTTGGCTCGACCTTCCTCGGGACGACGCCCACCGCGGAGGCGTCGAATCCGCAGCTCGTGCCGCTCGAGTCCGACAACCTCGACCTGTCGCTCGAGTGGTACTACGACGACGCGAGCTACGCTTCGGTCGGCTTCTTCGACAAGCGCGTCAGCAACTTCGTCGGCACCGAGCAGATCGACGAAACCCACTTCGGCATACGCGACCAGACGAACGGCCCGCGGGCGCAGGCGGCCGCGGAGGCGCTCGAGTCCCTGGGGGTCTCGGTCGACGACACGTCGCTGTTCGTCATGATGGCCGTGCTCGACAATCCGCAGGACTTTCCGAACGGCGCGGCGGATTTCGTCGCCAACGGCACGGTGGTGGACGCGGACTTCGCGGTCGACGTGGCGACGCTTTACGATCTCGTGCCCAACGAGGACGATCCGCTGATGGTGTTCCGGACCGCCACGCCCGTGAACAACAAGCAGGCGCACATCTACGGTGCCGAGCTCGCCATCCAGCACTTCTTCGGCGATACGGGTTTCGGCATCCAGGCGAACTACACGATGGTGGAAGGCGACATCGGCTTCGACGTCGCGTCCGATCCCGGCACCTCGCAGTTCGCGCTGACCGGGCTGAGCGATACGGCGAACCTCGTCGCCATCTACGAGAACGAGTTCCTGCAGGCGCGGGTGGCGTGGAACTGGCGCGACGACTACCTGGCGAGGACCAACGAGGGCAACTCGCGCAACCCGGTGTTCGTGGAGGCCTACGACCAGCTCGACGCCAGCGTGACCTGGCTCGTGAACGATCGGCTCGCGGTCTCCGTGGAAGGATTGAACATCACCGGTGAGAACATCCGGCACTACAACCGGACGCCGAACCAGCTCTTTTACCTGCAGGACCTCGGCGCCCGCTACCAGATCGGTGCGAGGTACACGTTCGACTGAGCCGACGCAATCCCCCCGCGCGGGCCTGCCGGCGGACCTCGCATCGCGGGATCCGTCCGGCAGGCTCCCGCGGTCTCCGGCAGGGGCCGCCGCCCGGGTACAATCGGTGCGTCGCCGTCGCCGGCGTACGCGCCTGCCGCCATGACCCGACCCGTACTGCTCAACAACGTCGACCACGGGCATCTCAAGGTCCTCACGCGGCGCGCGGCCGGGCCCGGCGACACCGCGCACCACGTGCTGACGTTCCCGACGGAGTTCGCCGACGTCCAGCGGGAATACCCGATCCTGTTCCGGCGCCATGCCGACACGGGCGAGTACCAGGCGGTCGCCCTGGTCGGGCTCGCCGAAGGCGAGAACCTGTTTCTCGACGGCGACCGCTGGACCGGTGCCTACGTGCCGGCGATCGTGGCCCGGGGGCCGTTCCTGATCGGGTTCCAGGAGCGGGAGGTCGACGGCGAGCGGCGCCGGCAGCCCGTGGTGCACATCGACCTGGACGATCCCCGCGTGAACGAGCGCGAGGGAGAGCCGCTGTTCCTGGAGCACGGGGGCAACGCGCCCTACCTGCAGCACGTCGCCGGCCTGTTGTCCGTCATCCAGGAGGGCATCGAGACCGGCAAGGCGATGTTCGCCGCCTTCGACACCCACGGCCTGCTCGAGCCGGTGAACCTCGAGATGGACGTCCTGGACGACGTCCGCTACGTGCTGCGCGGGTACTGGACGATCAGCCGGGAGCGGCTCGCCGCGCTCGACGGGACGGCGCTCGCCGACCTGAACCGTGCCGGCTTTCTCGAAGGCGCTTTCCTCGCGCTCGCGTCGCTCGCCAACGTTCCACGGCTCATCGACCGCAAACGGCGGCTTCTCGCGGGAGGCTGAGCATGCAGCCGATCACCGACAGGAAGACCCGGGAGCTCGCAGGCATCGATGCCGCGCGCGTGCCGTGGCGCGAGCTTCTGGAAGCGGGCGAGCCGGTCGTGCTTCGCGGCCTCGTCAAGGGCTGGCCGCTGGTCGAGGCGGGGCGGCGCTCGGCCGTGGAGGCGATCGATTACCTCCTGTCCTTCTTCAACGGCAGGACCGTGGGCGCCTACTTCGGCGCACCGGAAATGCGGGGACGCTGGTTCTACGACGACGAGCTCCGCGACCTCAACTTCGAGAGCCGCCGCACGCCGCTCGACGAGGTGCTCGAAGCATTGCGCCGGCACCTCGACGAGCAGCAGCCGCCCGCCGTTTACGTCGGCTCGACGACCATCGACGCGTGCCTGCCCGGGCTGCGAGCCGCCAACGACCTCGCGTTCGACGACCCGATGTTCGAGCGCAACGCGCCGCTTGCGAGCATCTGGATCGGGAACCGCTCGCTCGTTTCCGCGCATTTCGATGCCCCGAGCAACATGGTGTGCTGCGCGGTCGGGCGGCGTCGCTACACGCTGTTTCCGCCCGACCAAATCGTGAATCTCTATCCCGGCCCGCTCGACCCCACACCCGGTGGCCAGCCGGTGAGCATGGTGAACTTCGCCGCCCCCGATTTCACGCGGCATCCGGGATTCCGCGAGGCGATCGGTGCGGCGCAGGTCGCGGATCTCGAGCCGGGAGACGCGCTCTTCTACCCGGCCATGTGGTGGCACCAGGTCGAGGCGTTCGACGCGTTCAACGTGATGATCAACTACTGGTGGTCCACGTCCCCGAAGTTCATGGATACCCCCATGAACGCCCTGAAGCACGCCTTGCTCGCGCTGCGCGACCGCCCGGAAAGCGAGAAGGCCGCCTGGAAGCACGTGTTCGACTACTACGTGTTCGGCCCCGCCGAGCGGCCGCGCGCGCACCTGCCCGGTCACGCGCACGGTGAGCTCGGCCCGCTCGACGAGCTCAAGGCGCGCCGCCTGCGCGCCGAGCTCCTGAACCGGCTGAACCGGTGAACGCCGCAGAGACACGGCCGGCGCAGGTCAGGAAGGTGGTGATCGCCGGCGGGGGCACGGCCGGCTGGCTCGCCGCCGCGGCGCTGTCGCGGCAGCTCGGGGACCTCCTCGACATCACGCTGGTGGAATCGGAGGAGATCGGCACGGTCGGCGTCGGCGAGGCGACGATTCCGCCCATGCGGGTATTCCACAAGCTCCTGCGCATCGACGAGCGCGAGTTCATGCGCGCCACGCACGCCACGTTCAAGCTCGGTATCCATTTCGAGCACTGGGGCCGGAAGGATCACCGCTACATCCACGCGTTCGGCCGCAACGGCCGGGAAACCTGGCTCTGCGATTTCCACCACTTCTGGCTGCGCGGGCTGGAGGAGGGCTTCGAGTCGGAGCTCGGCGAGTACTGCCTCGAGCTGCAGGCGGCCAAGGCCTGCCGCTTCGCCACCTCGCCCGATTCCACGCTGAACTACGCGTATCACCTGGACGCCGGCGCGTACGCGGGCTTCCTGCGGCGCTTCAGCGAGGGCTACGGCGCGAAGCGCCGGGAGGGCAGGATCGAGCGCGTGAACCTCGATCCCGCGAGCGGCTACGTGGTATCTCTCACACTGGCTTCCGGCGAAACCATCGAGGGTGACCTGTTCATCGACTGCACGGGCTTCCGCGGGCTCATCATCGAGCAGGCGCTCGAGACCGGCTACGAGGACTGGAGCCACTGGTTGCCGTGCGACCGGGCACTGCCGGTGCAGACGCGGAAAACGGGTCCAGCCGTGCCGTACACGCGCTCCGTCGCGCACGACGCCGGCTGGCGCTGGCAGATCCCGCTGCGACACCGGGTGGGCAACGGCCTCGTGTACTGCAGCCGCTACCTGTCCGACGACGAGGCCGCGGCGCGGCTGCTCGGCGCCCTCGATGCCGAGGTGCTCACGGAGCCCAGGGTCATCCGTTTCCGCACGGGCCGGCGCCGCAAGGCCTGGAACCGCAACTGCGTCGCCCTGGGCCTGGCGAGCGGCTTCGTGGAGCCGCTCGAATCGACCAGCATTCACCTCATCATGACGGGCGTCACCCGCCTGATGCAGCTGTTCCCGTTCGCGGGCATCACGCGAGCGCTGGTCGATCGCTACAACGAGCTCACGCGAGCGGAGCTCGAAAGCATCCGCGACTTCATCGTCCTGCACTACCACGCGACGGAGCGCGACGACACGCCGTTCTGGAACCATTGCCGCACGATGGAGGTGCCGGACACGCTGGCGCAGCGGATCGCGCTGTTTCGCGAGCACGGGCACGCCTGGCAGGCTGACGGGGAGCTGTTCCGGGTGGATTCCTGGACCCAGGTCATGCTGGGGCAGGGCATTGTCCCGGCCGGTTACCATCACCTCGCGCGCGCATTGCCGCGCCGGCAGCTCATCGAGCTGCTGGAGAACCTGCGGCAGTCGGTGCAGCGCACGGTGGCGAGCTTCCCGGAGCACCAGGCGTTCGTGGATCGCTACTGTGCAGAGGCTTGAAGGCCGCGCATGGAGATCCGGATGAATCCCGACGCGGCGGTGCGCAGGGTGGAGCTCGGCCGCGAGCGCCAGCCGCTGCTCGTCATCGACGATTTCGTGAACGACCCGGATGCGCTGGTGCGGCACGCGGCCGGCCGCGTATTCACGAAGCGGTGGCGCTGGTTCCCCGGCATCCGAACGCGCGCACCGCTCGCCTGGCGCCGGATGCTGGTGGCGGAGCTCAACGACCTCCTGCGCGAGTGCTTCGGCCTGCGGCCGGGACCGCTCACGTTCAGCATGTGCCACTACTCGCTGGTCACGACGCCCGCGGACCAGCTCGCCATGCCGCAGCGCATACCGCACGTCGACTCGACCGGCGGCGACGGCATTGCTTCCATTCACTACCTGTTCCGGGTGCCGCACGGCGGCACGGCGTTCTACCGGCACAGGCAAACGGGATTCGAATACATCGACGCGGGGCGCCGCGAAACCTACCTGCGGACGCTCGAGGCCGAGCTCGCGGGTCCGGATGCACCGCCCCCCGGCTACATCGACGGCGATACCCCGCTGTTCGAGCGGATCTACGCCGTCGAAGGACGCTTCAATCGCGTGCTGTTCTACCGGCGCAACGTGCTGCACTCGGGCTCGATCGGGCCGGACTTCGTGCCGGATGCGAACCCGCTGACCGGCCGCCTCAGCATCAACAGCTTCATCGACGTGGGAACCTGAACATGCTCCAGGCTCGTGCTCTTGCCGTCTTCGTCCTCCTCGCCGCTGCCGGCGCCGCATCCGCGGACGCAGGCTTCACGCTCGACGAGCGCGAGTACTTTGCCTCGCGCGGTTTCGACGTGCTCGTCTACAGCAACGCCTACAGCGGGCTGTTCAGCGATTCCAAGATCAGCGGCATCGAGATCGTGCATCACGGCGAGCGCACCGCGACCAACGGTGACGTGCGCCTGCACGCCACGCCCGAGCAGTGGGACGCGATCCCGGAGCTGGTGCAGCGAGTAGTTGACCGTGAAAACAACAAGATAAGGGCAGAACTTCAGTATCCGGATGAGGATTTCGCCTTCGCGATCGAGGCCTCGTCGCGCGGCGACGCCATCCTGCTCTCGGTGCACCTGGAGGCACCGCTTCCCGAGGCGCTCGTCGGCCGCGCGGGCTTCAACCTCGAGTTCCTGCCCTCCGCGTATTTCGGGCGGGGCTACGCGATGGATGAGCGCTACGGCCTGCTGCCGCTGCACCCGGTCGGCCTCCGCGAGCAGGCGGGCGTCGAACCCGAGCCGCTCGCGACGGGTCACCGGCTGGTGCTCGCGCCGGAAGCGCCGGAGCGCCGCATCGTGCTCACCTCCAGGCAGGTTCCCATCGCGCTCTACGACGGGCGCGCCAAGGCGCAGAACGGCTGGTTCGTGGCGCGCAGCCTGCTGCCCGCCGGCCGCACCGGCCGCGTGCTCGAGTGGCGGCTCGAGGGCACGAGGCTGCCGGACTGGACGCGGGCGCCCGTGATCGGGCATTCGCAGGTCGGCTATCACCCCGCCCAGGCGAAGCGGGCGGTGATCGAGCTCGACGCACGGGATCCGGGCGACGCCGAAGCGCGCCTCTACCGGGTCGGCGCCGACGGGGAGCCGGAGCTCGTGCTCAGGGCGGTGCCCGAGCCCTGGGGCCGCTACCTGCGCTACGCGTACCGGGTGTTCGATTTCTCGTCCGCGACGAAGGAGGGCATCTATTACCTCGAATACGGCTCCGTGCGCACGGCACCGTTCTTGGTCGGCGAGCACGTCTACGGGGACGTCTGGCAGCCGACGCTGGACGTCTTCTTCCCGGTGCAGATGGATCACGTCGCGGTCAACGAGGCCTACCGCGTGTGGCACGGCGCCTCTCACCTGGACGATGCCCGCCAGGCGCCGGTCGATCACGTGCACTTCGACCTGTACGCGCAGGGGCCGGAGACCGACAGCCCCTACGCGCCGGGCGAGCACATTCCCGGCCTGAACGTGGGCGGCTGGTACGACGCCGGCGATTACGACATCCGCACGCAGACGCAGTACTACGTCGTGAACACGCTCGTCAGCGTGTGGGAGGAATTCGGCATCGATCGCGACGTCACGAGCGTCGATTACGAACGCCGCCGGGTCGACATCCACGTGGCGGACGGCAAGCCGGACCTGTTGCAGCAGATCGAGCACGGCGTGCTCCAGCTCCTCGCACAGCACCGCGCCGTCGGGCACGCGATCCCGGGCATAGTCGCGCCGGATCTCGACCAGTACACGCACCTCGGCGACGGGGCGACCAAGACCGACAACCTGGTCTACGACCCGGCGCTCGGTCCGGCGCAAGCGGACGGCCGCGCGAGCGGCGTGCCGGACGATCGCTGGGCGTTCACGAGCTACTCGTCGTCGCTCCAGTTCGGCTCGATCGCGGCGCTCGCCGCGGCGAGCCGCGCGCTGCGCGGCTACGACGACGCTCTCGCCGCGGAATGCCTCGAGGTCGCGGTGCGCGCCTGGGAGGAGGAGCAGGCGCGCGGGCCGGTGATCTTCCGCCACGGCAACACGACCGGCGGGCCGCTGGAGACGGAGGAGCTCAAAGCGGCGCTCGAGCTTCTCGTCACGACCGGCGACGAGCGGTACGCGGCGCGCTTTCGCGAGCTCGTGCCCGCGATCGAACGGAGCTTCGCGCCGCACGCGGTGCTCGCCGTCCGGGCGCTGCCCTACCTCGGCGAGGACTACCGCGCGCGCGTGCAGGAGCTGGCGCGAGCGCACCGGCGCTGGCTCGATTCGCTCGCGGGCGAGAACCCCTACGGGGTGCCGATCGCCGACGGCGGCTGGGCCGGCAGCGGCCTGGTGATCGGGACGGCGATCGCCAACTGGTACCTGCACCGCGCGTTTCCCGACGTCATCGGCGAGGAGGACGTGTTCCGGGGCGTGCACTACGTCCTCGGCAACCACCCGGCCTCCGACCTGTCCTTCGTCTCGGGCGTGGGCGCACGGTCGAAGCAGGTGGCTTACGGCACGAACCGGGCCGATTTCTCGTTCATCCCCGGGGGTATCGTGCCAGGCGTCCTGGTCGTCCGGCCGGACCTGCCCGAAAACAAGGAGGACTGGCCCTTCCTGTGGGGTGAGAACGAATACGTGATCTCGGTGGGGGCGAGCTGGCTGTTGCTCGCGAACGCGGCGGCCAGCCTGCTCCCGACGCACTGAAGCCACGCTTGCGTTTCGCCGCTAGAATACGCGCGCCGTCCGGGGATCCCTCGCCGGAACGGCGCTGACGAACGATTTACATGGCCAAGGCAGGAATCAAGGACATCGCCGCGCGTGCCGGCGTCTCGATTGCGACGGTCTCGCACGCGCTCCGGAACCCGAGCCGGGTGTCGGAGGCGACGCGGCTCAAGGTCCTCGCGGCGGCGGAAGCCGTGGGCTACACGCCCAACAACCTCGCCGTCAGCCTGCGCACGGCCCGTTCGCGCAACATCGTCGCGATCATTCCCGACGTGGCCGACAGCTACAACTCCGGCATCATCAAGGCGATCGAGAAGGTCGCGCACAGCCGCGGCTATTCCGTGCTGCTCGGGGATACCCAGGGCTCGCCGGAACGCGAGCGCGAGTTCGCGGCCATGACGCGCTCCCGGCAGGCCGACGGCATCATCCTCATGTCCCACCGCATCCCGTTCGATCTCGAGGGCAAGCGCGTTTCGGCCGACGACCTGCCGCCGCTCGTGAACGGCTGCGAGTTCACCGGGTGCGACGCGTTCCCGAGCGTTTCCATCGACGACGTGCAGGCCGCGATGGACGCCACGCGACACCTCATCGACTACGGTCACCGGCGCATCGCCGCGATCACCGGCGACATGCAGAGCACGAGCAGCCGGGACCGCGCCGCCGGATACCGCCGCGCGCTGGAAGAAGCGGGGCTGGAGTTCGACGAAAGCCTCGTGGTCTACGGCGAGTACAGCGTGCAGTGCGGGGAGCAGGCGGCCGAGAAGCTCCTGCTGCAGAAGGCGCGCCCGACGGCCATCTTCTGCTTCAGCGACGAGATCGCGCTCGGCTGCATGTACACGCTGCGCCAGTACGGCTTTTCCGTGCCGGACGACATCTCCGTCATGGGATTCGACGACATCCCGTTCGCGAAGTACCTGGCGCCTCCGCTCACGACCATCGCGCAGCCGGTCGAAGACATCGGCAGGACCTGCGCCACCCTCCTGCTCGACCTCATCGACGGCAAGAAGCCCGAGACGATGCGGCAGTTCCTCCCGCACCGCCTCGTCGTCCGCAAGAGCACCCGTCCCCTGTAAGAGCGCGCTGCGTCAGTGGCCCGGAGCGTAGGGGAACTCGAGGGCCTGGTAGTGCTCGAGCGGGTGCGCAGGCGGACGCACGCCGTCCGGCCACGGCCGCCCCGACACCTCGTGGAAGTACGCGAGGCAGGCGTCGCGCCACCAGCGCGCCTCGGCGAGCTGGATGCGCAGGAAGTCGGCCGTCTTCTGCCAGCGCTCCGCGTCGACGTACGGCTCGAGCGAGGCCCAGGTCGCCTGCATGCGCCCGACTTCGGCCACGCCGGCATCGTAGTGGGCGACGAGCTCTTCCCACAGCGTGCGCCCCGAGGGCATGACGTGATCCCACGACAGCCGGTGGAACCACAGCAGGAGCTCGGGCGGAACCCGCTCCACGCTGCCGAAGACCTCCGCGACCGGCGGCGCGTACTGCGCGACGGCGTTGCTGCCACTTGCGGTGCGGTCAAAGCCGATGCCGTGCCGGTCCGCGCGGTGGTAGTACACCGGGTTCCACTCCGGGCGGTCGAGGTCCGAGACCCACGGTGCGGGGCCGTAATGGTGCCCGGTGCCCATGAGGTGGGCGAGCCCGAGCGGCGTCATGTAGCTCACCGCCGCTTCGTGCGAGGCGAGCATCATGTCGAGCGCGGGCTCGACGAAGCGGGGATCGCGCGAGAACGTCATCTGCAGCCATTCCTGCGCGATCTCGCGCGCGGACAGCGACGGGTCCCAGGCCAGGCGCCCGAAGGCGTACCAGTTCGACTGGTCGAAAATCGAGCCGCTCCAGTCGCGATCCGATCCGGTGTTCGCGACTCCGGCGATGCCGGTCACCGTGTAACCGTGCAGGCTTCCGTCGATCACGCGCGCCACCGTCGAGCCTTCGCCGGCGACACGGGTGTCGGCATCGAGCACTTCCTCGAACAGCGGACCGAGGTACACGAGGTGCGTCGCGAAGCCCAGGTACTCCTTGGTGATCTGCAGCTCCATCATGAGCGGCGTCTTCGGCATCGCGCCGAACAGCGGGTGGAACGGCTCGCGCGGCTGGAAATCGATCGGCCCGTTCTTGACCTGCACCAGCACGTTGTCGGCGAACTCGCCGTCGAGCGGCACGAATTCGTCCCAGGCCTGCTTCGCGCGGTCCTCCGGGTTTTCCGCTGAGTACACGAATGCCCGCCACATCACGATGCCGCCGTGCGGTGCGACCGCCTCGGCGAGCATGTTCGCGCCGTCCGCGTGACTGCGGCCGTAGTCCTGCGGTCCGGGCTGCCCCTCGGAGTTCGCCTTGACCAGGAAACCGCCGAAATCGGGGATCGCCGCGTAGATCTCGTCGGCTTTCTCCCGCCACCAGGCACGGACCCGTGGATCGAGCGGATCCGCGGTGTCGAGCCCGCCGAGCTCGATCGGGGCCGTGAAGCGCGCCGAGAGGTACACGCGCATGCCCCACGGGCGCAGCACGTCGGCGATGGCGGCCGCCTTCGCGATGTAGCGCGTGCTGAGCGACAGCGCATCGGCATTCACGTTGTTCAGCACCGTGCCGTTGATGCCGACCGAGGCGTTCGCCCGCGCGTAGTCGCGATAGCGGGGATCGCGATGCTCCGGCAGGCGCCACCAGTCCCAGATCGAGCGGCCGGAGTAGCCGCGCTCGACGGTGCCGTCGAGGTTGTCCCAGTGGTTCAGCACGCGATGCTGCAGGCGAGGCGCGCTCGCCAGCTCGATCCCGGCCAGCGGGGTGCCGGTCTCGAGCTCGCGCAGCAGCGCGAACACGCCATAGAGCACGCCGACGTCGCGGTTCGCCGCGACGACCGTGACCGTCCGGCCGTCGAGCGTGGCGCGCCGCACGAGGAAGCCTTCGTCGCCCGCGGCCGCGAGCGGCAGGTCGAGGTCGCGGACGAGTGCGGAGGTCGCCGGCGTGCCGAGGACGATGGCCCCGTCGACCGGCGCGTCTCCCGTGGGCACGTCATTGCCGGTGAGCCGCGAGAGCGCCGCGGCAAGCTCGTCACGCGCGAGCGCGAGCGTGGGCGACGCGTCCGCCGGCGCCACAATGCGGCCGACCGCCGGCGCGTCCGCGAGCGGCGCATGCCGGAGCCACAGCTCGTAGCCGTCTTCCGCCGTCGCGGCCAGCGGCACGCCGAGCGCGGCCAGGAGCAAGGTGGCCCAACAGCGCGCCGCTGTCCCGTAAATCACTTGCGTGCGTTTTTTCGTGCTGAACATGAGCATTGCGACGGTCGGAATCCGGTGTTGACACAAAGGACGTGGCAGCGCATGGTATCGCTACCATCCGCGTCGTTGTCAACCGCGGCCCGATTCGCCAGCCGTCCGGAAGGGGGGACACGCCTTGCGTTCATTGCCGATTCTCAAGCCCGCCAGGCGCGGGCGGATCCACGGTTTCCCGTTCGTCGTCGCCGCGCTCGCCGTGTCGGCGCCGTGCCTCGCCGCGGACGAGCCCGTGTACCGGGATGCCTCGGCGCCCGTCCCCGAGCGGGTCGAGGACCTGCTCGGGCGCATGACGACGGACGAGAAGATCGCGCAGATCCGCAGCGTCTGGGACAGCAAGGTCGACCTGGTCGACGACGAGGGGCGTTTCGACCCCGCGCAGGCACGAAGGCTGTGGCCGCACGGCTTCGGCAGCTTCTCGCGACCGAACGACACCCAGGGGCCGGCTTCGCCGCGCGTGGTTCCGTGGCGCAGCATCGCCCGGACGGTCGAGCTCGTGAACGCCATCCAGTCGTTCGCCATCGAGGAGACGCGCCTCGGCATCCCGGTGCTGTTCCACGAGGAGGGGTTGCACGGTTATGCCGCGGTCGGCGCGACGAGCTTCCCCCAGGCGATCGCGCTCGCGTCGTCGTGGGATCCGGACCTCGTCAGGGAAGTGAACGCGGTCACCGCGCGCGAGATCCGCGCGCGCGGCGTGCACCTCGTGCTGTCGCCGGTGGTGGACATCGCGCGCGACGCCCGCTGGGGACGCTTCGAGGAGACCTTCGGTGAAGATCCCTGGCTCGTGTCCGAGCTGGGCGTGGCCGCCGTGGAGGGGCTGCAGGGCCGCGGCACGATCGAGAAGCTGGCGCCCGGCAAGGTGTTCGCCACGCTCAAGCACATGACCGGCCACGGCCAGCCGGAAAGCGGCACGAACGTCGGGCCGGCGCCGATCTCGGAACGCGAGCTGCGCGAGAACTTCTTCCCGCCGTTCCGGGCCGTGGTCGAGCGCACGGACATCCAGGCGGTGATGCCGTCCTACAACGAGATCGACGGCGTGCCGAGCCACGTGAACCGCTGGCTCATCCACGACGTGCTGCGGGAGGAGTGGGGCTTCGACGGCATGGTCGTCAGCGACTATTACGCCATCGAGCAGCTCGTCGACCTGCATCACGTGGTTTCCGACTACACGGCCGCCGCGGCGGCGGCCTTGCGCGCCGGCGTCGACGTCGACCTGCCCGACGGGCGTGCCTTCGCCCACCTGCCGGCGGCGCTCGATGCCGGGCTCGTGACCGAGGCGGACATCGATCGCGCCGTGCGGCGCCTGCTGGAGGTCAAGTTCCGGGCCGGGCTGTTCGAGGAGCCGTTCGCCGACCCCGACCATGCCCGGGCAGTCACGAACACCCGCAAGGCACGCGCGCTCGCGCGGCGCGCCGCCGAGCGCTCGGTCGTCCTGCTCGCGAACGACGGCGTGCTGCCGCTCGACGCGGACGCGCTCGGGCGTATCGCGGTGATCGGCCCCAATGCCGACGTGGCCCGCCTGGGCGGTTACTACGGCATCCCGCCGATCACGGTCTCCCTGCTCGCGGGCGTGCGCACGTACGTCGGCGATCGCGCCGAGGTCGTGTTCGCGCAGGGGGTGAAGATCACCGAGAACGACGACTGGTGGGCCGACGAGGTGGTGCTCGCGGATCCCGAGGAGAACCGGCGCCTGATCCGCGAAGCGGTCGACGTGGCGCGTGGCGCGGACGTGATCGTGCTCGCGATCGGCGGCAACGAGCAGACGAGCCGCGAGGGCTGGGCGGATTCGCATCTCGGGGATCGTGCCAGTCTCGAGCTCGTCGGCGAGCAGCAGGAGCTGTTCGACGCGTTGCACGCGCTCGGCATCCCGATCGTCGTCGTGCTGAACAACGGCCGGCCGCTCGCGACCGTCGACATCGCGGAGAAGGCGAACGCGCTCATCGAGGCCTGGTACCTCGGCGAGCAGGGCGGTACCGCGCTCGCGAACGTGTTGTTCGGGGACGTGAACCCGGGCGGCAAGCTGCCGGTCACGATCCCGCGCGAGGTCGGGCAGCTCCCGATGTTCTACAACCACAAGCCCTCGGCGCGGCGCGGCTATCTGTTCGCGAGCACCGAACCCTTGTACCCGTTCGGCTGGGGCCTGAGCTACACCACGTTCGAGATCTCGGCGCCCGAGCTCTCGGCCGCCTCGATACCGGCCGACGGCACCGTCGAGGTGCGGGTGACGGTCACGAACACGGGCGAGCGTGCCGGTGACGAGACCGTGCAGCTCTACGTGCGCGACCGGGTCAGCTCCGTGACCCGTCCCGTGAAGGAGCTCAAGGGCTTCGAGCGCGTCTCGCTCGAGCCGGGCGAGCAGAAGACGGTGAGCTTCAGGCTCGGCCCCGAGGCCTTCCGGTTGTGGAACGCCGACATGCGCGAGGTGGTCGAGCCCGGCGAATTCGAGATCATGGCGGGCCCGAACTCGGTGGACCTCAAAAGCAGCGTGCTCACGATCGCGGACGGCGCGGTGGTGGCCGCACGGGAGTCCGCCGAGTGAACCTGTCCGCCACCCGCCGGCAGGTGCTGCGCTGGCTGGCGGGTGCGCCGGTCGCGGCGATGGTGGTGCCCGCGGCGCCGGCGCGTGCCCGGTCCGCCGTGCCGCTCTACCGCGACGCGAGCGCGCCGATCGCCGAGCGCGTGCGCGATCTCCTCGGGCGCATGACGCTGGAGGAGAAGGTGGCGCAGATGATCGCCATCTGGGCGCGCAAGGAACAGGTGATGGACGTCCTCGCGTTTTCGCCGGAGAAGGCCTCCCGCCATTTTCCGCACGGCATCGGGCAGGTCACGCGCCCGTCGGACAAGCGCGGCGGCCCGGGCGGCGGCGAGGCGTCCGGCGGCTCGCGCGACCGCTGGCGCACGCCGGAAGAGACGGTCGAGTTCATCAACGCCGTGCAACGCTGGGCGGTGGAGGAGACGCGCCTCGGCATCCCGGTCCTGTTCCACGAGGAATCGCTGCACGGTTACATGGCGACGGACGCGACGATGTTCCCGCAGGCGATCGCGCTCGCCGGCACCTTCGACACGGACCTGATGCGGCGCGTCTCGGCGGTGATCGCGCGCGAGGTGCGCGCGCGGGGCGTGCCGCTCGTGCTTTCGCCGGTCGTGGACATCGTGCGCGATCCACGCTGGGGCCGCATCGAGGAGACGTTCGGCGAAGACCCGTTCCTGGTATCCGAGATGGGCGTCGCGGCGGTCGAAGGGCTGCAGGGCGAAGGCCGGGTCGACAAGCTCGCCGACGGGAAGGTGTTCGCGACGCTGAAGCACATGACCGGGCACGGGCAGCCGCTTTCCGGCAACAACGTGGCGCCGGCGCAGATCGCGGAGCGCGAGCTCCGCGAGAATTTCTTCCCCCCGTTCCAGGCCGTCGTCGAGCGCACCGGCGTCCGGTCGGTGATGCCGTCGTACAACGAGATCGACGGCGTGCCGAGCCATGCCAATCGCTGGCTGCTCGAGGACGTGCTGCGCGGGGAGTGGGGCTTCGACGGCGTCATCGTGAGCGATTACAACGCGATCGAGCAGCTCGTGACCCTGCACCACGTCGCTTCCGATCTCGATCACGCGGCGCGCCTCGCGCTCGCGGCCGGCGTCGACTGCGAGCTGCCGGACGGCACCTGCTACGACTCGCTCGTCGAGCAGGCCGCCGACGGCCGGGTGAAGCCGGATGACATCGACCGCGCCGTGGCCAGGATCCTCGAGCTCAAGTTCCGCGCCGGGCTGTTCGAGAACCCGTACGGCGATGCCGCGCTCACGACCCGCGTCACCGGGAACGAGGAGGCGCGCGCGCTGGCGCTGGAGGCCGCACGCAAGTCGCTGTGCCTCCTGAAGAACGACGGCACGCTGCCGCTCGATCCGGCGGCGGCCGGCACGATCGCGGTCATCGGCCCGAACGCAAGCATCGCCCGCCTCGGCGGCTACTCCAGCGTGCCGAAGCAGGCGGTCACGCTGCTCGACGGCGTGCGTGCCGTCGCCGGGGAGCGTGCCCGCATCGTGCACGCGCAGGGCGTCTACATCACGCAGAGCGAGGATCGCTCCGCGCACGAGGTGCTGCTCGCCGATCGCGCGCGCAACCTCGAGCTGATCGAGGAGGCCGTGGAAGTCGCGCGCGAGGCGGACGTCATCGTGCTGGCAATCGGCGATACGGAGCAGACCAGCCGCGAGGGGTTCGCGACCTACCACCTCGGCGATCGCACGAGCCTCGATCTCGTCGGCGAGCAGAACGAGCTCTTCGACGCGCTGCACGCGCTCGGCAAGCCCGTCGTCGTCTGCGCAATCAATGGCCGGCCGCCGAGCTGGCCGAACGTCGCCGCAAAGGCGCACGCCATCCTCGAGTGTTGGTACCCGGGCCAGGAGGGTGGCACCGCCATGGCGGAGGCGCTCTTCGGGCTCGTCAATCCGGGGGCGAAGCTGCCGGTCACGGTGGTGCGCGAGGCAGGACAGGTCCCGCATTTCTACAACCACAAGCCGACGGCCCGCCGCGGCTACCTGTTCTCCGACGCGAGCCCGCTGTTTCCTTTCGGTTTCGGGTTGAGCTACACGACGTTCGAGATCGGCGAGCCCGAGCTGTCCGCCTCCCGCGTGCGGGCGGGCGAGCCGGTCGAGGTGCGGGTCGACGTCCGGAACACCGGCGAGCGCACCGGCGACGAGGTCGTGCAGGTGTACGTGCGCGACCGGGTCGCGTCGGTCACGCGGCCCGTGAAGCTGCTCAAGGGTTTCCGGCGCGTGACGCTCGCACCGGGCGAGCAGGCGACCGTCACGATCGAGCTCGGTCCCGAGGCGTTCGCCCTGGTCGGCCGCGACATGCGGTCGGTCGTCGAGCCGGGCGAATTCGACATCATGGCGGGGTCGAGCTCGGCCGACCTGAAGTCGACCGTGCTGGAGGTCGTCGCCGCATGAGCGCCGCCGAGAGAATCACCTCGGCCGAGGTCATCGTCACGTGTCCCGGCCGCAATTTCGTCACGCTCAGGGTGACGACCGAGAGCGGCGCCACGGGCGTCGGCGACGCCACGCTGAACGGCCGCGAGCTCGCCGTGGCGAGCTACCTCGAGGACCACGTCGTCCCGTGCCTCCTCGGGCGCGACGCACAGCGGATCGAGGACACGTGGCAGTACCTCTACCGCGGGGCGTACTGGCGCCGGGGACCGGTCACCATGACGGCGATCGCCGCCGTCGACACGGCGCTGTGGGACATCAAGGGCAAGCTCGCCGGGCTGCCGGTGTACCAGCTCCTCGGCGGCGCGAGCCGCGAGGGCGTGCTCGTCTACGGGCACGCGAGCGGCGGGACCGTCGAGGAGACCATCGAGAGCGCGCGCGCGTTCGTCGCACGCGGTTATCGCGCCGTCCGCCTGCAATCCGCCGTGCCCGGGCTCGCCTCGACCTACGGCGTGGGTGGCCGCGGCAGGCTGAGCTACGAGCCGGCCGATGCCGACCTCCCGACCGAGAACGCCTGGTCCACGGAGAAGTACCTGCGTTCCGTGCCGCCGCTGTTCGAGGCCGCGCGCGCGGCGCTCGGCGACGACCTGCACCTGCTGCACGACATTCACCATCGCCTGAAGCCGATCGAGGCGGCACGCCTCGGCAAGGATCTCGAGCGCTGGCGGCCGTTCTGGCTGGAGGACCCGACGCCGGCGGAAAACCAGGAGAGCTTTCGGCTGATCCGGCAGCACACCACGGTGCCGCTCGCCGTAGGGGAGGTCTTCAATTCGATCCACGACTGCCGGACCCTGATCGAGGAGCAGCTCATCGATTACATCCGCGCGACGGTCGTGCACGCCGGGGGCATCACGCACCTCAGGCGCATCGCGGCGCTCGCGGACCTGTACGGCGTCCGCACCGGCTGCCACGGCGCCACGGACCTGTCGCCCGTGGCGATGGCGGCGGCGCTGCACTTCGACCTCTCGGTGCCGAACTTCGGCATCCAGGAGTACATGCCGCACACGGAGGAGACCGATCGCGTCTTCCCGCACGCGTGGTACTTCGAGAACGGGTTCCTGCACCCGGGAGAAGAGCCCGGGCTGGGCGTCGACATCGACGCCGACCTCGCTCGGCAGTATCCCTATCGACGCGCCTACCTTCCGGTCAACCGGCTGGAGGACGGCACGATGCACGACTGGTGAGGGGGCTCACGTGACCCGCACGGTGCTCGGAATCGATCTCGGCACGCAGAGCCTCAAGGTGCTGTTCTACGACTACGAGGCGCGCCGCGTGGCCGGCAGCGCGTCGGCGCCGCTTGCCCTCGAGCGCCGCGCGGACGGCAGTGCCGAACAGCGCGCCGAGTGGTGGACCGCGGCGCTGCGCTACGCGCTCGGGCAGGTGCCGGAGGACGTGCGCCGGACGGCGCAGGCGATCGGCGTGTCCGGGCAGCAACACGGCTTCGTCGCGCTCGACGGCGAGGGTGCGGTGCTCGCACCGGTCAAGCTCTGGTGCGACACGTCGACCCAGGCACAGGCGGACGCGATCGAGCAGGCCTGCGGCGGCCGTGAGCGCTGCATCGAGTACGCCGGGAACCCGGTGCTCGTCGGTTACACCGCGTCGAAAGTGCGCTGGCTCAAGGAAGCGCACCCGGAGCTCTACGCGCGGCTCGCGCGCATCCTGCTGCCGCACGATTACCTGAATTACCTGCTGACGGGGCGCACGTGCATGGAATACGGCGATGCCTCGGGCACGGGCTTCTTCGACGTGCGCCGCCGGCAGTGGAGCGAGAAGCTGCTCGCGGCGGTCGACGACGAGCGGGATCTCACCGAGTGCCTGCCGCCGCTCGAGGAAGCGCACGCGCTCATCGGCGAGACGACGCCCGCCGCGCCGGAAGAGTGGGGCCTGCCCGCCGGGGTGCCCGTGGCAACCGGCGGAGGCGACAACATGATGGCCGCCATCGGCACCGGCAACGTGACCGCCGGCAGGCTGACGATGAGCCTCGGCAGCTCGGGTACACTGTTCGCGCACGCCGACAGGCCGATCGTCGACCCGCAAGGCGAGATCGCCGCTTTCTGCAGCTCGACCGGCGGCTGGCTGCCGCTCGTGTGCACGATGAACTGCACGCTCGGCACCGAGCTCGTGAGCGCGCTGGTCGGCAGGTCTGCGCGTAACCTGGACGACGACATCGCCGGGGTGGAGACCGGCGCGGGGGGGCTCATCACGCTGCCGTTCTTCAACGGCGAGCGCACCCCCAACCTGCCGCGGGCGCGCGGATGTGTCCTCGGGCTCTCGTCCCACAACGCGAGCCCGGCCCACCTGCTGCGCTCGGCCGTGGAAGGCGCGACGTTCGCGCTGCGCTACGGGCTCGACCGGCTGCGGGAGCTCGGCGTTTCCGGCCACGGGATCGTCCTCACCGGTGGCGGGGCGAACAGCGCCGTCTGGCGGCAGATCGTGGCCGACGTCTGCCGGCTGCCGGTCACCGTGCTCGAGCAGGCAGAGGGCGCGTCATTCGGCGCCGCGCTCCAGGCGCTCTGGGCGCTCGAGGTACGCGAGGACTCATCGGCGTCGATCGCCGAAATCGCCGCCGTTCACCTGACCCGCAACGACGCGCTGTGCGCCGAGCCGGACGCCGCCACGGCCGATCGCTACGCGGAGCTCTACGCGGCGTACCGGCAGGCCGTGACGCAAGTTACCCCACTTTTCACACATTGACAGCCCTGACGACATGACCAACAGCATCTACATCGGAGAACGGGAGTACTTCCCGGGCATCGGGAAAATTCCCTACGAGGGTCCGGATTCGGACAACCCGCTCGCCTTCAAGGCCTACGACGAGAATCGTGTCGTCGGCGGCAAGACGTTGCGCGAGCACCTGCGCTTCGCGGTCTGCTACTGGCACACGTTCTGTGCCGAGGGCGCGGACCCGTTCGGCCCCGGCACCCGGCTTCATCCCTGGAAGACGGCCGACGATCCGCTGCGGCGCGCGGAAGACAAGATGGACGCGGCTTTCGAGTTCTTCACCAAGCTCGGCGTGCCGTTCTATTGCTTTCACGACCGCGACATGGCGCCCGAAGGGGCGTCGATCGTGGAAAGCGAGAAGAACCTCGAGCGCATGGTCGCCAGGGCGAAGGAGCTGCAGAAGGCCACCGGCGTGCGCCTGCTCTGGGGGACGGCGAACCTGTTCTCGCACCCGCGCTACATGAACGGGGCTGCCACGAACCCGGACTTCGCGGTCGTCGCGCACGCGGCGGCGCAGGTCAAGGCGGCGCTCGACGCGACCGTCGAGCTCGGCGGCGAGAACTACGTGTTCTGGGGCGGGCGCGAAGGCTATGCGTACCTGTTCAACACCCAGACGAAGCGCGAGCTCGACCACCTCGCGACTTTCCTCGGGCTGGCACGCGATTACGGCCGGTCGATCGGGTTCAAGGGCACGTTCCTGGTCGAGCCGAAGCCGATGGAGCCGATGTACCACCAGTACGATTCCGATGCGCAGACGGTGATCGGCTTCCTGCGGCACTACGGGCTCGACAAGGACTTCAAGGTGAACGTGGAGGCGAATCACTCCACGCTCGCCGGGCACTCGTTCGCCCACGAGCTGCAGATGTGCGCCGACGCCGGGCTCCTCGGCTCGATCGACGCCAACCGCGGCAACCCGCAGAACGGGTGGGATACGGACCAGTTCCCGACCGACCTGTACGACGCGGTCCAGGCGATGCTGGTCGTGCTGTCCGACGGCGGATTCAAGACCGGCGGCCTGAATTTCGATGCCAAGGTTAGGCGGGAGTCCACCGACCTGGAGGACATGTTCATCGCCCACATCGGGGGCATGGACACGTTCGCCCGGGGGCTCCTGATCGCGCACGAGCTCCTCACGAAGTCGCCGCTGCCGGAGCTCCGGAAGCGCCGCTATGCCA
The DNA here is from genome assembly GCA_035304345.1 of Woeseiaceae bacterium. Lineage (GTDB taxonomy): Bacteria > Pseudomonadota > Gammaproteobacteria > Steroidobacterales > Woeseiaceae > IDS-8. The sequence continues at coordinate 44,242 of DATGQE010000041.1, read as the reverse complement.
GCTTCGACGAAGGCCGCGGGCGCGAGTTCGAGAGCGGCAAGCTCACCCTCGCGGACCTGCGCGCCTTCGCCGTCGAGAACGGGGAGCCCGAGCAGAGGAGCGGCAAGCAGGAGTGGCTGGAGAACATCGTCAATGATTACATCCGGCGGGCCTGAGGCGGCGACGACTGCCACTGGCGCACCGGAACGCGTTATGATTCGTGACCGGTTCAGCAGCACCGGCTGCACGCACGTACAGGAAAAGAAGGACGGAACGGCGTCGTGAGCCACCCATCCAAACGCCGGCCGCGGCGGCGCCGCAGCGCGCCGACCATCAGCGACGTGGCCCGCCACGCGGGCGTCTCGCCGATGACCGTTTCCCGCGTGATCAACAACGAAGCGAACGTGCGCGAGGAGACGCGGGAGCTCGTCAACTCGGCCATCGCCGAGCTCGGCTATGCACCCAACGAGGCCGCGCGCAGCCTCGCGGGTGCCACCCAGATCCACATCGCGCTGCTGTTCACCAACCCGAGCGCGGCCTACCTGAGCGAGTTCCTGGTGGGCAGCCTCGAGCGGGCCCGCGCCCTCAACGTGCAGCTCCTGGTCGAGAAGTGCAGCGACGGTGACGATGCGGACGACGCGATCCGGCGCCTGCGCGCCGGCGGCGCCGACGGGGTGTTGCTGTCGCCGCCTCTCGCTGATTCGCCGCAGGTGCTGAAGGTGCTGGAAACGACCGACACGCCCGCGGTGATCGTGACCTCGAGCTGCCCCCGCGACAACATCTCGGTCGTGAGCATCGACGATTACGAGGCGGCGCTCACGATGACGCGGCACATCATCTCGCTCGGCCACAAGCGCATCGGCTTCATCATCGGCCACCCGAACCAGCTCGCGAGCGAGCGGCGGCTGGCCGGTTACCGCGCGGCGCTCGCCGAAGCCGGGCTGCCGCACGCCCCGGAGCTCGAGGTGCAGGGGCTGTTCACCTACCGGTCGGGCCTCGAGGCGGCCGACCACCTGCTCAACCTGGAACCGATGCCGACCGCCATCTTCGCGAGCAACGACGACATGGCGGCCGCCACGGTCGCCGTCGCGCACCGCCGCGGACTGGACGTCCCCGGGGACCTCACCGTCTGCGGCTTCGACGACACCACGCTCGCCGTCACGATCTGGCCGGAGCTCACGACGATCCGCCAGCCGATCGTCGAGCTCTCGGGTGCCGCCGTCGAGCTGCTGGTGCAGAAGATCAAGGCGCTGCGCGAGGGCAACCGGCAGGAAGCGCGCCACGTGCTCCTGGATTTCAAGCTGGTCAGGCGGCAGTCGGACGCCCCGCCGCGTCTGCGGCCGCAGGTGAACGTTGCGCCGCGCCGTTAGCCAGCGCTACCGCCGGTGCATCGCGTCCGCGCTCGCGGCGCTGTGGCTCGTGGCCGCGCTCGCCGGCTGTGGCCGCCAGGACGACGTCGTCGAGCTCAAGATGGCGCACGCGCTGTCGGCCACTCATCCCGTGCACCGTGCGATGCTGTACATGGCCGAGCGGCTCGAGCATCACTCCGGGGGCACCATGCGGCTCGAGGTCTACGCCGGTGGCCAGCTCGGCAGCGAGCGCGAGCTGATCGAGCTCCTGCAGATCGGCAGCATCGCGATGACGAAAGTCTCCACGAGCCCGCTGGAGGGCTTCGTGCCGGAGATGAAGATCTTCAACGTCCCCTACCTGTTCCGCGACGAGGCGCATTACTACGCCGTGCTCGACTCGGAGATCGGCGAGCAGCTCCTGCTCGCGCCGCAGCGGGTCAGGCTGCGCGGGCTCGGCTGGTACGACGCCGGCAGCCGCAGCTTCTACACCGTGACGAAGCCCATCGAGGCACCCGGCGACCTGGCCGGGCTCAAGATCCGCGTGCAGGAAAGCCAGGCCGCGCTGCAGATGGTCACGAGCTTCGGCGCGGCGCCCACGCCGATCGCTTTCGGCGAGATCTACACGGCGCTGCAGCAGGGAGTGGTGGACGGCGCCGAGAACAATCCGCCCAGCTATTACCTGTCCGGGCATTACGAAGTGGCGAAGTACTACACGCTGGACGAGCACACCACCGTGCCGGACATCCTCCTCATCAGCCAGTACGTCTGGGAGCGGCTCGAGCCCGAGCAACGGGAATGGCTGCAGCAGGCCGTCGACGAGTCGGTGGCGTACCAGCGCGAGCTGTGGCGCGAGGAAACGGAAGTTGCGCTGGCGGCCGTGGAGGCCGCCGGCGCGCGCGTGATTCGCCCGGACAAGGAAGCGTTCGCAGGGCAGGTGAACGGCATCCACGCGCTCTTCGATGGCACGGCGGTCGGCGAGCTGATCGAGCGTATCCGGGCGTTCCATTGATGCGGGCCGTCGTCAATGCGATAGACCGGATCTTCCGCGGCCTGCTCGCCCTGCTCCTCGCGGTCATGGTGGCTTGCGTCACCTGGCAGGTGGTGTCGCGCTACGTGCTCGGCAGCCCGAGCTCCTGGACCGAGGAGCTCGCGCGCTTCCTCCTGATCTGGATCGGCCTGCTCGGCGGGGCGTACGCCTACCACGTGAAGATGCACCTCGGCCTGGACCTCCTGTCGCAGAAGCTTTCGCCGGGCGCCAGGCGTGTGCAGGCGCGCTTCATCCACGCTGCCGTGATCCTGTTTTCGGTGGTCGTGCTGCTCGGCGGCGGGCTGAGCCTGATCGGGCTGTCGCTGGAGCTCGGGCAGTATTCCGCTGCGCTCGAGCTGCCGATGTGGGTCGTCTACCTGAGCCTGCCGCTCAGCGGCCTGATGCTCGTCGTGTATGCCTCCCTCGCGCTGTTCGAGGAGCCGGGCCGCCCTTCACCCGCGGACGGAGCGGCGTTGTGATCGGCGCCGTTCTACTCGTCGTGTTCGTGCTGCTCCTGGCACTCGACGTTCCGGTTGCCTTCTGTATCGGCGTCGCAACGCTGGCCGCGTTGCTGCTGTCGCTCGACCCCGGCCCGGCGATCGCCACCATGGCGCAGCGCATGCTGAGCGGGCTCGACAGCTTCGCCCTGCTCGCGATACCGCTGTTCATCCTGAGCGGGATCCTGATGGGCCAGGGCGGTATCGCCCGGCGGCTCATCGACTTCGCGAAATGCCTGGTCGGCATGCTGCCGGGCGGGCTCGCGATCGTGAACGTGCTTTCCTGCACGCTGTTCGGTGCGATCTCCGGCTCCGCGATCGCCGCGAACTCGGCGGTCGGCGGTTTCATGATCCCGGCGATGGAAAGGGAAGGCTACAGCCGCGATTTCGGCGCCGCCGTGACCGCGGCATCCTCGACCACCGGTCTCCTGATCCCGCCGAGCAACATCATGATCGTGTACGCGGTGGCGAGCGGGGGCGTCTCGATCGCTGCACTGTTCGTCGGCGGCTACCTGCCGGGGTTGCTCGTGAGCCTGCTTCTGATCGCCGTCTGCCTGTTGTACGCCCGCAGCCGCGGGATGCAGGGCAGCGGGCGCACCTCGCTCAGGGAAACGGTGCGGGCGGGATGGCGTGCGCTCCCCAGCCTCATGCTCATCGTCGTGGTGATCGGCGGCATCATCGCCGGCATTTTCACGGCCACCGAGGCCGGCGCCATCGCGGTGCTGTATGCGCTGGCGCTGTCCTGGCCGATCTACCGCGAGATCTCGTTCAGGGATCTCTACCCGATCCTGCTGAAGTCCGCCGAAACCACCGCGATCGTGATGTTCCTCATCGCCGCGTCGGTGGCCATGTCCTGGGTGCTGGCCTATCACGACATCCCGTCGCAGATCGCGACCACGATGCTGGCGCTCAGCGACAACCCGCTGGTGATCCTCCTCATCATCAACCTGGCGCTGCTGCTGGTCGGCGCGTTCATGGACATGACCCCGGCGGTCCTGATCTTCACGCCGATTTTCCTGCCGGTCGCCGTCGAGCTCGGCATGTCGCCGCTGCACTTCGGCATCATGATGGTGTTGAACCTGTGCATCGGGCTGTGCACGCCGCCGGTCGGCAGCATCCTGTTCGCGAGCTGCGCGATCGCGAACACGACGATGTCGAGAATCCTGAGACCCCTGATCCCGATGTACGCGGCGCTGTTCGCGGGCCTGATGCTCGTGGCCTACGTCCCGGAGATCAGCGAATGGCTGCCGCGTGCGTTCGGTTTGATCGACTAGGCAGGCACGCGATGGACGGGATTCGCGAGCGTGCCGATGCCGTCGATCGTGATGGAAACGAGGTCACCCGGTTCCAGGCTGAACTCCGCAGGCGGCACGATGCCGGTCCCCGTCATGAGCATGCAGCCTTCGGGGTGGCTGTTCTCGCGGAACAGGAAATCGACCAGCTCCCCGGGACGCCGTTTCATCTGCGAGAGGGCGGAGGCACCCTCGAAGACGCGCTCGTCGCCGCGGTCGATCGTCATGCGGATCTCCGTTTCGGGCCCGGGCGGCTCGGGTGCCACGAGGATACCCGGTCCGAGGGAGGCACAGCGATCGAAGACTTTCGCCTGGGGCAGGTACAGCGGGTTCTCGCCCTCGATGTCGCGGCAGCTCAGGTCGTTGCCGACCGTGAATCCCACGATGCGCCCGGTGCGCGTGATCACCAGCACGAGCTCGGGCTCCGGCACGATCCACGCCGAGTCGGCGCGGAGGCGCAATGATTCGCCGGGCCCGACGACCCGATGCGGCGTGGCTTTCAGGAACAGCTCCGGGCGCTCGGCGTCGTACACCCGGTCGTAGAAATCGCTGCCGCCGGCGCTCTGCGACTCTTCCATGCGCGCGGTACGGCTGCGATACCAGGTCACGCCGGCGGCCCACAGCTCCTGGCGCTCGCCGATGGGCGGCAGCGGCCGGCGCACGTGATCCGCGAGCGCGGGATCGTGATCGCGGGTTTCCCGGCAGTGGCGCAGCAGCGAATCGTGCAGCGCGTCGTCGTTCACCAGCTCGTGCCAGTCACGGGCGATCGCGAGCAGGCGGTCGCCTTTCGCGAGCACGGGTCCCGCTGCGGTTCGGTACAGGATCATCCATGCCTCCCGGCGCAAAGTCAGCCGTGAGGATATACCGGGAGCGGGCGGAATGAGTACCGGGTACCCGTTCCTCGTTCTCGCCGTCGGGCTCGCGATCGTGATCGGCGGCATCATCGTGCTCAGGCTGCACGCGTTCCTGTCGCTGATCACCGCGGCGCTCGTCGTCAGCCTGCTCGCGCCCGGCGAGTGGGCGGAGAAGGTGCCGCGTGTCGCGCAAGCGTTCGGCGACACCGCGGGCGGCATCGGCGTCATCATCGCGCTTGCCGCGATCATCGGCATGGCGATGGCCGCGAGCGGCGCGGCCGACCGCGTCGTCGCGGTGTTCCTCGGCCTGTTCGGCAGGCAGCGCGGCGCCGGTGCGCTCTCCGCGAGCGCCTTCACGCTCGCGATCCCCGTGTTCTTCGACACGGTGTTCTTCCTGCTCGTGCCGCTCGTGCGCTCCATGTACCGGCAGAACGGCCGGCACTACGTGCGGTATCTCGTGGCGGCCGCTACCTGTGCTTCCGCGCACGCGCTCGTGCCGCCGACGCCCGGGCCACTGCTCGTCGCGAACACCTTCGGCATCGAAATCGGCGTGATGATCCTCGCCGGCATGGCCGCCGGCATCCCGGCGGCGCTGGCCGGGCTGTGGTTCGCGGCGTGGAGCGACACGCGCATGCCGGACCTCGCACCGTCCGGGCTGTCCCCGGAGACGGAGACCCGGTCCGGCCCGCTGCCCGGCGCGCTCGAGTCGCTGGCGCCCATTGCACTGCCCGTCGGCCTCATCGCCGGGGCGAACGTGCTCGGCGCCATCGGGCTCGAAGGCGCGGGCGCGCCCGGGTGGGTCCAGGCGATGCACGTGCTCGGGAGCCCCGACATGGCGCTGCTGCTCGCCACCTGCGTCGCCCTGCTCACGTGGTGGCGGCTGCGCAGGCCGGGTTTCTCCGGGTTCGCCGAGGGCGTGGGCGACGCCCTCATGACGGGCGGCGTGATCGTGCTGATCACCTGCGCGGGCGGTGCGTTCGGGGCCGCCCTGCGGGCGGCGGAGCTCGCGCCCGCCATCCAGGGGCTGGCCGGTGACTCGGCGGCCGCGGGCATCAGCGTGCTGTTTCTGGGGTTCGTCGTGACCGCGCTGCTCAAGTTCGCGCAGGGGTCGAGCACCGCGGCGATGATCGTCTCGTCCGCCATGCTGGTCGCGATGGTCGACTTCGACGGCCTCGGGTTCCACCCGGTGTACCTCGCGACCGCCATCGGCAGCGGCTCGCTGGTCGGCTCGTGGATGAACGACAGCGGATTCTGGATCTTTGCACGCATGGGCGGGCTCAGCGAGGCGCAGACGCTCAGGACCTGGACGCTGCTGCTGGCGCTGATGGGTTGCGTCGGCATGGCGATGACCGTGCTGCTCGTGCTGGCTTTCCCGCTCGCATGAACCTGCGTTGAGGAGGATGGAAGGGGATGCGCCTGGTTTTCTGTTTGCTTTTGCTGGTCTCGTATTCGGTGGCGGCGGAGGTGCGGCTGCCGCGGCTCCTCTCCGACGGTGTCGTCCTCCAGCGCGACGTCCAGGTTGCCGTCTGGGGCTTCGCCGACGAGGGCGAAGCCATCACGGTCCTGCTCGATGGCGAGGCAGTCGCGTCGGGCACGGCAGAGGACGGCCGCTGGCACCTGCTGCTACCGGCACAGCCGGCGGGCGGGCCTCACGAGCTCACGGTGCGCGGCGAGAACGAGGTGACCGTGCGTGACGCGTGGTTCGGCGACGTGTGGGTGGCCGGCGGACAATCCAACATGGAGCTCTGGATGGGCCGTATCCGGGAGCGTTTCGCGGAGGACGTGGCGAACGCCGACTACCCGCTGATCCGCCAGTTCGACGTGCCCCGCGGCTACGACTTCCACGCCCCGCACGAGGACCTCGACGCCGGGGAGTGGGTCGCGTCGAACCCGGAGACGGTGCTCGAGTTCTCGGCCGTGGCCTGGTTTTTCGCACGCGAGCTGCACGAACGCTACGGGGTACCGATCGGCATCCTCTCCAGCAACTACGGCGGGAGCACCGCGGAGGGCTGGATGAGCGAGGAGGCGCTCGCGGAGTACCCGCACTACCTCGAGACGGCGCTGCGCTTTCGCGACGACGAGTACCTGGCATCGCTGATCGAGGGCGATCGCCGCACCGCCGAGCGCTGGCGGGCGGTGCTGGATGCGCGCGACGCGGGCCTGCGCGGAGAGTGGCAGCGCCCGGAGCTGGGCGACGACGGCTGGAGCGTGGCGCAACTGCCGGGGACGATCGCCGACGCGACGAGCCTGGAGGCCGTCGCTGGCGTGGTCTGGTTCCGGCGCGAGCTCACGCTGCCGGAAGAGCTTGCCGGCGAACCCGCCATGCTGGAGCTCGGACGGCTCGTGGACGCGGACGTCGTGTGGGTGAACGGCACCAGGGTCGGGGAGACGACCTACGAGTACCCGCCGCGCCGTTACCCGGTCGCGCCCGGCGTCTTGCAGGCCGGCGACAACGTCATCGTCGTGCGGCTGGTCGTGCACGGGCACGAACCGGGCGGCTTCGTCGAGGGCAAACCGTACGAGCTCCGCGTCGGGGATACGCGCATCGACCTCTCCGGCACGTGGCGCTACCGGCTGGGTGCGCCCGCCGAGCCGCTGCCGCCGTTGCAGTTCGTGGAATGGCGGCAGCCGCTCGGTTTCTACAACGCCATGCTCGCGCCGCTCACGAAGATGCGGATCAAGGGCGTGATCTGGTACCAGGGCGAGTCGAACGTCGGCCGTGCGGACGAGTACCGGCGCCTGTTCCCCGCCATGATCCGCGAGTGGCGCAGCCGGTGGAACCAGGGGGATTTCCCGTTCCTGTTCGTGCAGCTCGCGAGCTTCCTGCCCGCCTCGGAGGAGCCGGTCGAGAGCGCGTGGGCGGAGCTGCGCGAGGCGCAGCGCAGCGCTCTCGCGGTGCCGATGACGGCGATGGCGGTCACGATCGACGTCGGCGATTGGAACGACATCCACCCGGAGGACAAGAAGACGGTGGGCGAGCGGCTGGCGCTCGCCGCGCGCAAGGTCGCGTACGGCGAGCGCGACGTGGTCGCGTCCGGACCGCTGTTCCGGGACCTGCAGCGCGAGGGCAGGCGCCTCATTGTCGCGTTCGACCACGCCGGCAGCGGCCTCGTCGCGCGCGGCGGAACCCTGGAGGGGTTCGCGGTCGCCGGCGCGGACGGCGAATGGCGGTGGGCACAGGCACGCATCGATGGTGCGCGCGTGATCGTCTCGAGCGAGGCGGTGCCGGATCCCGTCGCCGTGCGCTATGCCTGGGCCGACAATCCGCCCGCGACCCTGTACAACCGCGAGGGCCTGCCGGCCTCGCCGTTCGAGGCGCGCCTGGCCGGTACGGCCGCCCGGGTACGCTGACCCGTTTCAGCGACCGAGCGCGGCGTCGATCCGGGACAGCTCGTCCTCGGAGAACGGGGCCGCATCGAGCGCCCGCACGTTCTCCGCGAGTTGCTCCGGCGAGCTCGCACCGACCAGCACCGAGCACACGGCCGGGCGCGTGAGCAGCCACGAGAGCGCCATTTCCGCGAGCGTCTGGCCGCGATCGGCAGCAATGGCGGCCAGCGCGCGCACGACCGGCAGGCGCTCCTGCACCGTTTCCTCGCGAAGGTAGCCGAACGGCTTCGCGGCGCGCGAATCCGGTGGAATGCCCTCGAGGTAGCGGTTCGTCAGCATGCCCTGGGCGAGCGGCGAGAAAGCGATACAGCCGACGCCGCCTTCGACCAGCGCGTCGAGCAGGCCTGCCTCCACGTTGCGCTCGAGGAGCGAGTAGCGCGCCTGGTGCAGCACGAATGGCACCTTCTCCTCCCGGAAGAAGCGGATCGCCTGGCGCGTGAGCGCCGGGTCGTAGTTGGAGACGCCGGCGTAGAGCGCCTTGCCCTGGCGGATCACGTCCCGCAGCGCACCCAGCGATTCCTCCAGTGGCGTGTCGGGATCGGGCCGGTGGTGATAGAACACGTCGACGTACTCGAGCCCGAGGCGTTTCAGGCTCTGGTCGAGGCTGGCAACGAGGTACTTGCGGCTGCCGCCGACGCCGTACGGACCCGGCCACATGTCGAATCCGGCCTTGGTCGCGATCACGAGCTCGTCGCGATGCGCGGCGAAGTCGGAGCGGAGGAGCAGGCCGAGATTCTGCTCCGCCGAGCCGTACGGCGGACCGTAATTGTTGGCCGCGTCCCAGTGCACGACGCCGAGGTCGAATGCCTTGCGCAGGATGGCGCGTGCCGTGTAGAGGTCGTCGACGAAACCGAAGTTGTGCCACAGCCCGAGCGAGACGGCGGGCAGTCGCAGCCCGCTCGCGCCGGCCGGGCGGTATCGCATCGTCGCGTAGCGCTCGGGGTTGGCCGTCCAGGCCGCGCTGCCGGTCTTGTCGTTGACGTTCATGAATCGCTCCGGTTCGGGATCAGGGCCGCCCCCGGGAGTCGCCTGCCAGGCCCCGGGGCATCATGGGGGTCACCCGCGCGGCGGCGTCAGGCCGCCGGTGCCGCGCAGTGGGCGCGAATGTAATCCGCCTGCGTCGGCATGGCCGCCGCGACGCGGGCGATCCGCTCGCGCATGCGCCCGAGCACATCGAGGAGCTCCGTATCGCTCATCGAGTCGACGATTTTATCGTAGCCGCGCGGCCAGACGCCCTGCCCGAGGAACACGGCCACCCAGCTCGTGACGGAGAACAGCTCGTCCTCGTAGCGGAAGCACCGGCCGCTGACCCGGAAGAGATCGAGCTTGTGCTGGAGGGAATCCGGAACCGGCATGTGACGGCAGTAGCGCCACAGCTCGGAGTCGTCGCGGCCGTTCGCCTTGTAGTGCAGCACGACGAAGTCGCGCACCTGCTCGAACGTCGCCCGCATCTGCCGGTTGTATTCCGCGATCTCGACCGGATCGAAGTCGCGGTTCGGGAACAGCGCGAGGAGCTTCGAGATGCCCGCCTGGGTCAGGTGAATCGCCGTGGACTCCAGGGGCTCGAGGAAGCCGGCCGCGAGGCCGAGGGCCACGCAGTTGCCGCGCCAGGCTTCGAGGCGCCGGCCGGTCGCGAACGAGAGGTGGCGCGGCTCGGCGAGCGGCTCGCCTTCGAGGTGATCGAGCAGCGTCGCGGCAGCCTGGTCCGCGTCGATCTCGGCGCTCGCATACACGTACCCGTTGCCGCTGCGGTGCTGCAGGGGTATGCGCCATTGCCAGCCGGCACGGCGGGCGGTCGAGCGCGTGTGCGGCAACGGGTCGCCCACGTTGCGCGTGGGCACGGCGACCGCCCGGTCGCACGGCAGCCAGTGCGTCCAGTCCTCGTACCCGACACCGAGCGCCTGGCCGATGAGCAGGGCGCGGAAACCGGAGCAGTCGATGAACAGGTCGCCTTCGATGCGGCGCCCGTCGGCGAGGCTCAGCGCCTCGATCAGGCCCCGCTCGCCCTCGAGATGCACGTCGACGACGCGACCCTCGATGCGCTCGACGCCGAGCCGCTCCGCGTACTGCCGCAGGTAGCGCGCGACCCGGGTGGCATCGAAGTGATAGGCGTACGCCCAGTGATTGAACGGGAATCCCTTCTCCATGGTGACGCCGAACTTGCCGGCGCGGGCCGCGACGGCGGTGAGGGCGAACGGCTCGATCGACTCCACCTGTCCGAGTGCGTGTGCCTTGAGGAAGAACTGGTGGAACGGGACACCCTCGATGTCGGCACCGAATAAGCCGAACGGGTGCAGGTAGCGATGGCCCGGTCCCATCCAGTCGACGAACTCGATGCCGACCTTGAACGTCCCCTGCACGTGGCGCACGAAATCGTTCTCATCGATGCGCAGGAGCTGGAGGAAATTGCGGATCGGCGGGATCGTGGATTCGCCGACGCCGACCGTGCCGATCTCTTCCGACTCGACGAGCCGGATCGTCGTCCCCCCGCGGCCCAGGAACCGGCCCAGCGCCGCGGCGGCCATCCAGCCGGCCGTGCCGCCGCCGACGATGACGATGCGCTCGATGCGGCCGGCGGGCGCGTTCCCCGTCATCGCGCGGTGTCGTCCAGGAACGCGGCCACCCACACGAGCGGGGCGTTCCAGTTGATCGCCACCTCGTTCAGGGAATACGCGCGGAAGTCGTCGCTCCAGCAGGCCTGGGGCGCGCAGCCCTGCGCCACGAGCGCCCGGGCGACGTCCTCCGCCGGGCTCGCCGCGTTCGGGCCTCCCGACAGGACGCCCGGCGGCGGCGGCGGAAAGCGCGGCCCCGCGGACGGTGCCCAGAAGCGGTGATGCGGGTTCGTGAACGGCCGGGCGCCGTAACCGCTCACGTACGAGCGATCCAGCGGGTTGCGGCCGAGCAGGTAATCCACGGCGTCCACCACGGCATCGCGGTATTCCGCCTCGCCCGTGAAGTCGAACGCGAGCCCGAGCAGGATGGCGCGGTTCAGCACGTTGCTGTTCGAGCCCCAGCGATAGCTCGCGGTGGCGTAGGGCACGCGGAAGCCGGCGCGCGCGCGCTCGTCGCGAAAGCGGCGCGCCGCCTCCACGAGCTTGCCGCGCACTGCCTGCAGCTCGTCGGTCTCCAGCCGCTCCGGCGCGAGCGCGAGCGAGACGAGGCCGAGCGGGGCGACGCGCGCCCAGCTCGGCTCGGCCGCGACGGGCGAGGCGTAATAGGGTGACTCGACGACCGCACGCCGGTACGCGGGCTCGCCGGTGGTGACGTACAGCTCTGCGGCGGCCCAGAAGAACTCGTCCGACAGCTCGCGATCGCCGTACATGCCGCTGCCGCTGAAATCCGCGATGAACCACACCTCGGGGTTGCGCAGCGCCGCCGCGTAGGCACGGCGGGCAGCATCGAGGCAGCGCCCGGCGAACGCGTCGTCGATGCCGCGCCAGATGCGGGCGCACTGGGCGGCGGTGGCCGCGAGGTTGAGCGTCGCGGCGGTGCTCACGGGATACAGGACGCGCGGCTCCTCGGCCTCGTGCGGGGGCAGCGGGGCGGGCGTCCATTCCCGGTCGGCGAGCTTGTGATGCGCCATGCCGGAGGCATCGATGGCTTCGAACGTGAGCCCGGGGCCGCTTTGCCGCACCCCGACCGGCACCCGCGCCGTACTGCCGGGCGGTGCCTGCATCGCGAGCAGGAACTCGAGCTCGAAGCGGGCTTCGTCGAGCAGGTCGTTGACGCCGTTCCCGGACTCGGGGATGTGCATCCTGCCGTCGGCGAACGCCTCCCGGCGGCCGAAAAGTCGCTCGCGCTCCCAGTAGTCGAGCAGCGTCCACACGGCGATGCCGCCGTTCACGACGTACTTGCCGTGATCCCCCGCGTCGTACCAGCCGCCGGTCGCGTCCAGCTCGTAGTCGCAACCGGGCCAGTGGTTGCCGTGCCGGTCGACGTCCTCGCGGCAGGTGGCGACGTCCGGCGCATGCGCGACCGGGCGTGCCCAGGCGGCGCCGCCGGCGTACTGCGCCTCGATCGGCGAGCCGCTGCGGCTGTGGTAGAAGTAGCGCAGCGCATCGTGCTTGAGCGCCGCGAACGGCAGGCGCGAGATGCGGAACGGGTGACTCCGGGCGCAGCCGGCGACGATGCGGAAGCCCGCGCCCGATTCCGTGAAGTCGCCGAAGTCCGCGTGATGCACGTGCTGGCCGGACAGCGGATCGTTGCCGTACACGCGAGTCCGCCCGCGTGCGCGGACGTTGCCGTCCGCGTCGACGAGCTGCCACTCCAGGGGCGTATCCGCGGCGGCGGCGATCACCGCCCGTTTCGGGCCCGCGACGTAGAAGCCCGACTGGTTGAGGAACACCGCGTCGTCGCAGCCGAAGGCTTCCGGCGCGCCCGGAAGCAGCGCGGCGACGGCGAGGACCGGCCACGTGGCCGCGAAACGAGCCCGGTACCCGCCATCCTTGCCGCGAGGCGTGCGCCTCATGCCGCGCAGTGCTCCTCGATGAAGCGCCGGTGATCCGGCATGTAGTCCGCGGAGCTCGCGACGGCGGCCCGGATCTGCTCCAGCCGCTCCCGCGTTTCGTCGAAGTCGAGCAGGTCGGCGACGGGATCGTAGGTCTCCGGCGGGCCGCTCTGGCCGGTCAGCACCGCAAACCAGCTCGTGTCGTTGAAGAGCTCCTCGTGCTCGCGGAACGTGCGTCCGTTGTGTGCGTAGACCCGCATCTTCTCCTCGAGCCGCTCCGGAATGCTCATGTGCCGGCAGTAGCGCCAGAACGGCGTGTCCTCGCGCTCGGTCGCCTTGTAATGGAGGATGATGAAGTCGCGAATGTGCTCCGTCTCCTCGGCCAGGACGCGATTGTATCGGTCGATGATGACGGGCGAGAAGGACCGATCGGGAAAGTTCGACAACAGTCGCGAGATGCCGTTCTGCACCATCCAGAGGCTGGTCGACTCCAGCGGCTCGAGGAAGCCGGACGAGAGCCCGATGGCGACGCAGTTCTTCACCCACAGGCGCCGGCGCGTGCCCGTCTTGAACCGGATGAGCCGAGGCTCCGCGCGCGCGGGTGCGTCGAGGTTCGAGAGCAGCATCGAGGCCGCCTCGTCGTCGCTCAGGTACTCGCTGCAGTACACGTGACCGTTGCCGGTCCGGTGCTGCAGCGGGATGCGCCACTGCCACCCGGCGGTCAACGCGGTCGACCGGGTATACGGCGTGAGCTCCGGCACGCTCTCGCAGGGCACGGCGAGCGCGCGGTCGCACGGCAACCACTGCGACCAGTCGACGAAACCCGCTTTCAGCGTCTGCTCGATGAGCAGCCCGCGGAATCCCGAGCAGTCGATGAACAGGTCGGCCGACAGCCGTTCCCCGTCCTCGAGCTGGACGGATTCGATGAAGCCGTCGTCGGGACGCTGGTGCACGGCGACGATCCTGCCCTCGCGGCGCACGACGCCGCGCGCTTCGGCGAGCTCGCGGAGGAAGCGCGCGTACAGCCCGGCATCGAAGTGGAACGCGTAGGCGATGTAGGAAAGCGGCGAGTTGCCGGCGTCGAACGGGCGCATGAACTTGTTGCGTTTGGCGGCCGTCGCCATGAGGGAGTAGTCGGCAAGCGGTGCCGCCTGGCCGGCGAGGCGCAGCCGCTGCCAGTAGGCATGGAAGGACACGCCTTCCATGTTGAGGCCGAAGGTGCCGAAAGGATGGAAGTAGCGGTGGCCCTGGCGCCCCCAGTTGACGAACTCGATGCCGAGCTTGAAGCTGCCCTTCGTGCGCCGCACGAACTCGTCCTCGTCGATGCCGAGCAGCCGGTTGAAGATCCCGATCTGCGGGATCGTCGCTTCGCCGACACCGACCGTCCCGATCTGCTCGGATTCGACGAGCGTGATGCGCGCGTACGCGGGCCCGAGCACGCGGGCGAGCGCGGCTGCCGTCATCCAGCCGGCGGAGCCGCCGCCGACGACGAGGATGCTCCGGATGCGGTTCGACTCCGGGACGGCGGGCTTCGTGTTCACCGCGTCACCTCCCGGGAAGCGCCGGCCCGCTGCTCACCGGCGGCACCGAGGCGGGCGAGGTAATCGGCGTGGAACGGCATGCGTTTCAGCTCCTCGATCATGATCGCGCGCACGCGTGCGAGGTGCGCATCGAGCTCGACGGCGGGCAGGCCGTCGACCATCGGGTGCCAGCGCGCGGGCCGGATGCCCTGCTCGTCGAACAGGCTGGTCCAGGCCGCCTCCTCGAGCGGCTCCTCGTCGTACAGCACCACCTTTCCGCGCCCGGTGAAGAGCCGCATGCGGTAATCCAGCGAGGCCGGCGGCTTACGGGTGCGGCACTCGTCCCAGAACGGCTCGCCGCGGCGGCCGTTGGTCAGGTACAGCGCGGCGGCGTGATCGCGGACGTTGTCGAGCTCGGCGGCCGTGCGGCGGTTGTATTCGCGTGCCGTCGCCGGGGATTGCGCTTCGGCGGGCAGGAGCTCGAGCAGGCGCGCGAGTGCGGTCTGAAGCAGGTGCAGGTTGCTCACGACGAGCGGATCGACCAGGGTCGCGGCCGGTCCGAGCGCGACGCAGTTGCCGCGCCAGGCTTCGCGGCGGCGGCCGAAAGCGAGCGGCACGTCCGCGTCCGGTTCGAAGGAAGCGCTTCCGGCCGCGCGCCGGAGGCTCGCGAGCGCCGCCGCTTCGCCGCCGGCGTCCGCACGGTAGCAGGACACGACGGCCGTGGCGTCGGCAAGCGGCAGTTGCCGCGTCCAGCCCGCCGCGTGCGCCTCCGCCAGGCCGTACGGCGGCGGCGGTGCCGGGCGCGGCACCCGCGCGACGAGCGCGCGGTCGCAGGGGAGCCATGCCGACCAGTCCTCCCACTCGCCGTCGCCCGCGAGCCGCGCGCCGGCGCTCAAGTCGAGGAACAGGTCGGCGGTGAGCCGCGTGCCGTCGGCGGTCCGCACCGCGGCCACGACGGCGCCCGTGCGTTCGGCGGACCCGAAGGGCGCCGGCGCCTGTTCGACCCCGGCGCCTTCGGCACGCGCGCGGAGCGCGGCCGCGAGGCTCGCGAGATCGAGGTGCAGGGCATAGGCACAGGTCGACAGCACGGAGCGCGCATCCGTCACCGGGCGGGCAAAGCGGCCGGCCTGCGCGGCCAGCGCCGGGAGCGAGTAGTCGGCGAGTCGCGGGGTCCGGCCTTCGCTGCGCAGGCGCAGCACGATGTGGTGGAACGGCAACGGCCCGAGGTTCGCGCCGATCGAGCCGAACGGCAGGAACCATGCGCGGTCCGGGGCCGCCCAGCCGGCGAACGCGACGCCCCAGCCGAACGTCCCCCGCGCGGAGGACAGCAGCCGGTCTTCGTCGCGCCGGAAGGGCAAGCGCGCGGCGGCGAGCGGCAGCAGGGTATCGGCGCCCGCGAAATCGGCCGGCGGGCCGCTGCCCGGGTCGACCACGAAGATGCGGCAGGACGGCCCCAGCGCGTCGGCGAGGGCGGCGGCGGTCATCCACGCGGCCACGCCGTCGCCGAGGATCACGATGCGCCGAGCGGCAGGTGCTGTGGCCGGAGCGCTCATGCGGCTGCCATCTCGTGGTGGGCGCCGATCTGCTTGAGGAACGCCTCGTGCGTCGGCATCGCCGCCACGGTGCGGGCGTATTCGGCGGTGAGGCGCTCGAGCAGCGCGGCGATCTCGGCATCGCTCACGACGTCGGCGCCCGGGTCCCAGCGGCGCGGGACGACGTTCTGGCCGAAGAGCACGGCGTACCAGCTCGGATCCAGGAACATGCCTTCGCGGTAGCGCGCAATCACCCCGCGTTCGCGGAACAGCTCCAGCCGGTGGGCGAGCGTATCGGGGACCGACATCGTGCGACAGTAGTTCCAGAACTCCGTGTCGTCCCGCTCGGTCGCGTGATAATGCAGGATGATGAAGTCGCGGACGCGCTCGTATTCGAGCGCCATGATGCGATTGAATTCCGCCTCGCTCGTCGGGTCCGGCGCGCGATGCGGGAAGAGCTCGACCAGGTAGCCGATCGCGAGCTGGATGAGGTGGATGCTCGTGGACTCCAACGGCTCGAGGAAGCCCGCCGACAGCCCGATCGCGACCACGTTGTGCGACCACTGCCGCCGGCGCTTGCCGGGCGTGAAGCGCAGCGGCCTCGGCTCGCCGAGGGGCGGCGATTCGAGGTGCCCGAGCAGGGTATCGAGCGCGGCCTCGTCGCTGGTGAACGCGCTGGAGTACACGTGGCCGTTGCCGACACGATGCTGCAGCGGGATGCGCCAGGTCCAGCCGGCGTCCTTCGCGATGGCCCGGGTGTAGGGCGTGAGCGGGCCGACGCCCGCGCAGGGCACCGCGAGCGCGCGATCGCACGGCAGCCAGGCGCTCCAGCTCTCGTACGGCTCGCCCAGCGCCTGCCCGAGCAGCAGGGAGCGGAAGCCGGAGCAGTCCACGAACAGGTCGGCCGCGAGCCGTTCCCCGCCCTCCAGCGTGACCGATGCCACCCGGCCGCTTTCGGCGTCCCGGGTAACGTCAACGATCCGGCCTTCGCGCCGCGTGACGCCGCGCGCTTCCGCGAAGCGCCTGAGGAAGGCCGCGTACAGGCCGGCATCGAACTGGAACGCGTAGGAGAACCTGGAGAGCGGGTGCTCCGGGTCGGGGGAAGGCCGGGAGAACCTGTTCGCGCGCGCCGCGAGGACGGGCAGCGAGTAATCCTGCAGCTCGTCGCGGGCGATACCCGTCCGGCGCGCACGCAGCCAGTAGTGGTGGAAGGGCACGCCGGCGATGTCCTCGCCGAAAGCGCCGAACGGGTGCAGGTAGCGATCGCCGAGCCGGCCCCAGTGGTGGAACTCGATGCCGAACTTGAAGGTGGCGCGGGTGCGGGCCATGAAGTCGGCCTCGTCGAGGCCGAGCTTGGCGTTGAAAAAGCGGATGTGCGGCACGGTCGCTTCGCCGACGCCCACCGTGCCGATGGCCTCCGATTCGACCAGCGTGATGTCCGCGGTGCCGGGCGGCAGGAGCCGGGAGAGGGCCGCCGCCGTCATCCAGCCGGCCGTGCCGCCGCCGACGATGAGCACGGAGAACGCGCTCACGGACAAGGCCGGAACCCCATGGTGATCTCCCCCTTGACAAAGGCAATTCGAGGTCTATGATAATCCATGTTAGCGCTAACGTTAACGATCACAACAAAATGCGGGGGATGGCCACATGCCGGGGGAGAAACCGCTCAACAGCTATCGTCTGACTGCACTCGCATCCGCCGTTCGCGCCAGCATACCGTGGCTGGCGCTGACCGCCGTCGCGGTTCCGCCGGCGTATGCGCAGGAGGATGATACCGATACCACGAGCCAGGCCGACGACCGGCGCGCGCAGACGCAGAGCATGCGACTCTCCGAGGACGACCGGCGTCCCGAGGAGATCGTGGTGCGCGGCGTGCGCGGCAGCCTGCAGTCGGCGCAGGACATCAAGCAGTTCTCGAACGTCATCGTGGACTCGGTCACGGCCGAGGACATCGGTGCGCTCGCGGACCGCTCCGTCACCGAGGCGCTGCAGAGGGTCCCCGGCGTCGCGATCAATCGCTTCGCGGCCGGTCGCGATCCCGATCACTTCTCGGTCGAGGGCAGCGGCGTGGTGGTGCGTGGCCTGACCTACGTGCGCAGCGAGGTCAACGGGCGCGACTCCTTCACGGCGAACAACGGGCGCGGCCTGAGCTTCGCGGACGTGCCCCCCGAGCTTCTGGCCGGCGTGGACGTGTTCAAGAGCCCCTCGGCCAACATGGTCGAAGGCGGCATCGCCGGCACGGTCAACCTGCGCACGCGCAAACCGTTCGACAGCGACGACCGGGTGCTCGGATTCTCGCTCGAGAACAACTACAGCGACTTCATCAAGGAGAACTCGCCGACCGGGTCGTTGCTCGGCAGCATGCGCTGGGACACCGACGTCGGCGAGTTCGGGATCCTCGGCAGCGCGGTCTATTCGCAGGTCCTGTCACGCGCGGATCGCTTCCAGGTATCCAACTTCGCCCAGCGCACGCTGTATTCGAGCGGCGACGTGATCGACACCGGCGGCGGCGAAACGCCCGTCGGGCAGGTGTTCTTCCCGCGCGGCGCGGTCGCCGGCAGCCAGGAGTTCGATCGCGAGCGTTACGGGTACTCCGGCGCGCTGCAGTGGCGCAGCCCGAACGACGACATGGAAGCGACCTTCCAGTTCCTGCGCTCGGATTCGCGCGAGGCGTGGACCGAGCGCGTGGTCGAGATCGCGACGGACAACGTCACCGGCAACGACCAGAACACCGGCATCGCCGACTCCCGCGCGGTGCCGGGCACGACGTTCCAGTTCGACGACAGCGGCCTGTTCGATCGCGGCTTCATCACGGGCGACGCGGGCTGGCGCGACGACCAGTTCAGCGGCAATCCGCGGACGCCGCTGCTCGGCCTCCAGAGCAACAACATCCGCCGCGACGTCAAGCAGCGGTTCGTCACGAACGATCTCGCGTTCAACTTCGTGTGGAACGTGAGCGAAGACTGGGCCCTCAGCTTCGACTACCAGCACGTGAAGTCGACCGTGGACAACCTGGACACCACGATCTGGGGTTCCACCTACCAGAACGTGATGATCGACCTCGACGGTGACGACATCCCGACGGTCGAGTTCACGCCGCCGATCCTGTGCGACGGTCCCCCCGACCAGTTCTGCCCGACGTACATGGGCCCCGGTCACGAAAGCTTCGAGGATCCGTACAACTCCTTCTACCGCTCGGCGATGGACCACATCGAGGCCAGCGAAGGCACCTCGGACGCCTTCCGCATCGATGCCGAGCGCGTGTTCGCCGACCACGACTGGATCGAATCGATCCAGTTCGGCTATCGCTTCGCCGAGCGCGACCAGACGGCGCGGTTCTCCACCTACAACTGGGGCAGCCTGAGCGAGATCTGGGGCGGTGGCGGGCCGGTGTGGTTTGACGACCCGGCGGCACCGAGCAACCTGGAAGTGTTCCGGTTCGACAACTTCTTCGACGGCGAGACCAGGAACCCGCTGTCGGAGGGCCGGCTGTTCTACGCCGGCAACACGGCGGAGCAGTACCACGAGTACGTCACGTACGCGGCCGCCATTGCCGACCTGTGGCGTGCCAGGGGTGCCACCCCGTCGTGGATGCCGCTCGCCTCGCGCCCGGGAGTCGTGCCCGGTACGCCGTTCCTGCCGGGTGAGATCAACCCGGTCAAGGAGACGAACAACGCCGCCTACTTCATGGTGGAGTTCGGCAAGTCGCTGGACAACGGGTGGTCGCTCTCGGGTAACGTCGGCCTGCGCTACTCCGATACCAAGCGCGAGGCAAGCGGCTTCCAGAGCTTCCAGTTCCAGACGTTCACCTCGGACGAGGAGTGCATACCGGACGAGCCGGGACAGTCGGTCAGCGCCTTCTGCGAGCTGCCGCCGGACGTGCGGCAACAGGCGCGTGATTACGCGAACGGCGCGATCACGCCGTTCACGGCGGAGCTGGACTACGACTTCTGGCTGCCGAGCCTGAACCTGAAGCTCGAGGTCGGCAACGGGGTGCAGTTCCGCGCCGCGTACTTCAAGGGCATCGCGCCGCCCGACTTCGGCCTGACGCGCGCGTACTACGACATCAACCTGCAGACGAACGCGGAAGACATCGAGGCAGGCGGCGGGCGGCCGATCGGGCGCTTCAACGCGGGCAACCCCTACCTGTTGCCGGTCGAATCCGACAACATCGACCTGACGTTCGAGTGGTACTTCAGCGACGTCGGCCAGATCAGCGTGGCGCTGTTCACGAAGGACCTCAAGAACATCCGGACGAACGACGTCCAGCGCCTGAGTTTCACGAACAACGGCGCCACCTTCGACGCGATCGTCACGACGGCGGTCAACTCGAAGGAAGTCGGCGAGATCGACGGCTTCGAGATCGCGTACCAGCAGACCTACGAGTTCCTGGGCGGCTGGCTCAGCGGGTTCGGGCTGGCGGCCAACTACACGTACGTCGATTCCAGCAACGTGCCGCAGAGCACGTTGTCGGAGACCGATCCGGACGTCGCGGCCGGCAACCAGTCCACCGTCGACATCAGCCGGCTGCCACTCGAGGGCCTGTCCCGGCACACGATCAACATCGCGCCGTTCTACGACAACGAGAAGTGGTCGGCGCGGCTCGCCTGGTCGTGGCGTGACGAGTTCCTGCTGACGATCCGTGACGTGATCGTGCCCTTCCAGCCGATCGTGAACGAGGCGACGGGCCAGCTCGACGGCTCGGTCTTCTACAACATCAACGACAACTGGAAGGTCGGCGTGCAGGGCGTGAACCTGCTGAACGAGGTGATACGCACCTCCGCGATCATTCACGACGACCTGCGCCAGGCCCCGCGCAGCTGGTTCATGAACGACCGGCGCTACAGCATCATCGTCCGGGGCTTCTTCGAATAAGAAAAAGAAGGCGACGGGCGGGCGCTACCGCGATCGGCGGTACCGCCCGCCGGGTCGCCCGCCGGCCGCCTGCCAAGGCTCCAGGCGCGCGTGCGGCCCGACGGTGGTGCCGACGAAGCCGCCGGCCACCTCGGTGCTCAGGAGCTTCGCGTCCAGTCCTTCGGCGAGGCTTTCCGGTTCGCGATCGCCGAGCTGCCAGTCGAAGCCGATGCGGCCAGCATCGCCCGACATGCCGAGCACGATGCGCTCGCCGGGTTGCCCCTCGAGGGCGATCGAGCGGATCGTTTGCGGGAGTGAGCCGCTCGCCTGCTCCAGGAACAGCGTGTAACCGCCTGCCTGCCGCCGGCGTACGCCGAGGTAGTAATGGTGCGTCTCGTTCTGGAAGGCCACGAGGCCGGCGGACATGCCCGTGCCGGCCGGCAGGCGCAGCGCGGTCGTGGCGCGCCAGGCGAGGTGCTGCTGGCGGCGTCCCAGGTACGCGGGCTGCTCCAGCGTGCTCATGGGCTCCGCCTTCGGCCGCATCACCAGGGTGCCGCCGGCGAGCGTAAACCAGTCGCGATCGAAGCCCCGCAGCATCGACCAGTGCAGGTCGAGCGTGCCGGCCGCGAACTCGTCCCGCCACGTGAAGTTGCCGGTGAGGGGCGCGGTTACCGTTTCCCGACGGTCCGGGTACGGGCGGGGCGCCTGCCACGGGACCGGCAGGCCCGCGTCGAGGATCACCGGCCAGCCGTCCTGCCAGCGCACCGGGAGCAGGAAGGTCTCCCGCCCGGTGTTGTAGTAGATCCGCTCGTAGGGGCGGGTGGCGAGGAACACGGCCCACCACTCGCCCTCCGGGGTCCGCACGAGGTCCGCGTGGCCCGCGCTGGTCACGGGAGCCGGGCGGGCCGGGTCGAGGTTGCGCTGCGTGAGGATGGGGTTGCCCGCGTACGGCACGAACGGCTCGTCCAGGCGCCGCGCCCTGAACACTACGGCGGAGTGGTCGTAACCGGTGCCGCCCTCGGCGCACAACAGGTAATACCAGCCGTTCTCCTTATAAAGGTGCGGGGCCTCGATCCAGATCGGCCGTGCCGCCGGGTTGGTGCCCGCGTCCACGATCACCCGCCCGGAGCCCGGGACCACGCGTCGCGCTTCCGCGTCGAATTCCCACAGCCAGATCGCGCGGTGGCCGTCGTACCGGGGCGCCCCTTCGGGCGGTCCGTTGTGGGCGATCCAGGCGCGGCCGTCGTCGTCGAAGAACAGGTCCGGGTCGATGCCGTCGATTTCCGGCAGCCAGGCCGCCTCGGACCACGGCCCGGCCGGGTCGGCAGCGGTGAGGAGGAAATTGCCGCCCGCATCGACGGCGGTGGTGACCAGCCAGAAGAGCCCGTCGTGATAGCGGATCGTCGGCGCGAAGATGCCGCGGGAGACGCCCAGGCCGGTCAGGCGCACCTGCTGCTCGCGCGTGAGCGCATGACCCACGAGGCGCCAGTCGACGAGATTGCGGCTGTGCAGGACCGGCAGGCCGGGCGTGTACGCGAACGACGAGTGCACCATGTACCAGTCGTCGCCGCGGCGCGTGATGCTGGGATCGGGGAAGAAGCCGGCCACGATCGGGTTGCGGTACCCGGCATCCGCGAGCGGCTCATCGAACACGTCATCGTGCCCGCTGTACTCGAACCACTCGAACACGGCTGCCGGCGGCGGCGTGCCGGCCAGCGCCGCGCCCGCGAGCAGGACGGCCACGGGCAGCAGGGCGGCGTGCCCGCGGCTCATCGCCGCCCCGGCGGCCCGATGCCGGCCTCGCGCGCCAGCGCCGCGATCAGGCGCAGGCGGATGTCCCGGCGCTGGTGCGCGTCGTGCGGTCCGAGCGATCCCCGGGCTTCGGGCGGCAGGTGCGCCACCGGGTCGCCGTTCTCCCCGAACGCGTAGTGGCCGAACATCATGCGCCAGGCCGCGCGCTGCTGCTCCGGCAGGTCGCGAATCGCGAGCAACGCGTGCAGGAGGGCATCGAACGGCGAGCCCAGGTCCCGCTCGGCGTCGTTCCACCAGTAGTTCACGAGCACGTTGAAGTCCTCGAGCGCCTCGACGTGGTGCCACCAGAAGTAGGGCAGGTACAGGACGTCGCCGGGCTCGAGCTCGGCGCGCAGCGCGTGCCGGCGCGCGATCTCGAAATTCGGATGGCGCTCGAGGTCAGGGGCGTCGAGCCGCACCATGCTGACGGGCGGACCGGCCAGGGTGAGCTCGAACGGGCCGGGGTACAGGTTCGGCGTCTGCTCGGGCGGGAACAGCGTGAAGCGGCGCCGCCCGGCGACGCAGCAGGCGAGGTTCTCGCTCAGGTCGAAGTGCGCCTGGACGGTGATGCGGTTGCCGACCCAGATGCGCGGCGCCACGGGCGGATCGGGCAGCGGCAGCCAGTTCGCCTGCGCGAAGCCGGGCAGGTAATCCGGGATGGAAGCCGACTGGATGTAGAACGACGGCGGGCGGGGGTCGTTGCGCGCATTCAGGATGCGCTCCAGCGTGACGCCGATGCGCTCGGGCATGCGGGCGAAATTGAGGCCGTCGAGACGCTCGTTGTAGAAGAAGCGGCCCTCGATCTCGGGCCGGCCGAGGATGGTTTCTACCGGGTGCCCGCGGTCGAAGCCCTTCAGGTAGGCGACCGCGGCCTCCGCGGAGGTGCGGCCTGCCTGGACGGCCGGCCAGCCGAGCACGGCGCCCTTGAGCAGCACCGGCCGTCCGGCGGGCCGGATCTCCCCGTGAAAGCGCTCGAAGGACACGTCCTCGAGGACATCGACGTGGGGAATGGCCTCCGGCGATCTGCCGTTCCCGTCGCGCGATGTCGCCGGTGCTCCCATCGCGCTCACTCCCCGGCCGCCGTCCGCAGGCCGTCCGCGAACCCGCAGAAAGCCGGCTTGGCGCCGAAATCGGCGTCGAAGAGCAGCGGCCAGTCCGGCCGGTTCCGGAATCCCGGTATCCAGCTGTCGCCGTCGGTGATGCCCCAGAGCGTGATGCCGCCCCGGAGCCCTGGCGGCACGGCCGCCTGGTAGGCACGGGCGACCTCGGCGTAGCGGCGCGCCTGGCGCGCGGCGACTTCCGGCGTGAGCTCCTGGTAGCGGCGCGACTGGTTCACGGAGACGTCGAGCTCCGATACGCGCACCTTGAGGTTGCGCGCCACCACCTTGGCGAACGCCTCGCGCATCGCGGCCGGGCCCGGTGCATCGGTATCGATGTGCATCTGGAAGCCCACCCCGTCGATCGGGACGCCGCGTGCCAGGAAGTCGTCCACCATGACGAGAACCCGGTCCAGCTTCGCCGGGCCGTGCGCGCCCGAGATGTTGTAGTCGTTGTAATAAAGAGCCGCGTGCGGATCGGCGGCGCGCGCGGCGCGGAACGCGATCTCGACGTACTCGGGGCCGATGTTCTCCCACCAGATCGTGCGGCGCCAGTCCGGAGGGTCGCCGTCGTCGAACGCTTCGTTCACGACGTCCCAGCTCTCGAGCCTCCCTGCAAAGTGGGCGGCGACGGTGGCCACATGCGTTCGCAACAGCTCGATGAAGTCGTCCCGCGAGCCCTCGTAGCGGTTCATCCAGCGCGGTGCCTGCCGGTGCCACACGAGGGTATGGCCGTGCGCCAGCATGCCGTGCTCCCGGGCGTAGTCGACGAGCCCGTCGGCGTGCTCGAACGTGAAGCGGCCCGGCGCCGGCTGCAGGTAGGCCATCTTCATGATGTTCTCGGCGGTGATGCTGTTGAAATGCCGTTCGACCAGCGCCTGCCGCTCGGGGCTCGCCAGCAGGTCGTGCGGCCACGGGGCGCCGGGGACGGCAACCCCGAGCGGGAATTCCGCGAGCGCCCGCAGGCCGGCGCCGTTCGTGGCCGCCTCCGGGTCGCAGGCGGGCTCCGCGCGGGCGGCGAGGCCGACGAGGAGGCAGAGGGCCAGCGCCGGGCACCGGGGGAGCGATCGGGATTGGCGTCTCGGCCCGCTCATGCTGATAGCGCTAACATATGCGCGCGGGATACCGCTGTCAACGCGGGTCTCAGGAGCGGCGGTCGACGGCGAAGCGGGCGATCGCGACCAGCGCCCGCCGGTGCTCCGAGTCGGGCACGCCGGACAGGGCCTCGATCGCCTGGTCGGCGGCTTCGCGTGCGCGCTGCTCGGTGTAACGCAGCGCGCCGGTGGACTCGATGACGGCGCGGATGTCGTCGAGGCGCTCGAGCCCGCCGGCCTCGACGGCGGCCCGGATCATGCGCCGCTCGCCCTCGCTGGCCCGCGCCATGGCGTAGATCAAGGGCAGCGTCATCTTGCCCTCGGCGAGGTCGTCGCCGAGGTTCTTGCCGAGCTCGTCGGCCGAGGCGCCGTAGTCCAGGGCATCGTCGACGAGCTGGAAGGCCGTACCCAGGTTCTGGCCATAGCGGATCATCGCTTCCTCGTCGGCGGCGTTGCGCTCCGCGAGCACGGCCGCGATCTGTGCCCCCGCCTCGAACAGGCGGGCCGTCTTGCGGTAGATCACCTGGCGGTAGCTCGCCTCGGAGAGGTCGGGGTCGTGCACGTTCATGAGCTGCATGACCTCGCCGGCGGCGATGGTGTTGGTCGCGTCTGCCAGGATCTGCATGACCCGCATGCGGCCGAGATCCACCATCATCTGGAAGGCCCGCGAGTACAGGAAGTCGCCCACGAGCACGCTCGCCTGGTTGCCGAACACCGTGTTGGCCGTATCGCGCCCGCGGCGCCGGGCCGAGGAATCCACCACGTCGTCGTGCAGCAGCGTGGCCGTGTGGATGAACTCGATGATGGCCGCCGCGAGAAGGTGCTGGCGCCCGCCGTAACCCAGGGCACGGGCGGCGAGGAGGACGATGAGCGGGCGCAGGCGCTTGCCGCCGCTCGTCACGATGTATTCCGAGACCTGCGAAACGAGCATCACGTCGCTTTTCAGGGATTCCCGGATCAGGTCGTCGACGGCGGCCATCTCCGGCCCCGCGAGTCGTGCGACGTCCTCGAAGGACAGGGAAGCGGCGGCACGTTCGGCGACTTGCATGGCCGACGATAATGCCTGAATCGTCGCCCATTGGCGACCGACGGCGTCACCCCGGGCGGGTGGCGGCGGGCACCCAAGCCATTGAAGCGCGTGGGGCTTTCGGCACCGGGGGCCGCGTTGACCCGGCGGCGGCGAATCTATAGAATTCCGCCTCTTTTGTGACGGGGCCGACGGGCGCCGGGGGCGTTCCCCCGGGTGCCGGGACGGCGGCCGGTTCCGACGGAACCTGGAATCTCAGCGGCCGGGAGCATCCCCCGGCCGGTTTGCTGGAGCAGTCGAATGTACGCTGTGTTTCGCGCCGGTGGAAAACAGTACCGTGCGGCGGAGGGCGAGCGCCTGAAGGTCGAGAAGATCGACGCCGAGGAAGGCGCGGACGTGAGCTTCGACGAGGTGCTGCTCGTGGGTGAGGGGAGCGACGTGAAGGTCGGCACGCCGCTCCTCGCCGGCACGTCCGTGACCGCGCGGGTGGTGCGCCAGGGGCGGACCGGCAAGATCGGCGTCACGAAGTTCAAGCGCCGCGTGAACTACCTGCGGCAGCACACGCACCGGCAGTGGTTCACCGAGGTCGAGATCACCTCGATCGGCGGGGCGCCGGCGAAGTCCCGCGCCGAGGCCCCGGCTGCCGCGGAAGAAGCCGAGGCCGCACCGGAAGCCGCGCCCGCGAAAAAGAAGAAAAAGAAGGCGACGAAGAAGCCGGCCGGCGGCAAGAAGACCGCGAAGAAGGCGACGAAGAAGACGGCGGCCAGGGAAGAATAGCGGCGCGAACCTAAGGTCATTGGCCGGGTCCAACCCGGTCGCAGCAGGAAACGGGTAGAGAACAGTGGCACACAAGAAGGCAGGCGGAAGCAGCAAGAACGGGCGCGATTCGGAGTCGAAGCGCCTGGGCGTGAAGATCTTCGGCGGCCAGGCGGTCACCGCCGGCAACATCATCGTGCGCCAGCGCGGCACGCGCTTTCATCCCGGCACCAACGTCGGTATCGGCCGCGATCACACCTTGTTCGCGATCCGGGACGGCCGGGTGCGCTTCGAAACCAAAGGGCCGAAGAACCGCCAGTTCGTCAGCGTCGACGCGAGCTGACGGGCTCGCTTTTTTCGAGGCGAAAAACCCCGCTCGGCGGGGTTTTTTGTGCGACCCTTCCAGGCGGCGCTGTACCGCACGACCGTCAGACCGCCGCTTGTCGTGCCCGGCACCGGTGGCCGTGCACGGTAGGCGGGCGGCAGGGGATGCCGCCGCGCCGGCAGATCGGGTGAGGACGTGAATTTCGTTGACGAAGCCACTCTCCGCGTACAGGCCGGGAACGGCGGGCCCGGGGCCTTGAGCTTCCGCCGCGAAAAGTACGTGGAGCGCGGTGGCCCGGACGGCGGAGACGGCGGAGACGGCGGCAGCGTTTACCTCGTCGCCACTCCCGGCATCAATACGCTCGCCGATTTCCGCGTCAACCGGCGCTACCGCGCGCCGAGCGGCGAGCCCGGGGCAGGCCGTAACCGCACCGGCCGCTCGGGAGACGACCTGGAGATACCGGTGCCGTGCGGGACGCTCGTGTACGACGTCGATACGGGCGAGCTTCTCGGCGACCTGACGGAGCCCGGGGAACGCCTGAAGGTCGCGCAGGGCGGTCGCGGCGGCTACGGCAACACGCGCTTCAAGAGCAGCACGAACCGGGCGCCGCGGAAGACCACGCCGGGCACGCCGGGCGAGGCGCGCCACCTGCGGCTCGAGCTCAAGCTGCTGGCCGACGTGGGTCTCGTCGGGATGCCGAACGCGGGCAAGTCGACGCTCCTGCGGGCGCTGTCGGCCGCACGACCGAAGGTGGCGCCGTACCCGTTCACCACCCTGCACCCGCACCTCGGCGTGGTCTCGGTCGGCAGCGGACCGTGGCAGAGCTTCGTGCTCGCCGACATCCCGGGCCTCATCGAGGGCGCGGCGGAGGGCGCGGGGCTCGGCCATCGCTTCCTGCGGCACGTGCAGCGCTGCCGTTTGCTGCTGCACGTGGTCGACATCGCGCCGCCGGAGGGAGCGCCCGGGCCCGCCGAGCAGGTGCGGACCATCGAGGCGGAGCTCGCCAGGTTCTCCGAGGAGCTCGCGGCACGGCCGCGCTGGCTCGTCCTGAACAAGATCGACCTGGTGCCCGCCGACGAGCTCGCCGCCTTGCGCGATTCCCTGCTCGCCGAGCTCGACTGGCAGGCCCCGTGCTTCGAGGTCAGCGCCGCGACCGGCGCCGGTTGCCAGGCCCTGGCGCAGGCCGCCATGCAGGAGGTCGCCCGGCAGGAGTAGCGGTGCACGGCGCGGTGCCGCAGGGAAGCGGCGATGCACTCGCAGGCGCATTGCGCGCGCCTGCACGTGGAGCGGGGCGGTCTTGCGGGTTTGCAGGTCCGCGCGCGTGCGCGCTCCTGCGCGTCAGGCCGCCAGGTCCTTCAGCTTCTTGTTGAGGCGGCTCTTGTGGCGCGCGGCCTTGTTCTTGCTGATGATGCCCTTGTTGGTCATGCTGTCGATGACCGGGACGGCGATCTTGTAGGCCTGCTCGGCGGCGGCCTTGTCGCCTTTCTCGATCGCCTTCAGCACGTTCTTGATGAGGGTGCGCATGCGCGACCGCAGGCCCATGTTGTGGAGCCTGCGCTTCTGCGCCTGGCGCGCGCGCTTCTGGGCTGACTTGATGTTGGCCACTCGTCCCTTCCGCTTCGTCGGGGGTCCGGCGAGCCGGGGAAAGGCT
Source organism: Woeseiaceae bacterium (assembly GCA_035304345.1). Lineage (GTDB taxonomy): Bacteria > Pseudomonadota > Gammaproteobacteria > Steroidobacterales > Woeseiaceae > IDS-8. Next base: position 15,763 of record DATGQE010000041.1, on the reverse strand, counting down.
CGGGGGACCGAAGGAGCCGCGTATTATTGTGATCGGCCGGAGCGTTGTCAACGCTGCCGCGGCCGCGCGGCGGCCCCCGGCGAGCCGGGGGAGGGGGCCGTAAACCTCTGATCCGCAGCATCATTTCACGTACACTAAGGGCTGGCTTCCGAACCCGCAGCATGTCCGAGAACACGCCGGCCGCCGGCCGGACTTCCCCTTCGCCCGTGCAGCCTGCCCGAGTCGTGTCCGGGACGGGCCTCCTGCGTTCCACCTCCATCGTGAGCGGGATGACGCTCCTCTCACGGGTGCTCGGCCTCGTCCGGGAGGCAGTCTTCGCACGCTACTTCGGCGTGTCCCTGGTGATGGACGCCTTCATCGTCGCGAACCGCATCCCGAACATGCTCCGCCGGTTCTTCGCCGAAGGGGCCTTCTCGCAGGGTTTCGTGCCCGTCATGGCCCGCTACCGGGAGCAGCACGACCATGCCGAGGCACGCCTGCTGGTCGATTCGGTGGCCGGCACCTTCGGCCTCCTCCTGTTCCTGGTGACGCTGGCCGGCGTGATCGCGGCGCCGCTGCTCGTGTTCCTCGTGGCCCCGGGGTTCGTGGGAGACGACGGCAGGTTCGACGTCGCCACCGCGATGCTGCGCTTCACGTTTCCTTACCTGTTCTTCGTCTCGCTCACCGCGTTCGCCGGCGGCATCCTGAACACCTACGGACGGTTCGGCGCGCCGGCGTTCACGCCCGTGATCCTGAACGTGGTGCTCATCGCCGCGGCGATGTGGCTCGCTCCCAGGCTGGAGGAGCCGGGGATGGCGCTCGCTTACGGCGTGTTCATCGCGGGCGTCATCCAGCTCCTGTTCCAGGTGCCGTTCCTCGCGAAGATTCACGCCATCCCCCGGCCTCGCTGGCGTCCGCGCCACGAAGGCGTGCGCCGCATCGGCCAGCTCATGCTGCCCGGCATCTTCGGCTCGTCGGTGGCCCAGATCAACGTGCTGCTCGGCGGCATCATCGCGTCCATGCTCGGCGTCGGGAAGATCAGCCTGCTGTACTACTCGGACCGGCTGATGGAGTTCCCGCTCGGGCTGTTCGGCATCGCTCTCGCGACGGTCACGCTGCCGTATCTCTCACGGCAGCACGCCACCGCCTCGACCGAGGCGTTCTCGCACACGGTCGACTGGTCGCTGCGCATCGTGACCCTCATTTCCGTGCCGGCGGCAGTCGGCCTGATCGTGCTCGCGGAGCCCCTCACGGCGACCGTGTACTACGGCGGCGAGTTCACCGCCACGGACGTCGAGCACGCCGGACTGAGCCTGCAGGCGTTCTCGCTCGGGCTGATCGGCTTTTCGTTCGTCAAGATCCTCGCGCCGGCATACTTCGCGCGCGAGGACACCAAGACCCCGGTGAAGATCGGAGTGATCTCGCTCGGCGTGAACTTCGTGCTGAGCGTGCTGCTCGCGTGGTCCCTGGCGCGTGCCGGGTTCGAGGCGACGCACGCCGGGCTCGCGCTCGCGGTTTCCGTGGCGGCGCTCCTCAATGCCGGACTGCTCTACCGCGGCCTGCGCGGGGAGGGCATTCTCGGCCGTGCCGCCGGCTGGGGCCCGTTCCTCGCCCGGGTGCTGGTCGCCACCGCCGCCATGACGGGCGTGCTCGTGCTGCTCCACCGTCCCCTCGACTGGTGGCTTTCCGGCGGGCTCGCGCCACGCTCGCTGTGGCTGGGCGTCGAGGTGGCGGCGGGCAGCGTCGTCTACTTCGCCGCGCTGCTGGCGCTGGGGCTTCGCCCGTCCGCGTTCCGGCTGCGACGCGACTGAGCCGGCGGCCTGCCTTGCCGGTACAATGAGGCGGATGCCGAAACGTTTCGACTGCCGCCCGGGCGGGGCCTGATCGCGTGCGCCTCGTCCGCAGGGCGGAAGAGTTCCCCTTCGACGTCGTCGAGCGCGGGAGCGCCGCCACCATAGGCTCCTACGACGGGCTGCACCTCGGCCACCGGAAGCTGCTCGATGCGGTCCTGTCGCTCGCCCGCCGGGACGGGCTGCCCTCCGTCGTCATGAGCTTCGAGCCGATGCCGCGGGAGTTCTTCGCCGCGGAGCGCCCCCCGGCTCGCCTGATGCGCTTCCGCGAGAAGTTCGACGCGCTGAAGGCCGCCGGCGTCGACGTGTTCTTCTGCCCGCGTTTCGACGCGGGCATGCGCGCCATGACGGTGGACGACTTCATCCGGCGGTTGCTCGTGCACGCGATGAACGTGCGGCACCTCGTCATCGGCGACGATTTCCGTTTCGCCGCCAGGCGCGAGGGCACCGCCGCGGAGCTCAGGCGCGCCGGCCGGGCGCTGGGTTTCCAGGTGCACCAGCTCCCGAGCGTGATCGTGGACGGCGAGCGGGTCAGCAGCACCGCGATCCGCGAAGCGCTGGCCGTCGGCGACCTGCGCCGGGCCACCCGCTTCCTCGGGCGACCCTACAGCATGTCGGGCAAGGTGGTGCGCGGCGAAAACCTGGGGAGGAAGCTCGGGTTCCCGACGGCCAACGTCCATCTCCGGCGGCGCCGCAGCCCGGTGATGGGAATTTTCGCGACGCGGGTACGGGGGTTGTCGAGCGCACCGCTGGATTCGGTCGCGAGCGTCGGCACGCGGCCGACTTTCGGCGGCACGAAGCCGTTGCTCGAGGTGCACATCTTCGACTTTGACGAGACGATATACGGACGCTACATTCACGTCGATTTCATCGCCCGCCTGAGGAGCGAAGAAAAGTTCGACGACGAGCAGGCGCTCATCGAGCAGATGCACCGCGATGCGGCCCGGGCAAGGGAACTCTTGAGCGAGGAAAAGCCTTGAGCGAGGAGCGAGTCGACAAGCCGCGGGCGCGTGAGCCGTTCGCGATCTGGATGTACGTCGCCGTCGCGGTCGTCATCCTGGACCAGGTCACGAAGTGGGCGATCGTCCGGCACGTTCCCCTGTACGGCAGGATCGAGGTGCTGCCGTTCTTCAATATCACGCACCAGCAGAACGAGGGTGCGGCATTCAGCTTCCTGGCCGATGCCTCCGGCTGGCAGCGCTGGTTCTTCATCGCGCTGGCGCTCGGCATCAGCAGCGTCATCGTGGTGTGGCTCTGGCGCCTCAAGAACGCGGGACAGTTCGTGCTGTCCGCCGGCTTGGCGCTCGTGCTCGGCGGTGCCATCGGCAACGTGATCGACCGCATACGGGTGGGGCACGTGGTCGATTTCGTGCAGGTGCTGATCGGAAGCTGGCCGTTCCCCTCGTTCAACGTCGCGGATTCGGCCATCACGGTCGGCGCGGCGCTCCTGATCTTCGACGCCTTGTTCCTGTCGGGCCGCAAGTCCTCCTAGGCGCGCACGTCGCGCGCGCCCGGTCCTACCGGTTGCTGGTCCAGCAATCCGCCTGCGGTGCCGAGGTCTTGTTGCCGGCCGCGTCGAGGCTGAAGACGCCGCATCTCGAGGCTTCCTCGTCGCCGACCTGGTACGTGGCAGTGGCCTGGTAGGTGTTGGCGTCCGCGGCCGTGATCGTGACCGAGTAGCTGCCGGTCTGGGTGACGTACGGATCGCTCGCGAAGCCGAGGGCGGTCAGGCTGCTCGCATAGGTGTTGTGGTTCAGGTAGTAGCGCTCCTGCTCGGTGGCGATCTGCAGCAGGACCGACATCGCCTCGGGGCGCTTCGCGCGCTGGACGTGCTGGCGGTAGCTCGGGTAGGCGATGCCGGCGAGGATGCCGACGATCACCACGACGATCATCAGCTCCATGAGCGTCACGCCCCGCATGCGCTTGAGTTCATTCATGTCGCTGCCCTCCGCGCAGACCTTACTCGATTCCGTCCTGCGTCCACAGGGTCCGCACCGGGTTGTTCGGGAAGCCGGACTCGAAGCATTCCGTCCCGACGCAGAAGATCGGCGGACGGGTGCAGTCGGCTCCCTCGCAGTTCGGATCGGGCGATCCCGGGAACAGCACGACGGGCGTCGGTGCGATGCCGCCCTGGGCGATCTCGACGTACGGCGTCTCGTCGATGTCGACCTCGGAATCCAGGTGGTTGATGGCGAAGTCACCGTTGACGACGCTCACCATGTAGAGGAAGTTGCGCCCGGCGCTCGGCTGGCAGGGGTTGTTCGTGTTGACGTCGGGTGCGAACGCGACGAACAGGACCGCGTCGTTGAAGGTCACGGAATCGGAGAGCACCGCCTGCTCGGGCGGCAGCACGAGCTTCCAGCCGCGGTCCTCGGGGCCGACGGTCGCGGCCGCGTCCGGCGTCGCCGTCACGAGGTCGTCCACGGTCGCCACGTCGTAGCCGGCATAGTCGGTCGCCGTGAGCTGGTTGAACACGTCCGGGTCGCGCACGGAGAAGAACATGTCGTTGGCGCTCTCGTTCAGCGGATGGGCGCGGTAGCCGCTGCCGATGCTGATCGAGATGAAACGGCGGCCCTGGATCGGGTCGTTGAAGATCGCCACGTCCGGTGCGGTGTAGAACCGGCGCGGAATGACCGAGGTCTCCTCCGCGCCGTCGCTGCCGAGATCGGCGATGATCCCGCCGGCAACGAGGCTGTTCGGCTCCGCGCCGTTCGTGATGTCGAAGCGCCAGATGCGCCCGGCGATGTCGGCCGCGTACATGCGGTCCGCGTAGCCGTCGCCGCTCATGTCGATCACCCGGATCGGTGACGGGAATGCACGCGTCATCTGCGCAAGCTTGAGATTCGCCGCGGAGCTGCCCGGGCCTGCCCACCAGATCCGTTCGCCGGTGAAGAGGTCCAGCATGTGGATCCCGGCGCCCAGGGCGTCGGGGCCGGCCGGTGCGGCCGGCGTATCGTGCACCGGGTCGTAGCCGCCCCCGACGATGACCACGGCATCGCGGATGCGCCGATCGATGCTCGGGTCGTCGATGTCGTCGGTGTCGACCCGTGCGATGACCGGCGTAGACCAGGTCTGGCCGAACTCGGGGAACTGGCGCGCCCACAAGAGCTCCGGCTGCGACTTGTCCGTCACGTCGAGCGCGTAATACGTGGAACCGCCGCGGCGCATGCCGAACACGATGTAGACGAAATCGCCGTCGGCGGGCTCGATGACCCCGTCATTGTCGGCGTCGAACACGACCGGGACGATGTTGCCGTCGATGCCGTAGTGCTTGAAGTTGGAGGCGGGATCGAAATAGAGCCGGTTCATGTCGCCCAGGAGCTCCATCGGCACGAACGCCCACAGCTCGCGGCCGGTGGCCCCGTCGATGGCGTGCAGGTAGCCGTCGTTGGTGCCGACGAATACCACGACTTCCGGATTGGTGGCGCTGCCGCCGTAGACGACCGACGCGGGCTGGGAGTGCAGGGGGTCGCCCATGGCGTTCCGCGCATCGTCGTGCGCGTTGTCGAGATCCTCGTCGCGCACGTCGAGCCCGTGCATCCACGAGATCAGCTCCTCGAGCGTCGGCTCGCCGGCCGCCCCGGTCAGGCCGAGGTCGGCGGCGGTCACGTTGGCGGCAGTGATCGCCTCCAGCGATCCCCCGGCACCGCTGTTCGTCAACAGCGTCCGTGACGCCGGGGGCGGAAGCTGGTGCGCCGCACCGCCCGCGGTGACGTCGGCGCCGTCGGCATCCGTGCTCCAGAAGCTCCGCGCGCCCTCCCGGAAGAAGCCGGAGGACGGGTCGACCGCCGGGTTGTCCGCGGCATCGACGATCTGGCTGTCGACGACCCGGTACTTCTTCAGGTTGCCCGGCCAGTGCACCTTCGTCTCCGCTTCGAAGACGGTGATGTAGAGGTCGTTCAGGTTCTGGGTGCGGTTGAACGAGTTCACCGAGATCGCCGGCGCGGTGAACGAGAGCGATCGCTTGGTGATGTCCGAGAAGATGCTGAGCAGCACGCTCGTCAGCGTTTCCACGTCGTCTGCGCGGAAGTACCGGCCTCCCGAGTCGGCCGCGGTTTCCTGCAGGTTCTGGATATCCATGGCGAAGCCGATCGTGTAGGTCGTGACGAGCTGGTCCCCGTCCTGCACGGGGTCGATGTCGACCGTGGCCAGGTATTGGGCGATGTCGTCCAGGCAGGCGCCGGTACCCGAGCCGTCACACCCCGGGAAGCCCGGCAGCCTCGCGGCGGCAAGCGTCCCGGCTTCGTCGTTGTTGTCCATCGGCTGCCCGTCGGACAGCAGGATGTTGAAGTTCTTCGCGCAGACCTGCGTCTCGGGGCTGATGTAGTTGCCGCCCGAAACCGCATTCGGGTCGGCGGCGTCGTGGTTCAGGCCGAAATGCGGCGCCTGGCCGCGCCAGTAGAGTGCGCCTTCGAGCATGACCTCCGCGAGCGGCGTGTTGCCCTGTGCGGGCAGGTTCGCCACCGTCTGCAGGATGCTGGCACGGTCGGCATCGAGATCGCTCATGGCCTTGATGACGATGCCGCCGTTGTTGTTGTTGAACCGCATGATGCCGACGTTGACGCCCGAGATGGAATTCAGCACGGCGGTGGTGACGGCCTTGAGGATGTCGATCTTGCGCACGTCCGTCTGGACGGCCGAGGCCTTCCAGTTGAGGTAGTTGCCGTCGTAAGCGGTGTACGTCACCGTGGCGGGCGCGCTGCCCCATGCGAGCTCGCGATCGGGATCGCTCGTGAACGGGGAACCGGGGTCGTTCGTCGCGTAAACCTCGCCCGTCGTGCCGCCGCCGTGGTTCCCCGAATCGGCCATGCATTCGACCAGGCCCTCGGTATTGCCCGACTGGAGCGTCTGCCAGCGGATGACGTCGGGGTCGGCCGTCGCGCGATACTGCACCATCGTATCCGTGTAGCTGCCGATGCCGGTGAGCTGGCCGGATGCCGCGGCGCACACGAAAGCGCTCTTCAGCACGTACTGGTCCGTGTCGCAGTTCGGGACGACGTCCACGTCCGTCCAGTAGACCGCGGCGGCGTTGCAGGTGCCTGGATACGTGTTGTTCGGGTTGTAGGGTTCTTTCGTCCGGACTTCGTCGTCCATGCTGCCGGAGGTGTCGAGCATGAACAGGATGTTCGGGCGCACCTCGACGTCCGGCATCAGCAGCATCAGCTCGGTGTCGTCCGCGAGGGCAGGGGGCATGCCCGCCCCGAGGGCGAGCAGCAACCCGGCGCCGAGGTGCGTGATCTTGCGCGTCCTGGTGCTCATATCGCTTTCCTTCGCCACTGCGCCCGACGTCACGTCAGAACCAGACGCGAATGGCCTTGATCGTGTCGGATTCCAGGTGATGCAGCACCGTGGCCGTGACCTCCGACGGCTGGCGCACGTCCTCGACCTGCTTGCGGAATTCCTCGAGGCTGAGCCGCTGGTCGTTGGCTTCGTACTGCGTCGCCGCGGTCACGCGAACCGTGTGGTACTCGCATTGCCGGCATTCCCGGAACGTCACCGTGCCGTTCGTCGTGCCGGGGAGGCGCAACTCGGAGAGCGCCACTTCGTACGCCTTGGAGACGAGCACGAAATCGGCACCGGCCGGCACGCTGAGACCCAGCAGCAGGACGGCGAGCAGGTTGTGCAGACGGATGTTCATGGCTGTGACTCCCCGCGTCCTGGCTCAGAGCGACGGCGAGCCGGGACCGACGACGTAGAACGCCTGGGTGTGCACGGCAGACGCGTCACGGTCGTTGGTTTCGCCGCTGGCGACGCGCGTCGACTGCGCGGTCGCCTCGGCCACGAAGTGGTAGGCCGCCATCCCGGAGCCGAGACTGAAGGCGGCCCGGTCGGCCGGCACGATGGTCGTGTTCTCGAAGCGAATCTTCGTGTCCACCGAGTACCCGGTCGAGGCGAACGTCTGCCGGCCGAGGTCCTTTTCCGGCACCGTTTCGAAGTAGCTTTGCGCCAGCGCATAGTCGAGGCCGCTCTCGGCGGCCTGGAACGCGTTCTCGAAGCTCTGGTCGTTGCGCGCGATCGCGAGCTCGGTCGTCGCCGTGTTCATCCCGGAGATCGCGAGCACGGTGACGACCACGAGCAGCACGAGCCCGACTACCAGCGCGGCGCCCTGCTGGCGGCGGGGAAAGGTCATCGGAAGGTGACACCGGTTCATGGGTCCTCTCCGTCAGCTGCGCACGTTGCGCAGCAGGATGGTTTTCGAGACCTGGAGCCGCCGGAACTCGTCGGCGGGTTGCCCCAGGTTCACGTCGCCCGGCGTGTAGGTGCGGGTGTCATCGATGCCCGTTTCGCGATCGACGGAGCGCACGAGGAGCCAGACCCGCGCGGTCAGCACCCGCGTGTTCGGGCTGGTGAGAATGGAATCGCCGGGATTCACGTAGCGATCCACGGTGCTGTCCTGGTCGACGTCCACGCCGAACTGCACTTGCAGGTTCTCGACGCCCGGCGCGACCTCCTGGTCCTCGACGGTGGGGCTCCCGGAATTCACGGTCAGCGTCTTGCGGCGCAAGGCCGGCACGCCGGGAATCAGCTCCGAGTCCGCGGCCACGTAGTAGGAATTGACGATGAGCGCGTGCGACTGGGAGTCCGGGCCGAGGCCCGAAGGCACGGTCGCATCCGCGAACAGCAGGCCCTGCGTGCGGCTGGATTGCACGTACAGGCGGCCGTCCGTGAGGGCCGTCGCCGGTTCCCGCGCCGCGCGGCGCACGGTGAGGGTATCGGAGTTCGCCTGCGGGCCGCCGACGCCGCCTGCCGCGCACGCCAGGCCGTAGCCGTTGTTGCTCCCTTCGACCGGCCGCTCCAGGTCGAGCACCCATGCGGCGCCGCACTCGGCGATGCTGCCCGCGGTGGGCAGCAGGCCCAGCGGATCCGGGTTGCCCGGCAGCGAGCGGCCCTCGATGTCGTGGCCGCGGCTCAACAGCCCCCAGTGGCTCGCCATGCGCAGGTCCGTCTCCAGGGTGTCGAGCGCGAACTGCGCCGTCTCCTGCACGCGGGCGATGGATTCGTTGACGCGGAACGCGTGGCGGCTCTGGCTCGCGATCTGCACCGCGCCGATGATCAGGAAGGAGCCGATCGCGAGCGCGACCATGAGCTCGACCAGCGTCACGCCGGCGAGCTTCCGGGGCGGACGCTTCACGTGAGGCAGCCGGCGGGTCTCCATCGTAAGTCTCACAGGGCCGGCTCGAAGACGGGAAACTCGATCGCGTAGGAAGGCGTTTCCCCCGCCTCGCTCCACGTTATCGTCACCGTGTAGAGTGCCGGCGAGCCGCTGCCCGCCGGGGCCGCGTAGCTCACGAGCACGTCGCCGTCGGGCAGCGTGTCGCGGGCCTGCCGGTCCCAGGACCAGATGTCGCTGGCGGCGATCTCTTCGGCCGTGCAGAGCGCGGTGAGGCACAACGAATTGGGCGCGCTCGTCACCGGTCCGGTGTCGGTGTAACTCGCTCCCGCGAGCGGGTTGGCGCGGATGCGGTCGGCCACGTCACCGGCGAGCGCGATCGCGTGATGGCGAAAGAGGGAAGTGCGGCCGGCCTGCATGCCGTGCACGTACACCCCGGCGATGCCCAGCATGCCCACGGACATCACGATCAGCGCGATCAGCACCTCGACGAGCGAGAAGCCGGCGTGGCGGGTGTCGAAGCGTCGCGTGCGGGGATTCATCTCGTCGTCCGTGTCAGCTCGTACAGTTCACGCCGAGGGTGCCGACGGACGCGCTGATCGTCTCCACCGTCTTGATGATCGTGGAGCGGCCGATCGGCGAGACGACGATACGGCGCGCGGCCGAGCTGCCGCCCGGCGCCAGCGTGTTGCCGCGGTCGTCGCAGATCATGGCGATGAAGGCGTTGCCTTCCGCGCCGAGGCCCGTCGGGGCGAAGGTGAACTTGCTGCCGCTGCTGTTGATGTGAATGGTCTGGTGCGCCGCGGCGAAGGTCTTGAGAATGGTCTCGTTGCCGCCGGTGCTGCGCTCGCCGTCGCCGTCGCGGTCCAGGAACACGATCCAGCCGTCGGCGAAGCTCGTGCCGTCGCACTCGGCATCCGCGGCGGTCGGGTCGGCGCTGGCGCAAATCGTCACGCTTTCCTTGGCGCGCGCCGCTTCCGAGCGTGCCAGCATGAAGCTGCCGTGGAGGTCGTTGGCCAGCGCGGTCACGCGGCTGTTGCGCGAGAACTCGCCCAGGTTCGGCACGCCGATCGCCAGGATGAGGGCGATCACCACCACCGTGATCAGCAGCTCGTAAAGTGTAAAACCGGCCTGGAGGCGCTTTGGCATGGCGCGAATATACCGGCGAGCCGGAGGCGGGTACCCGGCCGTCCGGGCGCTTTCCGACGAGCGGCCCCCGGGTGACGACGAGCGGTAGCACGGCGCGGCTCGATTTGACTTAATCTGCGCAGTCGTACGGCTCGCCGCGCCCGTTTTCCCGCGCGACCCGCGGCCGGCCCGTGTAGCTCACGACCAGCGCCCGCGCCTGGGCGCGCCCGTTGCGGTCGCAGATCACGAAGGTGCCGTTGGTGGCGCGCTGCTGGATCGAGCGCAGGGTGAACCCGCGCCGGTTGGCGACGATGCGCACGCGGGCATCGACCTGGCGGACCGCGAGCAGCGCCTCGCCCGGGTCGCGCTCCGGCGGCTCGTCCCGGTCGGCGTTCTCGAACAGGATCCAGCCGCCGGACCAGTCGGTGTCCGGCGTGCAGGTGGCGCCGTCCGTGCTCGGGCACAGGGAGACGACCCGGCGGTGCACGAGGGAGCGCTTGCGGGCCCGGTGCACCGCGTGAAACAGGGCGTCGGTCTCCGCCCGCAGGCGGGCGTCGGCGACGAAGCTCCCGAGGGACGGGACCCCGATGCCGAGCACGATCGCGGCGATCGCGACCGTCATCACGAGCTCGTACAGGCTGAAGCCCCGGGCGGCACTCTGCATGGCGGACCTCCTTGTCCGGATGCCGGCAGCCGCAGCATAGGGCGGTCGCGGGTGCCCGGGCGGGCCCGTTTCGGGGTAATTTCGGGGGATTCGGGGCCGGCGGCGAGGCCCGGCGCCGCACGGACTATGGAGATTTCCCGGGGAAAGTTGGTCTATACTCGGCAACTGGCTGATTTTGCGGCCGGATACCGCATGGACCCTGGCGCATGGACCATCACCATCCGATGACCCGAGAGGACCTGCTCGACAGGCTGCGGGAGCACGGCGTGCAGCCGACGCCGCAGCGGCTCGAAGTCGCCGCCGTCCTGCTCGAGCGCCCGCAGCACCTCTCGGCCGACCAGATCCTCGACCGGCTGCGGGGCGCCGGCAGTCGCGTTTCCAAGGCGACCGTGTACAACACCCTGAAGCTCTTCAGCGACCGTGGACTCGTCCGCGAGCTCACGGTGGATCCGGACCGCAAGTACTACGACTCCACTACCCACCCGCATCATCACTTCTATCACGTCGGCACGGGCGAGCTCTCCGACATCCCGGCGGACCAGGTGCGCATCATGAACCTGCCGCCGCTCCCGCCGGGCACGGAAGAGGAGAGCGTGGAGGTCCTGATCCGCGTCCGCGATCGCGCCGACGCCTGAGACACCGGGCGCCAAAACGGGTACAATCCGCGTCCGCCGCCGCCTCCGCGCGCGGCAGGCCATTCGCAATGCCGGAGTAGCTCAGCTGGTAGAGCAGCGCATTCGTAATGCGCGGGTCGGAGGTTCGAGTCCTCTCTCCGGCACCAAATAACAGCAACCGAACTGGCGGATTCCCGGACCCCGGCACCAACCCGCCGGCGCTAGAAGCCGATGTTCGCCGTCACGTGCCAGTTGCGGCCGCGCGCGAAGATCATCTCCGCGTAGCCCAAGGTTTCCAGTGACGCGTTGCCCTGCAAGGGATACAGCTCGTCCGTCAGGTTGTTGACGTAAACGCCGACGCTCCACCGTCCCTGGCCGCCCTCCAGCAGCAGGCCGAAATCGGTGACGGTGACGGACTCCGTCTGGGCCGTGATCTCCGTGTTGCCGGCGTCGAAGTACTGCTTGCCGGTATACGACGTATCCAGCCTCGGTGTCAGCGACCAGCCATTGCCGAGGAGAAACCGGTATCCAATCCCGAGGTTGGCCTGCCATTCCGGCGTGAAGGGCAGGGAGTTCCCGGGTCCGATGGTCGCGTCCGCACCCGGTACTTCGGTGATCTCGTCGATGGAATCGTCCAGGTAGCTGAAGCCGCCTTCGATGATCAGCGATTCGTTCGGCACGAACTGGAATTCCAGTTCCGCGCCATCTATCGATGCCGTGCCGGCATTGAACAGCAAGGGCACCGGCCCGACGCGGTAGATGAGCTGGATGTCGTCGTAGTCGGAGAAGAACACCGCAGCATTGATACGCAAGCTGTCGGTCACGTCCGACTTGATGCCGAACTCGAGCGTTTCGACGCTCTCCTCGTCGAAAGCGACCGGGAGAAAATTGGGCGGCGGCGCGTTGTAGCGCTGGTTGAAGCCGCCGGACTTGAAGCTCGTCGCATAGCTCACGTATCCCATCGTCGCTTCACTGAAGCGATACTGCGAGTTGGCCGACCAGGTGAGCTTCTCGTACGTGTCCTCGAACCGGTCGGGGAAGATGTACAGCGGCCCCCCGTCCGGGATGGCGGTATCGGGCAGCGGGTCCGGGTCCGGCTGTGTTTCCGGGAACACGTTGAACACGATGCCCTGCAAGGCCTTTTCGTCCTCGGTCCAGCGCAGGCCGCCCGAGAGGCTCCACGCATCGTTGAGGTCGAACGTCCACTCCGTGAATACGGCGATGGATTCCGTCGTCAGGTTGACGTGCTGCAGGTCACGGCTGCCCGGGCCACCGGCCAGCACCGATGCAATGACGGGCGGCGCGGGCGGGAAGTTCAACGGCACGGATACCCGATCCGTCGTGTCCTCGTCGAACCAGTACACGCCCGTAATGCCGTTCACCCGATCACCCGTGTAGTTCAGGCGCAGCTCCTGGCTGAGTTGCTCGGAGCTGCTCGTGTAGTCCGTGGTCAGGATGACGAAAGGCGTGTTGTCGGCGTCCCGGATCCCGGTCCAGCTTATGTCCCGCCAGGCGGTGATCGAGGTCAAGGCGACGCGGTCGGAGATGCGCCAGTCGATCGTGGCCGATGCACCGTCCGCCTCGAACGTGCTTTCCACCGGTGCCGTGCCGCCGTTGGTGTAAGGGCCGAGATCCCAGAAGTTGTTGGCGCAGCGGGGATCGTCGATATCCGGTACGAACGGCGGTCCGAACCTGGGATCGCCCGGCGCGAGCGGCGCGAACGGGATGGTAGCGCCCGGGCAGCCCGCACCGACGCTCGAGATCGCGGGCACCGGTGCGGAGGTGTTGATGCCCTTGAACACGAAAGGCGAGCCATTCTCGTCTTCTTCCGCGTGATCCGCGCGCAGGATGATGCGCACGTCGTCGGAGGGGTCCCAGCGCAGGGTGGCTCGCGCCGAGATCACGTCTTCATTCCCCAGGTCCTGGCCGTCGAAAACCCGCGTGACGTAGCCATCCCGTTGCCGCGCGCCGGCAGCGATTCGCAGGGCCGCGCTGTCGCTCACGGGCACCGTTACGGCGCCGAAGAGCTCCCACAGGCTGTCGTCACCCACCGTGGCGCGGACGGTGCCCTCGAGCTCGTCTCCCGGTACCACGGTATTGATGAGCACCGCGCCACCGATCGTGTTGCGGCCGAACAGCGTGCCTTGCGGCCCGCGCAGCACCTGGATGCTTTCGGTGTCGAAAAACGCCATGGCACCGCCGACGGCGCGACCCATGTAGACGTCATCGACGTAAATGCCGACCCCCGGGTCCACGGCCGGCGTGGGATCGAGCTGGCCGACGCCCCGGATGAAAACGACAGCCGCGGAGTTGTTGCCGGACAACTGGCCGTAGCTCGTGAACTGCATGCTGGGTGTCACCCGGTCCAGGTCCGTGGTCGTGCGGATCTGGCGGCGCTCGAGCGCTTCCGCGGTCAGCGCGGTGACCGCGACCGGTACGTTCTGCAGGCTTTCCTCGCGGCGGCGAGCGGTTACGACGATTTCTTCGAGCTGGGCACCCGGGCGAATGGGATCCGCGGACGTGTCGGATTGTCCCTGTGCGGACGGTGCAAACGCCAGAAGCAGCAGACTCGCAGCAAGGCCCGCAAGGCCGCAGGCCTCCCGGCTGACCCTCGAATGGCTCATACCTGACCTCCCCCCAAAAGAGCACGCCGAAGCGTCCCACGATGCGAAATAGTTTGAGACCAAACCATTTGTAAAGCAACTGATCGTGGGAGCCAATCGCCGGTTGCATCTGAAACCGCCGGAGGGGGGCTCGACTGCCAGTTGTATAGACAGATTGAAAGTGAAACGGTTGGCTAAGTGAACCAGTGGTACTGGTCTGGGGCAGGTGCTGCTCGATATCGATGGTTCGCCCTGATGGGAGAACCCCTCGACGAACGGGGCGTCCGCACACTCGAGGTTCTCCGAAACGGTGAGCTTCTAGCGGCTGGTTGGCCTTTGCGCACGCAGGGCCTCGATGAACAGCTGCGCGGCAGGTGAAGGTGTGCTGCCGGCTCGCAGGGTGATGCCGATGGGACGGAAGGTTCCTTCGAGGCGGATCGGCAGGGTCACCAGCAGCCCGGCAGACTGGTCGAGTTGCACCTGGTGCGTCGACAGGAGCGCGAGCCAATCGCTCTCCAGCAGCAGCCCGCGGGTCGTCGACAAGGAGCTCGTTTCGACGACCTGCGCCGGCTCCACCAGGCCCCGCCTGGCCAGGAATCGGCCGAAGAGCCGGCGCGCAGGGGTCGAGGGGGGCGGCAGAATCCAGCCGTAGCGGAGAATCTCGCCAAGGGTAACCTTCCGCCGGGTGGCGAGCGGGTGGTTTCTCCCGCAGATGACGGCAAGCTCGTCCTCGAACAGTTCTTCCGTCCGCAGGCCGGAATCCGCCGGCAGGCGCCGTGTTGCCCCGATGATCAGGTCGAGGCTGCCGCTGCGCAGCGCGGTTTCCAGCACGTCGTAAGGCCCTTCGCGCGTGCCAATGGCGATCCCCGGATGCGCGGAGAGCACACGGTGAATCGCGCGCGGCAGGATGAGCGTTCGAGAGTAGGGCAGGGTCCCGACGACCACGCGACCGGTGATCCTGCCCCCGGCACTCCGGATCTCGTCGACGCCGTGCCGGAGCAGTGACAGCGCAAGGCGCACATGCATCGCAAAGACGTCCGCGAAGACCGTGCTCCTCAGGCCCGCTGCCGCCGGTTCGAACAGCGGCAGCTCCAGCACATCCTCCAGCGTGCGGAGCGTATCGTAGACGGCCGAAGGCGTGATGCCCTCGGCTCGTGCCGCGAGCCGGACGTCTCTCAGTTCGTGTACGGCGAGGAAGGTGCTCAATCGCCTGCGGCCGATCTCCATCGTGAAGACCGGGTTGTGTTGCAGGCGCGGCGGGCGCCGCAGGGCAGCACGATAGGCGCGGGCCGCGAGATCGAACTGGGCGCCGGCCTCGTGAATCCGCTCGATGAGACGTTTACCGTGTGCCGTGGGAGTGACGCCGGCGGGACGGCGGTCGAAGAGCCGCACCCCGAGCGTTGCTTCGAGCTCGCTCAACGCCTTGGATACGGCGGACTGCGTGCGGTTCAAGGCTCGCGCCGCGCCGGACAGGCTGCCGTGCCGGTCGATGGCGCGCAGCATCCTGAGCTGCCGCAGGCTGGGAATCCCGCCGCCCGCCCAAGGGGCGTGACGAGCATGATTCATGTTGGGCACGAGGAGGCCGGGGCCGGGGAGCGGAGCATCCTCCCAGTATGTCCACAACTTACAGCGCATGCTCCCGGCTCGTGAGCTGCCGTCCGCTCGGGAGGCGGCCGTGTCGTTACTGGAAAATTCATGGGTATTCCAGTTCATTCCATTGGTCGCCCCGAGGGTTCCGGACTAGGATCGCGAAAAGCCACTGATCATCCAGGAGGCATGCCCCATGGCCGTAGTGGTGACTCGGATCGAGCGCG